>NZ_JBFUFX010000001.1:0-640906 GCF_056403215.1 Mesorhizobium sp. P2_H9 | reverse complement strand
GGCAAGGCAACGGCATGGACATATTTGCTGTTGCCGATGACCAGTGCGACGCGCTTGGCGTCGGGCGTGGCAGCCTGGGCGCCAAGCGAGGCGATGACAAACAGGATGAGTCCGCTCAGAAAGACGGCGTACGCTTTCATCGACCAGTCCTCCACCCCATCCGGGGGCGCGCTATTGATGTCTGCTCATGCTAAATTTAATCAGCGACACAAGTCGCTTCTGCCAAAATGGCTCTTGGGCGTATGTGATGTCGACCACAGTTTTGGTTCACAAAAGGCCCGAAAAAGGTTGCTTATAATACCGCGTGGCGGCAGGAACACCAAATGGACGGCCGGCCAAACGCGAGCGACACGCTCAAAGCGTATCCTGAATCGAGCCTATGAGAGCCGTGACGGCCTGCTTGTATTTTTCGAACTCCGGCGACGTCTGACGGATCTCCGTGGTCGTCGTCTGCGGGCTTGCATCGGTGGCCACGCGACTGACCTTTTGCCCCATTTTCCGTTCGGCCCAGTCCACGACATAGCTGGCGGTCTTGCCGGTGAGGAACGGGTTGGCCTGGATGACGGCCGAGCCGAGCACGGCGCTCAATTGCGCCGAACCAGGCGCCGCCAGCACCTGATGGGCGCCGTCCATGCCGAGGAAATGACAGAGATAGAGCCGGCCAGCCGTGATCTGGTGGCCGCGCGCCCTGAGATAGGCCTCGCCCTCGCGCGCCAGGTTGCGCACCATCTCGCGCGAGATCGTCGCGTCATAGCGCAGGGCCAAAAGGTCGGCGGTCGACAGTGTGCGTGCCAGTTCGGGACGGTAGGTGTTCATCATCCTGATCCAGGTTTTCGAGATGAACTGACCGGCGCCGGTTGCCGAAGACAGCGGGTTCTTGGCGCGCGCGCTGCCGCCGCTTTCGACATGGACGATACGGTCGGTCAGCGTTTCGACGGCGACATCGTCGGTCGCGACCGCGGTCACCGTTACCGTGCCCAGCGGATCGATGGCCTGGCCGTTCTGATAGAGTTCGAAATGCAGATGCGGCCCGGTCGAAAGGCCGGTGGTGCCGATATAGCCAATGATGTCGCCGGCCTTCACCTTGGTGCCGACACCGCTCGCGATGGCGAATTTCGACATATGCGCGTAGCGCGTTTCGCGTCCGCCGGCATGCGCGATCTTCACCACATTGCCGTAGCCGCCGCCGTCGCCCTGGAAAGTGATTTCGCCATCGAAGGCGGCGGCGATCGGTGTCCCCACCGGTGCTGCCCAATCGACGCCCTTGTGGATGCGAACCACACCGAGGATCGGATGCTTGCGCGGGCCGAAAGTCGAGGTCATGACGCCGTTGACCGGTGTCACCATGCCGTTGGCTACCGTCAGCGAGCGAACCTGGTCGTCGCCGCTGACGCAGGCGAACTGGCCGTCGCTTTGCTGGAAGACGAAACAGTCAAGGCTCTTTTCGCTGCCCTGAACGCCGACATACAACACCCGTCCTGATGTCTCGTCCTTGCCGCGCGGCGTCTGCGAATAAATCAGCACCAGACGCTGGTCCTCGCTGGCGAAGGCATCCAGATCCTCGCCTCTCGACAGATACATGATCGCTTCGCCGATCACGCCGGTCGGAACGTTGTTGCGCGCCGCCGTCGAGTAGATTGCATCGAGCAGGCGGTATTGCCTTTTGTGCGTGCCTTCGGCCTCGGCGCCCGAATAGTTGAACAGATCCTCACGCACCCATGGGTCGACACCGGAGACGAACGCGCCCGCGGCATTGCGCGTCAGCGTGCCGACAAAGACGTTCTTGGCGTAGATAGAAACCTGCATCAGCGACATCGTCGTCGTCTCGCGCGTCGGCCTGAAACCGCGCATGGCGACGACATAGCCCGGTTCCAGGCTGTCCCGATTGAACAGCGCCTTCAGGGCTTCGCCTGCCAGTCTGGCGTCGTCGGCGGAAAAATGCGCGTCCAGCGCGACGCTATCCAGGCTGCGGTCGTTGAGGATTTTCACGAACGTGTCTTCGGTCGCCTCGAAGCGTTGATACTCGTTGGTGACGGTTGCGACGCTGGTGTTATTTTCGACCTGCGTTTTCTGGAATGCGGGGAGCGCGGCCTCGCCGGCATCGATTGTTTCGCCCCAGCCGGCTTCGGGGTCGTCGGTGGCCGCCTGCGGGGCGGTAGCGGCTGGCGCCTCGTCCGTTGTGTGCGATGGCTGAAGATCGTTTTGCAGATCGCCAGATGACGGTTCGGGTGGTTCGGGCGGCGCAGCGGCGGTCTTTCGCTGCGCCTGAAAGAAGGCGAAATCCTCCTGCGTCGACGGTATCGTGGTCATGAATTTTTCGCTGGCGCTCAGCATCACGTCGGACAGAATTTCGATCTGCGGCGAAACGCCGGCCTGATCGAGTTCGGCCGGGCGCGGGACCACCTTGCCCTTCGTTGCGGCGCCGGCCTCAGGCGCCAGCGTGATCCACATCGGGTCTCCGGCCAGATCGATGATGGCCGGCACATAGACCGAAGCGTCGGCGGGCACATCGTCCGATCCTTCGACCGCATGCAACTCCTCGTCCTCGTCGCCGAACGACCAATAGTCGGCGGTGAGGTAGAAGCCGGCGGCAATTGAACACAGGACGATCACGGCAAGGCCGGCAACCAGTCCCAGCCAAAGCTTGCGCCGGCGAAGGGCGGCACGCGCCTGCCTTTTTTGCTTGAAGCTGGTGTCGATGCTGTGCGTCACGGACTGCTTCCAGTCAGGAAGAAGGTCCACCGCGCCTGGTCGAGCGTATCGACTTCGACAAATCGCGCGGCGATATGGCCACGCTGCCAGCACTCTTCGATGCCGCGGATCGAGAAGCGCCGTCGCTCGATGCACATGTCGGTCGCCCCGCTCAGGATCGCGTGACCAAAAACGTCCGTCGCATAGATGTAGATGTAGCGGTTCGTCAGTTCCTCGCGGATGACGTTGACGCATTGATTGGCGCCGATGGTCCACCAGCCGTCGGTCTGGTCGGCATTGTCGACCTTCTGGCCAACGGCGAGGTTGACGACGTCGAGCGTCTGGTTGCAGACGGTGAATTCGGCGCGGGCCTGGCCGGCCGACAGCAGCGCCAGCAATGCCGCGCCCAGAATCACGGCAAGCTTCATGCGCGCCGTCAGCGCAAGCAGGGCTCGAACCGCGTCACGCTGCTTTTCGGGCGGGACTGCGGGCGGGCATGTCGAGCGCGGGCGGCGGGGTTCCATCGGCGTCCATGCTACCCGCCGAGCCGGAAATACTTGGCGGTCGCGGAGTATTCGGATCCTTTCGTTCCGATCTCCTCGAGAATTTTTGGCAGCAGCTCCCAGGCCGGCATCGGCGTCGAAAACGATGCCGCCTGAATTTCCTCCGGGCCGGTGATCACCATGATGAGCTGCGGTACGGCCTTGCCGGTGGCCTTGTCGGCGGCGCCGAGACCGATCGGGATGCTGAAGGTAGCCTTGTCGGGTCCTGCGATGACACGGTCGTCGAGGTTGAATGCCATGCCCTTGTGGTCGATCAGCAGCACACTGGAAACCAGGCCGCCATGCGTCACCAGCGTGCCGCTGATCGGCGAGCCGTTCGGCACCGACGTCTGATCGAGCACAAGCTGCGGCTTGTCGGCCGCACCGGCGCCCAGGAAACGCAGGAAGTTGGTGACTTCGCACTGGCTTGGCTCGATGAGCCGGACACTGACGTCGGGCTCGACATGGAACCTTGCCTGGAAGTCGCCCAGCATTTGCTGGAAAGGCGGGACTGTCGTGCCGATGCCTTCGATCGCCACGGCCGTTTCGGTGGCTGACGTGACCGTCGCATAAAAGCAGTCGCCGCCGCTGAAGTCGCGAACCCAGGCGACCCGTTGCGCGTTGTCGTCGACGGGAGGCGCCGGCGGGGTTTCCGGCCTGGGCACATTCAAGACGACGGCCGTGCCGGCCGGTTTCTGCGCCGGCGTGTCAGCCGGCTGGTTTTGTGCATTGTTTGCATTGGGCTGGCTTGGTTCGGGTACTTGCGCAGTTGGTGCTGGCGCAATCGGTTCGGGGGCGGCCGCCTGGGGCTCTGCTGGTGGGCTGGCCGGCGGCTCGGGCTCTGCGCTCTTGACGACATCTGGCTGGGCTGCTGGCGGTGCCGGGACCGGCTCGGCCGGTGGCTGCAGCTCGACAGCCTTGTCGACCGGCTGAGCGGGCTTCTGCTCAGTGCTGTTCAATGTGTCCGGCTTTGGCTGCGGAACGATCTCGGTCGGCGGCGGGGCTGCGACAGGCGGCGATGGTGCTGCGGCAGACGGCATCGCTTTGGCCTGGGGTTCTGGTGCCGCCGGGGTAGTCTCTGCTTGCGGCTGCGTCGGTGGCTTGGCCGCCGGCGGTTCCGGGACATTCGCCTGCTCATCCACGGCGGCCGGCTTTTTTGACAGGTCGGGTTGCAGCGGCGGTGTCTTGGCGGGAGTGTTGATGGACGAGCCGCCCCCGAAATCCACGAAACCGGACGCATAGAGACCCACGCCGACGGCAACGACAATTGCTGCCAGCGCCGCAATCGTCAGCTTCCCCGTCGTTGCAGGCTTCTTTGCCGGGATCGCCCGAGCTGGGGCAATCGGCGGCGCCTTCGGCTGCGACAGATGTGCCGGGCGAATGTGCGGAACGAAACGCGGCTCGTCGCCTTCAGGAATTGCGGCCCTCGACAGCGGAACGGCGGCAGGCGGCGGCGTGGTCGATGGGGTGATGGAAACCGGGCGTCCGGTCTGTATTCCGCCTGTTCGCTCGTCGCGCGCCCTCACGGCGGTGGTGCGATCGGTTTCCACCGACGTGTTGCCGCGTGTCATTGCCGCAATGTCGGCCATGCTTGCCGGTCGGTCCTGCGGCGCCGATTGCAGCATTGCTTCGATGATCGGTCGAAAATCGGCATCGATATCGGACAGGTCCGGCACGGTTCGGCGCTTTTCGACGATCTCGAACTGGGACCCGGCCATGTCGATCGGCTTGCCGCGCAGCGCGGCAGCCAGCACCAGACCCAGGCTGTAGATATCGGACTGTTCGCCGACATCGCCGCCATAGAGCCCTAGCTGCTCCGGCGAGACGTAGTTGTACTTTCCAGCGAATTTTCCACCGATCAGCGTCTCGCCGCCGATGGTCGCCGAGCGTGCGATGCCGAAATCGATGATCTTGGCGCGGTCGACCCGGCCGCCTGGCAGGATGATGTTGTCCGGCGACAGGTCGCGATGGATCGCCCCTGCCTCATGCACGGCGCTGAGGCCCGAAGCGAGCCGGTGGCACAGTTTGCGCACATCTTCCGTCGCCATCGCGCCGCGACGCATGACATCGTAGAGGGACTCGCCGTCGACGAATTCCATCGCCAGGTAAGGCCGTCCGATCCCGGTATCGATGGTGAAGACGTGATAGCGCACGACAGCGTCGTGCGACAAATGGTTGAGGATTGATGCTTCCTTGCGAAACAGGGACAGGATCGTCTGGTCGCGGGCGAATTCCGGCAGCACGATCTTGATCGCAACATGGTCGCCGGTCTGGATGTTGTGCCCGCGATAAACCTCGCCCATCCCGCCCGACGCGATACGTTCGTCGAGTTCGTAAATGCCGCTGAGCTGGGTGCCGACGGTCGTGTCTGCCATGTTGGGCAATAGCCGCGTCTTGTCGTCGGCACTCATTGGCTGCGGCCTCCCGCCCTGGACAGGTCCGAACCATTCCCTCTGTCTCTGATCTTGACCAGCACGATGGTGACGTTGTCGGTCCCGCCGCGTTCGAGGACTGTTGCCAAAAGGCTTTCGCATGCCGCCTGCGGCGCTGCCGCGACCACCGCTGCCGCGATCTCGGCATCGCTGACATGGGCGGTCAGGCCGTCGGTAGCCAGGACAAAAACGTCTCCCGCCAGGGTCTCTCCTTGCTGGAAGTCGATGGCGATTTCGTCGCTGACGCCGATCGCCCGCGTAATGACGTTGCGGCGCGGCCAGTTCTCAGCCTCGGCCGCGCTGATCATGCCGCTGTCGAGAAGCTCCTGAACCTCGGTGTGGTCCCGCGAAATCTGCGAGATCTCGCGGTTGCGGATCAGATAGACGCGGCTGTCGCCCGACCACAGGCAGGCAAACCTGCCGTCCATGGCCAGCAAAGCGGCGACGGTGGAGCCTATGGTTACGCCGCGCGATCGGGCAATCTGGCGGATCTCGTCATGAGCCCGGCTAAGCCGATCTTCAAAGCGCGCCCGAAGGTCGGGTGCCGAACTGGCGATGCCGATCGTTGCCAGATGCTCGACGATGCTTGCCGAAGCCACTTCTCCAGCCTCGTGGCCGCCCATGCCGTCGGCCACGACCCAGAGACCGATTTGCGGCTCGACCAGATAACTGTCTTCATTGTGGTGACGCACGCAGCCCTTGTGGCTCACGCCGTAGCTTTCAAAGGCGGCATCGTTCACTTGCCTGTCAGCGCTTTCCAAGCGCTCCTCCGCAACGCGTTGTTGAGCGCGCATGGGCAGTCTGCCACACGCTCACCCATTAGAATATCGAAATCTAAGCCGGCAGTAGTGCCAGGCGGGATGCCGCTGCAAGAAGTCGATCGGCCTGTTTTCCATGCGATCTCCACTAGAAAGCCTTCGGACAGCTGAACCCGGACAGTGCCGGCAGCATAAGGGGATTGCTGCCTGCCCCCGTCTGGATCGTGTAAGCCACATCGCGTCCGCCAATGACGAAACGGGCTTCGAGACTGTCGCCGTTGTCCGTGTTCGACCCCTTGTCCAGCAGCCGTTTCAACGCCCATGGCCCGTCGAATTTGAGTGCCGACTCGCGGCCTGGAAGTTCCGGCGTCAGACTCAGACTGGCCGATCCGGAAATGCCCGGCCAGGTCACCAGGCCCGGCGTGTTGCCGGCCTGGGTGGCCTGCAGGATCTGACCATCGATATTGAGCTGCGCGGTGTCGGCGTCGCCGTGCAACGACAGCGGCGTGAAGGTGAAGTTGACCGATGGAACTGGGCCGCCCAACGGAAAGAAAGCGCTGCGAATCTGCGCCGCAAGCTGGAAGTCCTTCAGCGTCGATTTCGCCAGGCTGCGGCCGAACTTCGTATCCTGTTTCCACTCCCAATCCTGAGCGCTCATGTCGACCAGGGAGGCGAGATTCTGCGCGAAAAATCTGTCCAGCACGCCACCCGGAGCGAACAGTTTGGCAAAATCCGCCATCGGCACGTCGTCGGTAGCGGCCGGGGCGAACGGAAAGCGGCCGCCGATGGCCTCTTCGCACGGGCGGGCGACCGCTTCGTCGAGCATTTCATTGAGATGCGCGACCGAGGTTTCGGCGGCGGTGCCTTCAAAATCGTCCGCCGCGGCACTGACCATTCGAGCAAGCGCCTTCGGCAGGCGCGAGGCGTTGGCGCGAAGGGTCGAAATCTGCAGCTGCAGATTGGCGTTGACCTGATCCGTCTGGGCCGGAACATCGGCCGCCAGTCGTACGCTTTGATAGATTTCGCGGAAATTCTGGGTCAAGGCGTCGATCGGGCGTTGGCCGGGAGCACCGGCGACCAGGGCCTGGAACGACCGGAACTGCGCTTCGATGTTCGCCCCTGGATCCTGGCCCGGTGCGTTGACGAATGCCGCGCCGGCGCGCGCCTGTGACTTGCGCGCCGCCAGCTCGATGCCGATGCGGGCGAGGCCCTTGGCGCGGTCCGCGGTCTCCTTTGCGCCGCTCTCGGTGCTGCCGGGGTCGCGCTCGCGTGTCAAAGCCGTTTCGCGGGCAATCGCCTCGAACAGCTGCATGATCGGCGAGGTTGGTGACCCGGCAGCGGACAGCACGAGATATTGCGGCTTGTCGGCCACCATCGCTTTGAACTTCAGCCGGTCGAGAACCTCGTTCCACTGCGAGGCAAAACCCTTGCCGTAGCGATCGAGCAGCTCGGGGCCGAGCTTGAGCAATTCCTGGTCGAAGCCGCCTTGCTCGCCACCGCTGCCGACCACCCATTGGTCGTCGACAAGCGCCTGCGCAATTTTGGCGAGCTGGGCGAGATAGAAGTCGAAGCCGGCATAGGTGTAGAGCCCGGGGACGCGAAGGCTCGACAGATCATTGCCATCGTTGCGCTCGAACAGCAGCGAGGCTTCCGGGCCGGCGCGCTGGGACACCGAAAAATCGTCCAGCGCCGCGGCATAGGTCGCCGACTGGATGAGTGCGGTTGCGCGATCGGCAAGCGTCATGCGTCCGAGCGAGCGCTGGGCGGATTCGACGAGCGAGCGGTTCAGTTCGAACAGCGGATCATAAGCGTCGTCAAGGACGAGCATGGCGCGCAGATGCTTCTCCAATTGCACGCGCCCATCGCGGTTGCTCGATCCCGGGTATCGGTTCTGCTCCCAGTCCCGCTTCAACCAGGTGACGACCAATTCGTCGTCCACTTTCGGTGCCTTGCCGCCAAGCATGAGATAGATCTTCAACGGCTCGTAGAGTGCCATTGGATCAGCCATCTTGGCGTCGATCGTTCGTTCGAGCTGAAACAGCAGGCGCGAGCGGAACATGCGCTCCAGGGCCTGCCGGTAGGCCGTTTCCGACGCCGAAAGCAGCCTTTCGCGCTGGCTGAGGCCGAACGTCGCCTTGGCCGGCGTCGGCTGCTCCCTGCTTTCGTAGCCAGCCGGCAAGCTGCGCAACGCGTCCAGCGCGCCGATGACGGTTTCGAGGTCCGCGTCGGACACAGTCGCGCTTTTGAGCAGCGGCGCGGCAGTGTCGCGATATTGGCTGACAGCCTGGTCGGTGGCGGCGATCAGCGACCGGTTGGTGGCAAAGCTCAGGCCCAAGGCGCCAAGTCCGGCAGCCGCGACTGCCGCGATCACCGTCATGCCGGCATAGCGGGCGAGCGCGGCGCGTCTGTCGGCCGCCCTGTCGTATGAAACCCATCCGGACTCGGCGAAAATGACGCGGCTCAGCAAATCATGCAGAAAGAAGCTCTTGCCGGTGCCGGAAAGATGCGGCTGGGCGCTGCTGCCGAAACTGCGGCCGATGCTGCCCAGCAGCTGGTCGATCGGTGTGCCCTCCTGGGTGCCGGACGAAAAATACAGGCCGCGCGGAGTGGCATTCAGCTGTTTGCGGGTCGGCTCGAAGACACTGTTGAGGAAATGGATGACGCGCCCCTTGAGCGCGCCGAGCTGGGCCGCAAAGCCAAAGATGGCAATGCGCGCGACGGGATCGGTCTCTTGCTGCAGGCTGTCGGTCATGCCCTCGGTCAGGCGTTTTACCAGGGCGTCGAATTCGGCCGGGGCCTCGCCGACCATGTTCAGGCCGCGATCCGCGGTCTGGAATGTCGCGCCCCACACCTTCCGTCGGCGCGCGTCATCGAAACCGCCGAAAGTCTCCATGAAGCCGGAGACCAAATCGGCCTTCGTGAACAGCACATAGACGGGAAACTGGATCTTCAGGACCTCGTGGATTTCATGCAGACGGCTGCGGATTTCGATGACATGGGCATCAGGCGCCCGATCGTCGGGGGCCATCAGGTCGGCGAGGCTGATGGCCAGGATGACGCCGTTGATCGGCTGCCTGGCCCGATGCTTTTTGAGCAGCGCCAGAAATGCCAGCCAGCTCTTCTTGTCGGTCTGCGCATTGGAATCCTGCGTCGTATAGCGCCCGGCCGTGTCGATCAGCACCGCTTCGTCGGTGAACCACCAGTCGCAATTGCGCGTGCCGCCGACGCCCGCGACCGGCTGCGCCTGGCCCGATCCCGCGAGGGGAAACTTCAGCCCGGAATTGACCAGCGCCGTGGTTTTGCCGGCGCCCGGCGGGCCGATGATGATGTACCAGGGAATGTCGTAGAGAAAGTTGCGCTTGCCGCTGGACCGCTTGAGCGTCGCGACAGCCTCGCTCATGCCAACCTCGAGCACCTTTGCATCGCTGCCGTCGTCGCTGGCGCTGGCAATAGCGGCTTCCAGCGCCTTCTGCGCCTTGCGCCTTTGCCAGAAGCGGAACCCGTACCAGACCACCACTGATACGACGACGACGCCGATGATCGTCGCGCGCAGCCAGACCGGTTCCAGCGGTCGCGAGCCGGCGAAGCGGATCAACGGCCCGGCGTACCAGACCGCGGCGGCAAAGCCGGCCAGTGCAAGCGTGCTGAAGATCCGCAAAAGCCAGATCATGGGCGCTTCCAGCCGATCCCGGTCACAGCGTCTCCTCCCTGGGGATCATCACATCGACACGACGGTTCTTGGTCCGGCCCTCCGGGGTTGCGTTGTCGGCAATCGGTTCGTCCTCGCCCTTGCCGTCCACGCTTGTTCGCGATGGATCGCTGAAATGCGGTGCCATCATCTTTTCGACCGACTTGGCGCGGGCGACGGAAAGGTCGAAATTCGATTTGAACTCGCTCGATTTGCGCGGTTTGACATTGTCCGTGTGGCCAATGATCTTGATCGGACCGCGTTCCGTGTCGAGAGCCGCCGCGATGCGCGCCGCAACCGGTTCGAACTCGGGCTTGACGTCGGCTTTTCCGGACTGGAACAGCAGGACATTGCTGATTTCCACGACGATGAAATCGCCCTTGGTGCCGACACTGACACCGCCGGTCTCGATCTCCTTGGCCAGCGCGGCGCGGATGCGATCGACCTGGGCAATCGTCGGTGCAGCGACGACCTTTACCTCCTCGGTGAGCGGGACGAAGCTGGCGCGTTCGATGGTGATCGGTGTCGCCGGATTGAGCGCCAGCAATTCGCCGGCAAGAGCATCGCCTTCGTCGGTGATGAAAACCCGCAGCGCGAAAAACGCCGCCGTCAAAACGGCCGTCGTCGCGGCCGCGATCGCCCAGAGCGGCACCCGCCTCGAGGCTTGCGCTGCTGTCATCGACAGGCCTTGCCAATGCGGCGAGATCTCGTCGTCACCGCCCGTCCTGAAATAGGCGAGCGTCTCGTGGACGTCGCGACGGACGCGTTCGAGACCGCCGTCTTCGCGCGCCGAGCCGCGATACTGGCCTTCGAACCCCAGCGACAGGCAGACATGCATCAGTTCGATCAGGTCGCAGTGGGTCTCCGGCGCAGCCAGCACCGTGTTCAGCGCCTGGAAAAAACCCGCGCCGGTCGGCTTGAGCTGAAAGAATTGCGACAGCATGCCGTGCTGCGCCCAAAAGTCGTGGTTGGAACCGGGCAGGTTTGCGATGATGTCGTCAGCGGTCTCGCAAAGCACAAACTTCGAAATGCGCGCATCCTCTTCGGAGACATCGGTTTTCGCGATTTTGCGGTCGAATTCCTCAATCAGCTCGGCGACATGCTCCGCCAACGGCTCGGCCTGTCTCTCGACAGCCATCAGCCGGAGATGACCCAGCAGCATCAGCAGCGGCGCGGCGGCAACAATGATCGGGTTTGCCGCGCCATAGTCGACGCCGTCGCTGGCGTTGAGGAGGGCATCCTGAGCGGTTTTTCGTGCCGTCTCAACGGCGCCTCGAAGTGGCGGGCCGGCATGACCGGGACCGGCAGAGTCGGCTGCTATGGCGGCGTCTTCCACAAAGGGCACGCCTTGATAGATCACCGTTCCGGTTGCCCCGTCCGGTGGTGCTTGTTGGCCGGCAGTGGGATCGAAAACAGTTGAATCCCGGGTTTTTGCCGATGCCAGTATCGTGCTGTCGGGCGTCGGCCTGTCGCGGGCGAGGGTCGTTTTTTGCTTGCGGCCGGGATTGGCGCGGATGATGGTTTTGCCCGCCGGGCCGAAAGGATCGTCCTTTGAGCTCATCGTCGAGCTTCCGTCGATGCGCACGCGGGGGAACGCTGACTACAAAACGCTGTCTCGCCGTACCATGACATTTGCCGCAGACCCCCAGGTCAATCAACCGTACCCGCTTGGCGAACTGTCGTATGTGATCGTAATCTCAGAAGTTGCCGATTGAAACCGGATGCGCGTGGCGAGGAAATTTTTCTGCGCCGGCTGACAAAGCAGCGTCGGTTGCGCGCCCGAAGGTCGCCTCGCGCTGCAGCCGTATCCGGCCCGCGCGCCCTCAAACCGACCTTAGCTCTTCCCGGTCTGTTTCTGTTTGGCGGCCTTGGCATAGGCCTCGCTGAAATAGGCCAGGAATATGTCCAGCATGCCGTTTTCGTGGGCTTCCTCCTTTGCCCGCCATGTCGCGACAAAGGCATCCCAGGCGCGCGGCTTTTTCGAGGCAAAGGACGACGGCGGAAGCTTTTTGGCGATCGCTTCGGGCGACAGGTCGTCGAGCAGCCGTGACAGCGCCGCTTGCATGGCGGCGAAGGTGGCGAATTCATGGGTCTTGAGGTCGTGGAAGGCGTCCTCGATGCTGTGCCTGGCGTCGAGATAGCCGGCCCTGCGCCGTGCGAACATGATGTCGAGGATTTCGTCCGTCCCGGGGACAAACTTCAACGGATTGTTGTCGGCGGCATTGATCATCGTTCGGTCGCTGCTTTTGACCAGGACTTTTGCCGCGGCTCGCGCCTTCAGCAGCAGAACCAGCTCGTCGACGACGATACGCAGGATCGAGCCGATTTCGCCGGCCACTTCATGCGACGGGCGATGCAGCAGCACTTCCGCCGGAATGCCGGCCCCAATGGCGATCCTGCGCAGGATTTCGTCCGCTTCGACAGCTTGGCCGGCGGCCGGCAGGGAAGGCGTGACCCGCGATGGCGGCGACATGGCGCGCTCCGGAGCTTGTCCGACCCCGGTGTGCCGCTGCGTCGAGCCGTGGCCGGTTCCAGGATTGCCCACGTCGAACGCCGCATTCTCGGCATCGATCGACACCGAAACGATGTAGCGGCCGATCCGCAGCCGATCGCCTTGAACCAGCCGGTGCGGGCCGGCGAGGCGCTGGTTCGATCCATTGACGAAGGTGCCATTGCGCGAGACGTCATGCAGCCAGAATGCGTTGCCTTCGTAGCGAACTTCGCAATGCCGGCCGGAGATGAACTTGTCCGGGTCGGGCAGGCTCCAGTCGCAATTCTCGCGCCCGATCTCGAAGCTGCGATCACGCGATCTGTAGCCGAGCGGCAGTCCGGCGGGCAGGACATCGACATTGTTGATCTGCAGACTGATGAACATCCGGAATCGCCTGGCAATCGCTGATCTATGCTGCGCCATTCTAGCAGCTTGCGCGCGCGGGGGGACAGCCGCGTTGCAAACCGATCAAAGGGCTCCGTCACCGCGTGTCCGCTTTGGCCGCAAGGAGAACATGTGGTAGGCTCAACACCGCCTGGTGCGGCGAATGCGAAAAGTTCCTGAACGTGATGTCGTTAACACAACAGGAGCTTCAAATCCGCCACACTAGCGGCCGCGTCCAGGAGGGGCACGACCCATGCCGAGTGAACAACGCGCCGCGGTTGTGCAGACACCGGTTGGCGCCGAGCTGTTGACCTTCACCAATCTCATCGGTCGCGATGAGATCAGCCGCTGCTTTGCCTACACGGTGGGATTTGTCAGCACCAGCTCGGACATCGATCCGCTGAAGATGCTGGGCGGCGCGGTTTCGATCGAAGGTGAATCCGATCCGAAACGCTGGTTCAGCGGCCTCATCTCGGATTTTCGCCTGACCCGCATCGAGGATCGCCTGGCCCATTACGAGGCGGTCGTCCGGCCGTGGCTTTGGTTCCTCGGCAACACCACCGATTGCCGCATCTTTCAGGACAAGAGCGTTGTCGAGATCGTTGAGGCGATCTTCTCCAAATACAGCGTCGCCAAGTTCGAAAAGCGCCTGCAGGGATCGTATCCTCCGCGCGAATATTGCGTCCAGTATGACGAGACCGACCTCGATTTCGTACAGCGGCTGCTCGAGCACGAGGGCATCCTGTATTTCTTCGAGCATGGCGACGGCGAGCACACGCTGGTGCTGGCCGATGCGATGAGCAAGCTGAAGCCGGCGCCGGGCTATGAAAAAGTGCCCTATCACTTCGAAGGGCAGGGCTCGCGCCGCGATGTGGAATACATCACCGAATGGATTCCGGGCAGCTCGGTGCGGCCGGGTGCCTATGCCCACACCGACTATGACTTCAAGAAGCCGGCCGCCGACCTGATGGCCAAGTCTTCCCAGGCGTTCAGCCACAAGCTGGCCGCGGGCGAGAATTACCGCCAGCCCGGCGCTCATCTGGAGGTCGGCCGCGGCGATACTTTGGCAGGCATACGGCGCGAAGAACTTCAGGCGGTGCACAAGCGCATCGCCGCGGTCGGAACCGTGCGCGGCCTGTTCTCCGGCTGCACCTTCAAACTCGAAGGCTTTCCTCGCGACGACCAGAACCAGGAATACCTGGTGGTCAGCGCCGAATACAGGCTGTTCGATCCGGGATACCGGGCCGGCGTCGACACCGACGGCGAGAATTTCAAGGTGATCCTCGGCGTGGCGCCCACCGCTCTGCCCTATCGTCCGCCACGCATCACACCACGGCCGATCATGCGCGGGCCGCAGACGGCAACCGTGGTCGGACCTTCCGGCGAAGAAATATTCACCGACAAATATGCCCGGGTGAAGGTGCAGTTCCATTGGGACCGGCTGGGCAAGAAGGACCAGAACAGCTCCTGCTTCGTGCGCGTCTCGCAGACCTGGGCCGGCAGCGGCTGGGGCTTCATCCAGATACCGCGCATCGGCCAGGAGGTGATCGTCGATTTCATCGAAGGCGACCCGGACCTGCCGATCATCACCGGCAGGGTCTACAACGCCTCGCAGATGCCGCCCTACGGGCTGCCGGGCAGCGCCACGCAATCCGGTTGGAAGTCGGACTCCTCCAAGGGCGGTGGCGGCTACAACGAGCTGATGTTCGAGGACAAGGCCGGCTCCGAACTGGTCAATTTCCAGGCGCAGAAGGACCACAACCTTCTGATCAAGCACGACCGCACCAAGCTGGTCCAGCACGACCAGTCGGACCGCATCGACCACGACGCCAAGCACTCCGTCGGCCACAACCTCGACGAGGACGTCGGCAACAACAAGACGGTCAAGGTCGGTGTCGATCAGACCACCAATATCGGCAACAACGACACCGAGACGGTGGGGACAAACCGGTCGCTGACGGTCGGGTCGAACGAGACGATAAGCATCGGCTCGAACTCCACGGAGACCATAGGCGCCAACCACACGCAGACCGTCGCGATCGTCCAGACTGTGACCGTTGGCGCGGCTCGGGTCGATTCGGTTGGAGCATCCGAGACTCGAACCGTGGGCGCAGTGCAAACCAACACCGTCGGCGCCTCGCGCTCGATGACGGTGGGAGCAGCGCAGAGTCACGACATTGGTGCGGGCGACAGCTGGAACATCGCGGCGGAGCAGAGCGTCAATGTTGGCGCGGATCAGAGCGTCACCGTTGGCAGTGCCCAGACGTTCAAAGTCGGTGCAGCACGCAGCGCCAGCATTACGGCCGACGATTCCACGACCGTCGGAGGGGCTCATTCGCTGAGTGTCGCCAAGGACAGTTCAATCAGCGTCGACAAGAACAGCTCGATTACGGTAACCAAGCAACTGGTGATAGATGTAGGCGACGAGATCCTGATCAAATGCGGTTCGGCTAAAATCATGATGAAGAAGGACGGTACGATCGGCATCGAGGGCAAGGATATTTCGGTGAATGGATCGGGCAAGATCAACATCAAGGCTTCCAGCGACATCACGATGAAGGGCTCGAAGATCAGCGAGAACTGAGGTGCAGCGATGAGTGACGTTCGCGAACGCATTGACGGTGTGGTGATCGGCATCTTTCTCGGTTTCGGCGACGACGCCTCGCCGCTGGTCGTCTTCCCCGGTAACCCGCAAGAGACAGCCTTGCAGGCGCGCAGTCTGACCCAACTGACGGCCGATATGGTTGGCTCCGAGGTGGCTTTGCTGTTTCAGGAGGGCGATGCCATGAAACCGCTGATTGTCGGCCGCATCGTCGAGCCGGCGCGCAAGACCGCCGCGCCCCACGTCGTGCGCGACGGCGAGCGCGTTCGCATCATCGGCGACGAACGCATCGAGCTGCGTTGCGGCAAGGCGACGATCCTGATGGAAAAAGACGGCCGCATCACCATTCGCGGTACCTATGTCACCAGTCAGGCCAGTGCCGCCAATCGTATTCGCGGCGGTTCGATCGACCTCAACTGACGATGGCAACAACCCGCAACCAGAAATCGCAAGGCGTACCGCAACGGCCGGCCGTTGCCGATATCGTCAGGCAGCATGCCGAGCAAGCCGCGTTCTTCTGGGCGCAGCGCGACACGCTGATGTTGGACGATCCGCCGGATCTGGATGTGGTGGCCGGCGTCGACCGCCGCCTGGAAGCCAACCTCGATGGTTTGCGCATTGCCGGACCGACCGCCTGGCCGTTTGTCGTCGCGGCACATGAGGATTTCCCAGAAAAGGGCGAACTATTTCTCTATGCATGGATGGCGATCGAGCAGAATGACAGCCACCGCCTCGCCGAGGCCGTCGAACTCGGCCGTCAGAGCGACGACGCCCGCGGACTGGTCGGTGCGTTGGCCTGGCACAAGCCGCAAACCATCGCAGCGGAGGTGCGCGACTGGATCGGCGCGCAGGACGCGTTCAAGCGCTTTCTCGGTGTGTCGGCCTGCCTTAGGCACGGCGTCGATCCCAAGCAAATGCTGGCGCGGCTTATCCGTGACCCGGATCCGGGCGTTCGCGCCGCCAGCCTGCGCCTCGCCGGCAAACTGCGGCGAACCGACCTAGTCAACGAATTGCGGGCGGCGCTGGAAGACAGCGAAGAGCAGCCGCGCTTCTGGGCCGCCTGGGCATTGACAGAACTCGGTTCCGGCGATCTGGCTAGTCCCGAACTGCGCAAAGTGGCGGTCGGCGACGGTCCGGACGCCATGACGGCGCTCCGCGCTGCGGTCAAGGCGGCGCCCGACAAGGATGTGCGCACCTGGATGGGCGGATTGTTGAAATCGCCTGAAACGGCGCCCTTGGCGGTGCGCGGCGCCGGCATGCTGGGCGACCGCACGGTCCTGCACTGGCTGATCCACCAGATGCGCACGCCGGCGCTGGCGCCGGCAGCCGGGGCGGCATTTTTGGAACTCTTCCCAGAAGCACGCGCGGCGGATCTGTTTACCAGCGAGCCGAGCCAAGTCAGCACGGCCTTCGAGGATCACTTTGGCGACAATGTCGCGAGAGTGCCATTTGCGGACAAAGTGAAGGATTGGGGCGCAGCCTCACAGTTACTGTCTGGCGCGGCAGATCGATAGAGCCGCTACGGCCCGAGGCTGACGGCTCGAATGGGCGCTACATTTTGATGGACCCATTCGAGCACGTTTAACATGCTGTCGAGCGCGCTTTCGTCGGCTCGCATTATTTCGATGAACCAGGCCACGTAGTCGGCCTCTACGTTCATGACGTCCGGTCCAAGAAAGACAACGGATTCCTCGGGTTTGAACATCTCATTTGCGAATCCTCCCCGATGGGTCGCGAGCAGCCAAGCCGAAAGCGCATCAACAACCCGGTCCGTTACCGCTTTTGGCTGTGGTGCCGCCAGCTCAATCTCAACATCGATGTCGTCGGTCAGATCACCGATCTCGAGCTCATAGGAATATCGTGGCCATGGACCGGGAAATTGCGGCTCGTCGGTGCGCACCACCCTTTCATTGGAGGGCCACGATATGCTCGCACCCTGCAGCGGGATTATCTTCCCGTGAAGCCAATGCAGCATGTTGACCAGCACGAACAAGCTGGCGGGATCGACGGCTATATCCCGAAAGGTTGCGCTTGCCGTTCTTTCCTTCAGATAGGTCGTCCTGGCAAGTGCTCGTGCCAAACCCGGATCGTTGGTTTCCCCAGCCAGTCCTCCATATTCCGCCAAGCCCTGGAATGCTTTCCACACATCGGCAATTCCAATCAACGCCCGATCGTCAGGTGAGCGCGCCAGTGTCAGGGTGACCACCAGCTCGCTTCGGTTTGCGTTCGGCAGAACCGACAAGGCAAAGGGCCTGTTCATTGACATTCCAATCAATGCCCCGGTGGGTCAAAACGGTTCGGCCAGCGCGTTGCCAAATCGAGCTCGCTTGGCCCCAGCATCTCCAGTTCGATCCGTACAGGTTTGGTAATTTCGGCCAACTTCTGAAGGCCCTTCACATCGGCGGCGCCGCGATTGACATCGCCGACAATCGGTAGGTCTGCGGCACGTATGACCAGAGCATCCCCTATGTCGAACATCGCAACGTCGCCTACGCCCTGTTGCCGCAGTCTGTTCTTTCCACCCAGCTCAACCAGAATGGCTGGACCGAGCACGGTTAGCCATGAGACATTGTAGACACGACCGCGTGCCCAGATCCTTATTGCGTCTTCCGGGACGTCGAAGCCGGTATATCTCATTGCCTTGCGCGCGATGAATTCGAGCGCCTCGTTCGTGAATGTCATGAACAGGTGCTTGAATGCATAACCGCAATAGCCGGAATCAGGGGCTCGGATCCCAACAAGTCGGGCAAAGAACTCGGCAAGCCGCTCCGCAGCCGCAGGCTCTGCATACTCCATCGGAAACTCGAGATGGAGTATATTTGCCTCCTTGTCGAAGAAGTCGTCATCCAGGGGGCCTGCCTTGAAGTGGGCTCCGTAGTCGCCAACATTGCCTGCAGGCTCCTGGCCAAAATGAAACTCGGAATAGTTCCCTTCTCCAACATCCAACAGATTGGCAAAGACGGAGTTGAAGGTCCGTTGGGTTGCCTTCTTCCAGCTGCCGCTGTCGGACAGGTAGGTCTGCAATGCACCGTCGGGAATAAACTTAATGTATTCCTCCAGGATTTTGGCCACGTCCCGGCCGATTACATCAGCCGTATCAGCGTAGATCAGGCAAATCGATAAGCCTGGGCGTACAATCGTGTAGTCGCCGTCTGTCGTGTCGATGGTAAACGTCAGATCGCTATTCTTCATAGGTTTAACCTACTTCTTGCAACGCTTGTTGGTCAAAAGCTCCGGTGGGTTCTTCACCTTCGGATTTTGCTTGGCGCCGAGCTTGATCGTTCGTGTCCTCTGGTCTTGCTTGAGAATCTTACCCTTCTTGTTCTTCTTGGCGGGTGTCCAGCTGGTGTCGGCAGTCCCCTGCGAAGGCTTTTTCCTCTTTCCGGTTTTGGTCTTTCCCGTCGGCGTTCCCGCAGGGCATCTGAACTTGTATTCCACGAACCTGTTGATCGAACCGTCGGGATTGAGCATGGCAGCATCAGGAAAGATTTTCCCCGAAATGCCTGCGAAATAATCATTCGCGGCCATCCCGCTAGGCCATTCGCGAGACGCACTTGGGTCGTGCTTCCCGGTCTTCTCATCATAGCCCTTCTCGGGATCAAACTTGGGCTCTCCACCGACGTTTTTTACTGCGTCGTCACAGCATTTATGTTTGGCATCTCCGAGCGCCTTGCAATTCATCATCTTTTGGTTTGACGCCTTGAGCTGCGCCTGCTTGGCGTCCACCTGGCGGTTGCATTCACAAAGGATATCTTTCAGCTTCTGGATGCCGCGCGCTGCGACAGCCGGGTCGAGGTCTCCCGCCAAATTTACCGTGTTCTTGTCATTGTGGAACTTCTTGTCTGTGTGGCGGCAGGCGTTCTTGCCATCCATCTTCACATCAAACGAGTAGGTGATCCAATCAGTCGCCTTCTTGAAGACGTTCGACTTGACGCCGCCGACCGTGCCGGGCTCGTCGCCGGTGCTCATGCCGTATTGCGAGCCCTTGACGGCGATCATCTTGCCGCCCTTGGCAAAGACGGTCGTCGTTCCGTCCTTCAGAGTCCCCTGGTTTGCGAAGTTGGGATACGGCAACGGCACCGGGCCGCCAGGAGTGGGTGTCTTGCAGACATCGGGTATCGTCGCGATCGAAACGCCTATCGTTCCCTTGTAGGTCAAGCCGAGATTGTTGACGACGATATGCGTGGGCATCAGGCAGCTCTCCTTGGTCCGCCCAGCAGCACGGCGACACGGGAGCCATTTTCCGAGCCTGCCCAGATGAGCGACAGGGGCGCGTTCTGGTAGTTGCGCGCTTCGGCCTCGGTGACCAGACTGATGAACAGCGGGCCGGACGCCGCGCCGACATCGCCCCAACAATCGGCCGGGGTCTCGAAGTCTGCCGCATCCTTGAAGCGGCCTGGATTGCGGATCACCGCGAAGCCGTATTCGTTGCCGCGATAGCGCTCGCCGTTCATGTCGCAGATGATTCGACCAACCGGATCGATCGGCGCCTCTTCGAACAGAAAGCGGAAGGCCGCGCCGAGCCCTTCGCCGAGCACGACCGTCTCGGTCTTGATCCTGTTTTCCTCGCTCGCCGTGGAGGCGCCGACGATCTCAAGGAGAGGTTGCAGCCCATACGCCCGTGCCGTGGTCAACTTCGTCAGCAGACAGAATCCTGCTGCCTCCCCAGGGCAGAAGCCGTAGGTGTTACCCTCGGAATGAAGCTGCTCGTTTTCGTCCAGCCACTCCAGGGTTTCCGGCTCAAGATAGCTGTCGACCCCACCTGCTAGGCAAAACTCGGCTTTGCCGCCTCGCAGCGCCTTGCAGGCATGGTAGATGGCAAGCAATCCTCCCGCGTGACCTCCCGCAGTCGACCCACCACCTTCGAGGACTGCGTACTGGGCCAATCGGCTTCGCAATCTGGTGTTGACCTGCGCGGCAAAACCCTCCGGCTGCCCCGGTCGGGGTTCACCAGTTGAGAGAATAAGTGAAACTCCGGTTGTCTGCCGCGCTGCGTGCAAGGGCCGCAGCGCGTCGAGCGCCGGTGATACCGCGATCTCCACGGCTCGGTCGACACCGCGCAGATCGACATCGATGCCGGTATCGCGCGTCACCTTCATCCGCTCGCCGAAGCGGTCGATCATATAGGGGTGGTCCTGGATGGCGGAGATGCCGGCACGGACCGCCGCGGCACTAGAGGCCGCGTCAAACCCGAGCGGTGTACGCGCCCCCACGCCGACAACGACAATCGTGTCTGCCCTGGCCATCACGCGTCTTCTTCCGCCAGCCAGACGCCGCTCGCCGCGATCGTCGGCGAAATGCCGGTACGCTCGCGCAGGCGGAGCGTCGTCATCTTCAGGCGCTCCTCGTCGTAAGGCACCGGAAGGGTCGACATCCAGGTGATCGAAAACTGCCGCAGATCGGGCTTGATGCGCAGCGTGTGGATGACGGCTTCGCCGTTCTTGCGATCCGGCCGATTGTAGAACTCGGTGGTCATGTCGAAAGTGACGCGCGGCAAGAGAAACTGCAGGAAGCCGTCGGCAGTGAAGTTGCCGAGTCGAACGTCCTCATAGCCGATAAGCGGCGTTTTGGTTTGCTGGTCCTCGGGCGCGCACTGGTAATACATGCGACTGAAATCGCGTGGCAAAAGCGGATCGCGCGTCTTCTCCCATTCCGCGCCATAGGTGCCGGCATGTTTCATGCGCGGCAGCCAGTGCCGCGCCACTGGACCGAAGCCCGCCGGCTTGCCGCCTCTGTGGTCGCGGTATGGGGCATCCGGATATTCGAAATTGGGTCCGGTCCTGCTGATCAGCCGCTGCGGGTCGACGGCAAATCCGGTGCCGACCGGATTGCGCTGGTCCCAGTCCGGCTTCGATGCCTCCATATCCGTGCCGCCATAGGTCCGGCGCCAACTGATCGGCATTTTTGTGAAGGGTTCGGCCCGGCTCATTCGCACCGACACCGCGCCGGGCATGAACACACGATCGCCCACCACGTTGACGATCTTGTCCACGTCGCCGACTTTCATGCGCGCCGCGCTCTCGACACCCGGACGACCGCTAGGCGTATAGACGTGTCCCTCGACCAGAATGTCGGTGTGCTTCTTCTCCAGATTGAGGTCGGTCTCGTCGAGAAGCTCGTTCGGGTCCGCGCCATAGACGGGCGCCAGATTGACCGGCGTCTGCTCCTTCAACAGCCGCTGCTTGCCGTCGGCGTCGATCTCGAAAGACGCCTTGATGGCAATCAGCCAGACCTCGTGCCCGCGCTCGTCACGCGTCCAGCTTTCCTGGGCGGCGAATGGCGTCTCGTTGGACAATATCCACATTCGAAACCACGCATCCTTACGCGATGGTGAAACAGCGGGCCTTGACTGCCCCGGACATAATTATCGATCAGGTCTGCGTCTGTGCCGAGTTTTACACATCGTCGAATTCGCCCCCATCAGCTGGTCTCCCAACTGGCGGCGAAAACCTGTTCCAGCGTCGCTTGCGGCGACTGCGGATCGATATCGAAAATGTCGGAGTATGCGGTCCACATCACCATGCCGCTGATGGTCTCTTCGCCCGGCTCGAGCGGCGGCACCGGCAGTGCGGCGAGTGCTGCATCCAGTTCGTCCGGCGTTAGCTCGCCTTGTTGAGCGGCGATGGCCACTGCCTCGACCCCGGCAAACCACGCTTCGGCATAAGCCAGCTCGACGGGAGCTTCGGGAAGCTGCGCGATGACACTCAAGGGGAATTGCCTGCCAACTCGGTCGGCGCTCTGCAAGATGATACCCGCCGATGCGCCGAAGGAGTCCGGGCCGGCCAGAAAGCGCAGCGCGGTGTCGAGGGGCCAGGATTCCGGGCCAAACAGCGGCACGATATGCTGCGCCAGCCAGCGATCCCAGCCGCGCACAAAGTCGCCTGGCAGCCGCCGCGTCACGAAATCGCCGGTGGCGGGCATTTTGCCGTAAAAGCCTGGCAGGATCATATCTGCGGCGGACATGAGAATTTCTTGAACATCTGGAGGTTGTAGGGATTTTCGACGCTGGCGGCCTTGAGCTCGAAATCGGCGAACAGGCCTTTCGTCCCCAGGCGCAGGCTGTAGACATCGGATAGCGATGTGCCGGTGAACCGGCCGCCCTTCAGCATCCTCAGCCAGGCCCAGCTTCCGGTCTCGTTGAGCATGATTTCGGGTGAGCCGTCGATCGGCTGGAAGGCGAGCGAGATGACGCCGGTGCCGTCCTTGCCGGGCCAGGTCATCGGCTGCGGCCGCGTCGCATTGTTGAAATAGACGAGGGTCTGGCCATCGAGATTGAGCGTCACCCGGGTGACATTGGGCGACAGGTCCTTCGGCTCCAGCGTGAAGCTCATCACCGGGCCCTGGCCGCCGGGAAAGAGATCGTCGCGGATCCGCCTGGCCTGCTCGAAGGCGGCGAGTGCAGACGGGTCGAGGCCGAAATCGGCGCGCCATTTCCATGGCTGCGCCGAGGTGTCGACATAGCCGATCAAGTGATCGTTGATGAAGGCGTCGATCATCCCGGCCGGTCCGAACAGGCGGGCGAAATCTTTGACATTCACGTCGACCGCGCTGTCGGGACTGAACGGATAGCGGTCGTTGAGCGCGGCCTGGCAGAACGGCAGGATGTCGGCGCGCCAGATGGCGTTGAGCTCCGATGCCACCGCCTTCTGCGTCAGGCCGCTGGTGTCGCCGGCGATGCCGCCCAGCCAGTCGTCGATCGGATCGGGCAGGATCTGCGCCTGCCGGGCGACGGCTCCGGTCAGTTCGGCAAGGCCGCCCTGTTTCTTGATGGCGTCCTGAGGATCCGGATTGGCGGTGACCGTCTGCAGAACATTGGACAATGCCGTCAGCGCCACCACCGCGGCGTCAAGCGCCGGCGGCTGGCCGTCGACCTCGGCAATGGCGCCCTTGAGCGGTTTGAAATGCTCGGCCACCAGCGTGCCAGTCAGGTCCACTTCACTGGCCGATCCCGTGCGCGGCAGCAGTTTTGCCCCGACCTTGACGATCTTGCCCAGCTTGCCCAGTTTGCCAAGCAGTTTGGAGCCGCCTTTCGCGGCGGCCTTGTCGTCTCCCGCGGGCGCCTCGTCCGAGCGGGTGAGTTCAGTCTCCTGAACGACCGCCGTCACCAGCCGCTTCAATGCGGAATCGGCACTGGAAAGGTCTTTCAGATTCTCGCTGGCGACGTTGAGGTCGGTCAGCGGCGCCAGCCTCATATCGCGCAGGAAACTGTCCCACTGCGCGATATAGTCGTCGTAATAGAGCTTCAGGATATCTTCCGACAGCGCCGACACCGAGGTCTCGGAATTTTCCGAACAGCCGCCGGCAAAGACCGCACGGTCGAGCGCCGCCTGCGCGGCGACATCCTCGACCCGGTCAAGGATGGCGTCATGGAAACCGGCATAGGTGTAAGCGCCGGCAATGCCGACGCGCAGCGTCTTGTCGGAGCGGCGGGCAAACACCTTGGCGCCGTTGGGGCCGGCGAAATTCGCCGGAATCCACTCCTTCAGTTCGGCGACCTCCGGGTCGGCCAGCAATTGCTTGTAGGCGCGCGCCGGCAGCGAAACCGTGCAAACCGTTTTCAACGCTTCGGCAACCAGCGCCTGGTCGGGCTTGGTGTAGCTGTCATCTACCGCCATGCGGCGGATCGCGGCAAGCTGGTGCTCTTCGGCGTCAGCGGTCGGAAACGGTGCCGCCGGCGCGAATTCGGGCAGGTCGTTCACCCACCAATTCTGCACGAAATCGGGGTCCATCTGCGACAGGCCGGTCATCATGCGATAGGTCTTCAGGGCGCCCAGCATGAAATCCGGATCGCGGATCTGCCGCCACATGGTCGCCTCGAGCAGCGCCACCATGCGCGGCTCGAGCACGTTGCGCAGCGCGTGGTCGTAAGTGTCGGTCTGCGCCCGCACCAGTTCGGCCGATGCCGAGGGGCCAAACAGATCCTGCGCATTGTCGGGCGCCGCCGTCCTGGCATTGGCGACCTCGGCCAGCGCATTGAGAGCGCCGTCGATTGCCGGCTGCTCCACCGACGGCGGGCTTGCGGCAGCAGAGGTCAGCGGCGCCTGCAGCGCCACAAACTGGCTTGCCTGGGCGGTGATCGCGTTGCGATTGTCGTAGTAGGACCAGGTGAACACGCCGCTGGCCAGCAGGGCAGCGGCGGCACATGCGGCCGCCGCACCGCGCCAGATCCAGGCGCGGCGGCGCTGCGCCAGCGGGTCGAACGTCCCAAGTCCGGCCTCCTTGAAAATCACTTCGGTCAAAAGGTTCTTCAGGAAGAAGCTGCGCTTTTCGAAACGCGGCGTCGGCATCGAGCGTCGCGCCGGCAGGCCGAAGGAAGAGGCGAGTGCCGCGGTCAGCCGGTCGATCGGTGCGCCTTCCTGCGTCGCCGACGTCAGATAGAGGCCACGCAGCCAGGCAGCCTCCTCGTAGCGGCTCTCGCCGAACATCGCCTCGACCAGCACCTGGATCGGTTCGGACAGGCTCTGCAGCTGCGCCGGAAAGCGGAAGATCTCGGCGCGCTCGGCGAGCTTGTCTTCGTCTTCCAGCCGCGGCACCAGACGCTTTTCGAGCTCCCTCGACAGCGTCGAGATTTCGCCCGCGATCGTCTTGGCGTCGACGCGCGCGTCGAGCGGAAAGGTCGTTCCCCAGACCTGCTCGCGCGCCGCCGTCGACAGGCCGCCGAAGAAGGCCTCGAAGCCCTTGATGAGATCGGCCTTGGTCAGCATCAGATAGACCGGCAGGCGGATTTCCAGCCGCTCCTCGAGTTCGGCCAGACGCCGGCGGATCTTGCGGCCATGCGCCTTGACGGCCTCGTCGCCCTCGGAAAGCGCATCGATCCCGAGCGCGACGATGACGCCGTTGAGCGCGCGACGGCCGCGATGCTTCTTCAACAGGTCGAGGAAGCCCAGCCATTCTACGGCGTCGACGTCTGGCTGGCTCTCCTGCTGCACGTAGCGGCCGGCAGTGTCGATCATCACCGCGTTTTCGGAGAAGAACCAGTCGCAGTTGCGCGTGCCGCCGATCCCTTGCAGATCATCCGTCAGGTCGATCGGAAAGTTGAGCCCGGACTGCCGCAATGCTGTCGTCTTGCCGGTGGCCGGCGGCCCGACGATCACGTACCACGGCATTTCGCGCAGGAACTTGCGGCCGCCGAGTTTGCGGCGCTTCAGCTCGACCATCACGTCCTGGAACTTGGCGCCGACCGCGGCGACATTCTCCTCGCCGGGGCTCAGCCGTTTTTCCTCCACCGGGGCGGAAATTTCGGCGACGAACATGCGGTTGGCGCGGATCGCGCGGCGTTGCGCGACGATCAGCCAGATCAGCCAGAAGATCACCAGCAGCGCAATGATGACGATGCGCACCGTCTCCGACGCCATCGGCACGTAGTCGCCGACCCTGACGATCGGGCCGAACACCCAGATGATCAGCGACAGCAGCGCGAGACCAATCAGCGTCCACAGGAAGCGAGATGTCAGGACTGCCCAGAGGAAGCGCAGGATGAACATGTCACAGCCTCTTCTCGACCAGCACTTCGAGGCGGCGGTTCAAGGCCCGGCCCTCGCGCGTGCTGTCGTCGGCTACCGGATCGGTGGCAGCCCTGCCTTCGGACTGGACGCGATCCTGCGGCACGCCATTCTGGATCAGCATGTCGGCGATCGCGGCAGCGCGGGCTTCCGACAGTCGCTGATTGGTGGACAGGGGATTGGTCTTCTGCAGCGGAATGCCGTCGGTGTGACCAACCACGGTGATCTTGCCGATCAGCTCCTGGTTCTCGAGGATTACCTTGGCGATCGAAGCGATCAGCGGTTCGAACCCTTCGGTCAGTTGCGCGCGCGACGACTGGAACAGTTCGGGGTTGGAGGCCTGAATGAACAATTTGGCCAGCGAGACGCTCTCGGTGCCTTTGAGCGCCGACCTGAGATCGGCGGGTGCCGCCGCCTGGAATTCCGGCAGCAGCGCAAAATCCACGGTTTGCAGCGGCGGCGGCTCGACCTTGGGCGAGGCGCGGGTGACTTCGCTGCGATTGGGCGGCGGCAGGGCGCGCACCAGCGCCGAAAGCTCCACCGCCTGGCTGCTCAGCCCCATCGACAGCCCGACATGAACCGCCGTGGCGATCACCGCCGCGGCCGCCGCCATCACCCAGATCGGAACGATGAAGCGCTGCGGCTCGTCGGAGGCGATGACACCTTTCCAGTTCGGTGACAGCGGCGCCCCTTCCGCGTCGGTGTCGCGCAGGAAACGTGCGGCGGCGACGCGAACGGCATTGAGCGAGCGGTCGCCGGATCGGCCAGGCACGCGATACTTGCCGCGAAAGCCGAGCGCCATGCAGTGGTACTGCAATTCCAGCATGTCGCGATCCCGGTTGGGATGGCGCTCCAGTTCTTCGAGACGGGCGAAGAACTGCGCGCCGGCATCGACGTCGCCGCGCAGCATGACCACCAGCGGCTGGCGTGGCCATGCGCTGGCGCCGCCCCACGGCGTGTTCAGCGCCAGGTCATCAAGAAGTGCTGCCACCAGCCAGGCTGCCTGATCGGCCCGTTCAAGCGAAGAGCCGGCCGTCATGGTTGCGTCGCGGCAGCGCACGAGCTCCTCGAGCAGTCTTGTCCGCAGCGCTTCCGGATTCTCCGGCGGCAGCGCGTTTTCCAGTTCGGGCGCAAATTCCAGCAAAGGCGAGAACGCATTGACGAGCACGTTCGGGTGGGCGCGCGCCCGTTTTGGCGCGGCGCCGGATGGCAGCAACGGCATCGAAGCGCGTGGCGCCGGCGCTCCGCTGAGGCGTATGCGCGTACGCTCGCGATCCTCGGACAGTCCGAAAGGATCGTCGCGGCTCATCATCTCACCTGTTGACCGAGTAGCAATCGACCTGCGGTTCGCTCGGCAGAACGCCCGAAACGCCGATCACAAAGCCGGGCGCTTCGAGAAGCGAGGCCCAGTGCTCGCTTTTCTGGTCGAGTTCAAGGCAGAGCCGGTCGCCGTCATAAGGAATTTCACGTGGTTGCGAATGCAGGGGCTTCAGCGGGATGCCCGGCAGCCGCGACTTCCACAGCCCCTCGAATTCGCTGGCCGAGCCGACGGTCGCCTGGTTGACGAATATCTTGCGCAGCGCGTCCTCCGACAGCTCGGATCCGATGCGCACCACGATCCGGCTCGCCACCAGAAGCTTGGGGTTGTCGATGCGGATTTTCCAGACATTGGTGGCATGGCGCATGACCGGCAGGGCGCGCGACTTCGGCTCGATGTAGCGCAGGCTGAGGATGAGCGAGCGCAGCGCGTCGGCCAGGGCCGAATAGGCAGGTCCGGGCGCCATGTGGTCGTAAACTGGCAATTCGCCCAGGCGCCGCGCGCTCGAGCCATAGGTCGCCATCGAACCGGCGAGACCGGCAAGTTCCATGTAGACCTCGGACGGATGGTAGACGTCCTGCGCCAGCATATGCGCCAGCCGTGGCCGCGCGGCGTTGACCAGATTGAGGATCAAGAGGTCCTCGACGCTGCGCCCGGGGCCACCCAGCACCATCTTGCCATGCGCCTCGGCGATCTGATCGAGGCCGGTGACCACCTCCTGCAGCAGCCGGCTATACCAGGAGGCCGCGCCGATGACTAAGGTCGGCGGCAGGAACGTGTCATCCAGCGCCACTCCGCCGTCGGCGCGAACGCCCTTGATCTCGGCGACGGGCAGTGCCGTGTAGCCGCCGACCGCTTTTCCGGGCGCCAGCAACAGGGCCTGCGGCCGCGCAATCTCGATTTCCTCGGGATCGGAGCCGCCATGCACGGCGTCGCGCACCGACACGATCCGTCCGCGATAGCGTGCGCCGGATGGCTCGGCGTGCGCTGGGTCGAAGCCGACGCCTTCGGGTGGTTCGAGCGGCAAGGCGATCAGCACCGGTCCCTCGCCCATGTCGGGCGTGATCGCGAGCGGCCGGGGCGCGTCCATCGTGTCGGGGATCGCGAACGGCGTTCCGTCGGGAAAGATCCCGCGCGCGCTCAGTACGGAGATCTGGCCGGCGTCGAGCAAGGCCGGGTCGAGCGTCAGTGTTCGAAAGCCGAACGTATGCAGCTGCCCGGCCTGCAACGCGCCGCGCACCGTCGCTTCGAAAAAGCGATCCTGTTGCTGGAAATGCTGGGTCCGCAGGAACAGGCCCTCGGACCACAGCACCCTGTTTGCGTCACTCATGCCGCCACTCTTTGCATCGTATCCCTGCCTTTGGCCGCGCTAGGCGGAAATGCCGCCACTGCCCAGCGTCACATTGACGGTGAATTTCGATCCCGCCGAAACCGATTTGGTCGTGCGCCAGTTGCGTCCGCCGGGTTCGCGGATCAGCGCAACGAAGCCAAGCGCCGTCGCGTCCGGTTCAACCGTGATCGTCTTCGACGCGCTCTTGCCAGGCCCGACGGCGATCTGGTCGGAACCGATGAGATCGCCGGCAAGTGCCGAGCCGGCGTCGCCTTGCAGGGCGAAGTAGTCGGCCGAATTGAACTTGCCGGTGCTGCGCAGCCGCATGACCAGCACCGTCACCGGCCTGTCGCCGCCGCCCGGTCCGGGGTTCATGCCGGCCCCGCCGGTCACGTTGACCGTGATCACCGACGGTTTCGGCGGCCCGCTCTGGCAGGCTGTCAGCAATCCGGTTGCCCCCAGGGCGACGATGAACTCGCGTCTGTCGATCATGTCTCACTCCTCCTCATATGCATCACGAAAATCAGTGCCGATTTCGCCCAGGAAGCGCGTCTCCGCGCTCTGGGCGATTTCGCGGTGGCGTTTTTGATAGAGTTCCCACAGCTTGGCGCCGCGCCCGCCGGTCAGCAGCGTGCCGATCGCCGAGCTCGATTTCAGCTCCTCTTCGATCGCCGCCGGGTCAAAGCGGTCGATCATCCGTCGCAGCGCCCCCTGCACACCGCGCCAGGCGCGAACATGATGCTGCGCGAGATCGCGCACGGCGTCCGCGATCGCCGCTTCGGCGCCGAGAAATCCGGGGCTGCGATCCGCCAGGATGGTCACCAGGGCGTCGTCGACCGAGGGCAGGAATTTGAGCGGATTGACTTCGGAAGCACCGACCACGGTTTGCGCGACGCGGGCGTTTCCCTTCTCTTCGGCGCGCTTGCGCAGAAGCTGCATCAGGCCTTCCATCATCATGCGATATTCGCGGCCGAACTTCTCCATCTCAGCCACCGCATCGCGGCCGGGAAAGTCGGCTTCGTCGATGCCCATGCCGCGCAGGAATGCCGCGCGCAGTGCCGCATCGGACTGCCCAACGGGCGGTTGCGCCACACCGGGTCTGGCAGCGGCGCGTTGCGGTGGCAAGGGAGACGGCTCGACCTTGCGGCCAGGCAAATCCCAGGGCGCGGGAGAGGGCGCTCCGGCGGCGATTTCGCTCGCCCCGGCCGAGTCGGTGCCATTGATGGGGGCGGTAATCCCGGCAGGGCCGAAGCCAAAGCCGTCATCGAATGCCGGCCGCTTGTCGGGGGCAGCTTTGCCCACCTCTTTCGGCTCCGGAGTGGCGGGATCGAGGCCGAATGGATCGTCGAACAGCGGCCTGCCGCGCCCGCCATCGTCGACGCCWGCCTTGGCGGCAGGCGTCGCCACTGGGTCGAGGCTGAAGGGATCGTCGAAAGCAGGCGAACTGCGTTGGTCCGAACGCGCGCGTTCGAACGCGCCGGGGGTTGGCTGCTCGAACGGGTTGGGCAGGTCGGCGGGGCGCGGCCGCCCGGGTTCCTGCTCGGTCGTGGCCGAAAAGAAATCGTCGCGGCCGATGCTAACCGGCACCCGCGAGGCCGGTGGCTGCATTTCCGTCGTCGATGCCCTGGAAGCCACCGGTTGGGCCGCTGCTGCTTGCAGATCGACCCACACCACATAGTCGCCCAGTCTCAGCCGCATGCCATTCTGCAGGCGCGCCGAATTTCCCGGCCCCAGCGGGCTGTCGGAATCGTTTATGAACAGCCCGCTGCTTGAGGTATCGGTGACGAAATATCCGCCCTGCTTGGCGGTAATCTTGCAGTGGGCGCGGGAAACGAACATGTCGGGATCGTTGATCTGCCAGTCCGCGTCGGAGCTGCGGCCGATCACCAACTCACCTTCGTCCAGCCGAGCCTCTCGCGTCACTTGCGCGCGCGGTCCTTGCTCGAGCGTCAGTAGCAAGCTCATGCCGCCACTCCCGCCGTTTCCGGCCGCCACCCGACTATGGTGCGCAGCCGCATGTCGTCAGCATCTCCCCTTTCAGCGGGGCGCGCAAGCCAGGCAGTCCTGGCGAGCTGTACCGTGCCGATCCTGGCCGGCGGCACGGCCTCGCCGGCGAGCACGATCCTGAGGTCGACGTCGAGCGTTTCGCCGACCAGATCGCGCACCGCCTGCTTCAGCAGTTTCAGGCGCTCACCACCCGGCAGGAAGGCCTTGTAGTCCTTGTATCCGAGCGGGCCGATGCGAAGTTCGATGCGGCTTTGCCGGCTGAAGCTGCGCGGCCCGATCGTCGCGCTGCGGCCAAGCGAGGCGTAGGCGCCGGCGAGACGGGTCTGCAGCGCCGCGGGTATGGTCATCCATGCTGCGACGAATTCCTTGAGCACGACCTTCACCTTGAAGGCCTCGGCCAGGAACAGGGTCAGCCGTTCGGGGCCGTCGACCTGGGCAGCCAGCGACGCGGCCTGGCGAAGCTTGACCGCATCAAGCTCGGCATCCTGGGTGCCGGGAAGTCCGATGCCGGCCATCGACTGCAGCATGGAGCGGACACGGCCGCCAACGGCGCGTTCGACCTGGACCGCCGGATGGGCATCCGCCCAGGCGCGGTAGAACAGGGCGATCATCCGGTGTTGCAGGATGTTGACGAAGTCGACGAATGTCGTGTCGCTCGTCTGCAACGCGTCGGCGCCGCCATACCAGCGCTGCGACAGGCGATCGAGTACCCAGCGCGTCAGATGCAGCGGCATCGGGCCTTCGGGGCCGAGCAGGCCAAGGTTTGCAACCGTGACCCGGGCCGGCGCCTTGTCCGTCGGTTCAAGGAACTCGACCACGTCCTGGACCGAGAAGGCGAGGCGCACATGCTGGCCGAGCCGTGCCGGCTCGCGGTCCGGCCGGCCGGAATGGCCGAACCGGCCGCCGCGCCGTTCGAGCCGGCGCAGCAGTTCGAAAAAGTCGAACGCTGCGGACAGCGCTTCGGCTTGTTGCGGATCGGGCAGCGCTAGATCAGGTAGCGATTGCCGGGCGTCATCGGCCATGGCACATCCTCCTGTCTCTGGAGCAACCGCGTGCGGGTCCGCACGAACCCGTTTATTCCGGCATGCCGGGCAAACAGCCGCGCCAGCAAGGCGGAAAGCAGCAACGTGCTTTGCCCGGCCAGCACCGACTGGTCGACATGCAGCGTCACTTCGGTGCCGCGTCCGAAGCACATCGGTCCCTCGATCGCCAGCCTTTCGACCACCGCGCGTGAGTCGATGCGCACGATCGAGCGCACATTGCGGGTGAGGCCGGGATCGCCGCGATCGGCATAGAGATCGAGGAGCGCATGCAGGGGATCGACGCCGCGACCCTCCTTGGCGAGGCTGAGGAAGTTGAGCGCCAGCTGCGACACCAGCCGCCAGGCCAGATCGTCGGCGCGTGACTCGCCCTCGGCACCCGCCGGCAACGCCGCCGGTATGGCCGGCTGCGGCGGACGCAAGGCGCCGAGCAGCCGGATCGACTCCACCGGGTCGCCGGCTTCCAGCGTCAAGGTCGGCGTGTCGTCGAGGATCGGCAGGTCGCGATTGGTGCACAGCGCCACGATGTCGACGCGCTTCAGCGGCCGGCTTGCCGTGCTGCCGACCGGGCGTGACACGGCAAGGAAAACATCGTCGCCGGTGTATGAGGTGCGAGTCACGCCCTGGCGGCGTTCGTCCTCGGTTGCCCGGCGCGGCCGCCGTTCCGTCGAATACACCCAACCGCTGCCGCGGTTCTGCCCGAGGCTGAAAAGTTCCGGTATCTCGGCGTCCGGTCCTTCGGCGTCGGCGTCCTCGACCCGGAGAACCCGGTAGATCTCAAAGTCCCGCGCCCGCGTGCGGTCGGCATGCAGCACCTGCCGCGTCTTGCGCGCATCCAGCTCGATGACGTTGCACTCGCGCTCGAACAGATTGATGATCGGTGTCGCGAAAAGTTCGAAATCGGCCGGTGTCAGGTCGGACAGTTCCGGCACCGGACGCCGGAACACAAAGACGACTTCGAGGCCGGCCGGGCATTTGCGCACGACCGGCTGCAGGCCGAGAACCCTGACATAGTGGAAGCGCTCGGGCATGATGAAATATTCGCGCAGCAGCCGGTAGCCTTCGAATGTCGGGCGTGTGCGCGGCATCATTGCCTCGGCATCGGTGATGCCGACCATTTCCGGCGCCGGCAAAGACGACAATGGATTGGTCTTGCCTTCCGCCCGCGCGCCGAGTGCCGAGCACGCACCGAAAATCGCGTCGAACAAAAGCGGCGCCTTGGTGCGGTTGGCGAAATACAAATCGAGCCGGTCGAGTGCCAGTTCGTCGAGCTTGCCCTTGCCGGTGCGGGCCAGCGTGATGCGCAGCGCCGCTTCGCCGCCCTGCTTTCCGATCGCGCCTATGCCGGCGGCGGCAAGCGCGCTGCGGTCCTGGAAATAGCTGACCGAGGTGATCGCGATCGGCCACAATGTCACCTCCTGCGCGGTGGTGAATGTGCAGCGTGTCGACAGGCCGGCTTGCAGGCTGGAAACCAGCCGCGTGTCCCGTGCAACGACATGGCCGGCAAGCATCGTTTGCACCTGCTGGCCGGGCTTCAGCACCGCCATCGCGGTCGCCGGCGCTGGCGTGACCAGGTCGGGGTAGAGGACATCGAGAATGCTGCGGGAGAAGCGCGAGCGCTCGGCATCGACCTTCATCCGCGTGCGCGCGGCAAGGAAGGCGACGCCGTCGAGCAGCCGCTCGACATAGGGATCCGGACACGGCACCGTATCGAGCGACAGATTGCGCGCCACCGCCGGATGCATGTCGGCAAACTCCGCGGCGAGCCCGCGTATGTGGGTCAGTTCCTCCTCGTAATATTCGACGAAGACCCGATCCATCTCAGGCGTCCCTGAATTCGGTTCGCGCCATGCCGTTGTCGAGATTGATCATGGTACGCAGTCGCATGCGCTCCGGCGTCGGCGTCATGATCAGCACGGCGTCGATCTCGATCTTCAGGCCCAGTTTGTCGCCAAGGTTCACCGTAACCTTTGTCTCGCTCTCCTTGAGACGCGGTTCGAACGTGGCGAGCACGGCGCGGATCTCGCGCGCCAGCGTGTCGCGATCGAAGTCGCGCGACGAACGGCCCGAGAAGGACGGCACGCCATAATTGACCACGCTGCGCCGGACCTCCGGAAAATCAGCGAGCGATGGCGGGTTGTCCCCGATCTGCTCGCTTTCAAGGTCGGAAAACAGCGGCATGGCTTCGAAGCGCTCGGTGTTGAACAGCGCCTCGATGTCGCGCCGCACCGCTTCGCGAAGCACGCTGGCCGAAACCACGATGCCGCGGCTTTCGAGCTCGCCGCGATGCCGGTTCTGAAACACCAGCCGATGCACCCGTCGCTTCTGATCGGGGCTCAGCGCGGCGTCGGCGTCGATCAGCCGCGAACCGTTCGCCAAAAGCTCTTCCAGACGCTCCTCGCCAATTTCCTCCTGCAGGGCCCGCTTGAGCCCGTCTATCTCCGAACTCAAGCCGGGCAGGTCGTTGACGAGGCGATCCCAAAGGGAAGGCTGGACCGCCTCGCTCTTGGCCCGCGAACTGCCGCCGGCCTGGGGTCTTTCCGTGCCGGGACGCTTTGCCCGCGTCTCACTTGCCGACATAGACATCCATTTCGGCTTCGTCATTGTCGTCATAGACGAACTTGATCTTCTTGTAGGCGAAGGAGACCTCCTCCTGGATCAGGTCGGCTTCATCATCGGCCTGCGACATGTCGTATTCCATGATCGAAGCATCGGTCAGGGTAACAACCAGATAGTCCTTGCTCTCGCCGTCGATGGTCCGCCGGGCGGAGAACTTGACCTCATCCAGCGCCTTGTTTTCGAACAGGGCCTTCGCGAGATAGGGCGAAGATTTGTCATAGTGCTTGGTGAATTTGATCATGCCCATCGACACGCGGCCACGGCGCGAGAGCGAATTCGGATCATAGGGAGCCACCATCTTGTAGTCGACGCCATGGATCTCGATCTCGTCGTCGTGGCCGTCTCGGGTGCTGGGCCCTTTGATGTCCGGAACTTTCAAAAAACCATCGATCTTCATTGTAGGCATTTTCTTTCTCCACCGCTTTCAAAACGAAAAAGTGTTGGTTGCTGCAATCAAGTCTTCACAGACGGCAGTTCCGACACCAGCCGGAGTGACGCGTTGATGCCTTCCAGCTGGTAGTGCGGGCGCAGATAGAAGCGGGCGTTGTAGTAGCCCGGCCGGCCCTCCACGCTGTCGACCTGCACCTCGGCGGCGGCAAGCGGACGCTTGGCGCGCGCCTTGTCGTCGGCGAAGGCCGGGTTGGCCAGCACGTACCGGTTGATCCATTCGGTCAACCAGATCTGCATATCGGAGCGTTCCTTGAACGAGCCGATCTTGTCGCGCGCAATGGCCTTGAGGTAGTGCGCGAAACGGGAAACCGGGAACAGATACGGCAGGTTGGCGGAGAGCCGTTCGTTGGACTGGGCGTCGGGATCGACCAGGCGTCCAGCGCGGGTTTCGTCGTCCTGCAGCGAGTGGGCGCCGATGAAGGCGGCCAGATCGGTGTTCTTGCGGTGCAGGATCGGCATCAGGCCAAGCTTGGCCAGTTCTGCCTCGCGCCGGTCATCAATGGCGACCTCCGTCGGGCATTTCATCGCGATCGAGCCGTCGTCCGTCGGGAAAGCGTGCACCGGCAGGTTGAGCACGGTGCCGCCGTTCTCGACGCCGCGGATCTGCGTGCCCCAGCCGAACAGCTTGTGGCTGCGGTTGATGTTGACGCCCATCGGGAAGGCGGCGTTCATCCAGACATATTTGTTGTGGTCGCCCTGCACCTCCTCCTCGAAGGAGAAGCCCTTCACCGGAACGGTCTCGGACCCATAGGGCAGCCGTGCCAGCACGCGCGGCATTGTGAGTCCGATATAGCGGGCGTCCTCGCTCTCGCGCAGCGACTGCCATGAGGCGTAGGCCGGATTGTTCACGATCATCTGCAGGTCCTGCGGGTTCGGCAGTTCCTGCCAGCTGTCCATGCGGAACAGCCGCGGCGAAGCGGCGGCGATGAACGGCGTGTGCGCCGAGGCGCAGACGCCGGAGATGTTGCGCAGCAGGCCGACGTCGCGCGGATGGTTCGAAAATTCGTACGCGCCCACGATACAGCCGATCGGCTCGCCGCCGAGCATCGAATACTCGTCCGTGTAGACTTTCTTGAAGATCGGGCTCTGGTCCCACATCTGGCCTTCATAGTCTTCAAGCGTGTCGGCCAGTTGTTCCTTGGAGATGTTCATCACCCGGATCTTGAGGTGCTTCGCATCCGTCTCGGTGTTGTTGATGAGATACCAAAGGCCGCGCCATGTGCCTTCCATCTCCCGCACTTCGGGCGCGTGCAGGATCTCGTTGACCTGCGTCGTCAGCATCTTGTCGATGCCTGATATCAGCGACTTGATCGACTTGATCGAGTTGGACGAAATGGTCGTCGTCTCGGAGCGCGACTGCGCCGCCAGTGCAAGATTGCGCACCAATTGCTGCAGCTTCTCGCTGTCGTCCTTCTTGACCTTGAAGTCCTTCTCCAGCAGTTGGCTGAATTCTCCCAGGTCGACGGCCTCGGCCTCGGCGACGGCTGCTGCGGTCTTTTGCTGTTCGGCCATGATCTATTCCTCGCCCTTGTCGTCGTCGGACATCGCCTGGCTGGCGATCTGTGCCAGCAGCGGCTGGTTGTTCAGCAACTGGGCGATGCGCTTTTCGGCATCGACGCGGCCGTCCATGAAGCCGAGCAGTTCCTCGAGCTGGCGCCGCATCTTGAGGATCTCGGCCAGTTGCGGAACCTGTTCGGCGATCTTGTCGGGGGCGAAATCGCCCATCTTGGTGAAGGTCAGGTCGAGCGCCAGCTCTTCGTCACGCTCCTGGCCTTCGGCCTGCGGCAGCGTGTTCTTCACCCGCGCCTTGACCCTGGGCCCGAGCGCCTCCATGAACTTGGGGAAGCGGTTGGCATCTGTCTCGACGAAGGAGCGGTCCAGAAGCGTCTTCGACGCTTCCCTGGTTTGCGATGCGCCCGACAGGTCGGCCATCACGCCCATGACGAACGGCAGTTCGATCGTCGTCGGGCTGCCGTAGGTTTCCACATCGTAGGCGATCTGCACGCGCGGGGCGCGATTTCGCTCGATGACCTTTGCTTTGCTTTCGGCTGGCATGTGTTGCTACCTTTCATCCTTCTGGGCGGTCTTCTTGGCGTCGGGAACGCCGGCCAGCAGCCGGAATTCCTTCAGCCCCGACGGGGCGAGATCTTCCATCAGTTCAACGAAATCCATGTGCACCATCCGGCGCACCCGGCGGGCGAGATGCGGGATCGGGCTCGACGGCTCGGTGCGGTCGTAGAAGGCCACGACAAGGTCGAGGCACTTCACCACGTCGTCGCGCGAGGAAATCCTGTCGGGGAGCCCCGCACTCGATTCCGCGTAGCTTGCCATTGTCTCGGCTCCATGACCGTTTCGGACCGGCGGTCCCGGATCCGCCGGGGCGGGCGCTGGACTGGCTGCGCCATTCGTTACTGTCTCCGCTGCCGAATACCGTTCGAGGGTCGTCAGCAAACGCTGCAGAAGCCGCTTTAATTCCGGAACGGCGCTGCCGCTGCCGTCCACGCGAACATTGAGCGCTGTGTCGACCGCATCGAGCGCCGCGATCGCGGCCTGGGCGTCGGCAATCAGCGACGTCATTTCGGCGTTGGCCTGGTCCGCCTGCGCCGCGCAGCCGCTGCGCACCCGGTTCAACAGCTGCCCGTGAGCGGCGACCAGCGCTGCCTTTTCGGCGTTGTTCAATCCCGACGCCGCTTCCTGCAGCATGACGCGGTCGTCGAGCGCGCCTTGTTCCAGGTCGCGTCCGCTGATCGGTCCGATGGTGCGCGGCGAAAAGAATGTCATTTGCCGCAGGTCTGCCAGCAGCCCCTGGCTGTTCTGCAGATCGAGCAGCGCGTTGATGCGGCGCAAGGCGGCATCGCGTGGCGTAGCGCTGGGCCGCAGCGCCGGGTGCATGGTTTCCCAATGCGCGTCGAAGGTCTTGGCAATAAGGGTCAGGCCCTGGACAAGTCCGGCGAGCCCTTGCTCATTGGCCAGTGCACGGGTGACGATGACAAGCAGGCGCAGGTCGCGGCCATGCGAACGCAACTCCTCCGCCTTGCCAAGCACAGCCTGCCAGTCGACAGGAACCGTCGATTGCGCGGCGGGCTTGTTGCGGCCGTCATGGACGACCTTGATCTGCGGCTCGGTCAGGCGCTCCAGCTCATGAAAGGCCGGATCGCTACGCAAGTCCGCACCTGACGGATTTTCACCGTCGAGCGGATTAAGCCAGAGTGCGAGATCAATCACACCTTACCCCCAGCGACCGGCCCTGAAACCGTATGTGACCTAACGTTATCACACCGTTGCACTTTACCACAATTCAGCGACTGCCCAAAACATTAACGGAAGCTAACGCGGCCGTGTCTTGAGTGCCGAAATCCGTGGCCTAATTGCCGAACCCCGTATGTGAAATGGGTCGCATAGAGGCGAGCAATTCCGTGGTTGTTTGCAGCCAAGGGGTGCGGGACTTTCCACAAACGGAAGAAACCGGCTGAATCACGCGCTTTGTCAAGTGACTGCTTATGTGGCAGGTTATCGGCAGGCAGATTGCAGGAGCAGGTTCGATGGAACAGCGCCGGTCATCGCAGAGCTTCAAGCGCAAGGAACTGGTCGGCAAGCTCAATCCCGTCTGTGTGCGCGCCTTCAAGGCCGCGGCCGATGCCGCCAAGTTGCGCGGCAATCCTTACGTCGAACTCGTCCATTTCATCGAGCAGCTGGTGCTCTCGGATCGCTCGGATGTGCAGATGGTGATCGCCGATGCCGGGGTGGATGCAAGCCGGCTTACCAGCGACATGACCCGCGCCGTCGACAAGCTGCCCTACGGCGCCACCTCGATCGAGGAATTTTCCGATCATATCTTTCATGCCATCCAGGAGGCCTGGAACCTGGCGACACTGGAATTCGGCGTCGAGGAAGTCCGCAGCGCACATGTCTTGCTTGCGTGTCTGAAGACGCCGGTTCTGGAAGGCCTGGTGTCGAAGATCAGCGCCGAGTTCGACAAGATCGATGCCGATGCGGTCATCGCGCGGTTCGCCGATGTCGTGGAAGGTTCGCTGGAAGGCGGCGCCGCTACCACTGCGGTTCCCGCCGCTGAAGCGCCGCGGCGCGCTCCTGGCGGGGATTCGGCATTGGCGAAATATGCCACCGACCTGACCCAGCGCGCCCGCGACGGCAAGATCGATCCGGTCGTCGGCCGCGATCCGGAGATACGGCAGATCATCGATATCCTGATGCGGCGCCGGCAGAACAACCCGATCCTGACCGGCGAGGCCGGTGTGGGCAAGACCGCAGTGGTCGAGGGCTTTGCCTTGCGCATCGCCCAGGGCGATGTGCCGCCGACGCTGCAAGGCATCAGCGTGCGCATGCTCGATGTCGGCCTGATGCAGGCGGGCGCCAGCGTCAAGGGCGAGTTCGAAAAGCGGCTGAAGGCGGTCATCGATGAGGTTCAATCCTCCGAAACGCCGGTCATCCTGTTCATCGACGAAGCCCACACCTTGATCGGCGCCGGTGGTGCTGCCGGAACCGGCGACGCCGCAAATCTTTTGAAACCGGCACTGGCACGCGGCGAACTGCGCACCATCGCGGCAACCACCTGGGCCGAGTACAAGCAGTATATCGAGAAGGACCCGGCGCTCACCCGTCGTTTCCAGGTGGTCAAGATCGACGAGCCGTCGGAAGCGGTGGCCGTTCTCATGCTGCGCGGCGTCGCTGGCGTGCTGGAACAGCACCACAAGGTACAGATACTGGATGAGGCGATCGAGGCGGCGGTGGGCCTTTCGCATCGCTACATCCCGGCACGGCAATTGCCCGATAAGGCGGTGAGCCTTCTCGACACCGCTTGCGCCAGGGTCGCGATATCGCAGCATGCCACGCCGGCCGAGGTCGAGGACATTTTGCGCCGCCGTCAGGCGCTGGAGGTCGAGCAGGGCATCATCGGCCGCGAGGCGGCGATCGGCATCGACGTGACCGACCGGCAGGCACGGGTCGAGACCGGGCTTGCCGAAACCGAGCTCACGCTTGCCGCCGCGCAGGAGCGCTGGGACCGGGAAAAGGCGCTGGTCGCCGAAATCCTCGAATTGCGCGCCAGGCTGCGAGGCGAGGGCGTGCCGCTCGATCCGGTGGCGACACCGGAGGCCGATGTCGAAGCGGCAGCGGCGGACGAAGAAAAGACCAAGGTGCCCAAGACAGAGCCGCCCAAGGCTGAAACCGCCAAGACCAAGGCGGCCAAGGCCGACGCCGAGGCGCCTGCGGCCGCTGAACCTCCTCCTCCCGATCCGGCGGCCGATCTCGCGCGGCTGCGCGAACTCATGGCCGAGCTTGCCACGGCGCAAGGCGAAACGCCGCTGATCCTGCCCTCCGTCGACCGCAACGCAGTCGCGGCCGTGGTCCAGGACTGGACCGGCATCCCGACCGGACGGATGCTGTCCAGCCAGACCGAAAAGGCGCTCAAGCTCGCCGCCACCCTGTCCGAACGCGTCGTCGGCCAGGATCACGCCATGGAGATGATCGCCAAGCGCGTGCAGACCAGCCGCGCCGGGCTCGGCGCGCCGGAAAAACCGGTCGGCGTGTTCCTGCTCTGCGGCCCTTCCGGCGTAGGCAAGACCGAGACCGCACTGGCACTGGCCGAAACGCTCTATGGCGGTGAGCAGAACCTGATCTCGATCAACATGTCCGAATTCCAGGAAGCCCATACCGTCTCGACCCTGAAGGGTGCGCCGCCCGGCTATGTCGGCTACGGCAAGGGCGGCATCCTTACCGAAGCGGTGCGCCGCAAACCCTATTCCGTGATCCTGCTCGACGAGGTCGAGAAGGCACACCCGGACGTGCACGAGATCTTCTTCCAGGTCTTCGACAAGGGGATGATGGACGACAGCGAGGGCAGGCGGATCGACTTCAAGAACACGCTGATCCTGCTGACGTCGAATGTCGGCTCGGAAGTCATCATGGACCGGACCAAGAACGGGACCGTGCGCGCCGGGCTCGACGACCTCGACACGGCGCTGCGCGGTCCGCTGCTGAAAGTCTTTCCTGCGGCCTTCCTCGGCCGCGTGGTGACCATTCCCTACTACCCGCTTTCGGATTCGATGATCGAGGCCATTACCCGTCACCAGTTCGCCAAGATCGCGCGGCGCCTGCGCGCCAGCCACGACGCCGAACTGGTCATCGGCGACGGTGTCATGGACCTGGTCAAGGCGCGCTGCACCGAGATCGAGTCTGGCGGCCGCATGATCGACGCCATCCTGACCAACACGCTGCTGCCGGAACTGAGCCGCGGCGTGCTGAACCGCTCGCTCGACGGCGAAAAGATGACAAAAGTGACCGTCAGTGCTTCCGCCGACGGCTTTGCCTATTCGTTTGAATAGGCCTGGCGGCGAGCCTTCGCCGGCCTATTGCTGCGGTGCATCCGCCTCGGCGCGGATCAGCTTGATATCGGCGCCCGCCGCCCAGGCGCCGATATCCTCGCGCCGCAGGGCCGCCGCCATCATGTCGGGAAACAGGTCGGGCGTGCAGGCAAAGACCGGAATGCCAAGGGCCGCGACCGAGGCCGACATTGCCGGATCGTAGCCCGGCCGGCCCTGATCGGTCAGCGCCAGAAGCACCACGACATTGACGCCGGATCGGACCAGCGCCGCCAACCGCCGCAGCAATTCCTGTCCGTTGCCGCCCTCATAGAGGTCGGTGATCAGCACGAAGTGGGACTTGGTCGGCCGCTCGATGCGGTCGGCGCAATAAGCAACCGCCTGGTTGATGTCGGTGCCGCCGCCAAGCTGCACGCCAAACAACACTTCGACCGGGTCGCTGAGCTCCTCGGTCAGGTCGACGATGGCAGTGTCGAAACAGACAAGCTTGGTGCGTACGACCGGTAGCGAGGCCATCACCGCCGCGAAGATCGAGGCGTAGATCACGGAACTGGCCATCGAGCCGGACTGGTCGACGCACAGCACAACCTCGTCGAGATCGACCAGCCGGCGTTGCTTGCGCATGAAGCCAACCAACTTTTCCGGCACGATGGTTTTGTGCTCGGGTTGGTAGTGGCGAAGATTGGCCGAGATGGTGCGCGGCCAGTCGATGTCGCGCTGGCGCGGACGGTTGGTGCGCCGCGAGCGGTCGAGGGCGCCGCGGATCGCTTCGGCGGTCTTCTGCTCCAGCCGCTGCATCAGCTTGGCGACAATATCGGCGATGATGGTGCGGGCAATGTCCTTGGTCTTGGCCGGCATCACTGAGCGCAGCGAAATCAGGTCGGCGACGAGATTGACGTCGGCCTCGATTGCCTTGAGGAATTCCGGCTCCATCAGCATCTGTTTCAGGTTCAGCCGTTCGAAGGCATCCTTCTGCACGATCTGGACGACCTGCGCCGGAAAGAACGATCTGATATCGCCCATCCACTGCGCGACACGCGGCGCCGAGCGGCCGAGACCGCCGCGCCGCTTGCGCGGGTCGGCATCGGCATTGGTGCCGTCGCCATAAAGCGAATCGAGCGCCGACGACAGCTTTTTGTCGTCGGTGGAAAGGGCTGAGGAGGCCTCGTCATCGGCGCCGATCGCCAGCCGCCAGCGGCGCTCGCGTCCGCCGTCGGCGGGTGCTGTGGCCGAGCCTTCCGCGTCTGTTTCGTCGTCCATCGTCATACTCCGCCCGCCAGCAACGGCCCAAGCTTCTCCAGGTGCCGGCGCCAGGCCTCGCCGCCATCCGGCGACGGCGTCAGCCCGGCTGGCAGCCTGGCGGCGCGGCCGAGCACGGCCTCGATCAGCCGCCGCCGCTCCATCGAGTCCAGATTGGAAAAGACACGGCGCAGCAGCGGCAGATGCGCGATGAAGGCGTCCTCGTCGAGGGATTTGAGCCACGCATCGACCGCGCCGCGCAGACCCTCATCATAGATCAACCGCTGACCGGCGGTGCTGAAGAAGCCTTCGAAGAACCCCGCCGCCTGTGCAACCAGTGTTCCCGGCGACAGCCTGCGCCCGAGCAATCCGGCAGCGTCCTCGGCCGACAGCTGGCCGGCTTCGTAGAGCAGATGCGCGGCGCAGCCGGCGAGCAGCGCTGTCGACCGGGTCCCTTCCAGCACGCCGGTCAGCCCATTGCGCCAGGCGTCGAGCACACCTTCGCCGGGCTCGACCAGGCGGATCGCCACGTCGGCCTTGCGCACCGCGCCGACCAGGGTCGTGGCGGCCTGCTCGTCCAGGTCGCGCACCGCATAAGGAAAGGCGATTGCGCCTTCGACGATCAGCCGTTCCAACAAACCGGACAGCCGGTTGGTTTCAGTCTTGCGCGCCTCGCCGTAGCGGATGATGTCGGCGAGCGGTGGCACCGAGGCCAGGATCTCCAGGCATTCGCTGCTGTGCGCCGCCCGAGCCTCCAGCGCCGCAAGGCCGGCGCTCGAGGCCTCCGACAGGTCAGCCGTGATGGCGCTCTGCACAAGTGCCGCCAGCGTGTCGAGGCTGGCCGCCGCGCCAAGCATCTGGATCAGGCGGCCATTGGCGGCCTTTTCAATGGTCGGGCCATAGATCAGGTTCTCGACCAGGCGCACGGCATATTCCGGCTCCCAGGCCAGCGTCCACTTTTCGCGAAACGTGCCGCGGCTGCGGCCGGCGTCGGCCAGCCTGCCCCACTGCACGCCAAGCACATTCAATCGGTGCAGCAGGGTCGAGCGAAACAGCCCGCTTTCGCTGCGCAGGTCGACGGACAGCTCGCGCTCCAGCGCCTCCGGCTTCAGCCGCGCCGCCTTCTGGTTGCGCTGCAGATCCTCGATCAGCGGCGCCAGCGGCGTGTCGGGCGGAATCTCGCCGACATCGGCACCCAGCAGCAGCTCGGCCTCGACCAGCGACCACAGCACCGCTTCGCCGTTGAACAGCGCCGCGATCGCCGCGTCGCGCAATTCCTCAAAGCCGGGTTTCGGCCGCTCGCGAATGGCGGCCAACGTTCGGGCAAGCCGCTCGGCCTCGATCAGCGACGCGGTCGAGACCAGATGGCCCTTCGCCCGCAGCACCGCCGCGATCATCGCCAGCCACAGCGTCGCGGCATCGCGCCGACCGCGCGTACGCCACAAATGCTTGCACCAGCCCGGCGCGACGACCCCGGCGCCGTAGCCATAGCCCAACGCCAGGCGCGGTCCCGTCCATGGCGCCCATGTCATGGTGCTCTTGCGCCGGGCAATCCCCTTTATGAGGGCCTGATCGTTCTTCTGCGCGTGTGCGGCCTGCAAGGCCGGCAAGTGCCATGCGCCGCAGACGACGGCGATCGGTCCGTCGAACTCCTTGCGCGCAGCCGCGATTTCCAGTCGCATATGCGCTTCACGCTTGGCCTCGAACGGCGCGATCGTGCCTTCGCCGTCGCGCAGCGTCGTCATCGCGTCGGCGATGGCCGCGAAGATCGGACCCGGTTGCGGGTTCTGTTCGATGATGTCGGCCCACCAGCTTTCGCCATCCTCATAGCCGGCGGCCTCAGCCAGTGTGCCGATCGGGTCGCGATGCGAAGCGGTCTCGCCATCCTCACCGGCTTCATCCTTGGGCTCGGTTTCGTCGCCCTCATCGGTCTTGTCGTCGCCGGTTGCCGGTGCTGCGAACCGCGCCGATGATGGCAGGTCGATGAACCGCAAAGCCGCCTTGTTTTCCACCGCCCACACCGCCGCCTGGTATTCGGGCGAGAATTCGGCGAACGGCCAGAAGCTTGTCGCGGCCGGATCGTCCTCGGGATAGCAAAGCAGCGCCACCGGCGGCTGCATTTCCGGGCGCGCCAGCAGCGGCAGCAGGGCGGAAGCGTCGCTGGGTCCCTCGATCAGCACCGCGACCGGCTGCAGATCCCGCAGCGCCTGCACCAGACTGTCGGCGGAGCCAGGCCCGTGATGGCGGATGCCGAAATAGGCGACGTCGCTCATGACCTCAGATCGCTGCGTTGAGCGCCGCGTAATAGCCGGCATAGTCCGGCCGCTTCTTGAGCACCGTTTCGAGATATTCCTCCAGCACCACCTTGTCCTGCACCGGGTCCTTGATGATGGCGCCGACAAGGCTGGCGGCGAGGCCTTCGGCGCCGAGCTTGCCACTGTCGAACCACGCCGCCTGGCTGAGGCCGCCGACCATGGTTGCGATCGCCTCGGCGGTCGACAGCGAGCCCGAAGGCGTCTTCAGCGTCACCTTGCCGTCGGCGGTAGCACCCGAGCGCAACTCGCGAAAAATGGTCAGCACGCGGGCGATCTCCTCGCCGACATTTTTCGGCACCGGCAGGTCGAGCCCGCCGGCCATCTCGTCGACGCGTTTGGCGACGATCGCCACCTCTTCCGCCATGTCTTCAGGCAATGGCAGCACCACGACGTTGAAGCGGCGTTTCAGCGCCGAGGACAATTCGTTGACGCCCTTGTCGCGGTTGTTGGCGGTCGCGATGATGTTGAAGCCGCGCTGGGCATAGAGCGAGGTGTTCAGCTCAGGAATCGGCATCATCTTTTCCGACAGCACGGTGATCAGCGTGTCCTGCACGTCCGAGCCCATGCGCGTCAGCTCTTCCAGCCGGCAGAGCTTGCCGCTCTCCATGGCGCGGTAGAGCGGCGTCGGCACCAGCGCTTCCTGGCTCGGCCCCTTGGCCAGCAGCTGCGCATAGTTCCAGCCGTAGCGGATCTGGTTCTCGTCGGTGCCGGCCGTGCACTGCACGATCAGCGTGGAATTGCCCATGATGGCGGCGGCGAGATGTTCCGACACCCAGGACTTCGCGGTGCCGGGAACGCCGAGCAACAGCAGTGCGCGGTCGGTGGCGAGTGTCGCCACCGCCGTTTCCATCAGCCGGCGGCGGCCGACATATTTCGGCGAAATCACGGTGCCGTCAGTCGCCTTGCCGCCGAGCAGATAGGTCAGCACGGCCTTCGGCGAGAGGCTCCATCCCGCCGGCTTCTGGAGATCGTCATTGCGCGCCAACGCTTGCAGTTCGGACGCATAGGCCTGCTCGACGGGGAGACGGATGGCTGCGTTCATGGTGATGTTCTCCGGATTGTCATGTGTTGGTTCCCGTCAGGGCGGCATTAAGGCGCAGGAAAGCGAGCGAAGCTGCCGCCGGCGGCATGCCGACCGCGACGATGTCGCCGATCAATCGTTCCGCCGTCGCCGCTGTGGCAAGAAAACCTATCGTTTCCAACGCGTGGTCCGCGCTTCGCTTAGCGGGCTCGTCGTTTCCCGCAACCTGGGAACGCAGTGCCGACAGCGCCTTGCCATTTGTCAGGTCGCCCCATTCCAGCCAGCTTGCTTCGGCGCCTTCCACCAGGTTGAGCGCTTCAAGGTTTTGCCCGTCCTTCAGGATTTGCCTGATCAGCGTACGCTTCCTGCCGCTGTCCAAACGCAACATGAGGTGGAAGACGAAAAGCGCCGGCTTGCCGCCCTCCGCGACAAGTGTATCCGCCAGCAGCGCCACCGTGGCATCGCCGCCAGACACCGCGACCATCCGAACGAGCGACAGATCCGCTCTGTCGTCGACACCGAATTGCCATGCCGCGACGAAATCAGACTCCGTTTTGCCGAAACGCGCCACAAGATCGACCAGGTAACAGCTTGCAAACAGGTCGACGCGACGGCTTTCTTGGGCAGCCGACTTCAGCTTTGCCGGCGCATAGGTGGTGCGGCGGCGGATGAAGCCGGATTTGGCTTCTGCGATGAAGGCGGCGAGTTCGGCTACAGGATCGTCGGCTCCGCCATCGCCGGCGCGGCCATGCTCGCCAAGCCTTGCCAGTAGCCGTCCCGCCAGTTCCTGCACCTTGCCGGAGCGGTCGGTGGCCAGGCTTTTCAGGAACGGCGCATCCGCAGGCGTCAGGCCGAAATGCATGAGTTCGATCAGCGCCAGCCGGACTTCCGCCGGTTCGCTGGGCGCCTTCGCTTCGATCAGGTTACGGGCCGTGGCCGGCTCGCGGCGACGCATCTCGGCCAGCGCGGTGCGGCGCGCGGCCGGATAAAAGTCATCCCAGTTCTGCACCGACAGTTGCTCCTGCGGCGCAATCTTCAGCCCCTCCACGCTGGCTTGCCAGTCGATCCACGGGGCGTAGACGTCAGGGCTGTTCTGATCCGATGCCGACGGCATCCAGTCCATCGGATGCAGCACGTAGCCGCGGCTCGCGACGAGGGTCGCCACACGTGTCTTGCGTCGCGCATCGGCGGCGTTCCTCAGGGCCACCCGCAACAGCGGCCGCAACCGCTCCGGCAGCAGCGGCAGGCCAAGCCTTGGCAGCGGCGGGCGCCGCTTCAGCGTCTTCGGCGCCGCCGGCCGCAAGCCGACGTCGAGCGCCTGCGCGGCGATCGCTAGCAATCGTCGCTCGCGCTCGTCAGGGCTTGCTCCGCCGGCGATTTCCTTCCACGCGGCCGGGGCCAGATCGAATGTGGTCCCGCCGGTGATCCAGCAGTCGCGCATCGTCGCCAGGCCGGTCTGCTCGAGCTCGTTCATGACAGATCGAGCCTCCCGAACCCGCTTTGCGCGGCCAAGAGATCGAGCCGCGCGCCATTCCAAAGTGCTGCTGTCGCCTCGAGATCGAGGCCAAGCACAGTCTGATCGACGGCGCCGGCGACGGGCAGGGCGATTCCCTGGGGGTCGTGCGCCGCTTGCCACCAGGCGGCGCCGCGCTCGTCGAGCAGGATCGCGCCGGCCGGCAGCATTAGCGGGCAGTCGGTGGACCAGGGTGCTTCGTCCTGATGCGATGTATGCGCCGCGAGCGGATCCTTGATGGTGCTTAGGCCGAAATCGGGCCAGGCGCCGGACACGACATCGCCCTTGCGCTCTGCCACCAGCGCCCGCAGCGGCTGGCGCGAGGGATAAAATACCAGCCGGGCATCGAACCGGTCGCCGGGCGTGAACGCCGCCGAGCGGCGGCCGGCCGAGGCCGGGAAGAAATCGAGCAGCAGGGCAAACTGAGGCGTCGGGCTTTTCAGATTGAGCAGCCAGGTCGAATGGCTGACGAGGCCGTCGCGGCGGGTTTCGATCTTCTCGCCGATGACTTCCCATTGGCTGTCGACCTGCTTCGCATCGGGATTGGCCAGCACCTGGTCGCGGGTCTCGGACGTGGACACCAGCCGCTTGAGCTCGGGATCGTCGGGTGCCGAGCGCCAGGCCTTGGCCAGCAGCACCAGCTTGCCGAGTTCGCGGATCGCCGCATCGGGGCGCTCCTCGCTGCGCAGCGCCATCAGCCGCGCCGGTATCTCGTCGATACGTCCGGCAAGCGCCGTCGCCTTCATGTCGACCAGCCGGGCAGCAATGCGGCGGCAGCGCTCGCTGCTGGCATCGGCAAAGGCGGAGAGGCCGAGCCGCAGCTGGTCGGCAATCCACTGGTCGAGTTCATCCAACGCCCCCGCCACCGCTGTCCGCGTGTCTTCCGCCCGCTTGCGCTGGGCGGCCTCGCGGCGCTCTGCCGCGGCAGCATCTTCGACGGTGCTTTCTTGTGGCTGCGCGGCCTCGCCGATACTCTTGCCGGGCGCATTGGCTCCCGCGCCCGGCTTTGCACCGGCCGGCTGGGGCGTCGTCTTCCTGCGCCGGCCAAGCCAGTCATTCACCCATTCCGGCGTCGTTTCGGCTGATGTGAAGCTGGCCGGCGCCGTGGCGGCGATCCACATCAGCGCCAGCGTGTGCTTGCAGGGAAATTTTCGCGACGGGCAGGTGCATTTGTAGCCGTGGTCGCCAGTATCGACCACGGTGCGGTACGGATTGGAGCCGGAGCCCTGGCACTCCCCCCAGATCAGCGCCTGCTGCTCGTTCTTCTCCAGCCGCGGCCAGTTCGAGCGCTTGGTCAGCTTCGAGGCGGCGCTCAGCGACGCCTGATCGGAGGCCAGCGCCTCGATGGTTTTCAGGTCGAATTCCAAGCCGCGCCTCTCGTACCCCGACAATCGCAATCGCCACTATAGGGTGCCGTTTGTGAAGGATTGTTGTGGCTCCGGCAAGACGAAGATCGCGCAGATCAGTACAACGGCGTGGCCATATGCCGGGGCATCGGCCATTGCGTCGTGATCCCCGGCTGCACCGGCCGCTCGAGATAGGTCGACAGCACGACATAGCTTCGCGTAGAGGTGACGCCGGGCGTTTCGTAGAGGCGCTGCAGCAGGCCTTCGAGCGCCCTTGTGTCCTCGGTGCGGACCTTGATCAGCATGCATGTATCGCCGGCCACCGAATGGATCTCTTCGACCTCCGGGTGCTCGGAAATCGCCATCAGTTCCGGGGTCTTGCCCCAGCCGCTGGTGTCGACGTGCACGAAGGCAAGCAGCGGCTTCTTCACCGCCTTGGGATCGATGATCGCGGCGGTGTTGCGGATGGCGCCGCTGCGCCGAAGCCGCTTCACCCGCTCATGGGCCGCCGGCGGCGAAAGGCCGACACGATCGCCGAGTTCGGCATAGCTGATGGTGGCGTCGTCGACCAGGACGCCTAATATTTTTCGGTCGATTGCGTCGAGATCCCGGGCGGCAGGCCTGTTCTGCGGAATGCCATCTGTTTCTTCATCCATATCGAAATTCCCTATTGTCGCGGAATTCAGTTCGGTCACTATGCTCCGATGACGAACGCGCATCAAGCCGCAACGACATCCCAGCCGATCCCGGCGCTGGCCTATCTGCTGACCGGCTGCATCGCCGTCATAGGCTCCAACTCACTGGTTCTGGGTCCGATTGCCCCGGCGGTGGCGGCATCCTTCGGCACCAGCGTGCCGGCGGTGATGGCCGCGTCGGCCGCCTTCGGTCTCGGCACCTCGGCAAGCGCCCTGTTCCTCGCCCGCTACATCGACGGCGTCGGCGCCCGCCGCATGCTGCAGGGCGCGCTGCTGTTGCTGGCGGTTGCACTTCTCGCCAGCGCGCTGGCGCCGACGGTATTCGCGCTGGTCGCGGCACAGGCGGTCGCCGGCCTTGCCGCCGGCGTCGCCATGCCGGCCATTTATGCCAGTGCGGCAGCGATCGCGCCGCCCGGCCGCGAAAGCGGCACGATCGGCGTCGTGCTGACCGGCTGGACGGTCTCCATGGTGGCCGGCGTGTCACTGTCGGCCGTGCTCGCCGACCTCGTGCACTGGCGCGCCGTCTTCGCGGCGGTAGCACTTCTTGCGGTTCTTGCCTTGGCCGGCCTCACCATAACCTCACTAAGCGACGTCAGGAAAAGCGGGCCGGCGCCGACGCCGCTGGCTGCATTGCGCATTCCCGGCATCGTGCCGCTTCTGATCGCCTGCGGCGCCTTCATGACCGCCTTCTACGGGGTCTATGGCTATCTCGGCGATCACCTTCACAGCGGCCTGGGGCAGCCGGTCAGCGCCAATGGCTGGGCAGCACTTGCCTATGGCGCCGGCTTCGGCACGGCAGCACTTCTTGACGGCACAATCGATCGCCTGGGCGCACGACGCGTCATGCCATTCGCCTACCTGCTCGTCGCCATCGTCTATGTCGGGCTTGCTGCGGCGAGCGGCAGCTTCGGCCTGATGCTGGCGATGGTGGCCATCTGGGGCCTCGCCAATCACTTCGGACTGAACGTGCTGGTGATGCGTCTCACCGCGCTCGATCCTTCGCGGCGCGGCACCATCATGGGGTTGAACAGCGCGGTAACCTACTTCGCGGTCTTTGTCGGCACCACCAGCTTTGGACCGCTCTATGCCGGGTTTGGATATGCCACGTGTGCGATGGTCGCGGCGCTGCTGATGCTGGTCGCTGCTGCTGCGGCGGTATGGCCTGCCGCTGCTCGCCGGCATGAGGGCCACGAATCGATCGAGCAGCAGGGCTAGGCTGCCGCGTCCAGCCGGTCGCGCAGCATGCTCCACGGCAGCAGCATGTTCGGCGCATGCCGCATCAGGCCATGCAACGGGATCGGCGACGGCGGCGCAAAAGGCAGCGGCAGGTCGCGCGCATCGGTTCCACGCGCCCAGTCGGCCAGCACCTTTCCCATCGCCGTGGTCATGGCGATGCCGCGCCCGTTGCAGGCAAAGCCGGCGATCAGGCCCGGCCCGAGATCGACAAGGCGGGGCAGGAAATCAGGCTCGACGGCGGCCATCCCCGACCAACTGTATTCAAGCGGCGGCAGGTCGGGAAGCTCGAGATGCTTCGCCAGCCGCCGCCAGATTTTCTGCGGCACCCGCGCATCGGCACCGGGTCCAAAAATATGCATGCCGCCGCTGATCAGCCGGTTTTCACTGTCGAAGCGGAAGGTGAACAGATTGCGCCTGGTGTCGCCGACGCCTTGCCCGCCCGGCAGCAGGCGGCTGCGTATCTCGCGCGGCAGCGGCGCCGTGGCGACCTGGAAAACCCTGAGGGGAAAGTAGGTTCGCTGCAGCGTCGGACTGAGCGCCCCGCCATACGCATTGGTGGCGATCAGCACCCTTCCGGCACGCACTGACCCAGCCGCCGTCTTGACAGTCCAGCCGTCCGCCATCCGATCGATGGATGTAACGCGCGTGTGCTCGAAGATGCGCGCGCCGGCCTTTTCCGCCGCATCGGCCAGCCCACGCGCATAGTCGACCGGATTGAGCACGCCGCCCGAACGGTCCATCCAGCCGCCGACATAGCCGCGAGCCCCGGTCAGGTCCTCGGTCGCCTGCCTGTCCAGCGTGACGGCAGGCCTGCCGCGCCCTGTCCACTGGCTGGCACGCGATTTGACCTTTTCGAAAGCGGCCAGCGAATGTGCCGGCTGGATCCATCCGCTCTGCATGGCGTCGCAGTCGATACAGTGCCGCCGGATCAGGCGGAAAACCAGGTCGGCGCTGCCGGCGGCGAAATCGATCAGCCTTTTGCCGCGCTCTGGCCCGAGGTGAGCAAGGATGTCGACCGGGTCCATCTTGGCGAAGTTCGGCACGACGAAGCCGGCATTCCTGCCGGTCGCGCCCCAGGCGATGATTTCGGCTTCGAGAACGGCAACGGAGAGGCCTTTCCCGGCGGCGTGCAGCGCGGTGGAAAGACCGGTAAAGCCGCCGCCGACGATCGCCAGATCGACATCGAGTGCGCCATTGAGGGCCGGCCGCTCACGGCAATTGCGGCCGATGGCGTGCCACAGCGAAAGGCCACGCGAGCCGGTCATGTCTTTCGTCACTTGCTCTCGCCCGCCGTCGCTTTCGCAGTCTTGCCGAACCGCGCCCGCAACGGCCTGTCGCCGAACAGACCGTTCGGCCGGACCAGAAGGATGACGCACAGCATCACGCCGATGGCGACGATCTGCAGCGCGGCGGCGCGCGCCTGCTGTTCCGACGGGAACAGCACACTGGTCAATGTGCCTGACCCCGCCCAAATCGCCCAGACCAGGATGCTGCCGATGACGGCACCGAGATTGCTGCCGGAACCGCCGACGATCAGCATCACCCAGACCTGGAAGGTGAGGATCGGCAGATAATTGTCCGGCGCGATGAAGCCGGTGAAATGCGCTTGCAGCGCGCCAGCCAGCGCCATGATGGCACCACCGACGGCAAAGGCCTGCACGCGGTAGAAACGCGCGCTCTTGCCCAGCGATATCGCCGCCCGCTCATCCTCGCGCAGCGCCTTCAGCACCCGTCCCCAGGGGCTGCGCGACAGATGCTCGAGCGCGAAATAGACGACCAGCGTCACTGCCGAGACGACAGCTAGGTTCGACAGATTGAACAGCAGCGGCGTTTCGGCGAGGCTGCCGAAAGGGCGGGGGATGAAGCCGATGCCGAAAGGGCCACCAGTCAAACTCTGCGCATTGAGCGCCACCAGTTGCACGACGACGGCGACACCAAAAGTGGTGATCGCCAGATAATCCGATCTCAGGCGCAGCGTGGCCATGCCGGTGATGGCGGCGGCGACGCCACCAACCAGCATGGCGCCGAGCCAGCCGACGAGGATCGGCAGGCCGAAGCCGCCCAGCCGCGCGGCATCATCGGGCGTGGTCAGCAGCGCCGAAGTGTAGGCGCCGATGGCGACGAAGCCTGCAAGGCCGACGTTGAACAGCCCGGTCAGCCCCCACTGCAGGTTGAGCCCCAGAGTGACCAGCGAGAAGATCAGCGCCGTGGTCAGGAAGAAGGCGCCGTAGCCGAGCAGATCCATCAGCGTTCCCTCACTCCAAAGATGCCGACGGGCCGCACGAACAGCACCGCCATCAGGATGATGAAGGAGACCGCCGCTCGCCATTCGGCGCCGATCAACTGCACCGCGCCGGCTTCGGCGAGGCCGATGATCAGGCCGCCGAGAACGGCGCCCGGCACGCTGCCGATGCCGCCGAGGATGGCGGCGGCAAACATCGGCAGCAGCATGTCGAAACCCATGAACGGGCGGATCTGGATGAGAATGCCGATCATCACACCGGCGACGCAGGCAAGCGCGCCGCCGATGAGCCAGGTGACGCGCACGACCTTGGCGACGTCGATGCCGACAATGCGGGCCAGCGCCGCATTCTGGCTCAGGGCCTGCATCGAGCGGCCGGTTTGCGTGCGCGTCATCAACAGGTGCACGCCAAGCACCAGCACGGCGGTCAGCAGCAAAAGCGCGATCTGGTCCGGGGTGATGCGGATGCCGAAACCGACCGGCATGGCGATCTGGATGGCGCGGCTGAAATAGGTGGGCCGCGAGGTGAAGGTGAATTCGAGCAGGCTTCTGAGCGCCATCGAGGCGCCGAAGCTCGCCATCACCACGATGATCGCCTGGCCCTTGGCGCGCAGCCGCGCGAACAGCACAAGGTCGAGCAGCAGCGCCAGCAGGCCGGTCAGCGCCATGCCGATGATGAGTGCTGCGATCAGCGGCCAGCCGAAGGAGAGCGGCGCAATCGGCGCCACCTTGCCGACCACAGCACCTATGGCGCTGACGACGGCCAGCGTCGCATAGGTGCCCCAGGCCATGAAGTCGCCATGGGCGAAGTTGGAAAAGCGCAGGATCGAATAGGTCAGCGTCACGCCGATGGCGCCGAGGCCGATCATCGAACCCGTCAAAAGTCCGTCGACGACAAATTGCAGATTCATGCCGCGCTCCCTTTCTCGGAGGCCTTTCGGCGCTGGCCGAGATAGAGTTCGGCGACGACCGGATCGTTCCACAGCTCCGAGGCAACGCCCTCGTGCCGGTCCTTGCCTTCGACCAGCACATAGGCGCGGTCGCCGATGGCGAGTGCTGCCTTGGCGTTCTGTTCGACCAGCAGGATTGTGACGCCGGATTTGCGGATGCCGGCCAGCATCTCGAACACCATCGCCACGAATTTCGGCGACAGGCCAGCCGAAGGCTCGTCGAGCACCAGCACCTTGGGATGCACGATCAGCGCGCGGGCGACCGCCAGCATCTGCCGCTGTCCGCCCGACAAATTGCCGGCAACGGTCCTGCGCTGACGCACAAGGTCGGGAAACGCCGCGTACATTTCCTCGATGCGGGCAGGCGTCTCGCGCGGCCTCAGGATGCCACAGGCGACCTTCAGATTGTCCTCCACCGACATCAGTGGAAAAATGTTTTCGGTCTGCGGCACGAAGGCGAGGCCGAGGCGGACCATGGTGTGGGCGGGTGCGGACGTGATGTCCTTGCCGTCCAGCGTCACCGTGCCTGATGTGATCGGGACGAGACCGGCGATGGCCTTGATCAGGCTCGACTTGCCGGCGCCGTTGGGGCCGAGCACGACGACGATCTCGCCCTTGCTGACGGTGATCGAGGCGCCGCGCACGATCGGCACGCCGGGCTCGTAGCCGGCTTCGAGGTCGCGGACATCGAGGACGGTCTGGCTCATGCCGCGCCTCCGAGATAGGCCTCGATGACGCGCGGATCGCGCGCCACCTCGTCCGCCGTGCCTTCGCACAGCAACTGGCCGCTCGCCATGACCAGCACGCGGTGGCAGAGCCGGCTCACCATGTCGATATTGTGCTCGATCAAAAGAAAGGTGATGCCGCGCGCGTTGATGTCGCGAATGCGGTCGATGATGACTTCGAGCAGCGTTGCATTGACGCCGGCCGCCGGCTCGTCGAGCAGGATGATCGCGGGGTCAGCCATCATCACGCGGGCCAGTTCGAGCAGCTTGCGCTGGCCGCCGGACAACACCCGCGCCGGCTCATGCGCCAGATGGGTCAGTGCGACCAGCTCAAGCAGCTCCAGGGCCTTTTTCTCGCCGGCCCTTTCCTCCGTGGCGACCCGCCGCGGTGTCAGGAAATTGGCGAGCAGTCTTTCGCCAGCCTGGCCTTGCGCGGCCAGCATGACGTTTTCGATCAGCGTCAGGTTGGGCAGCGGCCGGGGGATCTGGAAGGTGCGGCCAAGGCCACGGCCGATGCGGCGGTGCGCCGCTTCCCCCGAGACCAGCGTGCCGTTGAGAAAGATCTCGCCGCTGGAAGGCAGGATGCTGCCGGCGAGCAGATCGAACATCGTCGTCTTGCCGGCGCCGTTCGGGCCGATGAGGCCGAGGATTTCGCCCGGCCGGACCTCGAACGAGACGTCATTGACCGCGACGAGGCCGCCAAAGCGCCTGACGACGTGCTTCGCCGCCAGAACCGGCGCGCGGGTCTCCTCCTGCCGTGTGGTTGCCTCGCTCATACACCCTCTGGCCGAGCGGTCGGTGCCGCTTTGCGATTTTTTTGATTTGTGATCACACTTGCTTTGATCACGCTAATCGGCTTTAATTTTCTCCGCAAGCCGAAAACGGGGCAAGAACCGGGAGACCCATGCAAAAGGCTGCCATTGAGCGAAACAACGAGGTGATCGCGGCCCAGCTGACGCCGGTTGGTCGCGAGACCGTACAGGATCGCGTCTATTCGGAATTGCGCCGCGCCTTGATCGGCGGCCTGTTCGAGCCGAGCCAGGTGCTGACCATCCGCGGCCTGGCTGACGCCTTGGTCACCAGCACCATGCCGGTGCGCGAGGCGCTTGGACGGTTGATCACGGAACAGGCGCTGGAGGCGCTGCCCAATCGCTCCGTGCGCGTGCCGCCGATCACACTGGAGCGCATCGACGATCTCTTGCGTGCCCGCTCGCTTATCGAGGGCGAGGCGATCGCGCTTGCCGCCACGCGCATGGGGCCGCGCCAGATCGCCACCATCGAAACCATGCTCGGTGAGTGGGACGAGATGCGGGCGCTGAAGCACAAGAAGGATATCGACCGCGAAGCGACGCTCAACCAGAGTTTTCATTTCGAGATCTACCGCTGCTGCGGCTCGGCCGTCTTGATCCCGATGATCGAGAGCCTGTGGCTGCAATCCGGCCCCTGCATCCGTGTCGCCATATACGCCTTCTCCGAGGCCGGCGAGGTCGATACCGCCCACTATCATCGTCGCATCGTAGCGGCACTTGCGAAGCAGGATGCGCAGGCGGCGCGCGAGGCGCTGGTGGCCGACATCAGCCGACCCTTCGCCTTCCTGCGCGACAAGCTTCAATCGGCGAAAGACTGACATGAGCAAGCCCGCCATCCGGATCACCGAACCACGCTCGAAGCTTTCCGTGACGGCGCTGCTGTTGCCGGAGAAGGCGCCTGAAAACGTCGCTTTCCTGCTGGCGTATCTGGCGCAGCCACGCGTCGTCCCGGGCATCCATGCGATGTGGACCGGCCCCGAAATCTCCTGTCCGGTTCCATCGGCTCAGCTGGATGGCCACGCCTATGCCAGGCCCTTGCCGGCGGAGAATGCGACGCTGACGCCGCAGCCGGGCGATATCGTGCTCGCCTATGTGCCGCCGCGCATGTGGGGCGGCAATCCGAACGCCATCTTCGACATCGGCCTGTATTACGGGCAGGGCGCGCGCCTGCTGTTCCCCATCGGCTGGCTGGCCGGAAGCGTCGTGGCGCAGGTGCGACCCGAAGAGCGCGACCAGTTCGCTGCTGCTTGCGGCGTCATCCGCCGCAACGGCGCGTGCGACGTCACCTTCAGCCTGGTGGAGGTCTGAATGACTGATGACAGTTTCGAACTCTTCGACCTTCGCGTCGAGGCAGTCATCCCCGAGGGCAAGCCGATCTATTGCGGCGCCAAGGCTGGCGATTATTTCGAGCTCAAGGGCGAGATGCTGTCGATGCCGGCGGGGCAGGGCTTTTCGATCTATTCGATATCGGCGGTGCTGCCGCTGCTGGCGGCCAAGCAGCGCCCGACCCACAAGAACGACTGGATGACGTCGGACGCCGAGATCGCCTGTCCCGATCCCAATTGCGGCAGCCGCCTTCGGATCGTCAGGACCGGCAAACGCCAGTTCAGCCATGCCGAGACCACGGCGGTGCCGTTGCCGAAGGAAGAGTGACCAGACATGACCGTCAAGACCTTCGAACTCAGCCCCGGCTACACCATCTCGCGCGTCATTCGCGGCGGCTGGCAGCTGGCCGGCGGGCATGGCGCCATCGACCGCGAACAGGCGGTGACCGATCTGATCGCCACTTTTGACGCCGGCATCTGGACCTATGATTGCGCCGACATCTACACCGGCGTCGAGGAGTTGATCGGGGCGGCGCGCCTGCGGCTCGCCAGCGAGCGCGGTCTCGACGCCGCTGCCCGGATGAAGGTGCACACCAAGCTGGTGCCTGACCTCGAACGGCTCGCCGGCATCAGCCGCGACTACATCAGAGGCATCGTCGACCAGTCGCTGCGGCGGCTGAAAACCGAGCGCCTCGATCTCGTCCAGTTCCACTGGTGGGACTATGAGCAGCCTCGCTATGTCGATGCGATGGGCTGGCTGAATGAGCTTCGCCTCGAAGGCAAGCTGCGCAATGTCGGCACCACCAATTTCGACACCCCGCGCCTGGCCGAGATCCTCGCAGCCGGTGTGCCACTGGTCAGCCAGCAATTGCAATATTCCGTGCTCGACCAGCGGCCGGCCAACAGCCTTGCCGCGCTTGCCGGCCAGAACGGCATCAGCTTCCTCTGCTATGGCTCCGTGGCGGGTGGCTTCCTGAGCGACAGATGGCTTGATGTCGCCGAGCCGGCGACGCCGCTCGAAAACCGCTCGCTGGTCAAATACAAGCTGATCATCGACGACTTCGGCGGCTGGGATCTCTTCCAGCAGCTGCTTCTGGCGCTGAAGACCGTGGGCGACCGCCACGGCGTCGACATCGCCACCATCGCCAGCGCCTGGGTGCTCGAGCAGTCGCACGTCGCGGCCGTCATCGTCGGCGCCCGCAACCAGGCGCATGCGCTCGCCAATGCGAAAATCATGGACGTCGTGCTCGACGCCGACGACCGAGCGCGGATTGCTGCCGTCATCGCGCAAAGCGGTGGCCCCCTGGGCGACGTCTACACGCTGGAGCGCGACCGCCACGGCCGCCACGGTTCGATCATGCACTACAATCTGAATGCAGGCCGGATATGAGCGCCTCCCTGTTCTCACGTGCCAGTGCCGAGGTCGTCGATCTGCACCGCTTCTTCGTCGACTGGTTCGTCGCGGCGCGCGCCGACAAAGTGGACTTCAGCCGCTTCGAACGTGTCATGGGCGAAGGCTTCAGCATGATCGCGCCAAGCGGCCATATCCTCGATCGCGACGCGGTCGTCGATCATGTCAGGGAAAGCCGCGCTTCTTGCGACGATGGCTTTGTACTCTCGATCGAGGACATCCGGCCCGGCTGGCAGAGCGCGGACACCATCGTCGTCCATTACGTCGAGGCGCAGCTGCGTGGCGGCGAGCACAGCCGCCGCCAGTCGAGTGCCGTCTTCACCACCAGTTCATCGGCGCCCAACGGCGTCGAATGGCGACATCTGCATGAAACCTGGCTGCAGGTGCCGGAAAGCTGAACAGGCTCCAGAGATCAAATTAGAGTCGAGTAACGAAAGGGGAACAACAATGACAAAGACGATACTCCACATCACCACCGCGCTGGCCCTCCTGACCGCAGCCGGTGCGGCAAACGCCGCCGACTGCAAGATCACCGTCGGCCTGGTCATGGAACTGACCGGTCCGGCTGGCGAATACGGCCAGGCCGGCGCCAAGTCGGTCGAAATGGCGTTCCGCGACATCAATGCCGCCGGCGGCGTGCGCGGCTGCGATCTCGCGACCGACACCCGCGACAGCCAGAGCCAGGGCAACATCGCCGTCGACGCCGCGACCCAGCTGGTACAGGTCAAGAAGGTGCCGGTGATCATCGGCGGCATCATCTCCTCGGTGTCGATCCCGATCCTGACCTCGGTTACCGCGCCGGCCAAGATCGTCCAGGTCTCGCCGGCTTCATCCTCGCCGACGCTGACCGCGCTCGGCCGCGACGGCAAGACCAACGGCATCTTCTTCCGCACCATCACCTCCGATGCGCTGCAGGGCGTGGCCGCCGCCAAATATGCCATCGACAAGGGCTTCAAGAAGCTGTCGATCATCCATGTCAACAACGACTTCGGCGTCAACATGGTGGCCGAATTCTCGCGCGCCTACAAAGCACTCGGCGGCAACATCGTCTCCGACACGCCTTACAACGAAAAGCAGTCGAGCTACGCCTCCGAAGTCACGGCGGCGATGGCCGGCGAGCCGGACGGGCTCTATCTCGTCAGCACGCCGGTCGATGGCGCGACCATCGCCCGCGCCTGGATTTCGCAAGGCGGCGTGCAGAAATTCCTGCTCAATGACGGCATGAACAGCCCCGACTTCATCGAATCCGTCGGCGCCGATTATCTGAAGGATGCCTATGGCACCTCGTCGGGTACCAGCCCGACGGCTTCCACCGACTATTTCATGAAGAACTACAAGGAGTTCTCCGGCATCGAACCGTCGAACCCGGCGGCCGATCGCTCCTATGACGCCGGCGCCATTGTCGGCCTGGCTATCGCCATTGCCGGCTCCGAGGATCCGGCCAAGATCAAGGATGCCATGTACAAGGCGGTCGATCCGGCTGGCACGCCGATCTTTGCCGGCAAGGAAGAGTTCGCCAAGGCGCTCGGCCTGATCAAGGACGGCAAGCCGATCCGTTATGAAGGTGTCATCGGTCCGGTCGCCTTCGACAAATACGGCGACATCACGGGCCCGTTCCGGCTCTGGAAGATCGTCGACGGCAAGGTGACGACCGACGGCGAAATGACGACGGATGACGTCAACGCGCTGCAGGCGAAGCTGAAGTAAGTAGGCGCTATCTGTCCGGCGTCGGTCTCAGTTCCATCGAGACCGACGCCGGAGATTCAAAAACCACCTGCGTGGTTCAGGGACAGAACTTGCTTCTTCGCAGCGTCCTTCGGTAAACCAAGCTCCGAGCCGGACGAAGCCATGAACACCACCCTTGAGACCACCGCCGATCCCTTGCCGGAAGACCTCGGTTTTCTCGGCGAGCGGCTCACGGCCTTCAACGACAGCGATGTTGGTCATTCCAGGCGCAAGGCGCTTGCCGTGTTCGTGCGCGACGAAGACGGCAAGGTCGTCGCCGGCATTTCCGGCTACACCGCCTGGGGCTGGCTTTATGTGCAATGGCTCTGGGTCGATGAACGGCTTCAAGGCCAGCAGATGGCTGGCCGGATGCTGCAGGCGGCCGAACAGGAAGCTCTGGCGCGCGGATGCCAAAACGCCTGGATCGACACTTTCAATCCGAAGGCAGTCAAGGCCTATGAACGCCAGGGCTATCGCCCCTTCGGCGCGCTTGGCGATTTCCCTGTTGGCCGCACTCGCATCTTCCTGCAGAAAAAGCTGGCCGGTTAGCCTGCCAGCCGTCCGCCGCGCATCGGCTGCGGCGCGCCGGTCGTGGAGGGGAAACTGATCGGCAGGCCGCGCAGCACGCGCACCGCCAGGAAAGCAAAACACTCGGCCTCGACCGCGTCGCCCTTCCAGCCGAGCGCCTCGGCTTGCACGACTTCGACACAGGCACGGCTGGAGAGCATGGCCATCATCGTCGGGTTGTGGCGGCCGCCGCCGCTGACCACCAGTCTCCTCGGCCGATGCGGCAACAGGTCGAGCGCCTTGCCGACGGCGGAGACCGTGAAGGCCGTCAGCGTTGCTGCGCCGTCTTCGGCGTTCAGACCATCCGCCATCGCGGCGCCGAAATCGAAACGGTCGAGCGATTTCGGGTAGGGCTTGGTCAGATAGGGGTGCTCCAGCAGCCGGGACAGCCGGGCTTCGTCCACGGTGCCTGCGCGTCCAAGCGCGCCGTCGCGATCCATGTCGCCAAGCCCCTTCGACTTGATGAAATCGTTGAGCGGCGCGTTGGCCGGGCCGGTGTCAAAAGCAACGATAGCGTCCTTGCCGTCCCACCAGGTGATGTTGCCGACACCGCCGAGATTGAGCACCGCCGTGTCGCCGCTGGCATCGGCCTCGCGCAACAGCGCGGTGTGGTAGGCGGCGGCGAGCGGCGCGCCTTGCCCGCCGGCCCGCACATCGGCTGAGCGGAAGTCATAGGCGACCTTGGTGCCCAGTATCGAATGCATCAGCTCGCCGTCGCCGAGCTGCCTTGTGTCACCCAACCGTCCGGGTTGCGGGGCACGATGCAGCACGGTCTGGCCGTGGAAGCCGACGACGCCGATATCGGCCATGGTCAGGCCGTAGCTCTCGACCAGGTTTTTCACCGCAGCCGACTGCGCGCGCGTCAGGGCCTCTTCGGCTTCGCCAAAGATCGCCGGCTCCGGTCCCTCAAAATTCCAGGCCCTGGCCTGGCGCAGCGTCTCTTCCAGCAAGGTCCTGATCGATGCGGGGTAAGGCGCCAGTGTGTAGGTGCCGAAATCTTCGATCCGCTCGCCATCGGTCTTGATCAACGCGACGTCGATATTGCCGTCCAGCACGGTGCCGGTCATCAGGCCGACGGCCCAGATTGGTTCCATGGTCGCTTTCTCGAATCGCCGTTGAACCACGTTTCGGACGGAACGGCCGGGCAGGCAAGTCTTTTGCCTTTATTGATCAAGGCAAGCGTTTCAGGATCTGAATTTCTCGCGGCGCTGGCGCTGCCCCTCACCTGCCTGCCGGCATCCTCTCCCCGTATAGTGACGGGGAGAGGGGCGCCTTCGTCCATGATTTCGCCAATCATCAGCGTCGCAGAAATAGCGCCGAGGGTGCGGCCGGCCTCTTTCTCCCCGTCACTATACGGGGAGAAATGCCCGGCAGGGCAATGAGGGGCGGCGCTGACATTTGCCGGCAGCGTTTTTTACCGAACGGCGAAAATCGAGCAACGCCGTTCTTGTCTCTTGCCGTTCAAGACGCCAGCTATGTCACAAGCGACATCGGCATCGGGCCGAACGTCTGTACGAGGAATCGTCAGGGAGAAATGACATGGCATCCGAAGTTGCAGTGATCGCAGGCGCCGGCGCCGGCTTGAGCGCCTCGCTTGCCCGCCTTCTCACCAGGGAAGGCTTTCGCGTGGTCCTCGCCGCCCGCAACACCGGCAAGCTCGCACCGCTGGTCGAGGAGACCGGCGCCCTGGCCGTCGAAACCGACGTCGCCGATCCGGCTTCCGTCGCAAGCCTGTTCGAGGCCGCCGACAAGGAAGGCCCACTGGCGCTTGCAGTGTTCAACGCCAGCGGCCGCACGCGCGGCCCGATCGCCGAGGTCGATCCCGATGCGGTCAAGCAGGCCTTGCTGGTTGGCGCCTATGGCGGCTTCCTGGTCGGCCAGCAGGCGGCGCGGCGGCTGCTGGCGCGCGGCTCCGGCTCGATCCTGTTCACCGGCGCCTCCGCCAGCATCAAGGGCTTTCCGGGCTCCGCCGGCTTTGCCATGCCGAAATTCGGCCTGCGCGGCCTGGCCCAGTCCATGGCGCGCGAACTCTTCCCTAGGAATATCCATGTCGCGCATTTCATCATCGACGGCCAGATTGAGCCGGTTGGTAAAAAACCCGAGCGCCCGGACAGCCAGCTGTCGCCCGATGCCATCGCGCAGACCTATCTCGCGACCCATCGCCAGCATCGCAGCGCCTGGAGTTTCGAGGTCGAGCTTCGGCCCTGGGTCGAGACTTTCTGATCGATGCGGCGTGGCGTTCTCGCAAGTGCGCAATCTTTGAGAGAATATTCCCGGCCCGGTGTTTGAGAAGAAATCCGGTTCTTTGATCTGGAGCAGAGCATTGTCGATGATGTCATCAAGGCTTGGCATTCCGCCTCGCCGATATGACTTCAGCATTACGAGGGATCGACAATGTCCGAACGCGGAAACGCTTCCAAAGCCCTTCTTTTATCAGCAATCAGCCGGCGTGCTGCCCTTGCGGCACTTTTCGCGTCGGCGGTGACACTTGTTGGCCTGGCACAGCCGACGCCGTCCTTCGCCGAGGACAAGAAGGCGATCAAGGTCGGCATCATCAGCGGCGAGGATGAGGACGTCTGGCGCGTCGTCGTCGCTCAAGCCGCCGAAAAAGGCCTGACGATCGAGACCGTGGTGTTCAACGATTACACCCAGCCCAACGAGGCGCTCGAGCGTGGCGAGATCGACGCCAACGCCTTCCAGCACAAGCCCTATCTCGACAACCAGATCAAGACGCAAGGCTACCACATCGTCCCGGTCGGCTACACCGGCGTCTGGCCGATCGGCCTCTACTCCAAGAAATACACCAAGGTTGCCGACCTGCCCGAGGGCGCCGTCATCGGCCTGCCGAACGATCCTTCCAATGAAGGCCGGGCGCTGCGTGTGCTGCAGAATGAGGGCGTGATCAAACTGAAGGACGGCACCGGCATTCTGGCGACGACAGCTGACATCGCCGAAAATCCGAAGAAGGTCGTCATCAAGGAACTCGACGCCGGCATCGTCGGCCGCTCGGTGGAGGACCTTGACGCCGCCGTGGTCAACACCGACTGGGCGCTGAAGAGCGGCCTTGGCCCGGAAAACCGCATCGCCCAGGAGCCGGTGGCCGACAATCCCTACCGCAACTTTATCGCCGTCAAGGCTGGCAATGAAAACGAGGCCTGGGTGAAGACGCTGGTCGCGTCCTACCAGAATGAGGCGGTCAAGGCCGAGTTCGACAAGGTCTACAAGGGCACCGGGATCAGCGCCTATTGATCGGCGCCTGGTTGGCAGGAGCAGGCGGTCCGCTGTTGAGCGGACCGCCGTCGCATTTGCGGAAGGCCGCAACAGGAACCTCGATGAACCAGCATTTCAAAGCATCACCTGAACTGGCGGTGGAGAGCCATTCCCCGGCGCTGGAAGAGGTCGTGCGCCTCACCGAGCTGAAGCGTCGCTTCGGCGCCACGCCGGCGCTCGACGGCGTTTCGCTCACCGTGCGCAAGGGCGAGATTCTCGGCATCATCGGCCGCAGCGGCGCCGGCAAATCGACGCTGATCCGCTGCCTGAATGGTCTTGAACGGCCGGATTCCGGGCAGGTGTTCATCGAAGGCCGCGAGATCAGCCGGCTTGGCGAACGCGAACTGCAGCCGCTGCGGCGGCGTATCGGCATGATCTTCCAGCACTTCAACCTGCTGTCGGCCAAGACCGTCGAGGAGAACGTCGCGCTGCCGCTGAAAATCGAAGGCCGACCCCGGGCAGAGCGCCTGCAACGTGCGGCCGAACTGCTCGACCTCGTCGGTCTCTCGGAGAAAGCAAAGGCCTATCCGTCCTCGCTGTCGGGTGGCCAGAAGCAGCGTGTCGGCATTGCCCGGGCGCTGGCGGCGCGGCCGGCGCTGCTGTTGTCGGACGAAGCCACCTCGGCGCTCGACCCGGAGACGACGCGCTCCATCCTTGCCTTGCTCAAAGACATCAATCGGCAGCTCGGCCTGACCATTTTGCTGATCACCCACGAGATGGAGGTGATCCGCTCGATCGCCGACCGCGTCGCGGTCATCGACGCCGGGCGGATCGTCGAGGAGGGACCGGTCTGGTCGGTCTTTGCCGACCCCCGCTCCGACATCACGAGCAGCCTGCTCGGCGCCATCCGGCCGCAACTGCCGGCCGAACTGGTAGCCCGCCTGGAGCCGACGGCCGGCGCGGAGACTGTCCTGCGCATCGACGTCGCGGGCGAAGCGGCAAGACGCCCGCTGCTGTCCGACCTTGCCATTGCGGTTCCTGGCTCCTTCCGCCTCATCCATGGCGGCATCGACCATATCCAGCAGCAACCCGTGGGCACGCTGTTCCTTTCCGTTCCGGGCAGCGATGCAAATCATCTGGGTAATGTGATCGCGTTCTTGAAAGCCCGTGATGCGCGGGTGGAGGTGCTTGGCCATGTCACCAATTCTGTTTGAGCTTCTGCTGCGGTCGATCTGGGAAACGGTCCTGATGACGGCCGCCTCCGGCCTCATCTCGCTGGTGTTCGGTCTGCCGCTCGGATTGGCGCTGGTCGCCACGGACCGCGGCGGCATCGCCGAAAGCCTGTGGGTGAACCGCGCGCTGGGCGCGGTCATCAACGGCTTCCGCTCGGTGCCTTTCATCATCCTGTTGGTGGCGCTGATCCCGGTGACGCGGCTGATCGTCGGCACCTCGATCGGCACCTGGGCCGCCATCGTGCCGCTGTCGATCGCCGCCACGCCCTACTATGCCCGCATCGCCGAAGTGTCGCTGCGCGAGGTCGATCACGGGCTGATCGAGGCGGCGCGCGCCATGGGCGGCAATCGCTGGACGATCATCCGCGAGGTGCTGGTTCCGGAAGCGCTGCCCGGCATCGTCGCCGGTTTCACGGTGACGCTGGTGACGCTGATCGGCGCCTCAGCCATGGCCGGCGCCATCGGCGCCGGCGGGCAGGGCGACCTCGCCATCCGCTACGGCTATCAGCGTTTTGAGACCAGCGTCATGGTCGCCGTGGTCATCGTCCTGATCATTCTGGTCTGCGGCATCCAGTGGGCCGGCGATCGGCTGGTCGCAAGGCTGGACCATCGGGCATGAGCGATGGCCGTTCGAACGTTATTTGCCTGCAGGTGGCAAAACGCGGTGCTGACGTTCTGCCATTCGCCTGGAGATTGGATTGCGCGTTGCTTTGATCGCAATGGCCTGCGTGCCACCGTAGGGACCGAACGACAGGAAGGAGCTTGACCATGCCCAGGATCGTCCCCGTGCTCGACCTCAGCCGCCTCGAACAGGGCGCGTCTGAGCGGCGGACCTTTCTGTTCGACCTGCGCACGGCAGCCCGCGATGTCGGCTTCTTCTATCTCAGCGGCCATGGCATATCGGCTGCGGAAATCGCGGAGGTGCTCGATGCCTCGCGGCAATTCTTTGCCTTGCCCGAAGCCGACAAGCTGGCCATCGAAATGGTCAAATCCTCGCAATTTCGCGGTTATACGCGCGCCGGCGGCGAGCTGACCAAAGGCAAGGCCGACTGGCGAGAACAGCTCGACATCGGCGTCGAGCGCCAAGCCATCGCGCAAGGGCCCGATGTTCCCGCCTGGACGCGGCTGCAAGGGCCGAACCAATGGCCTGCGGCGCTGCCGGATCTGAAACCGGCGCTGTTGGAATGGCAGACCAGGGCGACGGCGGTGGCGATCCGCTTGCTGAGAGCCTTCGCTCTGTCGCTCGACCAGGCCGAGGACGCCTTCGACCCGATCTATAGGGATGAGCCCAACCATCGCATGAAGATCGTGCGCTATCCCGGCCGCGATGCGACCGGCGACGACCAGGGCGTCGGCGCCCACAAGGATGGCGGCTTCCTGACCCTGTTGCTGCAGGATGAGAACAAGGGCCTACAGGTCGAGTATGACGGCTGCTGGGTCAATGTCGACCCGCTTCCCGAGACGCTGGTGGTCAACATCGGCGAACTGCTCGAACTGGCATCGAACGGCTATCTCAAGGCGACCGTCCACCGTGTGGTGATGCCGCCGGCCGGTGTCGAGCGGATTTCCGTTCCGTTCTTCTTCAGCGCCCGGCTCGATGCGACGATCCCGTTACTCAGCCTGCCCGAGGAACTCGCGGCCGAGGCACGCGGGCCGGCGAGCGATCCCGACAATCCGCTGTTTCGCAATGTCGGAACCAATGTGCTGAAAAGCCGCCTTCGTTCCCATCCCGACGTGGCCCGCCAGCACTACGCCGATCTGCTCGAGACGGGAATTTCGGCCGCCTGAAGGCATTCGCGGAAATAGAAAAGGAATTTTCGTTTTTCCAATGTCTTTTGGAATTCCATTCGTCGCCAAAGCCCGCAAATCAGCGCAAAAAGGTAAAATCGTTCGGCGGTTTCCTCCCATTCCGCTGGACGGTGTTCCCCTCTGAAGGTTGTAAACCTTCTTTTGGCCGGGCCGTATTCGCGCCCGGCCTTTTTCTTGACCAGCAACCCTTGAGCGCAGTTGTCCGTTGGGGGACAGGCTGTACCTCCGCCCCGTCATGGAAAAGGGCAGGGGCCGATCGGCTCCTGCCCGCGTCTTTTGCTACCTCGCGAAGTCGGCTGAAACTCAGCCGAACTTCGGATCGAGGCTGCCTGACTTGTAGCGCTTGGCCATTTCCGAGACCGGCAGCGGCTTGATCTTCGGCGCGTTGCCGGCGGTGCCGAACTGCTCGAACCGCTCCTTGCACAGCTTGCGCATCGCCGCCATCGCCGGCGTCAGATATTTGCGCGGATCGAACTCCGAGGGGTTCTCGGTCAGCACCTTGCGGATGGCGCCGGTCAGCGCCATGCGGTTGTCGGTGTCGATGTTGATCTTGCGCACGCCATGCTTGATGCCGCGCTGGATTTCCTCGACCGGCACGCCCCAGGTCGGCTTCATCTGGCCGCCATATTTGTTGATGATCTCCTGCAAATCCTCCGGCACCGAGGACGAGCCATGCATGACCAGGTGCATGTTCGGCAAGCGGCGATGGATCTCCTCGATCACGTTCATCGCCAGCACCGCACCGTCCGGCTTGCGCGAGAATTTGTAGGCGCCGTGGCTGGTGCCCATGGCGACAGCCAGCGCGTCGACATGCGTGTCCTTGACGAATTCGACCGCCTGTTCAGGATCGGTCAACAGCTGGTCGTGGCTGATCGCGCCTTCGATGCCGTGGCCGTCTTCTTGCTCGCCGCCGCCGCTCTCCAGCGACCCGAGCACGCCGATCTCGCCTTCCACCGACACGCCGCCCCAATGCGCCATGTCGACGACGCGCTTCGTGATACCGGAATTGTAGGCGTAGTCCGCCGGTGACTTGCCGTCTTCCTTCAGCGACCCGTCCATCATCACCGAGGTGAAGCCGTACTGGATCGCGGTGACGCAGGTGGCTTCGTTGTTGCCATGGTCGAGATGCATGCAGACCGGAATGTCGGGATGGATTTCGACCAGCGCGTCGATCAGCTTGGCCAGCACCACGTCATTGGCGTAGGCGCGGGCACCGCGGCTCGCCTGCAGGATGACCGGCGACTTGGTCTCCTCGGCGGCCTCCATGATGGCGAGGCCCTGTTCCATATTGTTCATGTTGAAGGCAGGCACGCCATAGCCGTATTCGGCGGCATGGTCGAGCAATTGTCTCAATGTGATGCGAGCCACCCAATAGTCTCCCGTATCTGGTTTCAGGCCAATGGTTGCGGGCTGTCCGCTTGCCGTTCAGCCCGTCGATGCTTCTGGCCGGATTTCACCGCAATCGCAACCGTTAGACGCTTTTGCGGCCGCAATTCTTGTTGCAGCGCTGAAATCCGTTCCGAAATCGCATTTTCAGCCTTTGATGGGGCTCACGCCGCGATCTGTTCGCGCGCAGCAAGGATCTGCACGCAGGCATTGGCTGCCTCTTTGCCTTTGACCGTGAAGTGCTCGAAGAAGAAGCGGTGGTGCTCCGCACTGTCATGGTAGTTGAGTGGAGTCAGCACCGCTGAAAGCACCGGCACGCCGGTCGACAGCTGCACATTCATCATGCCGTCGATGACGGCACTGGCGACGAATTCATGCCGGTAGATGCCGCCATTGACGACGAAGGCGACACCGAGGATCGCGGCATAGCGGCCGGTCTCGGCCAGGGTCTTGGCGTGCAGCGGTATCTCATAGGCGCCCGGCACGTCGAAGACATCGGCGGCAAAGTGGTTTTCCCCGAGCACGGCCAGTTCCGCCTCGAAGGATTTTACGCATTGGTCGACGATATCGGCGTGCCAGCGCGCGCGAATGACGGCAATACGAACGGTTTCATAGTCTTTGCGGGAATGCTGATTCATGGGTCCATCCTTCCGTTTCGAACCAGAATCAGGACGCACGATACGGATTGAGCCCGCGAAAAGCGGGCCGTCTTCCGTTTCGTTCTCTTCCATCCGGACTTTAACCGTCGGCTCCGGAATCACACCGGATCTGCTGACCTTTCCGTTTAAGCGGAAAGCGCTCGCGGGCTTGGGCCGAAACCCTTACCGCCGGTGGGGACTTTCACCCCGCCCTGAGAACATTGACGATGGTCATATGGAAGGGCGGGGCGGTGTTGTCAATTGTCGACGAGCGCTAATCTCCCCCCTCGAGGGGGAGATGTCGCCGAAGGCGACAGAGGGGGTCGCCGCGCGTGAAGCGCCGACGCCTTCGTGACGAAAGACGACGTCGGCGATCTACGTGAGAGGACCCCCTCTGGCCGCTTTGCGGCCATCTCCCCCTCGAGGGGGGGGATTACCCGCGCTCGGGAAACATCGCCTTCAACCCCTCGCGCGAGGCTTTGGCCACGCCGCGTTCGGTGATCAATCCGGTGACCAGCCGCGCCGGCGTCACGTCGAAGGCCGGGTTTGCCGCCGGCGTCGTTTCTGGCGACACGCGGACCTGCGCGATCTTGCCATCTGATGTCTTGCCCCAGACCAGCGAGACCTCGTCGGGCGAGCGCTGTTCGATCGGGATATCGGCCAGTCCGTCATGCACCGTCCAGTCGATGGTCGGTGACGGCAGCGCGACATAGAACGGCACGTCATTGTCGGCGGCGGCGAGCGCCTTGAGATAGGTGCCGATCTTGTTGCAGACATCGCCGTCGGCCGTAGTGCGGTCGGTGCCGACGATGACCATGTCGATCTCGCCGCGCTGCATCAGATGGCCGCCGGCATTGTCGACGATCAGCGTGTGCGGCACGCCATGGCCGGCCATCTCCCATGCGGTCAGCTGGGCGCCCTGGTTGCGCGGCCTCGTCTCGTCGACATAGACGTGCACGGGAATGCCAGCCTCGACAGCCAGATAGATCGGCGCGGTGGCGGTGCCGTAATCGACGGTGGCCAGCCAGCCGGCGTTGCAATGGGTGAGGATGTTGACCGTCTCGCCCTTCTGCTTGCGTACCGCGATCGCCTTGATGATCTCGAGCCCGTTGGCGCCGATGGCGCGGTTGAGGCCGACATCTTCGTCGGCGATCTCGGCCGCGCGCCGGTAGGCGGCCTCCGCGCGTTGTGCTGGCGGCAGCGGCCGCAGGACGCGCCGCATCTCGTCGAGCGCCCAGCGCAGATTGATCGCCGTCGGGCGGGTCTCGTGCAAGGTCTCCCAGACCGCGTCGAGCGCCGCATCCGATGGGTTGTCTTGCATCTGCATGGCAACGCCATAGGCGGCGGTGACGCCGATCAGCGGCGCGCCGCGCACCCACATGTCGCGGATGGCGGTGGCGATACCGGCGACGCTGCCGATCTTCTCGATGCGGAAATCATGCGGCAGCCAGCGCTGGTCGATGATCTCCACCGAACGCCCGTCGTCGGAGGGCCAGATGGTGCGATAGTGGCAGTCGCCGACGTTCAAATGCTGCTCTCCTGCTCGATCAGCGCCGCCAATTGGTTGACCTCGTCGATGCTGTGTATCTGGCGCCGGTTGACGGCGATGTGACGGCCGAATTTCAGCGCCTTCGCCTCGCAACTGGCGCGCAGATCCTCGTCTTCAATGGTCTCGAAATCGGCGTTATGGGCGAGGCCGAGGATGCGCCGGTGAACCTCGATGCCGGCGAAGCCCAGCAGGTCGGTCCAGACCTGATGCAGCACATGGTCGAGCGCCTGCTCGGCACCAAGCCTGTCGCCCTGATCCTCGAACAGGCTCGTCTGGTAGAGCATGCCGGTGCGCTCGGTGCGCCACAGATGCGAGAACTCCGCGCGGAACACCGACCATGTCTGGGCTGTGACCTCGAGCAGATAGGCGCGCATGGCGTCGCGTTTTTCCTTTTGCTCATGGCCGCGTTGCGAAAAGAGCGACATCCAGAAATTGGCGAGCAGCATGCCGACGTCAAAAGCCATCGGACCGTAGAAGGCGAACTCCGGATCGATCATCCGGGTCTCGGTGTCGGTGACCATGATCGAGCCGGAATGGAGGTCGCCGTGCAGCAGTGTCTCGGCATTGGCGGCGAACAAATGCTTCAGCCGCTGCGCCTCGACCTTGAGATCGCGGTCGGCACGCAATTCGGCGACCAGGCCGTCGAGCTGCGGCGAGGTATGCCGGTTCATCTTGGCGTCGAAATAGGGGTCGGTGAACACCAGGTTCTCGGTGATGTCGCAGAGTTCGACATTGTCGGCGAACAGCGCCAGATCCGCCTTGCGCTCCTTGGCGGCCATCGAGAGGTCGGAGCCGCGAAACAAGGTGCGAGCCATGAACAGGCCGATGTCGCGCGCGATGTTCGGCAGCTGACGGCCTTCGATCAGGGCGCGGCGCAAGATGATGTGCGGCGGCGCCATATACTCCATGACGATCAGCGCCTGGCCTTCGTCGAAATGGTAGATCGCCGGCACCGAGCCGGGCGCTCGGCGCTCCTGCCTGGTCAGCGCGTGATATTCGAAGAACGAACGCTTCAGCGGCAGCGGCCAGCTGTCGCCGACCAGGCGGACATAGGGCAGCGCCTGCTTGACCACGGCAGCCCCGGTTGCGCCTTCGACGATGAAGACCAGGTTGAGATTGCCGTCGCCGACCTCGCGGACCTTCCAGGCGCTCGTGTCCTTGCCGATGCGTGCGCACAGCGCTTCGTTGGCGCCAAGGCGCGTCGAAAGCGTCTCCACCGACAATGCTTCGAACGGCAATTTCCCAGTCATTCCTCACCCTCGCGCTGATGTGCTCCGATCATAGCGGAGCCATGGCGGCCGGGCCAAGCTAGGAAGCCATCTGGCAATTGTCAATCGTGTTGACAATTGCCGATTGAGCCCATAGCGTCACGATCAGGGAGGAACGAATGGGCAATGATGCCGTGTTCCGCGTGGACGGCCTGAGGAAATCCTTTGGCCATATCGAGGTGCTTGGCGGCGTCTCGGTCGAATTGCATGCCGGCGAAATCACCGTGCTGATGGGCGCCAACGGCGCCGGCAAATCCACCCTCGTCAAGATCATCAGCGGCGTCTACGACCACGGCGGCGGCACGATGCGCCTCGCCGGTCGCGACTTTGCGCCGAAGACCCCGGCGGAAGCGATCCGCGCCGGTGTCGTCACCGTTCACCAGAACATCAATGACGGCGTCGTCGCCGATCTCGACGTCGCCACCAATCTGACGCTCGACAGGTTGACCGGCAGCGGCGTGCCGACCCTGTTCAATCCAGGCCGGGTGCGCCGCGAGGCCAAGGCCGTCGCCGACCGCATGGGGCTGGTCATCGACCTTAGGGCACGTATCAGCGACCTGTCTCTGGCCGACCGCCAGATGGTGGCGATCGCCCGCGCCATGGCGCACCAGCCGAAAGTGTTGATCCTCGACGAGCCGACCTCCTCGCTGTCCAGCGCCGAGGCCGACCGGCTGTTCGCGCTGCTCGACCGGTTGCGCGAGCAAGGCGTGGCGATCCTCTACATCTCGCACCGCATGTCGGACATCAGGCGGCTTGCCGACCGCATCGTCTCGATGCGCGACGGGTTGATCAGCGGCGCCTTCGACAGGAAGCCGCTCGACTATGAAGGCGCCATCAACGCCATGCTCGGCCGCAAGATCCATCTCGACCAGATCGTTGCCAGGCACTCGGCCAATGCTGTCCTGACCATCGAGGGGATGCGCCTTGCCCAGGGCACGCGGCCGTTCTCGCTGACGCTCGGCGATGGCGAGGTGGTTGCCATCACCGGCCTCGTCGGCGTCGGCAAGACGGCGCTCGCCGAGACTCTGTTTGGCGTGCGCAAGCCGCTCTCCGGCACCATGGTGTTGAACGGCAAACCCTATGCGCCCGCGTCGACGGGCGAAGCGATTGCCGCCGGCGTATTTCTCGTCGCCAAGGACCGCGGCGAAAGCGGCATTGTCGGCGGCTTCAACATCCAGGAAAACATCAGCCTGCCATTCCACAAGCGGATGTCGCATTTCGGTGTGCTCAGGCGTCGCCTCGAACGCACCATTGCCCGCCGGCAGGTCCAGGAACTCGGCATTGTCTGCCGCTCCGAGAAGGACGACATGGCGTCTCTCTCGGGCGGCAACCAGCAAAAGGTGATGGTCGCCCGCTGGATGGCGCAGAATGCCAAGCTGTTCATTCTCGACGAGCCGTTTCAGGGCGTCGACATTTCCGCCAGGCGCGATATCGCCGCCAAGCTCAGGGCAAGCGCCAATGGCCGCGCGACGCTGCTGTTCGTCACCGAACTCGATGAAGCGCTGGAGACGGCCGACCGCATCCTGGTGATGTCGGAGCAGACGATCGTCGGCGAGCACCGCAACGCCGACATCGATCTCGATCGCCTGCTGGCCGAGGTCGCCGGAGGGCCGCTGCACAGCGCGGCATGAGCAAAGAACCGACGATGAGAATTGGAATGGAGCGTATGGGTTTGAGTTCTGTGAAGACGGCGCGCGGGAGCGCTGAATGACGCTGCGCGACTACGCCATTCGCTATGGTTTCATCGTCCTGCTGTTCGGGCTGGTCGCCTATTTCGCGATCGCCGCCGACGGTTTCGTTTCGCCGCAAAGTGCCGTCTTCATCTTCCAGTCGGTGGCCATCACCGGCGTGCTGGCGCTCGGCGTCACCGCCACTTTGGTCGTCGGCGGCTTCGACCTGTCGATCGGCTCGGTCGCCACCTCCGCCATGATGGCGGCCGCCTATGTCATGGTGGTGCTGGAACAGAACGCTCTTGTCGCGGTCATCGTCTGCCTGCTGATCGGCGCCGTCGTCGGCCTTATCAATGGCTGGCTGATCGTCTATATGCGCGTGCCTGATCTGCTGGCGACGCTCGGCATGATGTTCCTGCTTGTCGGCCTGCAGCGTATCCCGACCGAGGGACGCTCGATCGCCACCGGCATGACCATGCCCGACGGTTCGGTCGCCAACGGCAAGTTCTCCGACGCCTTCCTGGCCCTCGGCCGCCACCGCTTCGATTTCTTCATCCCGAACCTCATTCCCGTGTCGGTCGTGGTCCTGATCGTGTTGGCCGTGCTGATCTGGTTCTTTCTCGAATACACCCGTTTCGGCCGCATGATGTATGCGGTCGGCTCCAATGAGCGCGCCGCCGAACTCGCCGGCGCGCCTGTCAAGGCATACAAAATCTGGGCCTACGTCATTTCAGGAGTTTTTGCCTCGATCGGCGGCATTTTGCTCGCTGCCCGGCTTGGACGCGGCGACATCGCCTCGGGTAATAATCTGCTGCTCGATGCTGTTGCCGCGGCGCTCATCGGCTACGCGGTCCTTGGGGCCGCCAAGCCGAACGCCTTCGGCACCGCCGTCGGCGCGCTGTTCGTCGGTATCTTGCTGCAAGGCCTGACCATGATGAACGCGCCCTATTACACGCAGGATTTCGTCAAGGGCGTGGTTCTCGTGGTCGCCCTTGTCTTCACCTTCGCCCTTTCCGGCAGGGGCAGGCGATAGGATTCGACCGGGACTTTTGAGTTCAACAAGTGGAGGAAACAAAATGAAGATCACAAGAAGACTTCTAGGAATGGCAGCGCTCGGGCTTGCCGGCGCAACCATGCTGATGCAGGTCCCTGCGCTGGCCGCCGACAAGCCGGCACCGTTCGACAAGCCGGGCGTCAAGATCGCGCTGGTCCGCTATCTCTCGACCGGCGATTTCTTCCAAGCCTATCTCTCGGGCGTCGAGGCGCAGTCCAAGGCGCTCGGCGTCGACCTGCGCGTGCTCGACAGCCGCCAGGATGCGGCGCTGCAGGCCGACATGGTCGACCAGGCCATCGCGCTCGGCGTCCAGGGCATCATCATCCAGCACGGCCTGACCGAATCGATGAAGGACGCCGCCCAGCGCGCGGTCGACGCCGGCATCAAGGTCGTCGCCTTCGACGTCAATGTCGAAAACCCCAAAATCCCGCAGGTCGAACAATCCGACCGCGACCTTGCACGCCTCGCGCTCGAACAGGCGGTCAAGGACAATGGCGACAGCTGGAAGGCCGGCTATGTCTATGTCGCCGGCATCGCCCCGCTCGACCGCCGCAACGAGACCTGGGTCGACGTCAAGAAGAAGCATGCCGGCATCAACGAAGTCGCCATGTTCGGCACGCTCGACAACCCGATCGCCAATTCGGTCGCCAACCAGGCGCGCTCGGTGCTGTCGGCCCACCCCGATATCAAGGTGATGTTCGCCCCCTATGATGAATTCGCCAAGGGCGTGAAGATCGCCGTCGACGAGGCGAGCCTGAACAAGGACATCAAGATCTATTCGGCCGACATCTCCACCTCCGATATCGCCGCAATGCGCGAGCCCGACAGCGCCTGGGCGGCAACCGCCGCCACCAATCCGGCCGTCGTCGGCCAGGTTTCGGTGCGCGCGCTGGCGCAGCTGCTCGCCGGTGAAGACCCCGGCCACAATGTCATCGTGCCGCCGACGCTGATCACCCAGAAGGACCTGATCGACAAGGACATCAAGAACATGGAAGACCTGTCGGCCAAGCTGCCGCAGTTCGCCCATGCCGATGTCGCCATGCCGGCCTGGATGCCGAACCCGAACGCCAAATAGTTCCTGGCTCACCAGCAAAAGAAAGAGCGGCTCTCGGGCCGCTCTTTTGTTTTGTGCGTTGCGGATTTCGCTCTCAGCCCGATCGCCCGGCGCGCGCCAACCCGTGCTCCACCAGGCGGTCGATGATCGCGGCATAGCTGACACCGCTTGCCGCCATCGCCTTGGAATACATGCTGATGTCGGTGAAGCCCGGGATGGTGTTGATCTCGTTGACCAGGAATTGCATGTCCGGCATCAGGAAGAAATCGACGCGCGCCATGCCGTCGCAACCGACGGCTCTGAAAGCCTTGGCGGCCATGTCGCGCATGCCTGCCTCGACTTCAGGCGGCAGTTCGGCTGGCACGATCAGTGCGGCGCCATTCTCGTCGATGTATTTGGCATTGTAGTTATAGAAGCCGTGGCTTTCCGCCGGCACGATCTCGCCCGGCCGCGAGACGAATAGATTGCCTGCGACGTCTTCCAGCACGCTGTATTCAATCTCGCGGCCACGAACGAATTCCTCTGCCAGCAACTTGCGATCGTGCCGGAAAGCCTCAGCCAGCGCTCGATCGAATTCCTGGCTGGCATTGACCTTTCCGACGCCGACGGACGATCCCTGCCGCGCCGGTTTGATGAACAGCGGCAGGCCGAGTTCGTCCTCGAGTGCGGCGAGGGAAGGGGCGTCGCCGTCGTGGATCGTCACCGAGCGTGCGACCGGCACCCCAGCCGCCTTCAGCAGCCGCTTGGCGATGTCCTTGTCCAACGCGACCGCCGAACCGAGGATGCCGCATCCGACAAGCGGCACGCGGGCGACTTCGGCAAGCCCCTGCACCGAGCCGTCCTCGCCATACAGTCCATGCAGGACTGGAAACAGGATATCGATCTTCGGCAGATCATAGGCTGAGCCGCCGGCAGGAAGTGCGATTATCCGCCCATGTCCACCGGGCACGAGGCAAACTTCCGTCCCGCTTTCCGGCTTCGACAGTGTGCCGTCCTCGAATGAGCTCAGCAGCCAAATTCCGTCGCGAGTGATGAAGATCGGCACCGCGTCATACCGGGCAGGGTCGAGCGCGCGCATCACATTCGTCGCCGAAAGCACCGACACGTCATGCTCGGCCGAGCGCCCGCCGAACAGCACGGCAATGCGCAGTCTTTTCGCAACCATCAATGTCTCCAAAAAGGTTTAGAGCTAAAGACCAAACAATCGGTCCGAAGCGGGGTTTTTGATGGCTCCACAGCGACCATTCCAAGACAGCCCTGGTTCGAGCGCAAAAGAAAAGAGCGGCCCCTGGGGGCGCTCTTCGTCGTTGCGGTATTTTCTTGCTTTTAGCGCATCGCCGCCGCGATGTTGCCGCCGTCCACCGTCGTCACATCGGCGGTGGTCCGGTCGGCCAGCGCCTGATGCAGGAAGGCCTGGGCGACGTCCTCGGCCGTCACTTCCTGCCCGAGCAGATTGCCGGACATGTATTCCTTCTCGGAGACGCCGCGTGCGCCCGAGCGGCTGGCGATCATGGCATCGGTCAACAGCCCCGAGCGGATGCGATCGGCGTTGACGGCATTCGAACGGATGCCATGGGCGCCGTAGTCGAGAGCGTACTGCCTGGACAGGAACAGCGTCGCCGCCTTCGGGATGCCATAGGCGCCGAACTTCGGACCGGGATTGACCGCTTGTTTGGAGGTGTTGAACAAAAGCACGCCGCCAGTGCCCTGTTCGAGCATGACGCGCACCGCGTTCTGCGCCGCCGACTGGTGGGCGAAGAAATTCAGCTCAAAGCTCTTGCGCAGGAGAGCGTCGTCGAGCTCGCCGATCCTGCCTTCCCAGGCAGCTCCCGCATTCGAAACCAGGATGTCGACGCCGCCATAGATGGCGACGGCCTTGTCGAAGGCGGCGCGCATCTGCTTGGGGTCGGTAATGTCGGCGCCAACGCCGATCGAATTGTTGCCGGCCTGCTTGGCTGCTTCCGCCGCCTTTGCCGCGTCGAGATCGACGACGACCGCATGGGCGCCATTGGCGGCGAACAGCTTGGCCGTTGCGGCGCCGATAGCGCCGGCGCCGCCGGTGATCAGCACCACCTGGCCGGTCAGCGGCTTCGGCTTGTTGGAGGCGAGCTTGGCCTGTTCCAGCGACCAGTATTCGAGCGGGAACAGATCGGCTTTGGACAGTGGATGGAAATTGCCGACGGCTTCGGCGCCGCGCACCGCTTCGATCCACATCTCGCCGACGTCGGAGGCGATCTTCGCATCCTTCAGCGTGCGGCCATGGCCGAACATGCCGAGGCCCGGCACCAGCGTCAGCCGCGGCATCTGGTCGAGCATGGTGCGCTTGACGTCGTCGAGCGCGTCATTGGTTTCGAAATAGGCGCGATAGTCCCTGGCGAAGGTCTCGACGTGACTGCGGATGATCGCTTTGTAGTCGCCGATCTTGTCGGCGTCGGGCGCAGGCAGCGCCATCGGCCCGGTCTTGATGCGGATCGACAGGTCGGGGGTCGACACACCGCGTTCGGCATAGTCGGCGATCTTGGCCGAGTTGATGAAATCGACGATGGCATCCGAGGTGCGGAAATCGCTGATCATACGGTCGAAGCGGCCTTCGCCGCGCGCAACCGCCACCGCGCCGCGCAGCGTCGACGCAATATCGGCTGCTGTCGCCAGCCTAGCCGGCAGCGCCACTTTCTCGGTGCGCGGCTTGCCGTGTTTGGCGGTATAGTCTTCGGCGACATTCACATAGTGGATCATGCGGTCGTAGGCCTGCTTGGCATCGTCGCCGAAGGTGAAGATGCCATGCTTGTCGAGGATCAGTCCTTCGACTGTCGGGTCGGCGTCGAAGATGTCAGCGGCCACCTTGGCCAGGTCGAAGCCCGGCATGATGTAGGGGACATAACCCATCCTGGCGCCGAACACTTTCTTCACCAGCGGTTCGCCGTCCTCCTGGTCGACGATGGCCAGAATGGCGGTCGAATGGGTGTGGTCGACGAATTTGTGCGGCAGGAAGGCGTGCAGCAGCGTCTCGACCGAAGGGTTGGGCGAGGATGGGTCGATCAGGTTCACCCGCTGCAGCGCGACCATATCCTCATCGGCAAGCTTGCTCAGCGACCGCGCCCGGAGCAGCGCGTTGAGCTTCACCGCCGGCAGGCCCTGCGGCTCGATGACGCCCATGTCCCAGCCGCTGCCCTTGACGCACAGCACGTCCCATTCGTCGCCGACGAGATCGGTGGCCTTGGTCTTGCAGGAGGTGTTGCCGCCGCCATGCAGCACCAGCCGCGGCTCGCCGCCCAAGAGCCGCGTCGTGTAGACGCGCAGTGCCAGATCGCGGCTGACGCCCTTCTTCGCATAGTCGGCAACCAGCTTCTCCGCGTCACCGTCATTCCACAAATTCTTCATAGTCGCTTTCGTCCGCTTTCATCTCTTTGTTGCTGTGAACAGGAATGCCGCGACGCTTTGATGACAATGCGCCGGCTGCAATGATTTCGTTTGCTAGGAGGCCTTTTGTGCATGGTCGAGCAGCCGCCGCGCCATGCGCGCGCCGACCACAAGATGCGTGCAGAGCCCGCCAGTCATCGCCGCGATGAGCGGGTCGAACTTGCTGTCTTCCTGGACGACCATCAGGCGCTTTTCGATGGCGCGCAGCGATGACAGCTCCGCCGAAATGACGCGACGGTTGTAGCTGCAGTCGAGCGCCTTGCCCTTGGCGTCGATGATCTGCCCGGCGATGACGCCGGCAGCACCCGCCTTACGCAACGCGCCCATCTCGTCGACGGTCAGCGCACCGCATTTGACGACATGACTGTCGGCGTCGACGGTGCCGACCGAGAACAGCGCCAGGTCGCATTCATGAATGCTCGCCAACTGCTCGCGGATCACCGGCTCGGCACGCAGGCCGCGCGCCAGCTCCTCCGTCGTCAGCACCAGTGGCGCATAGAAATTGATGCCCTTGGCGTTGAGCCGGCGGGCGATTTCCATCGTGCATTGGTCCGGCCGGTAGGAATAGGGGGCGCCGAGATTGCCGCACAGCTGCACCACGGTGACATCCTGCAGGTCGGCATAGGACATGATGTCGGCGATCGTGTAGACGGTCCGTCCCCAGGCGACGCCGATGCGATCGCCCTTCTTGACCAGTTCGAGAAAGACGCTCGCCGCCAGCACCGCAATGTCGGTCGACGGATCGATGACATAGTCGTTTTCCGGCGCAATCCAGACGGCGTCGAGCTTCAGCGCGTCTTCGAGCTTGCGCGCCAGCACATCATCGGTGAAAAGTTGGGTCGAGGTCGAGATGTTGACAATGCCGGTCTCGCGCGCCTTGCGCAGATACATGGCGACCGAGGCACGGGAAATCTTGAGCTGGCTGGCCACCTGGTCCTGACGCAGGCCGTGGGCGTAGTAAAGCCAGGCGGCTTTGTGGATAAGCTGTTCTGCCGGTCGGATCGCCATGCCATCTCCTCTCTGACATTATTCACGGCTCTCGACAAAAGTCAAACCGAGCCGAGGTATACGATGCCCCTTCATCAGCTGAATCCAGAACATCATTGTGCCAAATGCGCACTCTCGTGGCATCGTTGGTGGTGACGCGGCCCGAGCCTGTGATTAGAACGTCACAAGGAAGACATTGGGGAGGACGGGATGGGCAATCCCTATGAACAGGATCTCGACAAGAACGCGGCTAACCACCAGCCGCTGACGCCGCTCACCTATCTGGAGCGGGCGGCCAGGACCTATCCCGACCATGTCGCCATCATCCATGGCCGCCAGCGCACCACCTATCGCGATTTCTGGCGCCGCTCGTTGAAGCTTGCCTCGGCGCTCTCAAAGCGCGGCATCGGCAAGGGCGATACCGTCACTGTCATGCTGTCCAACACGCCGCCAATGCTTGAGGCGCATTTCGGCGTGCCGATGACCAAGGCGGTGCTGCATTCGCTCAACACACGCCTCGATGCCGCGGTCATCGCCTTCCAACTCGACCATGCCGAAACCAAGGTGCTCATCGTCGACCGCGAATTCTCTGCTGTCGTCAGGGAGGCGCTGGCGTTGGCCAGAGCAAAGCCGCTGGTCATCGACTATGACGATCCCGAATACGCCACCGATGCGCCCTATCCCAAGGGCGAACGGCTCGGCGCGCTCGACTATGAGGAGTTTGTCGCCGGCGGCGACGAGGATTTCGCCTGGTCGATGCCCGACGACGAATGGGACGCCATATCGCTCAACTACACCTCCGGCACCACGGGCAATCCGAAGGGCGTCGTCTATCACCATCGCGGCGCGGCCCTGATGGCCTACACCAACACCATCCATGCCGGCATGGCCAAGCACGCGGTCTATCTGTGGACGCTGCCGATGTTCCACTGCAATGGCTGGTGCTTTCCCTGGACCTTGGCCGTGCAGGCCGGCACCCATGTCTGCCTGCGCTGGGTGCGGCCGAAGCCGATCTACGACGCCATCGCCGACCAGGGCGTCACGCATCTGTGCGGCGCGCCGGTTGTGATGTCGGTGCTGATCAACGCCAAGGACGAAGACAAGCGCGAGTTCGCGCAGACCGTCACCTTCAACACCGCCGCGGCGCCGCCGCCGGAGGCGGTGCTGTCGGGCATGGCCGACGCCGGTTTTGCCGTCACCCATCTCTATGGCTTGACCGAGACCTATGGTCCTGCGGTGGTCAACGAGTGGCACGGCGCCTGGGACGGTCTCGACAAGGGATCGAAGGCCACCAAGAAGGCAAGGCAAGGCGTGCGCTACGCCGCGCTTGAAGATCTCACTGTGATGGACCCGGAGACGATGCAGAAAACGCCGGCCGACGGCGAGACCATCGGCGAGGTCATGTTCCGCGGCAACATCGTCATGAAGGGCTATCTGAAGAACCGCAAGGCGAGTGACGAGGCCTTCGCCGGCGGCTGGTTCCACTCCGGCGATCTCGGCGTCATGCATGCCGATGGCTACATCCAGCTCAAGGACCGCTCCAAGGACATCATCATATCCGGCGGCGAGAACATCTCCTCGATCGAGGTCGAGGATGCGCTCTACAAGCACCCCGCCGTTGCCTCCTGTGGCGTCGTTGCGCGGGCCGACGAGAAATGGGGCGAGGTGCCGGTCGCCTATGTCGAACTGAAGCCGGGCAAGACCGCGACCGAAGCCGAGATCATCGACCACTGCCGCGCGCTCCTAGCCCGCTTCAAGGTGCCGAAGGCGGTGATATTCGCGGAAATCCCGAAGACCTCGACCGGCAAGATCCAGAAGTTCCGGCTGCGGGAAATGGCGAAGCAGGCTTAACTACACTGCAACTCTTGCGATGGCCTCGACAATTTGCCGCGGCCCTGCGTGACTTCGTCATCCTAGGGTGGAGCAGTCGCGAAGCAACGTAGCGGAAACCCTGGGATCCATGCCGTGACCTTGCGGCAGCACTCCGGCGATCGAGAATCACTGGCGGCGGACGTTAGGCGTATATCGGCGCAACTAATTGGTATCGCTGCATTATTCGACATGCGTCACGGCATGGATCCTAGGGTCTGCGCCGCGTCGCTACGCTCCTTGCTTCGCCCTAGGATGACGAAGCGCGTGGAGCCCGGCCGCCAACATTGTCACCATCTGTCACCAATTATACGTGTACGTCGAATCAGCGTTGACATCCCACCTTTTTCGATTTACGACTGACGAAAATTGAAATTCGTCACTCGTTAATCGACAGAGAGCCATGTCAGAAGCTGCCAACATAGTGGCCGACCCCACCCGACAGGAGAATGTGACACGCATTCTCGACTGCGCCGAGCGCCTGTTCCGTCACTACGGTTACGGCAAGACCAACGTTGCCGACATTGCGCGCGAACTCGGCATGTCGCCGGCCAACATCTACCGTTTCTTTGCCTCCAAGGTTGAAATCCACCAGGCCGTCTGCGGCCGGATGCTCGGCGCCAGCTACAAGATGGCCTACGAGATCTCTAGGCTGCCGATCAGTGCCGAGGAGCGGCTGCGGCGCTACGTGCATGCGCAATACAAGATGACGATGGAAGTCATGCTCGACGATCAGAAGGTCCACGAGATGGTCATCGTTGCGCTCGAACGCGACTGGGGCGTCATCGACAAGCATGTCGACAGCATCCACGACTTGTTCGCGGAGGTGATCCGCGACGGCATCGAGGCCGGTGAGTTCCGGGAACAGGATCCGGTCATCGCATCGCGCTGCTTCGGCGCCGCCACCGTCATTCTGTGCCACCCGCAGATGGTGGCGCAGTGCCTTGCCAAGACCAACCGGGCGATGCCCGACGACCTTATCGACTATGCGATCAAGGCTTTGAAATAGCCGCCACCCCACCGGGTGCCGGTGTCGAAAGTTCATCTCCAGTCAGGAGTGCTAAAGTGTCTTTGTCCAGTTCCATCATCAGCAGGCTGCCAGTCGCTGGCCTGATCGTCGCCACGCTCGGGCTCGCGGCCTGCTCGCAGGAGAAGACCGAAGTCCAGGACATCATCCGCCCGGTCAAGGTGGTCGAGATCGGCCAGGCTGAGAACAGCCGCGAACTCAACTATTCCGGCTCGGTGCGCGCCCGCACCGAAATGAATCTCGGCTTTCGCATCTCGGGCAAGGTCACCCAGCGCCTTGTCGATATCGGCCAGCATGTGACATCAGGCGATGTCTTGGCCCGCATCGATCCCACCGACTACGAGCTTTCGGTCAAGAGCGCCAAGGCCAGCCTCGATGCCGCCGAGCGGCAGGTCGAGACGGTCGATCTGTCGCGGGAGCGCGCCGAGCAGCTTTTTGCCAAGAACTTCACCTCCAAGTCGCAGCTCGAACAGGCGACGCTGAGCTACAACCAGGCGGTGGCGACGCGCGATGCCGCCCGCTCGACGCTTGCCCAAGCGCAGAACCAGGTCGTCTATACCGATCTCAAGGCGAGCGAGAACGGCATCGTCACATCCATCAGCGCCGATGTCGGCCAGGTGGTCGGTGCCGGCACGCCGGTAATGACCGTTGCCGTCGACGGCGAAAAGGAAGTGCTGATCGCGGTTCCCGAAATGGATATTGCCGCCTTCAAGCCGGGCAAGGCGGTCAAGGCGAGCTTCTGGTCCGACGACGCGCTGAGCCTCGACGGCAAGGTCCGCGAAGTGGCCGGCAGCGCCGATCAGCAGTCGCGTACCTTTGCCGTTCGCGTCTCGCTACCCGATGATCCCCGCGTGCTGCTGGGCATGACCGCCAACATTGAAGCCTCGGTGGCGAGCCGGCAGCAGATGGTGTCCATCCCGCTCAGCGCGCTTGCTGAAAAGGACGGCCAGAAGATCGTTTGGACAGTCGACCGCGGCAGCGACACGGTCCATCCGCGCCCCATCAAGGTTGCCGAATTCACCGCCGACGGCGTCAGTGTCGCCGACGGGCTGAAGCCAGGCGACGTCGTCGTAGCCGCAGGCACCCAGTTCATGACCGAAAATCTGCAGGTCAAGCTGACCGGCGGTGCAGCGCAACAGTCGGCATCCGCGGAAGACGCGGCCAAGGCCCTGCGCTGACACGAAGCAAACGAAAACCGGCTTTCATCGCATCGGCGCAAGCCGCGAGGTCAATCGGTTCATGGTTTCCGGGCGGCGAGCGCCCGATGGTGAGACGCAAGGTTGATGTAACCCCCACATCTGACCCGCGTCCCACCGCGATGAGTCTCTCCGCTCGGAAAGCCTCGCCGCCCGGAAGCCGACATCGGAAACTCTGAGAACGTGCGCAAACGCGCTGACGATCAATTGGATGGGCTGACGCCATGACCACCGACGCCAATGAAAAGCAGCCTTTCAATCTTTCGCGCTGGGCCATCGGCCATCCCTCCATCGCGCGCTTTCTGTTTGGCCTGATCATCATTGCCGGTGCACTCGGCCTGATGCGCATGGGCCAGAAGGAAGACCCGGATTTCACCTTCCGCGTCATGGTTGTCCAGGCGATCTGGCCTGGCTCCTCGATCCAGGAGATGGAGGACCAGGTCGTCAACAAGATCGAGCGCAAGCTGCAGGAAACGCCGCATCTCGATTTCGTTCGCTCCTACACCCGCGCCGGCAGCGCCATCATCACCTTGCAGGTCAAGGGCGACACCAATCCGGCGCAGGTCGCCGACGCGTTCTATCAGGTGCGCAAGAAGGTCGGCGACATCGCCAATGAATTGCCGCAGGGGCTGCTCGGGCCATACTTCAACGATGAGTTCGGCGACACGTTCATCACCCTGCACTCGATCAGCGGCGATGGCTACAGCTATCCGGAACTGAAGAAATTCGCCATCCAGGCGCGCGACATGCTGCTGACGACGCCAGGCGTCGAGAAGGCCGTCATCATCGGCGACCAGCCGGAGAAGATTTATATCGACGTGTCGTCTAAGGCGCTTGCCGAGCGCGGGCTGACGCTGTCCGACCTGCAGAATGCCATCAAGGGTCAGAACAATGTCGATCCGGCGGGCTCCGTCGACACCGGTCTGCGTTCGGTGCGCATTTCGGTCGAAGGCGACGTGACCAAGGCAGCCGACATCAGGGAGTTGCGCTTGCGCGCCGGCGGCCAGGTGACGCGTCTCGGCGACATCGCCACCGTGTCCGCCGGCCTCGAGGATCCCTATCAGCGCAAATATCGCTTCAACGGCCACGAAAGCGTCCAGCTCGGCGTCGTCATGGCCAGGGGCTTCAACGTCACCGATGTCGGCACCGACGTCGAGGCGACCTACAAGCGTTTCGAAGAGGCGCTGCCCTACGGCGTTTCGGTCGACCAGATTTCCGACCAGCCGGAAGTCGTCCGCGATGCCGTGAAGGAGTTCATGGAGGCGCTGGGCGAAGCGCTGCTGATCGTGCTTGCCGTCTCGCTGCTGTCGATCGGCTGGCGCTCGGGCCTGGTCATCGCCATCGCCATTCCGCTGGTTCTGGCCGCCACCTTCGCCATCATGTACGAGCTCGGCATCGACCTGCAGCGCATTTCGCTTGGCGCGCTGATCATTGCGCTCGGCCTGCTCGTCGACGATGCGATGATCGTCGTCGAGATGATGGAGCGCAAGCTTGAAGAGGGGCTGGTCAAGATCGACGCGGCGAGCTTCGCCTATTCCTCGACCGCCTTCCCGATGTTGACCGGCACGCTGATCACCACCGCGGGTTTCATCCCCGTCGGTTTCGCCGCCTCGACGGCCGGCGAATATGTCCGCACGCTGTTCTACGTCGTCGGCATCGCGCTGGTCGTCTCCTGGTTCGTGGCGGTCTATTTCACGCCGTGGCTCGGCTACATGATCCTCAAGCAGCGCAAGCATGCCGGCAATCACCACGATGCCTTCGACACCAGCTTCTACCGCCGGCTGCGCGGCACCGTCGGCTGGGCCGTGCGCCACCGCATCATCGTCCTGGTGATGACGCTGATGACCTTTGCCACCAGCCTGTGGGCGTTCCAGTTCATCCCGCAGAATTTCTTCCCGCAATCGTCGCGTCCGGAAATCCTTGTCGACCTCTGGCTGCCGGAGGGAACCTCGATCAAGGAGGTGGAGACGCAGGCCAAGGCGCTGGAAGCCAAGATGATGGGCGACACCGACAAGCGCTTCATCGCCACCTATATCGGCGAGGGCGCACCGCGCTTCTTCCTGCCGCTCGACCAGCAGCTGCGCAACCCGAACTTCGCCCAGCTTCTGGTGATGGCCAATGACGAACCGGCCCGCGAGCGGCTGATCGTCAAGCTGCGCACCATTCTGGCGCAGGACTTCCCGTCGATCCGCGGCAAGGTCGACCGCCTCTTCCTCGGCCCGCCGACAGGCTGGCCGGTGCAGATGCGCGTCATGGGCCCGGATCGCCAGGAGGTGCGCCGCATTGCCGATCAGGTGAAGGCGAAATTCGCGGAAAATCCGCAGCTCGGCGCCATCCATGACGACTGGCTGGAACCGGTGCCGGCGATGAAGCTGGTCATCGACCAGGACCGCGCCCGGGCGCTCGGCGTCAGCTCGCAGCGCATTCGCCAGATGCTGCAGGCAACCATGTCGGGCGCGCCGCTCGATGATTTCCGCGACGGCGAGGAGACGGTTTCCATCGTCGCCCGCGAACCGGACGCAAGCCGCAGCCTGCTGTCCTCGGTCGACTCGATCTCCATCCCGACCGATTTCGGCGGCTTCGTGCCGCTGTCGCAAGTGGCCAAGGTCGTCCCGGTGCTGGAGCAAGGCGTCGAATGGCGGCGCGATCGTCTGCCAACCATCTCGGTGCGCGCCACGCTGCCGGATGGCGTGCAGTCGAACGATGTCGTCACCAAATTGTACAACGACATAAAAGGCCTGCGTGACGGCCTCGCCCCCGGCTACAAGGTCGAGATCCAGGGCGGCGCCGAGGATTCGGCGGAAAGCCAGGCTTCGATCGCCGCCAAGGCGCCGATCATGCTGGCTATCATCGTCGTGCTGTTGATGATTCAGCTGCAGCATTTCGGCAAGGCGATGCTGGTGCTGGCCACCGGCCCGCTCGGCATCATCGGGGCTGCGGCCGCACTTCTGATCAGCGGCGCGCCGTTCGGCTTCGTCGCCATCCTCGGCGTCATCGCTCTGCTTGGCATCATCATGCGCAACTCGATCATCCTGGTCGACCAGATCGACCAGGATATAGCTCGAGGCATGGAACGCTCGGAGGCCATCATCGGTTCGGCTGTCCGCCGTTTCCGGCCGATCGTGCTGACGGCGATGACGGCGGTGCTGGCGCTGATCCCGATCTCGCGCGCCGTGTTCTGGGGCCCGCTCGCCTACGCCATGATGGGCGGCATCCTGGTTGCCACCGTGCTCACCATCCTCGTTTTGCCGGCAGGCTATGCGCTGTTCTTCGGCCGCGAGCCGAAGAAGGCCGCGACTGCGGAAGAGGCGGTCGAGGCCGAGCTGGCCGAAAACAACGAAAGGCCGCAACTGGCCCTGGCAGCCGAGTGATCCCCGCTGGCGCATAGGATGCGCCGGTCAAAAAATGCTAGAACGCCGTACGTCTGACGTGCGGCGTTCTGGCTTTCTCCATCGCGGGCGGCCATCACCCCGCCTATTGCGAGGAGGAAGATCATGACTCTGGCCCAGACCTCGATCACCCTGCGCCTGCCGATCGACGGACGCCATCGCCAGATGTTCATCTATGGCGCCTGGGTCGATGCCCGTTCGGGCCTGACCATGGAGACCCGCAATCCGGCCACAGGCGCGGTCATCGCCACGGTGCCGCGCGGCGACCGTCAGGACATCGATCTCGCCGTGGCGGCAGCGCGAAAAGCTTTCGACGGGCCGTGGAGCCGCTTCAAGCCCTATGAGCGGCAGGTGCTGTTGCTGAAGATTGCCGACCTCTTCGAAAAGCATTGGGAAGAGATCAGCCGCTCGGACACCACCGATATGGGTATGCCGATCGTGCGCACCCGCGCCAACCGCAACCGTGTCATCGGTATGCTGCGCTATTACGCCGGCATGGCCACCGCGCTGCATGGCGAGACCATCGAGAACTCGCTGCCGGGTGAAGTCGTTTCTTTCACCCGCAAGGAACCGGTCGGCGTCGTTGGCGCCATCATCCCTTGGAACGCGCCGACCGCCGCCTCGATCTGGAAGATCGGTCCGGCATTGGCCACCGGCTGCACCATTGTGCTGAAGCCATCGGAAGAGGCGCCGCTGACGCCGTTGCTGATCGCCGACATCATGAACGAGGCCGGCGTTCCCCCGGGCGTCGTCAACATCGTGACCGGCACCGGCGCCGAGGCAGGCGCGGCACTGGCCGAGCATATGGGCGTCGACAAGATCGTCTTCACCGGCTCGACCACAACCGGCCAGTCGATCATCCGGGCGTCAGCTGGCAACCTCAAGCGTGTCTCGCTGGAACTCGGCGGCAAGTCACCGGTCATCGTCTGCGCCGACGCCGATCTCGACAAAGCGGTGCCGGTAGCCGCGATGTCGGTGTTTGCCAATTCCGGCCAGATCTGCATCGCCGGCTCGCGCCTGTTCGTCGAGCGCTCCATCCATGACGAGTTCGTCGCGCGGCTCGCCGCTTACGCCAAAGGGCTCAGGATCGGCGATGGCATCGACCCGGCAACCGAGATCGGCCCGCTTGTCTCCGAAAAGCAGTTGCTACGGGTCACAGGTTACCTCGAAGCCGGCACGGCTGAAGGTGCGACACTCGTTACCGGTGGCACCCGTCTCACCGAAGGCACGCTTGCCGCCGGCAATTTCGTCGCGCCGACGGTCTTTGCCAGCGTCTCCGACGACATGAAGATCGCCCGAGAAGAAATCTTCGGCCCGGTCATCTCGGCGCTGCCCTTCGATACACTGGACGAAGCGGTCGAGCGGGCCAACAACACGCTTTATGGTCTAGCCGCCGGGGTGTTCACGCAGAACGTCGCCACCGCGCACAAACTGTCACGAAAGATCCGCGCCGGCTCGGTCTGGGTCAACACCTATCACGCCATCGATCCGGCAGTGCCCTTCGGCGGCTACAAGATGAGCGGCTATGGCCGCGAGGGCGGCGGTGAGCATCTCGACGAATATCTCAACACCAAGGGCGTGTTCATCAAAATAGATTGAACGGCCATCCATACGAAAATGCTCCCGAGAACGGGTTTTGCAAAACAGAATTCCTTTCCAGCACCGCAAAGCCGTCCGATCCTGCTGGCATATCGGAGTGATAGCGCTCGTCCACGTCAGGTGATCATCCATGGCAGACAAAAAACAATTGCGGCTCGGCGCCTTCATGCGCCCGGTCAGTCTTCACACCGGCGCCTGGCGCTACCCGGGCGCCTATCCCGACGCCAATTTCAACTTCGCGCACCTCAAACGCTTCGCGCAGACATTGGAGGCGGCCAAGTTCGACGCCTTCTTCATGGCCGATCATCTGGCCGTGCTCAACATGCCGATCGAGGCGCTGCGGCGCAGCCATACGGTCACGTCCTTCGAGCCGTTCACGCTGCTGTCGGCGCTCGCCGCTGTCACCGATCACATCGGGCTGGTGGCAACCGCGTCGACGACCTTCGACGCGCCCTATCACATTGCCCGCCGGTTCGCCTCGCTCGACCATATCAGCGGCGGCCGCGCGGGCTGGAACATCGTCACCACGTCCAACCCCGACGCGGCGCTGAATTTCGGCCTCGACGAGCATGTCGAGCATGACGAGCGCTACCAGCGGGCGCGCGAATTCTACGACGTCGTCACCGGCCTGTGGGACAGCTTTGCCGACGACGCCTTCATCCGCGACGCGGAAAGCGGCCTCTACTTCGATCCGGAGAGGCTGCATGTGCTCGACCATAAGGGCGAGCATCTCTCGGTGCGCGGCCCTCTCAACATCGCGCGTCCCATCCAGGGTTGGCCGGTCATCGTCCAGGCCGGCGCATCGGAGGCCGGACGGCAGCTGGCGGCCGAAACGGCCGAAGTCATTTTCGCGGCCCATGCCGATCTGGGGGCGGGTCAGCGCTTCTTTGCCGACGTCAAGGGCCGGGCGCAAAAGCTCGGCCGTTCACGCGACGACATCAAGATCCTGCCCGGCGCCTTCGTCATCGTCGGTGACAGCATCGAAGAAGCGCAGGCCAAGCGGGCGAAGCTCGACAGTCTTGTTTATTACGAGAGCGGCATTGCCTCGCTGTCGATCGCGCTTGGCCATGATGCATCGGGTTTCGATCCGGATGCAGCGCTGCCCGAAATACCCGAGACCAACGCCTCGAAGAGCAGCCGCGAGCGCGTCATCGAACTGGGGCGCAAGGAAAATCTGACCGTCCGGCAGCTCGCGCAACGGCTGGGCGGCTATTCCGGCCTGGCTTTCGTCGGCACTCCCAAGACGATCGCCGACGAGATGGAGGAATGGCTGGTCACCGAGGGCTCCGATGGGTTCAACATCATGTTTCCCTATCTGCCCGCCGGGCTCGACGACGTTGCCGAGAAGGTGGTGCCCGAGCTGCAGCGGCGGGGGCTCTTCAGGCGCGAGTATGAGGGCACGACCTTGCGCGAGAATCTCGGCCTGCAGCGGCCGCTGAACCGGTTCTTCGAAGACACCAAAGCGGCGATCCGCAAGGCCGGCTAAAGGGCGTGACCGGCAAGACGTGGACAGTTTGACGGCAATCGATTAGCTGGGGTCGATGACGGAACCAGCAACCCCCAAACGCAAGCGCGGCGCCAAGAAGTCGCCGCCGCGCTTCAGCCGCGAGCAGCCGGATGTGCGCCGTGCCATGCTGATCGAGGCGGCGACGCGGTGCCTGTCGGTTGGCGGCATCGGCGCCTTCACCATCGATCGCATCTGCAAGGAGGCCGGCGTTTCGCGTGGCCTGATCAACCACCATTTCGAAGGTCGCGACGGGCTGCTGGTCGAGGTCTACAAATCTTCGCTCTATGCCAGCGTCAACAACCAGATCGCCGAGGCCAAGCGCCGCCGCGCCGAGAAACCCGATTGGCCGCCCGAGGCCTCGCTGGCCGCTCTGGTGCAGTCAAACTTCTCGCCCGATTATTTCAGCCGTGACAATTTGCTGATCTGGCTCTCGCTGTGGGGTGAGATCGCCGTCAACCCGCGCCTCAAGGCAGCGCATCGTGAACTATACGACGCCTACCGGGCCGAACTCGCCGAGGACATCGCCGCGGTCGCCACGCCGCGCGGCCGGGACGTCGATGCGCCGGCGCTGGCGCGCAATTTCATCGCCCTGGTCGACGGGCTCTGGCTCGAATGGTGTCTTGATGAAAGCGTCGTGACACCGCAGGCAGCGGAGGCTGCCGGCTTCGAGATGCTCGAAGCTCAGGTCGGCCCGCTGCGCGGGGTCTAATTCAGCGGCGAACCGCCCTCGCGCTTGCGGCGCTCCATATAGTCGCGCAGCGCTTCGTCGATGCCCGGATCGATTGGCGGCTGCTCGTATTCGGCGACCATGCGCTTCCACACGACATTGGCTCGCTCGCGCGCTGTCACCTGGCCCCGTTCGACCCAGGTGTCGTAATTGTCCCAGTTGGAGACCAGCGGCGAGTAGAACGCCCGCTCGTAGCGTTGCATCGTGTGTGCGGCGCCGAAGAAATGCCCGGCCGGGCCGACCTCGCGCACGGCCTCCAGCGCCAGCGTGTCGATGTCGACCACCGGCGGGTCGAAATAGGCGCACATCATCTGCAGCATCTCGGCATCGATGACCAGTTTCTCGAACGATGCGGTCAGCCCGCCGCCGAGCCAGCCGGCGGCATGCAGCACCAGATTGGCGCCGCCCATCAGGCAGCCCCACAGCGACATGGCGCTTTCATAGGCCGCCTGCGCGTCGACCGAGTTGGCGGCGGTGACATTGCTGGAGCGGAACGGCACGCCGATCAGCCGGCACAGCTGGCCGGTGATCTGGGCGGCCTGCGTATACTCAGGCGTGCCGAAGGCCGGCGCACCGGTCTTCATGTCGACATTGGAGGTGAAGCCGCCATACATCACCGGCACGCCGGGGCGCACGATCTGGGTGAGAGTAATGCCGGCCAGCGCCTCGGCATGCTGCTGCGACAGCGCGCCGGCCAGCGTCACCGGGCTCATCGCGCCGGCCAACGTGAAGGGGGTGATGACATTGACCTGGCCATGCTCGGCCAGTGCGATCAGCCCTTCGGCCATCGGCTCGTCGAGCTGCAGCGGCGAATTGGTGTTGATGATGCCGGTGAAGACAGGCATCTCTTGCGCGAGATTTTCGCGCGTCGTGCCGAGTGAAATCGCCACCATTTCCAGCGCGTCGGTGGCGCGACCCCGACCAAGCGTCTGTGGCTGCCAATTCTTGTCGAGCAATGTGATCTCGGCATAGTAGAGGTCGAGATGGCGCGTGTTCTGGTGCAGGTCGAGCGGCTCGAACGGCCCGCCGCCCTCCTGGTGCAGCACGTTGAACGACTGGATGAGTTTCAGATAGTCGCACATCTCGGCATAGGTGCCGGGGCGGCGGCCGCGGTCATTGTCCATGACATAGGCCGGGCCGCCGACCGACGACAGGATGCAGTGCTTCCCCCCTATCTTGACGTTCTTCTCCGGATTCCTCGCGCGCAACTCGAATGAGGACGGCGCCATGGCGACGCGCTCCATCACCATGGCGCGGTCGAAGCGCACCCGCATCTCGCCTTCGTCGACTTCACAGCCGGCCGCGCGATAGAACTGGCGCGCCTGCGGCTGCAGCACCCGCATGCCGATCTCCTCGAGGATGGTGAGACCCATCTCGTGGATCGTCTGCACCTGGTCGGCCGACAGGATCTCGATCGGCGCGTAAGGTCGCGTGAGCTGCTTCCACGGCCGTTGTTCGATGCCGCCGATCTCGCGTTGCGGGCGGCCGGGTCTGCGACGTGCCGTGATGCGCTCCATGACCTTCTCCTATTCCGCAGCCGTCCGCATGTCGAAATCCACCACCGCATCGACGATCGGCGTGTCGCGGCGGTAGGGCTGCCAGCGGATCTTCGTGCCGATCTCGCGCGCGAGCTTGTGGCCACTATGCACCGCATGAGCGATGGCGCCGGGCGCCAGCGTATCGCCGATCCGATCGACGCTTTTGATGCCGGCTCCCGCAAGCGCATCCGCCTTTTCTGTCAGGGACTCGAACAGTTCATTGCGCGGCAACCGCAGTCCCACGATCACCACCGAGCGGCAGGCCATTCGGGTTTCCTCACCGGTGAACAGATGCGCCAGCGTCGCCGTCTCGCCGTCGAACGACTTCAGCAGATGCAGCGTCGTCACCGGCACCTTGCGCCGCGCAAGCGCGCGATGCACCAACGGCAGTTCGTTAGTCATGACCGTCCAGGCCGAAGCCTGACCGGCCGGGGTCACGTAGCTGACCGGTATGCCGTGCGCGGCCAGATGTTCGGTGAGGACGCCGCCCATGTAATAATTGTCGAAATCGAAGACCAAGGTCGGCCCCTGGGGAAGCCGGCCACCGGCGATATCGTCCGGGGTCAGGACATCTGGATGGTCGAGCCTGCCGACGGGGATCTCCAGCGCGGAATAGACCATATCCGTCCAGCGCGCGCCGGTCGCCAGCACCACGCGCTCCGGCGCCAGGTCGATGATCTCGTCCACGCCGAGCGTACTCACCGGGTAGAGTGAGACGTTGCTCATCTCATTGAGGCGCCCGAGGCGATAGTCGACGACGCGATTCCAGGCGGACAGGCCGGGCAGCGTCTTCTCGAAGGTCAGCCGACCGCCGAAGCTGCGGCTGCTGTCGGCGAGCGTGACCTCGTGGCCGCGACGGCCGAGCGTCAGTGCGCATTCCAGCCCGGCTGGTCCGCCGCCGACAATCAGAATGCGCTCAGACGCGTCGGTGCGCTCGACGCGTTCGGGGTGCCAGCCGCGCCGCCATTCTTCGCCGGCCGTCGGGTTCTGCGTGCAGCGCACCGGCACGCCGTCATGCCAGCTTGAAATGCAGATGTTGCAGCCGATGCATTCGCGGATCTCGGCTTCGCGGCCTTCGCGGATTTTGTTCGGCAGGAACGGATCGGCAATCGAAGGCCGCGCGCCGCCGATGAAGTCCAGTACGCCGCGCCTGATTTGCGAGACCATGGTGTCGGGCGAGGTGAAACGGCCGACGCCGACCACCGGCTTTTTCGTCAGCGACTTGACGAAGTCGATCACTGGCTCGTGGCTGCCTTCGCCGCTGAATCGCGACGCCGAGCAGTCGGTCGGGCTGGAATCCATCTTGACGTCGAACAGGTCGGGCAAATCGGCGAGCAGCTCGACCAGCTCGTGCGCCTCGGAGGGCTGGTTGCGGCCGGGCCGGCCGCGCAGTTCCTCGAGGCTTACCCGCAAGGCGACGCCGCAATCCTTGCCGACGGCCTCCTTGGTGACCTCGATCATCTGGCGCACGAAGCGCACCCGGTTCTCGATCGATCCGCCATATTCGTCGGCGCGATGGTTGTATTCCGGCAGCAGGAATTCGTAGCCGAGATAACCCATGCCGGCATAGACATAGACGATGTCGAAGCCGGCGGTGCGCGCCTTGCGCGCCGCTTCGGCCTGGCATCTCAGCACCTCGCGAATGTCGACTTTGTCCATCGTCTTCGGCCGCAAATTGCCCATGAAGCCGACATGGGTGGCCATCCATGGAATGCCGGATGGCGACAGCGGCGGCAGCCGGCTTGTCCTGTTCATCACCGAGGCGCCGCCGTGCCACAATTCGACGCCGGCCAGCGCGCCATGGCGGTGCACCGCTTCCGTCATCAGCGCATGGGCGCGGATATCGTTGTCGTCCCACATCGTGGCGAAAGGCAGCGGCGCGTCGTCCGAACTCGGGTCGATCGAACAGGCCCCGGTGCAGATCACCCCCCATCCACCCTCGGCCTTGGCTTCACGAAAGGCCGCGCGAACCCTGGGCAGCGCGTTGGTCATGCCGCTGGCGTGCGGCACTTGGTAGAAGCGGTTCGGCGCGGTGACAGGCCCGATCCGCATCGGCTCGAACAGGATTTCGTAGCGAGGGTTACAGGTCATCGGTGTCAGCGAATACGCTTGTTGAACGATCGTATAACAAGCATATTCGCACCGACGACGGAACGCAATGGATCTGTCACCAGCCGAAGACGAAAAAGCCCACCCCGACACTGTCGGGGTGGGCTTCAGCCGGGAGGCTAGGATCGAGCGCGACTACGCTCGATCCCTTCCGATTGCTGTCAGATGACGAAGAACCAGTTGGCGAGCAGCATCACCACGACGCCGGCGACCAGCGTCAGATAGGGCAGCATTCCCGCCTTCTTTACCGCCAGATCGGACGAATTCATGCCGAGGTCGGCCAGCATATGGTCGGGGAATTTGCCGCCGTCCTGGATGTAGTGGCGGAAGCAGAACACCGGGATGATCAGGGCAGCGGTGATCAGTCCGGCCCACAGCGCCATCGGGTTCCACACCTTGGCGCCCGCACCCATGAAGATCGCGTTGACATAGGCAAAGATGGCGCCGACGCCGAGCAGCCAGCCCGGTGCTTTCCACGGCCGGGCGATATGGCCGTTATCGATGCGATGGATCCAGCCGGCGTTGAGGTTGAGGAAGTTAAAGATGATGTAGCCGCAGTTCGACACGGCGAGGATGAAGAAGAAGCTCGTCGCATCGGCCGAAGCGATGGCCAGCACGATCAGGTTGAAGATCAGGTCGGTCCACATGGCGCGCGTCGGGGCGCCATGCTCGTTGACGTGGCTGAGATAGCGCGGCAGCCAGCCGTCGACCGAGCCCTGGTAGAGCGTGCGCGAAGAACCGGCCATGGCCGTCATGATGCACAGCACCAGCGCCAGGATCATCAGCATCACCAGCAGGCTGTGGATGAGATTTCCGCCGCCGACCATGCCGGCCAGCGCGTCGGCAACGCCGGAGCCGTCGACGATCGGGGTGGCCAACATGCCGTTCAGGCCGAGCACGCCCTGGAAGGTGAAGGGCACCAGGATGAACAGCAGCAGGCACAACAGGCCGGAATAGAAGATGGCCTTGAACGTGTCGGTGCCGGGGTTCTTGAATTCGGAGGTGTAGCAGACGGCGGTCTCGAACCCATAGGTCGACCACGCCGCGATGAACATACCGCCAAGCACCAGCGTCCAGCCAGCGATGTTCCACGAGCCGGGTTCAGGTGCATAGGCGGCAGCCAGCGGCACCAGCGGCGAAAAGTTCGCCCAGTCGATCTGGCCGGTGAAGATCGGCACCACGCCGACGATCAGCATCGGGATGATGACCAGCAGGCCGATATATTTCTGCACATTGGCCGTGCCGAGAATGCCGCGATGCTGGATGGCGAAGATGATCAGCATCAGCACGGCGCCGATGAAGAAGGTCGCGTTGAGCGTGAACGAGACCGGACCCAGCGTATGGCTGAACAAGGTCCAGTTGCGGATCGCGGGCGTTGCCGCAGCCGCCACGGCGGCAATCGCGTCAGCTGGCGCCGTGCCGACATGGGCGGCGATGTAGGTGACCACTTCCGGCGAGGTTTCGGTGAACAGCGGCACCGGCGCCAGCGCGTTGAGGATGTAGGCGGCGGCAATCGAACAGCCGAGCGACAGCACCGGCGACCAGGCGAACCAGTTGCACCACACCGACAGCGGCGCGATGAACTTGGAATAGCGCAGCCATGCGGTGGCGCCGTAGACCGAGGCGCCGCCGGACTTGTTCGGGAACAGGCCGGCGATTTCCGCATAGGTAAAGGACTGCAGGAAGCCCATGACCATGGACACGGTCCAGATCAGGAAGGCCAGCGTTCCGGTCGTGCCGGCAATGCCGCCGATCGAAAACAGGACGAGGGCCGGAACGCCGCTGGCCACCCAGAAGGCGCCGCGCCAGTCGATATTCCGGTGCAGTTCGCCTTCGGCGGCGGGCTGCGCCAGCGCAGTCGTTGTCGTGCTCATGTGTGTGAAATCCCCTTTTTGATGTTCCCCGTCCGTGACGGCCGCGACTGTGCGTGGCTTCATCGCAGATGCATGCTTTGGTCGACTGCCGGTGTTTCCGGTCAGTCGCATTTTTTTCTTAACAGTGAACATTGATCCGGCGCGCTTTCACGTCAAGCGTTTTGTGAGGCCATGCACATCACGCTTGTGAAAACACGAAAACCCGACCGGCAGACAGCGTCGCAGGCTAGTCGGCAGGACGTCTCGAGGCGGGCATCAGGAGCGCGGTTTGGTCTTCTGCGGATCGTAATGGGCGAAGGCGACGACGCGTGCCGGCAGTCGCTTGGCATGGCCGTCGAGCTTGCCGATCTCGACTTGCGCGCCGATGGCGGCATGAGTGACATCGAGCCTCGCCAGCGCGATGTTCTTATTCAGCACCGGCGAACGCATGCTGGAGGTGACGACGCCGATCTGGGCGCGGCCGACATGGACGCAATCGCCATGGCCGACGGCGACATTGGCATCGATGTCGAGGCCGACCAGGTTCGTCTGCGGATATTCCTTGCGCCGGATCAGCGCCTCGCGGCCGATGAAGTCGTCGGTCTTGCTCTTCAGTGGCACGGTGAAGCCGATGCCGGCCTCGAAGGGATCGGTCTGGTCGGAAAACTCGTAACCGGCGAAGATCAGCCCGGCCTCGATGCGCACCATGTCGAGCGCCTGCAGACCCATCGGCTTCAGCCCGTGCGGCTGGCCAGCCTCCCAGATGGCATCGAACACTTTTGCGGCGTCGCGCGGATGACACCAGATCTCGTAGCCGAGTTCGCCGGTGTAGCCGGTGCGTGACACCACGACCGGGATGCCGTTGCCGCCGCCGATGCGCGCCACGGCAAAGCGGAACCATTCGAGCTCGTCGATCGATGGCTGCAACGGCGAGGTCCAGATCACCTCTCGCAGGATGTCGCGGCTCTTCGGCCCTTGCACGGCGACGTTGTGCATCTGGTCGGTCGACGAGCGCACCAGCACGTTGAGGCCGAGCTTTGCCGCCGTCTCGCGCAGCCATTCGCCGGACAGATCGTCGCCGCCGACCCAGCGGAAATTGTCCTTGCCCAGTCGCAGCAGCGTGCCGTCGTCGATCATGCCGCCATGCTCGTAGCACATGGCGGAATAGACGACCTGGCCGACGCCGAGCTTCTTGACGTCGCGGGTCAGCGTATACTGCAGCAGCGCTTCGGAATCCGGGCCGGTGACTTCGAACTTGCGCAGCGGCGACAGGTCCATGATCACAGCATCCTGCCGGCAAGCCCAGTATTCGTCGATGGGGCCCTCCTTGGCGAAGGCATTGGCCAGCCAATACCCCCTATACTCCACGAAGTTGCGGGTGTGCTTGGCAAAGCTCGAATGAAAGGCTGTCTCGCGGGTCATTTTCGGTTCCGAATCGGGCGTCATGCGTCTGGCGATCGCTCGCGAGAATTTGTGCTGGCCGGAATAGGTTCGCACATGGATGTCAGTCAGGTTCCAGCCATTGGCCGGCGTCGTGTCGTCTGGGCAGGCAGAGGACACGCAGACGATGTCGGTCAGCGCCCGCAGCAGCACATAATCACCCGGCCGCGACCATGGCTCGTCGGACACCATGACGCCATGCGCGTCGATCGCCGTGTTGAAGAAGAAGTTGATCGCCATCCAGCCCGCACGCGGTGTGACGCCCCTGTCTGCCAGCGCCCGATTAAAGTTCTCCGAGCAGTTGGTATGGCCGGGATAGCCGATGTCGTCGTAATATTTGGCCGCGCAAGCCAGCGCGAAAGCGTCATGCCGGCCGCACGTGTCCTGCACCACCTCGACCAGCGGCTCCATGTCCTGGTCGTAATATTTCGAATGCAGGCCGGGCATCGGATAGCTCGATCCCATCAGCGTGCGCGTCGTCGTCACGTCGAGCGGATGGTCGCGGCCCTTGTCCAGCTTGCGCGCCGAAAAGCACTGGAAGTCGGTGCACTGCCGGCCGTCGACATCGATGATCTGCAGATAGTCGCCGGCCTTGACGAAGTAGGATTCCGCCGTCGCCGAATGAACCCGCAGATCGAGCACCGGATCGGCGAGCGGATCGCCAAGCTGCGATTTGGAGGCAGGGCGGATCGTGGCGCGGCGCACGATGACGCTGAGCGGTGTCGCCGTGTCGTGGCCATCGACCAGCATCGGCCCGCCCGGCGCGGCGATCAGCATGGCGCCGTCCCGGGCGACGGTAAAACCCTGTTCGGTGCCGGCCGGCGTTGTGCCGCCGAACACGCGCACCGCCTTGGCCTGATCGAGCTGCACCTGACGGCGTTCGAGCCCGCGGCGGACAGCCGAGAGACTGTCGTCGCCGTCGATCAGCAGCGCCTTGATGCCGGTGGCATTGCTGTTGGGTATTTCACCGAGGATGCCTGCGTCGCTTACGCCGGTCTTGTCCCACGCGAGCAACTCGCAAGCCTGCCCGCCCTCGACATTGCGCACGGTGATGGTATCGCCGGCCTCGATGTCGAGGAGCACTGCGCCGTTGCCCTGGATCGTATGACGCTCCATGCCCGCCGGCAGCGCGATCTGGCCGGGCCTGAGGATCAGGCTCGGTCGGGGCGGTCCGGCGGCAATTGCGGGGTAGGGCGACTGGCTCATCTCAGCCTTGCGGTTCGAGAAACAAGTTTGCCTGTGTGTAAAATTACTTTAGCAGCAAGAATAGCAGCCCTTGTAGGTTTAGCAAGGTGGAGCGACTGGGTGCGGCTCTCCCTTCTCCCCTTGTGGGAGAAGGTGGCCGAGCGCAGCTCGGTCGGATGAGGGGTGCTGGACGGATCGCAACGGGGAAGACATAAGTACCTAGAATAGTTATATTTTTTGACGCCTAGTTTCTTCCAACACCCCTCATCCGTCTTGGCGCTGCGCGCCAAGCCACCTTCTCCCACAGGGGGAGAAGGGAAGGGCGCGCTACGCCAAATCCTCCGAATGCGCGATCGCCACGCCATATTCCGCAGCCGAATCCAGCATCGTATGCCAAAGGCTCTCGGCGAACGTCGCAAACACCAGAACGTTAAACACCGCCAGTCCATCCGCCCGATCATTCCCGCGCCAGAGCGTGACGCTGGTATGATCCATCGAGGTCGCGGCAGCAGCGCCAACCGAAAATGCCGCCGGATGCAGATCGATCGACGACAGCTTTGCCAGCATGGTGCGTGCCTTGGCACCGGAGATACTGATCAGCGCGCGCGCATGAGATTGATCCGACAGCGAGGCGGACGATGCAAAGGCCGGGCCGAGTTCTCCGGTCCCATGCTTGCCGCCCTTGGTCAGGACAAAAAACTGATCCGGTCCGGACCAGATCAGCGTCGCATCCGCCGTGTCGACCGCCTTCGGTGTTTCCGGAGCCGCCACGCCGAAGCGGGCCTGCGCGGCCTCCGCAACCTCTGCCGCCTTGCCGCGCCGCGCCATTACCTGCACGAGGTCGAAATTGCGGACTTCGGTCAGCGAGACGCCGGCCTCGATGCCGCCCGCGCCATGCGCGCCGGCGGCAAGCGCCCGCTCAAGCGGGCTGCGAATGTCCCAGGAAAACTCAGCCACGCTGGCGCCCTCCATCCGGATCGTAGAAGACGGGATTGCAGAGCTCGACATCATAGTCCTCGCCGCGCAGCGGATCATGCGCATGGACGATCTCGCCGATGCGCCCGCGCCCGCGTTCGACCAGCCCGAGCCCGATCCATTGGTCGAGCGTCGGCGAGAAGCAGACCGAGGTGACGTAGCCCTGGTCATTGCCTGGGCCGGGTGTCTGGCCCTTCGGAATGATGTGCGCGCCGGAGCGCAAACGGCGCGCCTTGTCGACCGGCCTGATACCGACCACGACCTGCCGGTCCGACGCCACGAGCGCTTCGCGGCCGGCCATGCTGCGGCCAATAAAGTCCTTCTTGGTCGACATCATCTTGCCGAGGCCGAGGTCGCCCGCGGTCGTGGTGCCGTTCAGTTCCGGCCCGGCGACATGGCCCTTTTCGACGCGCATAACGCCGAGCGCCTCGGTGCCGTAGGGCGTCACGCCGAATGGCGCGCCGGCCAGCATCAAATTGCGCACCAGCGCCTCGCCATAGCGGGCCGGAACGGAAATCTCGAACGCCATTTCGCCGGAGAACGAGATGCGGAACAGCCGCGCCTTGATGCCGCCGCGCAGCGCCACTTCGCGCGCGCCCATGAACGGAAAGCCTTCGTTGGAAAGATCCTCGGCCGGATCGACGATTTCTTTCAGCAGGTCGCGAGTCTTGGGTCCGGCGATGGAGAACTGCGCCCACTGGTCGGAGACAGATGTGAGCTGCACGTCGAGCTCGGGGAACAGCACCTGCCGGCAGAATTCGAGATGCTGCATCACCAGCCCGGCCTTGGCCGTGGTGGTGGTCAGGAAATAATGATCCTCGGCCAGCCGCGACGTGGTGCCGTCGTCATAGACGATGCCGTCCTCGCGCAGCATCAGCCCGTAGCGGGCTTTGCCCACGGCAAGGCTGGAGAAGGTGTTGATGTAGACGCGGTCGAGGAACGCGCCGGCATCCGGGCCATGCACGTCGATTTTACCCAGCGTCGAGACATCGCAGAAGCCGACGCCGCCGCGCACCGCCTTGACCTCGCGGGTCACCGATTCCAGCCAGTCCTTCTCGCCGGCGCGCGGATACCACTGCGCCCGCTTCCACAGGCCGGTGTCGACAAAGATGGCGCCCTGTTCGGCCGCCCAATGATGCGAGGGTGTCAGCCGCGTCGCATGGAAAGTCTCGTCACGATGATGACCGGCGAAGGCGCCGATGGCGACGGGCACGTAAGGAGGCCGGTAGATCGTCGTGCCAGTTTCCGGAATGGACCTGCCGCTGACCGCAGCCATGATGGCGAGGCCGGCGACATTGGATGTCTTGCCCTGGTCGGTGGCCATGCCGAGCGTCGTGTAGCGCTTCAAATGCTCGACCGATTCAAACCCTTCACGCTGCGCCAGTTCGATGTCTGACGCGGTGACGTCGTGCTGGTAGTCGACAAAGGCTTTTCCTTTACCGGCGACATGCCAGAGCGGGGTCAGGGAGAAGGCCTCGTCATCGGCGACCGGGGTCGCGCCTGCCGTGCCGCTGCGACCGGCACCAGCTGCCGCCGCAGCACCGGCGGCAAAACCTTGGCTCAGGCAGGCGCCGAGTCCGAAAGCGCCGTTGGCGGCACCGACGGCGACCATGCCGGGAGGCGCTCCGTCTGGCACGAAAGCGGCAATAGCGTCCTGCCATTTCGGCCGGCCACGATGGTAGGAGGTCAGTCCGACCGCCGGGTTCCAGCCACCGGAAACGGCGAGCCCGTCGGCCTCGACTTCGGCGCGCGCGCCACCGGAGAGCGATACCGCAATTTTCCGAACGCCGTCCTTGCCGCCATCGACACCGCTGACGGAGCCGTGCAGTACGGTGAACCCGTTCTTAGAGGCGAGCGAGCGATGGGCTGGAGATACGTCAGGCCGTGCATCGACGACCGCCGCGATCTGCAACCCTGCGGCTAGCGCGGTCTCGACCGTGCGCCAGCCATCCTCATTGTTGGTGAACAGCGCGACGCGCTTTGCCGGAGACGCCGCATAGCGCGCGACATAGGTCCGCATCGCCGAAGCCATCATCACGCCGGGCGTATCATTGCCGGCAAAGACGATCGGCCGCTCGATGGCGCCGGCCGCGACAATGCAGCGCTTGGCCACGATCCGCCACAGCCGTTGGCGCACCTGGTGCTCGGGCGGCAAGGGCAGGTGGTCGCTGACCCGCTCGATCGCGCCATAGGTCCCACCATCATAGACGCCGAAAAGCGTCGTGCGGCTCATGATGCGCACGTCCGGCAGCGCGGCAAGTTCGGCCAGCGTGCGAAAAATCCATTCGGCTGCCGGCAGGCCGTCGATCGTGCCCCCGTCGGAGAGCAGGCGGCCACCGAGCGTAAAATCTTCCTCGCACAGGATGACGCGGGCGCCGCTTCGACCGGCGGCGAGTGCTGCCGCAAGCCCCGCCGGGCCGGAGCCGGCGATCAGCACATCACAATGCGCCCACGCCTTGTCGTAGTGGTCGGGATCGGCAACGCCTGCAGCGCGGCCGAGACCGGCAGCACGGCGGATCGCCGGTTCGTAGATCGCTTCCCAGAATTTCGCGGGCCACATGAAGGTCTTGTAGTAGAAGCCGGCGACGAAGATCGGCGCGAACAGCTGGTTGACCGACATCACATCGTGGCGCAGCGACGGCCAGCGGTTCTGGCTGGCGGCTTCGAGGCCGTCATAGAGTTCGGCAGTGGTCGCCTTGGTGTTCGGCTCACGCCGTGCGCCGGTGCGCAACTCGACCAGCGCGTTGGGCTCTTCCGAGCCGGCGGTGAGGATGCCGCGCGGCCGATGGTACTTGAACGAGCGGCCGACCAGCTTGACGCCATTGGCGATCAGTGCCGAGGCCAGCGTGTCGCCCTGGAAGCCGGAGAGCGTCTTGCCGTCGAAGCGGAAATTCAGCAGCGCCGAGCGGTCGATGAGGCCGCCGCTGGCCAGCCGATTTGTCTGTGCGCCGGCCATCACGCGCCAACCTTGGCGGCGCCAACACCCGCCGCCGGTTCCACCGCCGAAATCTCGTGCGTCAGCGTGTTGCGGGCGATCTTCAGCCAGGCCCGGCAGCCGCCGCCATGGTACCAGTATTCGCTGGTCTCGCCGGCGATATTGTCGCGCAGATAGACATAGTCGAACACCGCGTCTTCCGGGGCGTCGGCCTCTGGTCGCACCGGCTTGGCGTCGCCGAGATAGGTGAACTCGCCGAGTTCGCGTTCGCCGCAGAAGGGACAGACAATACGCATGCTCTTTCAGACCGCCTTCAATGCAGGTTCGGTTGGGCGCCCTGGCCCTTTTCGTCGATCATTGCACCGCGCCGGAAACGGTCGAGGCGGAACTTTGCGGCTTCAACATGCGACTCGTCTCGCGCCAGAAGATGGGCAAAGACGAAGCCGGAGCCGGGCGTCGCCTTGAAGCCGCCATAGCACCAGCCGGCATTGAGATAGAGCCCGTCGACCGGGCTCTTGTCGATGATCGGCGAGCCATCCATCGACATGTCCATGATGCCGCCCCACTGGCGCAGCAGCCGCACGCGGCCGATCATCGGCATCAGCGCCATTCCGCCCTCGCAGACGTCTTCCATCACCGGCAAATTGCCGCGCTGGGCATAGGAATTGTAGCCGTCTATATCGCCGCCGAAGACGAGCCCGCCCTTGTCGGACTGGCTGACATAGAAATGGCCGGCGCCGAAGGTCATGACACCGGGGATCAGCGGCTTGATCGCCTCGGAGACGAAGGCCTGAAGCACATGGCTTTCGATCGGCAGCCGCAACCCGGCCATCGCTGCGACGCGCGAGGTGCTGCCGGCAACCGCCATGCCGACCTTGCCGGCGCCGATCTTGCCGCGCGAGGTCTCGACGCCGGTCACCTTGCCGTTGGCGTCTCTGACAAAGCCGGTGACCTCGCAATTCTGGATGATGTCGACGCCGAGTGCGCTCGCTGCATGGGCGTAGCCCCAGACCACGGCATCGTGACGCGCCGTGCCGCCGCGCCGCTGCAACAGCCCGCCTTGCACCGGAAAGCGTGCATTGTCGAAGTTCAGGAACGGGATCATCTTTTTGATCGCCGGGAGGTCAAGCAGTTCGGCATCGATGCCGTTGATCCGCATGGTGTTGCCGCGCCGCGCATAGGCGTCGCGTTGTGCGTCGGAGTGATAGAGATTGAGGACGCCGCGCTGGCTGACCATCGTGTTGTAGTTGAGATCCTGCTCCATCCGCTCCCACAGCTTCATCGACAATTCGTAGAAGCCGGTATTCCCGGGAAGGCCGTAATTGGAGCGAATGATGGTGGTGTTGCGGCCGGCATTGCCGGAACCGATCCAGCCCTTTTCGAGCACGGCGACATTCTTGATGCCGTACTCGCTGGCCAGGAACCACGCGGTCGCCAGGCCATGGCCGCCGCCGCCGATGATCACCACATCGTAGCGGTCTTTCGGCGTGGCGTCGCGCCAGGTGCGCTGCCAGTTCTTGTGGCCGGAAAAGGCGGCGCGGGCGAGCGAGAAGATCGAGTATTTCATAAATTCATTCCGAGGTCGCTCGCACCGCTGGGACGTTAGATATCCAGCGTGTGGTCACGCTCCCATTGCGTGAAGTGCGAAGCATAGGAATTCCATTCCTGGTGCTTCAGCTTTAGGTAGGCCGCCGAGAATTCCTCACCCAGCGCCGCCTTCAGCGATTTGTCCTTGTCGAACTCACGCAACGCATCGAGCAGGTTGAGCGGCAGTTTTGGCGCGCCCTTCACCGTATGCCCGAACTGGTACATGTCGATGTCGTAGCGCTTGCCGGGATCGGCCTTGGAGCGGATGCCGTCGAGACCGGCGGCGATGATGACGGCCTGCAGCAGATACGGGTTGGCCGCACCGTCGGGCAGGCGCAGTTCGAAGCGGCCGGGGCCGGGCACGCGCACCATATGGGTGCGGTTGTTGCCGGTCCAGGTCACCGTGTTCGGCGCCCAGGTGGCGCCCGAAATGGTGCGCGGCGCGTTGATGCGCTTGTAGGAATTGACCGTCGGGTTGGTGATCGCGGCAAGCGCGGAGGCATGCTTCATGATGCCGCCGAGGAAATTCTTGCCCTTGGCCGACAGGCCGAGTTCCATTGCATTGTCGGCAAAGACATTGGTCTTGCCCGCCTTGTCCCATACCGAGATGTGGGCATGGCAGCCATTGCCGGTCAGGCCCTGGAAGGGTTTCGGCATGAAGGTGGCGCGCAGGCCATGCTTTTCCGCCACAGACTTGACCATGAACTTGAAGAAGGAGTGCTTGTCGGCGGTCGCCAGGGCGTCATCGAAGGCCCAGTTCATCTCGAACTGGCCATTGGCGTCCTCATGGTCGTTCTGGTAGGCGCCCCAGCCGAGCGCCAGCATGTGGTCGCAGATCTCGGCGATGACATCGTAGCGGCGCATCACCGCCTGCTGGTCGTAGCAGGGCTTCGACGCGGTGTCGTACTCGTCGGATATCGTTTTGCCGTCCGGCGAAATCAGGAAGAACTCGGCCTCGACGCCGGTCTTGACATGCATGCCATCGCTCGCCGCCTCGGCAATCAGCCGCCGCAGCGTGTTGCGCGGCGTCTGGTCGACTTCCTTGTCGTCCATGATGCAGTTGGCGGCGACCCAGGCGACCTCTGGCTTCCATGGCAGCTGGATCACCGAATCCGGATCCGGCACCGCCAGCATGTCGGGATGAGCCGGCGTCAGGTCGAGCCAGGTGGCAAACCCGGCAAAGCCGGCGCCGTCCTTCTGCATGTCGGCGATGGCTTGCGCCGGCACCAGCTTGGCACGCTGCCCACCGAACAGGTCGGTGTAGGAAATCATGAAATATTTGACGCCGTTCTCTTTGGCGAAGGCGGCGAGATCGTTCCCCATTATAGTTCCTCGCTTGATGGTATTTTTGCTATTCGGATGTCTTAGAAGCCGTTCTTCCCCGGTATCCAGTTGGTGCCGGCCAGCGGCACGCCGGCCATGGCGGCGGCTTCGATGGTGAGCGCGACGAGATCCTCGGGCTCGAGATTGTGCAAGCTGTTCTTGCCGCAGGCCCGCGCGATGGTCTGTGCTTCCAGCGTCATCACCTTCAGATAGTTCGCCAGCCGCCGTCCGGCGGCGATCGGGTCGACCCGCTTCATCAGTTCTGGGTCCTGCGTGGTGATGCCCGCGGGGTCGCGCCCCTCGTGCCAGTCGTCATAGGCGCCAGCCGTGGTGCCGAGCTCGTTGTACTCGGCCTCCCAGCGTGGGTCGTTGTCGCCGAGCGCGACAAGCGCTGCCGTGCCGATGGAAACCGCGTCGACGCCGAGCGCCAGCGCCTTTGCGACATCGGCACCGTTGCGGATGCCACCGGAGACGATCAGCTGCACCTTGCGGTGCATGCCGAGATCCTGCAGCGCCTGCACCGCCGGCCTGATGCAGGCAAGCGTCGGCTGGCCGACATTCTCGATGAACACTTCCTGGGTGGCCGCGGTGCCGCCCTGCATGCCGTCGACGACGACGACATCGGCGCCCGCCTTCACCGCAAGGGCTGTGTCGTAATAGGGCCGCGCGCCGCCGACCTTGACGTAGATCGGCTTTTCCCAGTCGGTGATTTCGCGCAGTTCGAGGATCTTGATCTCGAGATCGTCGGGCCCGGTCCAGTCGGGATGGCGCGAGGCCGAACGTTGGTCGATGCCTTTCGGCAGCGTGCGCATTTCGGCGACACGGTCGGAAATTTTTTGGCCAAGCAGCATGCCGCCGCCGCCGGGCTTGGCGCCTTGGCCGACGACCACTTCGATGGCATCGGCCCGGCGCAGGTCGCGCGGGTTCATGCCGTAACGCGAGGGCAGGTACTGATAGACCAGTTGCTTGGAATGGCCGCGCTCTTCCTCGGTCATGCCGCCATCGCCGGTGGTGGTCGAGGTGCCCGACAAGGTCGCGCCACGGCCTAGCGCTTCTTTCGCCGGGCCGGACAGCGAACCGAAGCTCATGCCGGCAATGGTGATCGGGATCTTCAGCTCGATCGGCTTCTTGGCATAGCGCGAGCCGAGCACGACGCTGGTGTCGCAGCGCTCGCGATAGCCTTCCAGCGGATAGCGCGAGATCGAGGCGCCAAGGAACAGCAGGTCATCGAAATGCGGCAGCCTGCGCTTTGCGCCGGCACCACGAATGTCATAGATACCGGTCGCCGCGGCGCGGCGGATTTCAGAGAGCGTGTAGTCGTCGAAGGTCGCGGATTTGCGCGGCGTCGTCGGCGGGTTGCGATAGGTCATGCTGCCTCAATACGCGTCGGCGTTGTCGATATTGAAATTGTAGAGCGTGCGCGCCGAGCCGTAGCGCTTGAACTCGGACGGCTTGACCCCGGTCACGCCGGCGCGCTCGAGCAGGCCCTTCAGCAGCTCAACGTGCTCTGGCCGCATCTCCTTGGCGATGCAGTCGGCACCCAGGCTGTCGACCTTGCCGCGCACGAACAGCCGCGCCTCGTAGATGGAGTCGCCCAGCGCATCGCCAGCGTCGCCCAGCACCACCAGATTGCCCGACTGCGCCATGAACGCCGACATGTGCCCGATATTGCCATGCACGACGATGTCGATGCCCTTCATCGAAATGCCGCAGCGCGACGAGGCATTACCCTCGATGACCAGCAGCCCGCCCCTGCCGGTGGCGCCGGCATACTGGCTGGCATCGCCTTTGATGGTGATCGAGCCCGACATCATGTTTTCGCCGACACCCGGTCCGGCCGAGCCGTGCACGGTGATCGTGGCGCCATCATTCATGCCGGCACAATAATAGCCGACGCTGCCGCGCACATCGATGGTGACCGGCTGGTCGACGCCGACGGCGACCGAATGGTTGCCCTTCGGGTTCAGCACTTCCCAGGCCGTTTCGTTCGACCCGGGGGTCAGACTGTGCAGGGCCTGGTTGAGCTCGCGCAACGACAGCTCGTCGAGGTCGAAGACCCTCGCAGCGTGGTCGTGCGTCACCGTCTTTGAAAGTTTCGTTGCCGGCATGAACTCAATGCTCCCAGAAATAAACGGTCGCGGGCTCGGGTTCCCAGACCTTGGCGCCGTCTATGCCGGGCAGTTTGGTGAGCGCGCGATACTCCGAGCCGAAGGCGACATACTGGTCGGTCTCGGCCATGACGGCAGGCTTGCAGGCGATCGGATCGCGCACCACGCCAAAGCCGTTCTTGGTGCCGACGACGAAGGTGAAGAAGCCGTCGAGGTCGGAGAGCGTGCCCTCCAACGCCTCGCCGAGGTTCTTGCCATGCGCCATCTGTGACGAGAGATAGGCGGCGGCGACCTCGGTGTCGTTCTCGGTCTCGAACTTCATGCCTTCGCGGATCAGTTCGCGGCGGACATTGTTGTGGTTGGACAGCGAGCCATTGTGCACAAGGCATTGGTCGGCGCCGGTCGAGAACGGATGCGCGCCCATTGTCGTCACCGCCGATTCCGTAGCCATGCGGGTATGGCCGATACCATGCGTGCCGGTCATTGAGCGCACGTCGAAGCGGTCGACGACCGCCTCGGGCAACCCGACTTCCTTATAGATCTCGACAACGTCGCCGGCGCCCATGATCCGGATGTCGGGGCGCAGCGCCTGGATGGCCTCGCGCGCTTCGTCGATCTTAGCCGGCGTGGTCCTGACGACGGCGTGGGTCGATTTCACGCTGATCGTCACCGGCGTGCCGATGGCCTTGGCCAGCTCGGCGTCGAGGCCGCGAAAATCGCGCTCCGGCTTGGCCGACTGGATGGTGATCTTGGCTTCATTCCTGGCAGGCGCGCCATAGATGGCGATGCCGGCGCTGTCGGGACCGCGATCGCTGAGCGAGATCAGCATCTGCGACAGCATCGCGCCGAGCTGGGGCTCAAGCGACTTGTCCTTCAAAAACAGTCCGACGATTCCGCACATGTCAGGCTCCCGAGGTTGTTCCCTTGGAGATGTATCGAATGAGTCCCGGGAATTCAATTGGTATGAAAAAAATATTCCTCTCGTTATATGTCAACCTGTGCATCGCCGCCCGGACTATCGCCGCCCGTGCGGGCGCTGTGGACCCATTTGGCGGTGCGGATGCGGGCGATCTTGTAAGCGTCGAGCACCGACAAGGCGTAGATCAGGAAGCCGCCGGCATGGCGACCGACAAAGGAGGCGTCAGGCGGCGCGATCTTGGCCGTCACCCAGGCCAGGATCACCATGAAGAAAAGAAACTGCAAACCGCGCACCGGCACACCCAGAATGACATGCCCGCTTGCCGGCAAAACAATCGCGGCGCCAAGCACCAGATACGGATTTGCCGGTGCGGGTGAGGTTGTGGAACTGGTCATGCCGCCTGCCGTTCGCGTTGATTGATGGCATCGCGCAGCGCCGATGCCGAAATCAGCAATTTTTCGATCAATGCCGGCTCGAGCCTGGCGCCGCCGAATTCAGCCTGCCGGAACACGCCATAGCGCGCCCGCTCGGCCTCCGCCAGCAGCCAGACGATGCGCACGCCTTTCGGGGTGATCAGCAGTTCCTTGGCGCGCCCCTCGGCAAAGATCTCGAGATGATTGGCGATGGTATCCTGCGGGAAGCGCACGCCTTTGCGGTCGGTTCGCACCACCGCCTCGGCTGGAAAGTCAGAGACCTTAGGCAGCGTGTGGTCGAGATGATCGAAATTGGAAAAGGTCGTCGGCGAACCCGGCCGCATCATCATGTCGAGAGTGCCAGGCACCGCGACCGGTTCGGTGATCGAGACGGACAGCCAGCGGGCAGGGAGCTTTCTCGTCGCCAGCGTGTCGACAATGGTGCGCACTTGCACACGTTGGCCCTTCCACGAGCCGGCAAAGGTAACGACACCGGCGGCACCGTCCGAGATGTTGACTGCATCTGCAATCACGGTGCGGACGCCGGCTTCTTCGGCCACCAGTGCGGCCATGGCCTTTTTTCCATTGGCGCGCGCAAGCCAGGCGAGGTGAACGACGAGTGCCAGGGCGATGAGCCCGGCCAGCAATGCTGACGTCACTTCAAACACCTCGTCAAACCAGGCCCGCCCCAGGGGCGAGCACCCTTACCTCGTTCAATAGCCCTGTGGCTTCGGCCACGGCATGGTGAACTGATCGCCGCGGCGCACGAATTTGTAGCGGTAGAAGTGGAACCACAGCGAGATCAGGAAGTAGAAGGCGACCATGGCGATCAGCTGCGAGCCGAAGCCGAGGAAGATGGCAAAGAAGGTCACCACGCACAGGCAAAACAGCACGATCGCCGGCAGCGGATGGAACGGATGCGTATAGCCGCGGCGGATCGAGCCGAGCGGCCACTTCTTCCTGAACATGACGATGTTGATGCTCATGAAGGTGTATTGCAGCACGCCCGACAAGATCGAGAAGGTGATCGCCTGGTTGAGGTCGGCGATGAAGGCAAAGGCGAGCGCGATCGGCAGCAGGAACAGGATCGAGCGGTAGGGGGTGCGGTATTTCGGATGCACGGCCGAGAACCAGGTCGGCAGATAGCGGTCGCGGCCGAGTGAGAACCAGGCCCGAGCGGCGTCGTTGATGCAGCCATTGGCGGAGGCGATGGCTGCAAGCAGCGTGGCGATGAACAACAGGTTCTCCAGCAGTGGGCTGCCGGTCAACTTGCCCGCATCCCAGAGCGGATAGTAGGTAATCCCCAGATACTCCCACGGCATCATCGAGGCGCAGACATACCAGGTCATGGCGGCGGCGATCAAAAGCGTGATCATGCCGGCCATGGTGCCGTAGGGCAGCGAGCGGGCCGGCGAGCGCACTTCCTCGGCCGCCTGCGTGGTGCCCTCGATGCCGAGATAGTACCAGATGCCGAACTGGAAGGCGGCGATGACGCCGATCCAGCCGTAGGGCAGGGCGTTGCCGGGGGTAACCAGTTCGTTGAGCTTCAGCACGGCACCTTGCGTCCACGGGCTGACCGAGAAAAACAGGATGACGATCGAGACATAGGCGATCGCGGTGACGACGAAATTGACGTTGAGCGTCATCAGCACGCCGCGATAGTTCAGCCACGCCAGCACGACGATGGTGGCGGCGATGAATGAATTGTGGGTGAGCCCTTCGACGCCCGCCTTGGCGACGATGGTATCGCCGAGCAGAATGGCGTCCGAGACTTCGAGCATGGTGTAGGCAAAGACCAGGAACAGCGCGACGTTGAACGCCATCAGCGGCCCGACTATGTGCTTGGCCTGCGCGTACTGGCCGCCGGCGGCGGCGACGGTCGAGGTGACCTCGGAATCGATCATGGCGACCGAGGTGTAGAGCAGTCCGACGATCCAGCAGACGATCAGCGCCGCCAGCGCGCCGCCCTTGTCGGCCGAGAAATTCCAGCCGGTGAACTCGCCGACCAGAACGATGCCGACGCCGAGTGCCCAGACATGGGCCGGGCCGAGCACCCTGAGCAGTGAAACCCTGTCGCCGTGGATCGTGGGTTCAAGCGCCATCGTCATTGATCAATCCCCACTCAGATCCGGTGTTCTTCGGAGGCGGCTTCAAGTTCGCCTTCACGTGACGAGGTCAAAACCTCTTCGGAGAATGTCGTGTCGATCTTGAACCAGTCGTAAAGCATCCACAGCGTGAGCACGATCGAGATGCCCCACGATGCATAAGAGAGTGCGGTCCACATGATGATGCTTCCCCGGATTTACTTGTCGTCGAACTTTTCGTTGATGACGTCGCGGTATTCGCGATCGGAGGCGCGGAACAGGAAGACGAAATAACCGATCAGCACCGCGGCCATGATGATCAGCGTCGGCCAGTCGATGACATAGTGGAAGTGGTTCTGGATGATGTCGTGCGCGGTCTCGGGCGTGTAGCCGAGCTTTTCCCAGATCGACGCCATGGTCGGGTTCTGGCCCAGCGATTCCCAGGTCTTGGTATCGAGTGCGTCGATGGATTTCGCCGCCCCGGCCAGCCCCAGTTTCAGCGGCAGCCACAGCGCCACGAAAATGGCGACCACCACGACGATGATATCGAAGATCTGCCCGGCCTTGCTTTGCAACGGCGGCGTGTAGCGCGGCATCTCAATTCCCCTCAGGACTTGCGGTTGCGGAACGCGTCGGCGTTCTTGATGTCGAGCCCGTAGATGAAGTCCTTATCTTCCTTGTAGTGACTGACCATCGCCAGGATGGCGGCTGTGTTGAAGATCAGCACGGCGGCGGCGGCAATTGCGACGACGATCTTGATCCCGGTGTCCGGGATGTATGGCCATGTCATGATGAGGACGAAGAGGATCGTCGCCCACAGGCAGACGATCAGGAGTACCGATCCGCGCACGTCGGAACGGTACAGCGCTTCGATGCGCTGTTGCAGGTCTGACATCGGTTTTTCCCCTTTTCCAGCGCCCGGCCCCGAATTGGCCGCCCGCTGCCCTCTTTCAACAGAGTGAAATTTTTTTCATAAATTCAGACCGAATTCCGCAATTGTCAAGCCGAATTTACGTGGGGTTAACCGTTTGTCCCCAACCACGAATCTTGCCTGACAATGAAATTATTTGCTTATGGGTATTGCGGCATCCGAACGTTTGCGGTCAATATTCGCTCAAAGCCCCCGCCGCTGCGCAGGGGGCAGGGAACGCAATAGAGTTTTCGAAACGGAGGACGAGCGGATGACGGCATCCTGGAGATTTTCGACCCTGGCGGATCGCCACCGCGCGCTCGGCTCGAAGCTCGAAGATTGGAGCGGCATGGGAACCGCATGGACCTACGACAAGGATGCCGACGAGGAGTATGTCGCCATCCGCACCAAGGCCGGGCTGATGGACGTCTCGGGCCTGAAGAAGGTTCATATCACCGGGCCGCACGCCTCACACCTGATCGACCTTGCCACGACGCGCGACGTGGAAAAGATTTATCCCGGCAAGTCCGCCTATGCCTGCATGCTGAACGAGCAGGGCAAATTCACCGACGACTGCATCCTCTACCGCACCGGCCCCAACGCCTGGATGGTCGTGCATGGTTCGGGCACCGGCCATGAGGAATTGCAGCGCGCTTCGGTGGGCCGCGATGTCTCGCTGCGCTTCGACGACAATCTGCATGACTTGTCGCTGCAGGGACCGACCGCGGTCGACTATCTGGCCAAGCATGTGCCTGGCATTCGCGACCTCAACTATTTCCATCACATGCAGACGCAGCTGTTCGGTTTTCCCGTCATGATCTCGCGCACCGGCTACACTGGCGAGCGCGGCTATGAGATCTTCTGCCGCGGCCAGGATGCCGGCACGATCTGGGACAGGATCCTCGACGAGGGCAAGAGCGCCGGCATCATCCCCTGCCGTTTCACCACGCTCGATATGCTGCGCGTCGAAAGTTATCTGCTGTTCTATCCCTACGACAATTCGCAAAAATATCCGTTCGACAATGAAGGGCCTGGCGACACGCTGTGGGAACTCGGCCTCGACTTCACCGTCAGCCCGGGGAAGACCGGCTTYCGCGGCGCCGAGGAGCACTAYCGCCTSAAGGGCAAGGAGCGCTTCAAGATCTTCGGCGTGCTGCTCGAAGGCAACGAGCCGGCCGACGAGGGCGCGCCGGTCTATCGCGACGGCAAAAAGGTCGGCGTGGTGACTTGCGCCATGTATTCGCCGCTGGTGAAGAAATCGATGGGCATCGCCCGGCTCGATGTCGACTGCGCGGTACAGGGCACCAAGCTCGAAATTCGCAACAGGAGCGGGGCGATCAAGGCGACGGCTGAGCCGCTTCCCTTCGACGACCCGAAGAAGACCAAGCGCACGGCGAAAGGTTGAGGCATAGTCAGCGGCGAGGGGTTCGAGGCATAAACAGAGAATGGCAGCCAAAAGCATCATCAGCCGGCCCGTTTACGGAACCTTGTCTCCGCAGCCCGGCAAGCACCATCTTTTCGTGGCGGATGCGGAGGGTGCGCTGGCGATATCAGAGCTGGCCGCCAGGGCGCCGGCGGGTTTTTTCGGCGACGCCCACATCATCTTCATCCCCGGCCATGACGGCAAACATGTCGCTACGCTCGAGGCCCTGAAGCCGGCGCAGTTCTATCAGAGCCCTTCCGTCGCCAGTGCTCTGCCACGACTGAAACAGACGCTGACCAACGCGCATATGGGCCTGCGCCTCTATCTCGCCGGCACTGAAGGGCTGATCGGCCAGGCCATGCAGGCAGCTCTTGAGGCCGGCATCGACCACACTTCGATTCAGACCGAGCACCGTGGCTCGCTGGCGCGCCGCATGCAATGCGTCCACTGCAAGGGCATCACCGAGAACGTGACGACACAGCCGGCGACCTGTGCGCATTGCGGCCTCCTGCTGTTGGTTCGCGATCACTATTCAAGGCGCATCGCCGCCTTCCAGGGCGTCTGCATCAACGCCGAGGACCGCAGCGAAATTCCTCCTTTGGAGGAGATCTTTCCATGAGCACCGGCACAACCAAACTCGATGTCGTGGTTAGCGATGTCGTTCCGGTCAACGATCTGGTGACGCGCTACCATTTTCGCCGGCGTGACGGCCAGCTGTTGCCGACATTTTCCGGCGGCGCCCATGTCGTCGTCGAAATGCGCGATGGCGAGCGCACCCGGCTCAATCCCTATTCGCTGATGGGCTCGCCGCTCAACACAAGCGAATACACCATCTCGGTGCGCCGCGACGACGTCGGCCGCGGCGGCTCGCTGTTCATGCACCGGTCCGTCAAGCCGGGGCTGGAGATGGTGATCAGCTACCCGGTCAACTTGTTCTCGCTCGACCTGCGCGCCAAAAAACATTTGATGCTGGCCGGCGGCATCGGCATCACGCCGTTCATGGCGCAGACCGCGCAACTGGCGGCCGAAGGCGGCAATTTCGAATTGCACTACACCTGCCGCACCGCTTCGCTCGGAACCTATGCCGACGTGCTGCAGGAGCGCTATGGCCGCCGCATCCGGCTCTATCACGACGATCTGGAAGAGCGCATCGAGCTCGACCGCCTGCTCTCCTCCCAGCCGCTCGGCACGCACCTCTATGTCTGTGGCCCCTCGGGCATGATTGGCTGGGTGCGCGACCGCGCAGCTGCACTCGGCTGGCCATCGGAGACGGTGCATTTCGAACATTTCGCCGCGCCGCAGCCGGGCGCGCCCTTCGATGTCACGCTCGCCGTCAGCGGCAAGACGATCCGCGTCGGCGAGCAGCAGAGCCTGCTCGAAGCGATCGAGGCGGCCGGCGTCGATCCGCCCTATCTCTGCCGCGGCGGTGTCTGCGGCCAGTGCGAAACCAACGTCATCTCTTATGACGGCAAGTTCATCCACAACGACCACTGGCTGAGCGAGGAAGACCACCGCTCCGGCTGCAAGATCATGCCGTGCGTCTCGCGCTTCGAGGGCCGGTCGCTGGTGCTGGAACGGTAGGAGGAAATCATGGGCATCACCTTTCGCAAGGAAACGTTCCGCGACGATTTCACCTTCAGGAACAGCCCGGAACACATCAGGCGGTTTCCGTTTCCGTTCCACGAAGACAGCTACATGTATGCGGTCAATATCGAGCCGCATGTCCTGGGGCCGAAGGGCAGCGTGCTGGAAAACCTGATCGACGTCGACGAGCACTATGTCGCCGAGATGCAGGACCGTGCGCTGGTACTGGCCGAGGATCCGCTGCGCTGCCAGTCGCTGCCGCATATGACGCTGGCCGGCTGGGACCTGCTCGAACTGCTGATGGAACAGCAGGCGCTCGGCTATCCCGAGCATTTCACGCTGACCCGCGACGGAGACCGCTGGCGCTGGATCAACCGGCCGCTCGGCATCGACGACAGCTTCACCTTCGGCGACACCTCGACGCTGCCTTACGGGCCGATGGAGTACATCACCCGGCAGAGCCAGGGCGATTTCTGCATCCTCGACCAGCGCGACGGCAATCTGTGGATGGATGCCGGCATGGTCACCACCCAGGCCGACTGGTCGCTCGATTTCGACATCGGCATGAATTTTTTCGAGTGGCACGCGCCGGTGCCGCTGGCGCATGAGAAGGGGATTTTTGTCAGGGCGCTGAAGTTCCTCACCAACATCCAGCAAGGCAAGCCGGCGCGGCGGCTGAACTGGACGATGACCATCAATCCGCGGCTCGACACCAGCCCGGAAAATTATCACAAATGGGGACCGGACCGCACCACCGTGACGCCGGACAATGTCGGCGACAAGGTGCATCTGCGCGTCGAACTGCAGAGCTTCTGGCGGCTGCCGCGCTCGAACGGCATCGTCTTCCCGATCCGCTGTTATCTGATCAAGATGGACGAACTGGTGACGCAGCCCAAATGGGCACGGCGCCTGCACCGCGTGATACGCGATCTTCCCGACGAGCTCGCCAATTACAAGGGCCTGACGCGGTATAGGCCGACACTGGTGGAATGGCTGTCGAAGTTGGATGACGGGAGTGCGACGAGCCCAGGGTTTGGGCCGGATTGAAGCTGCCGCCGAAGCTGCCAATCTCCCCCACGAGGGGGGAGATTGGCTACTTAGCCCGCGCTCTGCGGATAGCAAATAATCGACAAATACCGCATCGGCAGCTGCGTCAGCTTCTCCGGCCCATGCGGTGCATCGGCGTCGAAGAACAGGCTGTCGCCGGGCTTCATCGGGTAGAGGTTGCTGCCGTGCCGGTAAACGACCTCGCCTTCGAGCATATAGAGAAACTCCATGCCCTCATGCTGGAAGGTCGGAAACACATCGGAATCCTCGGTCAGCGTGATCAGGTAAGGTTCGACGACAACGCCGCTGGTGTTGGAGCCGATATGGCCGAGCAGATTGTACTGGTGGCCGGCGCGCGTGCCGCGCCGCTCGACATCGAGCCCTTCGCCGGCCTTGACGAAGACCGCGCTGCGCTCTTCCTCGAAGCGGCGGAAGAAGGCGGTGACCGGAACGCCGAGCGCCCGCGACAGCGCCTGCAGCGTTGTCAGCGACGGCGAGGTGATGCCGTTTTCGATCTTCGACAGCATGCCCAGCGAAATGTCGGTGGCGACCGCCAGATCGGCGACGGTGATGCCGAGCTTCTTGCGGAACGCCCTGACTTCACGGCCGATCGCCACCTCCAGCACCTTTTCGCGCGTGTCACGAATGGCATGCGGGTTCTGCGTCAGCGGCGCGCGGATGGTTCGCCCGTCCGTTGCCGCTCCTTTCAGCGACGGCTTGGTCTTCGCGACCGCGGAGCCAGGCTTGAGATCGGATGCTGTTTTCGCCATGTCGCCACCATCCCAAGACTCTGCAGATTTATTTCACTCAAGGTGAACATAATCGGTGCCGATACAGAAGCGCAACCGCCCCGACAAGCCATTTGCGGTCCGTCCCCGTATTTTGCCGGCGCCGGCGATTGCGGTTTTTCACCAGAAGTTGCCCCGGCGAAACGCGGTTTTGCCACAAGGCCAGTTGACAGCATCAAAGGGGCAATTACTGTACTGTGAGTGAAATTTGTTTCGTAAGAGCAATTCCAGAAAACGTGTAAAACGGTTTTCTGGGAAAAGCTCACGGCGCTTTCCCTTGGGAATTGCGTCAAAACAAAAGTCGAAATCAGATTGGGAGGCTCGGAATGAAAAGTCGCGTTGCGGTCATCGGAGCCGGACCGTCCGGCATGGCGCAGCTCAGGGCCTTCAAGTCGGCCGCCGACAAGGGCGCCGATATTCCCGAAATCGTCTGCTTCGAAAAGCAGTCGGACTGGGGCGGCCTGTGGAACTATACCTGGCGCACCGGCCTCGACGAGCATGGCGACCCGGTGCACGGCTCGATGTACCGCTACCTCTGGTCAAACGGGCCGAAGGAATGCCTGGAATTCGCCGACTACACATTCGAGGAGCATTTCGGCCGACCGATCGGCTCCTACCCGCCACGCGCCGTGCTGTGGGACTACATCAAGGGCCGCGTCGAAAAATCCGGCGTGCGCAAATGGGTGCGCTTCAACAGCCCGGTGCGCATGGTGACGTTTTCCGACACGACGAAAAAGTTCACTGTCACCGCGCATGATCGCACCAACGACGTTACGTACTCCGAAGAGTTCGACAATGTCGTCGTCGCCTCCGGTCATTTCTCCGTGCCCAACGTGCCTTATTTCGAGGGCTTCGCCACCTTCAATGGCCGCATCCTGCACAGCCATGATTTCCGCGACGCCATGGAATTCAAGGGCAAGGACATATTGATCATCGGCCGTTCCTATTCGGCCGAGGACATCGGTTCGCAATGCTACAAATATGGCGCCAAATCGATCACCTCCAGCTACCGTTCGAAGCCCATGGGCTTCAAATGGCCGGAGAATTGGAAGGAAGTGCCGCTGCTGCAGAAGGTCGTCGGCAAGACCGCGCACTTCAAGGACGGCACATCAAAGGACGTCGACGCCATCATCCTGTGCACAGGCTATTTGCATTCCTTCCCGTTCCTTACCGAAGAGCTGAAGCTCAAGACCGCCAACCGCATGTGGCCGGACGGGCTCTATGAAGGCGTCGTCTGGGAGAAGAACCCAAAGCTGTCCTTCATCGGTATGCAGGACCAGTTCTACACCTTCAACATGTTCGATGCGCAGGCCTGGTTTGCCCGTGACGTCATCATGGGCCGCATCAAATTGCCGTCGGCGCAGGCGATGGCAGCGCACGGCGCGAAATGGCGGGCGCGTGAGGAAACGCTGGAAGACGCCGAGCAAATGATCTGGTTCCAGGGCGACTACACCAAGGAATTGATGGAGCAGACCGACTATCCCGGCTTCGATGTCGAGGCGGTCAACCAGACCTTCATGGAGTGGGAGCACCACAAGGCGGAAGACATTATGAGCTTCCGCGACCATGCCTACCGCTCGCTGATGACCGGCACCATGGCGCCGCTGCACCACACGCCGTGGCTGCAGGCGCTGGACGATTCGATGGAGAGCTATCTCGAGGTCAAGGGTGTCGCGGCGGAATAGCCGCGACCTCTCAGCCTACCCCAGCCTTGCCCTGGCCTTCGCTGTCCAGGCATTGAACAGCCGGTCGGCGACGATGCCGATGAAGGCTATGGCGAGGCCGGCGACGATGCCGCGGCCGGAATCGGCCTTGGACAGCGCGATGAACACCTCCTGGCCGAGATCGCGCGTGCCCACCATGGCGCAGATGATGATCATCGCCAGCGCCATCAGGATGGTCTGGTTGACGCCCAGCATGATCTCGGGAAGCGCCAGCGGCAGTTGCACGCGAAAGAAGGTCTGGCGCGGGGTGCAGCCCGAAACCTTGGCAGCCTCGATCAGCGCCGGCGGCACCTGGCGGATGCCGTGATTGGTGTAGCGGATCGCCGGCACCACGGCGAAGGCTATCGTTGCGATCATCGCGGTGACGTCGCCGACCCGAAACAGCATCACCACCGGGATGATGAAGCAGAAGGACGGCAGCACCTGCAGCGTGTCGATAACAGGCGTGACGATCTTTTCGAAGCGGTCGCTGCGTGAGGCCATCAGCCCGATTGGGATGCCGATCAGGCATGCGATGAAGGCCGAGATACCGCAGAGATAGACCGTCGCCATGGTCTTTTCCCACAGCCCGGTGATGGCGCAAAAGGCGGTCAGCGCGGCGACCAGGGTGGCCAGCCGCAACCCGCCGAGCTGGTAGCCGGCCAGGCCAAGAAGAGCAACCGCGCCCAACCACGGAAAGCCCTCGCAGAAGGCGCGCACCGGGTTCAGCATATTGAGGATCAGTGCGACACGGAACGCCTCGATCGTGTCGAAGAAATTGATCGTGATCCAGCTCACCGCTGCCTTCCACAACGGCGCGGTGGTGAAGGTGATCGCCTTGGGCACCGCGGCGAAGGCCGGCACGAACAGCCCGAGCAGCGTGGTCGCGGCAAGGATGAGAACCGCCAGCGTCAGATTGGGATAGCGCCGCCAGAAGCGCGGGCTGACTTCCTGATGGACGTGGCCCTTCGCATGATTGTGGGCGATGGCCTGGCTCAGCCGGTCGAGCGCGATGGCCAGCGCGACGATGGCAAGGCCGGCTTCCATCGCCTCGCCGACCTTCAGTGCTCGCAGCGCAAGCAGCACATCGTAGCCGAGGCCGCCGGCGCCGATCATCGAGGCGATGATCACCATGTTCAGCGCCAGCATGATCACCTGGTTGACGCCGACCATCAGCGTCGGGCGCGCCGACGGCAAAAGCACGCGCCACAGTTTCTGCCGCGCCGTGCAGCCGGCCATCTCTGAGAAATCATCGATCTCGGACGGCACCCTGGACAGGCCCAGCATCGTTGCCCGCACCATCGGCGGCGTGGCGAAGATGGCGGTCGCGATCATTGCCGAAACCGGGCTGTTGCCGAACAGCAGCAGCATCGGGATGAGATAGGCGAAGGTCGGGATTGTCTGCATCAGGTCAAGGGCAGGGGAGACGATCAGTCTCTCGGCCCATGGCTTGCGCCACGCCCAGATGCCGGCGAACAGCCCGGTGACGATGCAGAACGGCACGGCGATCGAGATCAGCCCGAGCGTCAGCATGGCGCTGGTCCATTGGCCGAACAGCGCAATGTAGAGGAAACAGCCGCCGACAAGCATGCCGAGTTTTCGGCCGCCAGCGGCATGCCCGGCAAGGAAGGCGGCGGCGCAGACGCCGACCCAGGACAGGCGCGGCAAGACATAGGCGTCGGCGCCGTGACCGATCTTGAAGCTCTTGGCGAGCAGATTGAGCGCGAAATCGAGGGGAACGCCGAGCACGGCGGTGATCGAGCGGGTCAGCCACGACAAGTTCGACTTGATCCAGCGCATCAGCGCGCTGACCCAGTCGGCGACCGGGACAACCGCCTCGGCGGGATAATTGACCGCCCAGGGCAGCCTGTCCTGCTGCAGGAACACCACCAGCACGGCGGCAAGTGCCAGCGCCCAGATTAGCAGCCAGCGCTGAACCGGCGGTCTTGCCTCACTGGCGCTCGCCGTCACCGTCATGCGCCGGCTCTCGGTCTGTCCAGACCGGCCAGCAGCCCGATCACCGCTTGCGGCGTCACTTCGCCGATTGGCTTGCCGGTGCCGTTGACCACCGCGAACGGCTTGCCCGAGGCGACGATGCTGGCCGAGAAACTGGCGATCTTGGCATCGGGCGAAACCGTGCCGCCATGCTCCGAGCCATCGCAGGCGCGCATCAGGCTGCGCGCCGAAATCACCTTGGCGCGGTCGACGTCGCGGGTGAATTCGGCGACATAGTCGGTCGCCGGATTGACCACCAGCTGTTCCGGCGTGCCGATCTGGATGACCTCGCCGTCCTTCATGATGGCGATGCGGTCGGCCAGCCTTATCGCTTCGTCGAAATCATGGGTAATGAAGACGATGGTCTTGTGCAGCATGGTCTGCAGCCGCATCAGCTCGTCCTGCATCTCGCGGCGGATCAGCGGATCGAGTGCCGAGAACGGCTCGTCGAGGAACCAGATTTCCGGCTTGGTGGCGAGGCTGCGGGCGATGCCGACGCGCTGCTGCTGGCCGCCCGAAAGCTCGCGCGGATAGAAATGCTCGCGGCCGCGCAAGCCGACGAGTTCGATGACTTCTTGCGCCCGTTTTTCGCGCGTCGGCCGGTCCTGCCCCTGGATGCTCAGCGGGAAGGCGATGTTCTCCAGCACGTTGAGATGCGGCAGAAGCGCAAAATTCTGGAACACCATGCCCATGCGGTGGCGCCGCAATTCAATCAGCGCGGCATCGGAGATTTTCAGCAGATCCTTGCCTTCGAATTCGACCTTGCCATGGGTCGGCTCGACCAGCCTGGACATGCAACGCACCAGCGTCGACTTGCCGGAGCCGGACAGGCCCATGATGATGAAGATCTCACCCTGGCGTATCTCGAGGTCGACGGCGCGCACGGCGCCGACCAGCCCGGCCGCTGCAACGTCCGCCATGCTGGCCTTGCCGTCGCGCTCGCGGATGAAATTGGCTGCGTTCGCGCCAAACAGCTTCCACACATTGCGGCAGGCAAGTTTTATCGGGCGGGCATCCGCGCCCGTGGAGATCACGCCTTGTTCAGTCGTATCCGTCATTCGTTTGTCCTTCTGGAACATCAAAAACTGAGGCCCGGCTGATCAACAGCCGGGTCTCACTTTTCCAGTCGGAACGATCACTGCGCCCAGGCTTTCCAGTCGGCTTCGTGGGCGGCGATCCAGGCAGCGGCGACGTCTTCCGGTGTCTTACCATCGAGATCGATCTCGCCGCTCATCTTGTTGAGCTCGTCGGTATCGACCGTGAAGGCTTTCGCCACCTTGTAGGCGACCGGCCACTTGTCCTTCATGCCGGACCAGGAATACTTCCAGATCTCGCCATGCGGCTTGCCGCAGTCATATTTGGCATCGGGGTTGGTGCCCCATTTCGGGTCGTTGTAGCACTCGGGCGTGTATTCGGGGAATTGCACCCATTCGCCCTTGTACTTGGCCGGCGCCCAATGCGGCGAATAGATCCACAGCATGATCGGCGCCTTGCGCTGATAGGCCGAATCCAGTTCGGCAAACATCGCCGCATCGGTGCCGGCATGGATGACGGTGAAGGGCAATTTCAGCGCTTCGACGCGTTCGTCGTCAAACCCTTCCCAGGTCACCGGGCCGCCGAGATAGCGTCCCTTCGGCGCCGTCTCCGCCGTCGAGAACGACGCCGCGCATGTCGGGTCGAGCAGTGCATGCCAGTCCGGCAAGGTCGGGCATTTTTCTTTCATGTATTCGGGAAACCACCATTCTTCCTTGGCCTTCGGTCCGAGCTTGCCGAGACGTTCGGTCTGTCCGGTCGCGTCGGACGCTTTCATGGCTTCGCCGGCCGTCGTGTCCCAGAATTCGAGGCCGACATCGAGATCGCCATTGGTGAGGCCGGTGGTCAGGCTGGAGAGATAATCGGCGGTCGGATATTCGACCGTGTAGCCGAGCTTTTCGAGAATGCCGCCGAGGATCTTGGCGTTCAGATTGACGCTGGTCCAGTCGAACAGCGCGATCTTGATCGGGTCGTTGGATTCAGGCGCGGCCGCCTGGGCCGAAGATGTCAGTGCGCTTGCCGCGGCAAGTGCGAAGGCTCCCATTGATAGTTTCGAAATCACACTCCGAAATGACATGCTTGTTCTCCTGTCAAACCACGTGGAAGTTCTCAGTCGTTCCCTTCTTGCGTCTTTTCTTGATTGTGTTGGGAAAGCTCGTCGTTGCGCAAGGCCGTTGGCACCATAATGCCGCCGGCGTTGAAGCCGGCGCAGAGGGGTGGTGCCCAATTTCGTGAAAATGTCGTGCGGGACGAGACCGCGTCATGGCTGCCGACGGATTGCTGCGCAAGCAATCATCCGCGGATCGATCGCCGCTCTTGCGGCGCTCTGAGACGTGCGAGCCATCAAGGTTCCATGATCTCGGCTGTCAGCCTGGCAAGCCCCACCTCGCCAAAGCCGTTTCATGGGATGAAATTATATATACCAACGTTCATCTTGCGCAACGCACAATGCCGTTCGCAGCGCGAAATTCGAACGGCATTGGCTAGTCGCCGACGCTCGCAGCGTCGGCCCGGGCAGGCACTGCTTACGGCGTGAACAGCTTGCTCACGACATGATCAGGCCGCCGTCAACATTGATGGTCTGGCCAGTGATGTAGGTCGCGTCGCTGCTGGCGAGAAAGCTGACCAGACCGGAGACGTCTTCGCCACTGCCGGCACGGCCCATCGGGATGTTCTTCACCCATTCGGCCATCAACTCGCCGGGCTTGTAGTCGCCCATCAACTTGCCCCATGCAGCGTCGTTATAGGCCCACATGTCGGTGTCGATGATACCGGGGCAGATGGCGTTGACGGTGATCTTCTCCTTGGCCACTTCCTTGGCCAAGCTCTGGGTGATGCCGACGACGCCGAATTTCGAGGCCGCGTAGTGCGGCGTGTAGATGAAGCCTTGCCGCGCCTGGCCCGACGCCGTGTTGATCAGCCGGCCGCCGTCGCCATGCTTGCGGATGCGCGCGATGGCCTCCTGGCAGCACAGGAACACGCCCTTGGTGTTGACCGCCATCACCTTGTCCCACTCGGCCTCGGTCATCGCCTCGATCCGGGCGATGGTGATGACGCCGGCATTCTGCACCGAGATATCGACGCGGCCGAATTCTCGTTCGGCCAGATCGTAGAGGGCGGCAACCTCATCCTTCCTGGTCACGTCCATCCGCATCGACGCCACCTTGGCGCCGGCCGCCTTCAGGCTGGCGGCGACCTCGTCGACACGCGGGTCGATTGCGCTGATGACGACGGCAGCACCCTCAGCCGCGAAGCGTTTCGCCATCGCCGCCCCGATGCCGCCGCTGGCGCCGGTGATGACGGCCGTCTTTCCCTCGAAACGCTTCTGCATTTTTCCTCCTACCAACAGACAAAGCCGCCATCGACGATGAGGTCGATGCCGGTGACGAAACTCGCGGCGCGGCTGGAGAGGAACACGGTCGGGCCGACCATTTCTTCCGGTGCTGCCATGCGGCCCATCGGCGTGTCGCGCTCGAAGATCTTCACCTGTTCGGCGACCTCCGGGCGCTTGTTCATCGGGGTCAGCGTATAGCCCGGGCTGACCACATTGACCCGCAGGCCGCGATCGGCCCATTCCATGGCGAGGCTCTTCGACATGTGGATGACGGCGGCCTTCGACGAATTGTAATGCGCCTGGGTCAGGCCGCGATTGACGATCGAGCCGGACATCGAGGCGATGTTGATGATCGAGCCCTTGCGCCGCGTCAGCATGGCGCGCGCCTCGGCCTGACAGGACAGGAACACGCCGCTGACATTGACGTCATAGACCTTCTGCCACTTCTCCAGCGACAGCGTCTCGGCTGCTTCGGCCCCGGCAATGCCGGCATTGTTGACGGCGATGGTCAGCGCGCCGAGCTCTTTCTCGGTGCTCTCGATCGCCGCCGCAAGATCGGCCTCCGAAGTCACCGTGCCGGTCAGTACCAGCGCCTTGCGGCCAAGTGCCGTAATCTTGTGCGCCGTCTCGTCCAACCCGCCCTTGGAGGTATGGCCGAAACAGACGACATCGGCGCCGGCTTCGGCCAGACCAATGGCGATCGCCTGGCCGATGCCGCTGCCGGCGCCGGTCACCAGCGCTACGTCTCCGTGAAGATCGAATAGTTTCATCGTCGGTCCCTCTGCTCCAACCGCCGGCCGCTCGAAATGAAGGGGCGCCAGTCTTTTTGCTGGCGCCCCGTGCGGTCCGGTCCTTGGGAGGATATCACCTGGAGCGCTTTGTTCCGATACGTTGTTCTAGCTCGTGGCAAGTTCCATGACGGCGACGTTGCTGGCCTCGCCGCGGTCGAGAATGCCGCGCTGGCGGCCACGGCTCAGCACCAGCACGCGGTGCGACAGGCCGAGCACTTCCTCGAGGTCGGAGCTCACCACCACCACCGCCATGCCCGAGCGGGCGAGATCGGCGATGACATCATAGATCGCGGCACGCGCACCGACATCGATGCCGCGCGTCGGCTCATCGAGGATGAACACTTTGGGCGGGCGCGACACCCATTTGGCGATGATCACCTTCTGCTGGTTGCCGCCGGACAGCTTGCTCACCGCCTGGCCAGGTTTGCCCTTGACGCCGAGCCTGGCGATGCCGGCCTCGGCGAATTTCTGCACGGCCTTGGGGAACACCCAGCCATTCGGCGCGACATGGTCGAAATTACCGAATGCCAGATTCTCGCCGATGGTCTGGTCGAGCACGACGCCTTGTGCCTTGCGGTCTTCCGGCACCAGCACGACGCCGGCCTTGATCGCCGCCGCCGGGCCGCTGAGATGCACCGGTTTGCCGGCAACACGCACCGACCCCGATGAAATCGGATCGGCGCCGGCGATCGCCCGCACCAGCTCCGTGCGTCCGGCGCCGATCAGTCCGGCGAGGCCGAGGATCTCACCTGACTTCACCGAGAAGGAGATGTTGTTGAAGCTGTGTTCGGGCGAGGACAGGTTCTCGACTTCGAGCAGCGTGTCCGCTCCCGGCGGCGACAATGGCGGAAACATCCGCTCGACCGAGCGGCCGACCATCTGCTCGACCACGGTGCGCACCGGAATATCGGCGCGCTCGTGCCGGGCGACGATGCGCCCGTCGCGCATCACCACCACGCGGTCGGCGATCTGGGCAATCTCGTCCAGCCGGTGGCTGATATAGATGAAGGACATACCTTCCGCCGTGAGCTTGCGGATCTGCTGGAACAGCAGCTCCGTTTCCTCGCCGCCAAGGGCTGCCGTCGGTTCGTCGAAGATCAATAGCTCGGCATTGAGGGCCAGCGCCTTGGCGATCTCGACCTGCTGCTGGGCGGCGATGCGCAGCGTGCGCACCTTGCGCTCCGGCGAGACGTCGAGGCCGAGGCGCTTGAGCTGTGCCGATGCCTGCGCGTTCATGGCCGCGCGGTCGATGCGGCCGCCGCGCATCGGCAGCCGCCCGACATAGACGTTCTCGGCCACCGACAGGTCCGGCAGCAGCTTCAGCTCCTGGTGGATCATGCCGACGCCGGCTTCGATGGCCGCGGCGGGAGAGGCGGGGGAATAGGATTTCCCCCGCCACATGATGGTGCCGGCATCGGGTTTGGTCGACCCGGCAATGATGTTCGAAATAGTGGACTTGCCGGCGCCATTTTCGCCAAGCAGCGCCACGACCTCGCCCGGGCGCACCTCAAAGCTTGCATCGGCCAGGACCTGGACCGGTCCGTAGCTTTTGCAGAGGCCGCTGACGGAGAGCCCCAGATGGGGGCTCTCCGTATGGCGTGGATTCAGGGACATCGTTGCGCTCGTCTGGTCAGGGATGCCAGCTCTTAAGGATGCTTGGCGATGAACTGCTCGACATTGTCCTTGGTGGTCAGTGTCGCATCCTGCAGATCTTCGGCGGGGACTTTCTCTCCGGCCACCAGCTTGATCGCCGCATCGACGGCCAGCCGGCCCATGCCTTGCGTCTGCTGCGTCGCGGTGACGTCAAAGACGCCGTCCTTCAGCGCCTTGAGCGCCGCCACGTCGCCGTCGAAGCCGGCAACCCAGACCTTGTGGCCGGGATTGGCGACCTTGACTGCCTGCGCCGCGCCGAGCGCCAGCGCATCGGCCTGGCCGATGACGATCGACACGTCGGGATGCGCCTGCAGCAGGTCCTGCGTCAGCTTGAAGCCTTCGTCCTGGTGCCAGCCTTCACTCCACAGTTCGCCGACCACCTTGATATCGGGGTAGCCCTTGAGCGCTTCGCCGCAGCCCTTCGAACGGTCGACTTCAGGTGTCGTGCCCTTCTGGCCGTGGATGATGATCAGCTCGCCCTTGCCGCCGGCCTGCTTGGCGATGTAGTCGCAAACCGCCTGGGCCGAGGCGACGCTGTTGGTGGCGATGAAGGTGTCGCCGGGCGCGCCATCGGCGTTGCGGTCGACATTGATGACCGGGATGCCGGCTGCCTTGGCCGTCTTGGTCGGCACGGTGGCGGCGGTGGCACCGGCCGGGATGTAGATCAGCGCGTCGATGTTCTGCGTGATCAGATCCTGCACCTGGCTGACCTGCGTCGCCGAATCGCCCTTGGCGTCGACGGTAACGATTTCGATGCCCTTTTCCTTGCCGTAGGCTTCGACCGACTGCTTGATCTGGTTGAAGAAATCGGCCTGCAGATTGGCGACGGCGAGGCCGAGCTTCTTGGCGTCCTTGGCCGAGGCCATGTCGGTGAGGCCGAGCAGCGGGATGACGGCCGCGGCGGCGAGCAAGAGTGAACGTTTGGTCAGCATGTTATTCCTCCGTTGATAAGGTCAATCAGTTCTGCCGGCGCACCCTTGGCGCCCTTGGCCGAACACTCCCAGTTTCGGATCAACCGATCCGTATTCCGCCCGAATATCGGGCGAATCTCATTGCGCCCCATTCTTCATTGTGCCCCGTCCTTCATTGCGACCTTCGCCGCCATGTGTCGGTGGCGACCGCCAGCGCGATCACCACGCCGATCACCACTTGCTGGATGAAGGGCGAGACGCCGAGCAGGTTCAGGCCGTTGCGCAGCACGCCGATGATGAGGACGCCGACCACGGTGCCGCCGATCGAGCCGACGCCGCCCGACAGGCTGGCGCCGCCGATCACCACCGCGGCGATCGTGTCCAGCTCGTAGCCGAGGCCGGAGCTTGGCTGGACCGAATCGAGCCGTGCCGCCAGCACGATGCCGGCGAGCCCGGCCAGCACGCCGCAGACGACGTAGACCCAGTTGGTCAGCGACTTGACCGGTATGCCCGAAAGCCGGGCGACCTCGGCGCTGCCGCCGATGGCGTAGAGGCTGCGGCCGGTGGCGCGGTAGTTGAGGAAGATGGCGAAGATGATCGCCAGCACGATCATCAGCCCGACCGTGACCGACAGGAAGCCGAAATGACGGATGATCGACAGGTTGGTGAACCAGTCGGGAAAGCCGACGATCTGCGAGCCGTCGGTGATCATGTTGGCGAGGCCGCGCGCCACCGACATCATCGCCAGCGTCGCGATGAAGGGCGGCAGCCTGGTGATGGTCACCAGCATGCCGGAAACCAGCCCGCAAAGGCCGGCGACGACAAGGGCCGCGACGACACCCGCCGCAAGGCCGAGATTGAGATAGTCGGGATGGGCGACATAGCCCATCACCATGGCGGCGAGCGCCAGCACAGAGCCGACCGACAGGTCGATGCCGCCGATCAGGATGACCAGCGTCATGCCGATCGCCATGATGCCGAGCACGGTGATCTGGTCGAGCACGTTGAGGATGTTGCGCATGGTCAGGAAAGTGTCGGTGGTCAGCGTCAGCGCCAGGCAAAGCAAAAGCAGGCCGATCAGCGGTCCCATGGTTCCGGCAAACAGCGCAGAAAGCCTGGCGCCCGCCGGGGCCTGCGCACCGGTTCCGGCTTTCAACTCGCTTGTGTCGTTGCTCACAGCCAATTCGTCTCCTCCACCCAGCAAAATGGCGATGCCTCGCCATCCGCCTTGTTCACCAGGTACCTCCCTGTGAACAATTTATCTTTGATATGCAATTTTGTTCAGCTAAACCGGTCATCGGAAAATTGTCAAGGCCTGCCGCTTCATTCGACGCCGGTTTGCGCTGCAGTTCGGTTTGGCTTACGAAAGGGCGCGGAATGTCGAGTTTTAAGTGCGGATTTTCTCTTTCGATCATTTTAGCCGGCTGAACAGCGGCGGGCGGCCAAGACAAAGTAAATGTTGACTATTTCGGGTTTCATTTCGCGCGGCGATTAGGTCGAGGGACCCCAGACGGTTGCTCCGTTTGCAAATGCCGGTTGAAAAGCATGGGGCCGCTACGCACGGCTGCGGGAGGACAAAAAGATGGCGGTGATGGAGAACGAGAAGGCCTCGCGCTTCCCGGACGCCGAGCTCAAGGCGCGGGCGGCGTGGCACTATTATGTCGAGGGCCTGACGCAGGAGCGCATTTCCGAAATCCTCGGCATCGGTCGCATCAAGGTGCATCGCATTCTTTCCGCCGCCCGCGAGGAGGGTATCGTCCAGTTCCGCATCCGTGACAGCGTCGTCGAATGCGTGGTGCTGGAGGAGAGCCTGAAGCAGCGTTTCGGGCTCAGCCAGGCCGTCGTGGTGCCGTCGGCTGCCGACAGGAGCAACGCGCCGCTGATGATCGGCCACGCCGCCGCCACCTATCTGGCCGACAATGTGAATGCCGGCGATGTCATCGCACTCGGCTGGGGGCGGACGCTGAAATTCGCCATCAAGGAACTGCCGCGGCGGCCGATCGCCAGGACGACGGTGGTGTCGATGCTGGGTGGCCTCACCCACGCCCAACCGCTCAACCCGACCGAAAGCGCCTGGGAGTTCGCCGAAAAGATCGGCGCCGAGTGTTTTCTGCTGCCGGTGCCGGTCTATGCCGACAGGCCGGATCAGCGCGACGCCTTCATGAGCCAGCGCAGCGTTCAGGATGTCGTCTTTCGCGCGCGCCGGGCAAACATAGCCGTGCTCAGCGTCGGCTCGTTTTCCAACGAGAGCCCGATCGCCAACTACGGCTTCATCAAGCCCAGTGAACTCGAGGAATTGCAGGCCGCCGGCGCCGTTGGCGACATTCTGTGCCATTTTGTCGACGCCGAGGGTCGCCCGGTCGACCACGAGGTCAATCGGCGGGTCTGTGCCTATCCGCTGCAGGATCTGTCGGAGATTCCCAACATCATCCTGGTTTCAGGCGGCCAGGAAAAAGTTGCCGTCATGCGGGCAGCGCTCGCCAGCAACAAGATTTCGGTGCTGATCACCGACGAGGATGCGGCCAAGGGCCTGCTCAACGGCTGAGTGTTGTCTTCCGCAGAGGCGCTTCAAAATTCGCAGGGCTTGGGGCGCTTGTCAGCCGACCAGTTTGCCAAAGACTTCAGCGTGAACTTTCCTGCGATCGGCTTGCCGTCGCTCAGATCCTGCGAGGCGACGCCTTTGCCGGTGAGGTAGTTGATGTCGCAACTGCCGAGCGTGGTTTCGACGGTGCCGTCGGCCTTCTGGACGTTCCAGTCCCAGTAACGGCTGAAGCCGGCGACCAGAAATTTGCCGCTGCGATAGACGATCGTCAGCGTCTCCTCCCATGATTTGCCGGCGCCACAGCCGAAACAGGAGGTGACGGTCAGCGAGCCCTTGCCCTTGGCAGCGAGCTCGAGAACCCGGCCCTCGGTAACGGCTTTCTTGACGAAGGTCGGCTTGCGCGACGGATCGAGCTTTTCGTCACCAGCGCCCAGGTAGATGGTAAGCACCGCTTCGCCGCTGTCGGGATCCTCCACCACCACGGCCCGATCCATCCGTCCGTCATGGTCCATATCGAGCGACACCTGCAACGGCGCGTCGGCCAGCGGGTTGTCTTGCGCGAGCACCGACATCGGGACTGCGGCGAGGGCAACAATCCAAAGCAGGGCCGCAAGATGAAACGCTGTCTTCATGAGCCAGCGATTCTAGCATTGGCTGGACAACACGCAATATCGGCGGCGAGCGGGGCTCACGCCGGGGCGTTGCCGAGCCGTTCGTGGATGTCGCGCGTCGCCTGATAGAGGTCACGGTAGATTGCCTTGCGGGCGCGGTAGAAGGGCACGAGATCATCGACAGGGTCGACATGCCTGGTGGGTGCCGCCGTCATCGCCTCTGCCGCCGCCTCGGGCGAAGCAAACCATCCGATCGCGCAAGCCGCCAGCATGGCGGCGCCAAGGGCGGCGGCTTCGTTGACCGGCGAAACCGAGATCGGCCGTTCGAGCACACTGGCCATGATCGCCATCAGCAAAGCCGAATTGGTGCCGCCGCCGGCGGCGATCATCGCTGTCGGCTTGCAACCGGTCTGCGCTTCCATCGCCTCGGTGGCGATGGCTTGCTCGAAGGCGATGCCTTCCAACGTCGCGCGGAACAGATGCGCGGGTTGGTGATCGAGCGAGAGGCCGACAATGGCGCCGCGCGCCGCACCATCCCAATAGGGACTCATCACGCCGGCCCAATAGGGCATGATCAGCAGCCCGTCGCTGCCGGCGGCAACGTTCACCGCCGCCTTCTCCAGCACTGCTGCGGATGGCGAGCCGGTGGTGCGCACGATCCAGTCGACCAATTGCATGCCAGAGCGCAGCACGGTTTCCAGCATGAACCCCGAACCGGTCGGTGAGACCAGCGTGCGAAACGCATCCGACGTGGTGACGGTGCCGGAATAGCAGCCGCTGACGACGCCGGAACCAAGCGAAAGATAGGTCTTGCCCTCGCCATGGACGCCCATGCCGAGGCCCATCGCCTGGCCATCACCGGCGCCGGCGACAACAGGCGTACCGGCCTTCAGCCCGGTCAGTCCGGCCACGCTTTCATTAAGGCCGCCACAGACGGCGCCCGGCGCGATAAGGTCCGGCAGTTGCTCCGGCCGCAGCCCCGCGGCCGCGACAAGCTTGGGATGCCAGGTGCGATTCGCGACGGCGAGAAACCCGAGCGGGTCGGCACTTGCTGTGCTGGTAACCAGCCGTCCGGTCAGCCGGTGGACGAGGAAGCCGTGCACGTCGACAAGTGCCGCCGCCTTGCTGAGTGCCTGCGGCTGGTGTTCGGCCAGCCAGGCGATGGCGTACAGCGCCGGCGTCGGATCCGGCGGCTTGCCGCTCCAGTCGCGGATCGTCTCGCGGCCAAGTTCGGCCGACAGCCTGGCGACCTGCGGGCGGGCGCGTTCGTCGAGCCACAGGATGGCGGGAATGAGCGGCTTGCCGGCATGGTCGATCAGCGTGAAGGTCTCGCGCTGGTGGGCAATGGAGATGGCCGCCACCCGCGCAGCGCCAACCCCCTCGGTAACCTGCTTCAGCGCGCCGAGCAGCGCCGTCCACCAGTGCTCGGCATCCTGCTCGAAATGGCCGGGCCTGGGATTGGAAAGCGGATAGGACTCACGCGCCTGGAACAGTTCTTCGCCGTCGCGCGTGAAAGCGATCGCCTTCACGGCCGTCGTCGAGGCGTCGATCCCGATTACGACATCGTTCATCAGGCGGAGATCCGGCGGTGTCAGGCGGCGTTGGTCACGAACCGTCCGTCCGACTGGTCGAGACGACGGCGGATCTGGGTTATCACCATCGAATCGTCGGGTACACAATTTTCATAGGTCAGGAATTCGCCGGTCTTGAGCGGCTTGACCACCTTGGCGCGTTCGGCGAGGCCGAGCGGCAGGGCGCCCTTGGCGCGCGCGTCCTCCCAGGTCATGGCCAAGCCACGATAGTCGTTCTCGCCGATCATGCCGAGCGATTGTCCCTGGCCAAGATTGCTCTTGGCCACAGCCACCGCCTCGGCGACCGGATGGTCGAGCGGCTCCATGTCGGCGCGCTTGTAGACCACGGCGCGCGCCGCCGACAGCGGCACTTCCAGGCTGGTCAGATGATAGGGGCGGAAGATCGTGAAATAAGGGCCTTTGCCGACCTTGAGGTCGACCATACGCTCCAGCACGCGCGGATGCCTCGTCTCGATGATGCAGAACACGCCGGGCGCGACGCCCTTGCCGATGGAGTAGTCGACCACGCCCTTGCGGTGCAGCACGCCGCCATCCTCGCGCGGGCACAGCACGCTGGCCAACTCCTCGAGCGTCGCGGTCGGGCCGTGCATGCCGGGCACGTCGGGCACCAGGCCGGTGGCGTTGGCGATCGCCACCATCTCGATCGCCGTCTTCGAGCCGTCGACGAACTCGACCAACATGCGCGCATTCATGTTGCGCTCGGCCGCTTCCTTCTCGTAGTCGGCCGGCATGGCGTCGATCTTCAGCGGATTGTTCTTGCCCTTGCCGGCGGCGATGATGTTGAAGCCGAGGCTCTTGGCAAAGCCGATGATCTCCAGCGTGCAGGCGGGCTCGTCCCCGGCCGCCCCGGTGTAGACGACGCCGGCCTTGCGCGCCTCTTCCTTGAGGAAGCGGCCGATGGTGATGTCGGCCTCGACATTGAGCATGACGATATGCTTGCCGTTCTTCATCACTTCGAGCGCGAACAGCGTGCCGATGTTGGGATTGCCGGTGGCGTCGATGATGACGTCGATGCGGCCGGCCGACGCCAGCGCATGCAGGTCTTCGGTCACCGCGATCTTGCCGGCCTCGATGGCGCGATCAATGGCTGAGGCATTGGCCGCCTGCACGATGTCGGAACGGTCGTGGCCGGCGAGCAAGGCGGCATCGATCGCCGCTTGCGGTCTGACCTCGGAAATGGCACCGATCCGCATGCCCGGCATCAATGCGACCTGAACGACAATGTCGGTGCCCATCTGCCCGGCGCCGGCGAGACCGATGGTGATAGGTCCCTGCTTTTCAGCGCGCTGCAAAAGTTCCGCTGCAAATTGCGGATGGGACATGTCGCTTCCTCCAGTTCCTGACGCGCCGCAGCGTCGAGATCATCATTTTGAACATTCCTATTTCCAAATGAACAATATTTCAACCAACAATTTGGCAGTAGCGGCAGGATTCAAATCTGGGTTGGACTCTACGCGGCGATGGAAAGCCTTTGATGCCGGCAGGACAGAGGGGGCGCGACAGAGCGCTACGGCCTGTCGCTTTCGGAAGGCGACCGTGCCTTCATGATGGCCGATTGAGCCGCGAAGGGACCGCGGTCAGGCCGGCTCCGCTTGCACCACCTGCTTCTGCAGTCTCGCCAGTTCCGCATACGGAATGTGGCAGCGGATCGTATGGCCGGGCTCAGCCTCGGCCAGCGGCGGCTCCTGTTGTTCGCAGATCGCGCCAATCTTGCGCGGGCAGCGTGTGTGGAACACGCAACCCGATGGCGGGTGGGTGGCGCTGGGGATTTCGCCGTCGAGGCGAATGCGCGACGTCTCCGTCTGGTCGAGCTTGGGCACCGCCGACAGCAGCGCTTCGGTATAGGGGTGATGCGGGCCGGCAAAGACATTTTCGGAAGGCCCGAGTTCCATGATGCGGCCGAGATAGAGTACGGCGATCTGGTCGGAGAGATATCGCACCACCGCCAGATCATGCGAGATGAAGATGTAGCTGACGTCTTCCTTCGACTGCAGGTCGGCGAGCAAATTGAGGATCGCCGCCTGCACCGACACGTCTAGCGCCGAGGTCGGTTCGTCGCAGACGACGATGCGCGGCTCGCCGGCGAAGGCGCGAGCAATGGCGACACGCTGCTTCAGGCCGCCCGAGAGCTGGCGCGGCTTGACGGCGAGATGCCGGTCGGTAAGCCGCACCGAACGGACGAGCTCATCGAGGCGGGCCTGCAATGCCGCACCGCTCAAGCCGGCCAGCCGCTTCAGCGCCCGGCTGATCAAATGGCGGATCGAATGCGAACGGTTGAGCGCCGAATCCGGGTTCTGAAAGACAATCTGCATCGCCTTGATCTGGTCAGCGGTGCGACTGTCCAGCCGCGGCGCCAGAGCCTTGCCCTCGAGTTCGATCCTGCCGCCCTCGTCCGGCGGCACCAGGCCAAGCAGCAGCCTGGCGAAGGTGGTCTTGCCGCTACCGGATTCGCCGACCAGGCCGAGCGTTTCGCCGGGCCTCAGGCTGACCGAAACATCCTTCACCGCCCGCAGCGCATGGCCATGGCTGGCAAAGGTCTTGTTCACCCCCTCGACGCGCAATACGGCTTCGGCTGCCGCCTTCGGCGCGGCGACAACCGCATCGCTTGGCGTGGCGCGTGGCAATGACTGCGCCTGTTCGTGATAGTGGCAGCGCGACAGCCGACCACCAAGATCGTAGAGCGGCGGCAATTCGCTACGGCAGCGGTCCGTCGCCAGCGCGCAGCGATCGGCGAAGGCGCAGCCCTTGATCGTGGCACCTAGGCTGGGCAGGAACCCCGGAATGGTGTCGAGGCGGCCCTGATCCTTGCGCTGGCCGCCGCGCGGCAGGCAGCGCAGCAGCGCCACCGTGTAGGGATGGCGCGGATCGTTGAACACGGCCTCCGTCGGTCCTTCCTCGACCAGCATGCCGGCGTAAAGAACGCCGACCCGGTCGCACATGTTGGAGACGACGGCGAGGTTGTGGCTGATGAACAGGATCGAGGCCGACAGTTCCTGGCGCAGCTGTGCGATCAGATCGAGCACTTCGGCTTCCACCGTCGCGTCGAGGCCGGTCGTCGGCTCGTCTAGGATCAGCATGGTCGGGTCGTTGGCCAGTGCCATGGCAATCGCCACACGCTGCTGCATGCCGCCCGACAGCTGGTGCGGATAGCGCTGCATGACGCTGACCGGATCGGAAATCCGCACCCGGTTCAGCATGGCGATTGCCTTGTCGGTGGCGGCCTGTCCCGTAACGCCGCCAAGCTCGAAAATCTCGGTCAACTGGCGGCCGATGCGGATCGACGGATTCAGCGCCTTGCCGGGGTCCTGATAGACCATCGACACGCTTTCCGCGCGGGCGCGCCTGAGCGCTTCGGCGTCGAGCTTCATCACGTCCTGGCCGTCGAGCGAGATCGCCCCGCCGGTGATAGAACCGTTCCTCGGGAGATAGCGCACGACGGTGAGCGCCACCGTGGATTTACCGCAGCCGGATTCGCCGACCAGCCCATAGGCTTCGCCTTGGCCGATGGTCAGGCTGAGGTTGCGCAGCACCGCGCGGTTGCGGCCGCCGACGCGGTAGGCGACGGAGAGGTCTGAGAGTTCGAGTGCGTTGGCGGCCTTCTCAGTCATTGAGCGCCCCTTGCACGCCGTCGGTCACCAGATTGACGCCGATCACCAGCGAGGCGATGGCGAGCGCGTCGAACAACACCGTCCACCAGAAGCCGCCGCCGATCATGCCGTAATTGCTGGAGATCGACAGCCCCCAGTCGGGCGAGGGCGGCTGGATGCCGAAACCCATAAAGCTGAGCGTCGCGACGGCGAAGATCGCATAGCCGAGGCGGACCGTCGTTTCGACCAGGATCGGCGGGATGACGTTGGGCAGGATCTCCACGAACATGGTGTGCAGCGCGCTTTCGTGCCGCAGCTGCGCGGCAGCGACATAGTCGAGCTCGCGTTCGGCCAGCACCGCCGAGCGCACGGTGCGGGCGATGATCGGCGCAAAGCTCAAACCAATCACGACAATGACCGTGGTCTTGGACGTGCCGAGCGCGACGATGGCGAGCAGCGCGACGATGACCACCGGGATGGCCATGAAGGCTTCGAGGATGCGGCTGATGATGTCGTCGACGATGCCGCGGAAATAGCCGGTGAACAGGCCGAGCGCGGTGCCGGCGATGGTGGCCAACAAGGTGGCCAATGGGGCGACAGTCAGGATGTCGCGCGAGCCGACGATGACGCGTGAGAAGACGTCGCGGCCAATCTGGTCGGTGCCGAACCAGTGCTCGCCCGAGGGCGGCGCCAGCGCGTTGATGATGTCGTCGGCAAGCGGATCGTAAGGTGCGAAATGCTCGCCGAACAGCGCGCAGGCGACCCAGAACACCACGATGCCGAGGCCGGTGAGAAACGTGCCGGAGCGCAGCAGCGAAAAGAAAACCTCGGCCATGGGGCCGCGCCGGTTGGTATCGTCAGGCGTCGGCATGCTGCTGTCGATGGTGCTCATTGGTCTGTCCCCAGCCGTATCCGCGGATTGAGCACGGAGTAGAGAAAATCGGCGGCCAGAGTGGCGACCGCATAGACGATGCCGATGGTCAGGATGCCGGCTTCGAGGATCGGGAAGTCCTTGCCGCGCGCGGCGGTGAAGATCAGCGAGCCGATGCCTTGGTAGCGAAACAGCGTTTCGATGACGACGAGGCCGCCGATGAGATAGCCGGTCTGCGTCGCAATGACGGTGACGGTCGGCAACAGTGCATTGCGCAGCACATGCCGCCAGATCACCGTTCGCCACGGCAGGCCCTTGAGCACCGCGGTTCTGGTGTAGTCGGAATCCAGCGCCTCGATCATGCCTGAGCGCGCCATGCGGGCGATGTAGCCGAACAGCACCAGGAACAGCGGCAGCGAAGGCAGGATCAGGTAGTAGAGCTGGGTGAAGAAGCCGGCATTGGGCGGCCATGCGGCGGAAATCGGCAACCAGCGCAGCCAGACCCCGAAAATCAGGATCAGGATGATGCCGGTGACGAATTCCGGCAGTACCGTCACCGACAGGCCGCCGAGGCTGATGATGCGGTCGAGCGGCCGGTTGAGATTGAGCGCCGCGATGACGCCGCCGAGAATGCCGATCGGCACCACCAGAACGAAGGCGACTGCCGCCAGCTTCATGGAATTGCCCAGCGCATCGATGACGAAGGGCGCTACCGGCGAGCGGAAAATATAGGACGTGCCCATGTCGCCCTGGATGAAGTTCCAGATCCAGCTGCCATATTGGGTGAGCAGCGGACGATCGACGCCGAGCGTATGATTGAGCGTGTCGACGGCGCGCTGGTCGGCAAACGGTCCCAATATGGCGCGCCCGACATTTCCGGGCAGCACCTGGCCGCCCAGAAACACCATGATCGAGAGCAGGAACAGCGTGACGAACGACAGGAAAACACGCCGGACGAGAAAGGAGAGCATGGCTAGGACTCCTTATGAAGACCGTTCGGCCCGGGCATGCCGGACACGTCGGGCAAACTCACTGTGGCAGGCGGATCGAATGCTGTCACCGGCGGCACAGCTCCCATAAATCGCGACACCTGGACCAGCGTCGAATTGCAGGTTGGCGATTGGGCAAGGCGCGACGTACCCCGGTCGGGTGTCAGGACATTCGGATTACCATGCTTTTCCAGACTGTGCGATTGTGCTGGCTCGGAGGGGTCGAACCATGCCCCGGTGGGCAACTGCACGACGCCGGGGATCAGGCCATCTGTCAGCACGGCGCCCGCGAGGCATGATCCGCGATCGTTGAAAACGAGGACGACCGCTCCGTCCAGGATGGCGCGTGCGGTGGCATCCGCTGGATTTATCAACAACGGCGCGCGGCCCGACACCTTGCCCGCGCGGCTGACCGACCCGTGATCGTACTGGCTGTGGAGTTTGTCGGCTGGCTGCGGTGACAAAAGATGCAGCGGGAACTGCTTGGCAAGATCGCCGCCCAGCCACTCCCGCGGTTCCCGCCACACGGCATGGCCCGGACAGTCGTCATAGCCGAAAGAATCGACCGTCGGCGAAAACAGCTCTATGCGGCCCGACGGGGTCGCCAGCCGGTGCCGATCCGGATCGGCACGGAAGGAGCCAAGCAATGTCTGAGAGGTGACATGCCGGGCAAGCTCGGCGTAGCCGTCATGCCAGAAATGCTCGAATGGCGGCATCTCGACCCCGGCGGCCCCCGCATTGTCCCTGGCCTGGCCATAGAGCAGGCGGATCCACTCTTCGGCATCGCGCCCTTCGGTGAAGGCCTGGCGCACGCCAAGCCGTGCCGCCAGGTCGGCAAAGATCCGATAGTCGTCGCGCGCCTCTTCCACCGGATCGATCGCCTGTTTCATGGCGACCACGAGGTTTTCGCGGTTCGAAAAGGCGAGATCGTTTCGCTCCAGCGGTGTCGTGACCGGCAGCACGATGTCGGCATGGCGCGCCGTCGCCGTCCAGAAGGGTTCGTGGACGATGATGGTCCGCGGACGCTGCCACGCTTCGACGAGGCGGTTCAAATCCTGATGATGGTGGAATGGATTGCCGCCGGCCCAGTAGACGAGTCTGATGTCGGGATAGGATAGTGCGGCGCCGTTGAACTCGAAGGGGCCGCCCGGATCGAGCAGCATGTCGGCCACGCGCGCGACAGGGATGAAGCCCGGCACTCGGTTCGTGCCCTGCGGCAGGGATGGCCATCGAAATCCCATCTCCGGTCGTCCGGCGCCGTTTGTGGATGAATAACCGAAGCCGAACCCGCCGCCCGGCAAGCCGATCTGGCCGAGCAGCGCGGCAAGCGTGATCGCCGCCCAATATGGCTGCTCGCCATGGTCTGCGCGCTGCAGCGACCAACTGACCATCACCATCGTGCGCTTGGCGGCCATTTCCCTGGCCAGTGCGACAATCCTCTCCTCGGCAACGCCGCTCAGGGCGGCGGCCCATGCCGGGTTCTTCGGCTGGCCGTCGGTTTCTCCCAGGACATAGGCCCGCACGACCTCGAAGCCGGTGCAATATCGCGCCAGAAATGTCTCGTCATGACGGCCCTCGCTGATGAGGACATGGCATAGAGCCAGCATCAGGGCGGTGTCGCTGTTCGGTCGAAGCGGCAGCCATTCGGTCTCGACGCCGCGCGGCGCGTCGTCGCGCACGGGTGAAACATTGATGAGCCGGGCGCCGTTGCCGACGGCCCTTTGCAAGGCGGTTGAGGCCTCGTGGCGTGCCGCACCGCCGCCCTGTATCTGCGCGTTGCGCCAGGGCAGCCCGCCAAAGGCAACGATGAGCTCGCTGTGCCGCTCGATCCCGTCCCAGGTGGAATGATTGCCCGTCAGGCCGTCGGTGCCGCCGAGCACATGCGGCAGGATGATCTCGGCCGCGCCATAGGAGTAGCTCAGCACCGAGCTTGTGTAACCGCCGATCGTGTTGAGGAAGCGGTGGACCTGGCTTTGGGCGTGGTGGAATCGCCCCGCGCTCGCCCATCCGTAGGACCCCGCATAAATCGCGGCATTCCCATGCTCGCCGCGAACCCGGTCCAGTTCGGCCGCCACGACGTCCAGCGCGGTTTCCCAGGGGACTTCGACAAAGGGTTCGCTGCCGCGCCTGCCGCTGGCGCCGGACCTGTTTCCCTCCAGCCAGCCGCGCCTGATGGCGGGGCGCGAAATGCGCAGGTCTCCCTGTACGGTGCCGAGCATGGAGCTGCCGATCGGCGATGGATCGGGATCGCCGCTCCATGGCTCGACGCTGACAAGCCTGCCGTTCTCGGCACCGACTTCGTATGTCCCCCAATGCATGGTGGTGAGCAGGGTCTCGGACTCCTTGGGACACGTCAACGATGGATAGTCCCACTACGGCAAAGTTACACGTCAGGCGGGCGCGCCCCGCCTTGCCACGCAACTGCCAGCCCCAACGCGGGGCTGGCAGTTCCGGCTTCCCTCTTTCCGTTCAGGCCTTCGATGCTCCGCTGAGGAAGAGCTGCGACATGGCCGTCGGCTGCACGCCGGCGACGCCCTTCAAGGTCGCCGTCAGATAGTCGTAGAAATAGCCGAACAGGACCGGCGTTTCCTCGAGCAGCAGGGCCTGGATCTTGCCGGCATCCGCCTTTTGCGCTTCGAGATCGAGGGCTGCGATGTAGCTGGTCGCCAGCGTATCGTAGTCCTTGTTCTTGAAGTGCGCCGCATTCCAGGTGCCGTCGCTCTTCAGCGGCGCGGCCAGGAAGACGTTCGGCACGCCGCGGTGACCGTAATCGGTGATCCCCATCACCGAATCCAGCCAGTTCGACTTGCCGAACACCGCATCGCCGTAATAGGCGCCCTGGTCGAGGATGTTGAGTTCGAGCTCGATGCCGATCTCCTTGACCCAGTTCTGGATCAGCTGCGCGTATTCGGGGATTTCCAGATAGCGCTCGGTGGTCAGCGTCACCTTGAAGCCCGCGCCGGCGCCCGCCGCTTCCATCAACTGCTTGGCCTGGGCGATATCCTGCTTGCGCTGCGGCACGCTCGGATCGGTCGAGGGGTAGGCGGAGGCGAACGGGCTGTCGTTGCCGGCCACGCCCCGGCCCTTCATCAGGCCGGCCACCAGCTTGTCGCGGTCGAGGCAGAGCGCGATGGCGCGGCGCACGCGCGGATCCTTGAACGGATCGGAATCGCAGCGCATGTGCACCTGCTGATGCGCCACCGATTTCAGGCTGATGATGTCGATGTTCGGATCGCTGAGCAGGCCGACGCCGGCCAGCACCGGCAGCTGGTTGATGATGTCGACCTGACCGCCCTGCAGCGCCAGGATCATTGGCTGCGTGTCGGCAAAGAAGGTGAACTCGGTGCGATCGGGCAGCGCCTTCTCGCCCCAGTACCCATCATTGCGGACGAACGACGCGCCGACCTTCGGCGTGTATTTCTCGAGCTTGAACGGCCCGGTGCCGTCGAAGCTCTTTTCGTAGTCGCCCTTGTAGCTCGCCGGCAGGATCACGGCGTTGTAGTTGTCGGACGACAGCATGTAGGGGAAGTTGCCGTTCGGCGCATCGAGATGGAATTCCACCGTATAGTCGTCGACCTTCTTGGTCGCGCCCTTCTGCAGGATACCGCTGAACACCGACAGCGCATTGGACGAGTTCGCCGGATCGGCGAGCCGGTCGATGCTGGCCACGACGTCGTCGGCTTTCATCTCGCCGCCTGAGTGGAATTTCACGCCCTTGCGCAGCGTGAAGGTCCACACCGTGCCGGTGTCGTTCGGCTTCCAGCTTTCGGCGAGCGACGGCTGCAGCACCAGGTCCGGGCCGTCGACGCAGAGGAATTCGGCGACCTGCTGCAGGACGACGAGGCCGCCGGCATCGGCGATGGTCACCGGGTCGATCGCCGCGGCGGGCACGCTGCTGGCGACGCGGATGGTGGCGCCGGCTGCGCCCGCGGCACGGGCCAGCGACGGCATGGCGCCGAAGCCGGCGGCAGCGCCGATGCGGCCGAGCAGCGGCAGCGACAGGCCGAGCAGGCTGCCGTGGCGGATGAAATCGCGGCGGCTGACCCGGCCATCGACCAGTCCATCGATCAGGTGGTTTTCGAGCGGCGAGCGGCTGCGCCGGATGAAGTCGAGAATGCGATAATTGTTGCTCATGGGTTTAACCCTTTCCCCTGTGTTTTTTGTAACTACGAACGCTCTTTGTGATTGACGAGTACCGTGGATGTTCTCCGTATCCCGGGCGTCAATGAGGTCTGCTGACCGGGACTGTAGCATGCGATCTTTGCTGGTCCATCCGGTCCTTGCGGCGGAGAGACGGGGTTTCTTCGAGGCACTGCTTCCACCCGTTCGTCCTGCATTCCGGTCGAAAACGCCGCTGCAGGCTTCTGTTGTCTGGTTTCCGTCTCCTGCGTCCTGTCCTCCTAGTTCAGCGGCAGGCGGCGATAGGTCCCGGGCTTCACCGGATCGTGATATTTGTTGCAGGACCCGTTCTCGGCAAAGTCGCGGTGGCAGGCGGCGAGGTTTGCGCGCGACAGGGTGACGCCGAGGCCGTGTCCCTCGGGCACCCGCACGACATTGTTCCTCGGCGAGAACGGCCCTTCCTCGATGACGTCCATCGGCAGCATGCGAAACAGCGACTGGTTCGGCTCCCTGATCCAGCCAAGAGCCGCGCACAGATGCAGATAGGCGGCGCTGCCGATGCCGCTGTCGCCGCTGTAACACCAGTAGTCGATGCCGGAATGCTCGCAGGCGCCGACGAAGCGCAGCATGCGGCCGATGCCGCCATGCACGGTCGGGTTGCCGACGAAGGCGTCGGGCACCTTGGTCTCCATGGCGCGCGCTATGTCGATGTTGTGGGTCGAAAACGGGATCGAGCAATGGCGGCGCAGTTCGCGCATTTCCTCGATGGTCGCCACCGGGTCTTCCCAGTTGCGCACGCCAAGCTCTTCGAGCGGCCGCGCCAGCCGGCGCGCCGTCGCTAGCGAATAGGCCTGGTTGGAATCGATGCGGATCATCGCCTCGTCGCCAAGCTTCTGGCGGATCAACTCGACCATCTTCAGTGAGATTTTCGGATCCTGGGTCGAGAACTTGCCTTCGAAGAAGGTCGTTCCATAGGTCTCGTGCAATTCGACGCAATAATCGGCGACTTGCTCCGGCGTTGTCTCGCCCTTGATCTTTGGTCCGTCACCGCGCAGCGAGAAATAATCGGTGAACGGGATGTCCTTGCGCACCGCGCCGCCGAGCAGCTGGTAGAGCGGCTGCTTCCACGCCTTGCCGCGCAGGTCCCAGAGCGCCATCTCGATGGCGCCGAAGGCCATGATACGGCTGCGGTCGTTGATCGACTGCACACCGGTCCAGTAGGGCAGGCAGACTTCTTCGGCGCCGGCGATGTCGAAGGCGTCGCGGCCGACAAGCCGCGCCGCCAGCACATCATTGATGATCGCTGCCGCCGCCGGTGTCGGCGCTTCGCCGAGGCCGATCAGCCCGTCCTCGGTTTCGACCTCGACGATGGTCGGCGAGAAGCCGTCGAGCTCGCCGAACACCCAGGCGTAGGGTGCTTCGAGCCGCAGGTTGATTGGGGTGGCATGGATGCGGCGGATTTTCATCTCAGCTGCCAATCTCGAAGAAGGGCTTGCCGAGCAGGTCAGGCAGGACATCGATGCCGAGGCCCGGTCCGTCCGGAATGCCCATGCGGCTGCCGGTGACCGGCGGCTTGTTGGAGGCTGTGCGCACTGTCACCCATTCGTGGAAAGCGATGGCATGCAGCCGGCGTTCCTCCGGCGTCGACAGCGACAGATGCGCCATGGCAGCAGTGTCGATCTCGGCGCCGCCGGTATCCTCCACCGTGATCATGAAGCCGAGGTCGACGGCAACGTCGCGGATCTGCCGCGTCTTGCTGACTCCGCCGAGCCGCGAGATCTTCAGCGTCAGCCCATCGGCCGCGCCCAGGCGATGTATTTCCAGCATCGCCTCGAGCGACGTCACGGATTCGTCGAGCACCATCGGCTTGTCGAGCATGCGGCGCACCGACATGTTCTCGTCAATCGTGGTGCAGGGCTGCTCGAACGTGTAATCGATAGCGCGCGTCGCATCGGCAAACTGGCGCGCCTGATAGGGCGTCCAGCCGGCATTGGCGTCGCAGAAGATGACAGTGCCCTTCGGCACCGAAGCGGCGACCGCGCTGACGCGCTCGATGTCGTCATGGACATTGCCGCCGACCTTGACCTGCAGCCGGTGAAAGCCCTGGCCGACGATCCGCTTGGCAAGTGCCGCCATGGCGTCGACGCTGCCATGGGTGACGACCTTGTAGAGCTCCGCCGTCTCGCTCTCGCGTCCGCCGAGCAGCGTGACCAGCGGCACGTCGGCGGCGCGCGCGGCGAGATCCCAGCATGCCATGTCGAGCGCCGACTTGATGTAGGGATGGCCCTTGAACACCGTGTCCATCAGCCGGCCGATGCTCGCCAGTCCGCGCGGATCCTGGCCGATGAGATGCGGCGCAATCTCGACGACACCGGCGCGCGTTCCGGCGGGGAAGGCGGCGGAGTAAAAATTGCCCAGCGGCGCCATCTCGCCCCAGCCGGTGACGCCGCTGTCGGAGGTGATGGCGACAATCACCGCGTCGAAGGCGTCGGCCTCGCGCCCTTTGGACATGCGGTAGGGCCCGTCCACGAAGGGCTGCACGACATGGTAGGCTTTTATGGTTTGGATCCGCACGTATCTGTCCGTTGTCTACGATGTTTGGGGAATGGTCAGGCGCCCCTTGAGGGGCGCTGTTCGAGGCTGCGTGCGTAGGAAAGCAGCTGTTCGTAATCGAGGTGGATATGCTCGCGGGCATGGCGCTGGGCAGCGCGCATGTCGGTGCCCTTGAGCAACCGCACATAGGTCTCGTGCACATCTTCGGCCGGCACCGGCTCGTTGCGCGCATGCTGGTGGAGGGCAAAATACATCTGAAGCCGGCTGGTCAGCCGCTGCCAGGTTTCCAGAAGCACCGAATTTTCGGCCCATTCATAGATCAGGCCATGCAGTTGCAGCGCCGTTTCGATCTGCCTTGTGGTGTCGAGGTTGCGGGTCGCTTGCTTCACCGCTTCGTGGCGCCGGTCAAGCTCATCGAAGAAACGCTGGTCGCGCTGTGGCCATGTCCGTTCGATGGCGAACTCGTCCAGCACCTGGTTGAGCGAATACGCATCATCGATGTCCTTGGCGGTGACATCGATGACGAAGGTGCCGGCATAGGGGATGCTGGTCAGGATGCCTTCCTGCACCAGCTCGCGCATTGCCTCGCGCAGGGGCGCGCGGCTGACGCGCATCTGTTCGGAAATCCTGAGCTCATTGAGCTTCTGGCCTGGTTGCAGTTGGCCGGTCAGGATCGCGCGTCGCAGCAGCGCCACGATTTCGGCGCGTCGCGTCGTGTCGGCAATCGGGCTGAAATCCGTCGTCACCGTCCGGCCCACTCCAGCGAGAACAGAAGGTAAGACAATCAGATTGTCGACAATCTAACAAGAGGTCATTTTTGGATTCTTTTCGTTCGGTGGCATGCCGGCCTCTTTGGCCTCAAGCCGCCCGGCCGTAGAAGCCGACCCGCTCCTCGTTGCTGAACATCACACCCGGCTTCTCGTAGTAGGAGAACACCGCGATCATCCGCTCGCGTTCGCCCTCAACGGTGGTGACGCGATGCGCGGTGTTCTTGCCGCGGAAGACATTCAGCGTGCCCGCCTTCATGCGAAGGATTTTTGCCTCGGGGTCGCGGCCTTCGAGCAGTTTCGCCACGCCGTCATAGTTGGGATTGTCGTCGGAACGGAGCTCGGTGCGGTATTCGAGATCGCCGCCACCCTCGGCCGCCTGCAACAGCAGCGTGGTGGTGAATTCCGAACGGTCGAAATGCCAGTTCAGCGCCTCGCCGGCGCGGTAGCCCATCACATTGGTGCGCGCCAGCGGATCCTCCATCACATGCAGCTTCGTCTTGCCCATCGTCGCTGCCAGAAAGCGCAGCAGCGGTTCGTATTCGTAGATGGCCAGCACGACGCTGCCGGGGATCTGGTCGGCGCACACCGTATGGCTGACCGTCTCGACCTTGCGCAGCGCCGGATGGTCGGGCGCAAGGTCCGGAAGGTCAGGCTTGAAGTAGATGTTGTGCATGCGCTTGTGCATATGCGAGCGCGTATCCATCACCGGCTGGATTTCCCAGACCGCCTTTTCGGCGACGCCGGGCCGCAGAAAGCCTTCGAGATTGAACATGCCGTCGGCTGCCAGCGCCGCTCTGGAGGTTTCCACAAGGTGCTTCCATTCGGCGCTGCCTTCACGGTCGAGCGGGTAGCGGTCCAGATCGAGAATATCTTTCATGTCTCTTGCTCCAAGGCTGAGACCGCAGAAGACGGCAAAAAAATCTTTCTCTCAACGTGGAAAATTATTAGGGTTGCGAAAGAAAAACCTATGGTGACAAGGTGGAACGGCTGCCGCCCCTGAATGCGATCAAGGCCTTCGAGGTCGCGGCGCGTGCCGGCAGCTTCACGCTCGCGGCGACCGAACTCGGTGTTTCCTCGGCCGCGGTCAGCCAGCAGATCCGCAATCTCGAGAGCTGGTTCGGCAAGCAGCTGTTCGTGCGCACCGGCAACCGCATCGCGCTGACCGACGCCGGCCATGCGATCTACCCGCAGACCGCGCGCGCCTTGGGCGACATCGCGGCGATCGGCCAACGCATGCTGGAAGGGACTTTGAGAACCCGGCTTGTCGTCAGCGTGCCGTTTTCGCTGGCCGAACTGTGGCTGGCGCCAAGACTGGCCGTGCTGCTCGAAGCCTTTCCGCATATGGCCATCGACGTCCGCGTCGAGGATGACCCGGTCGATATTGCGCGCCAGAACATCGACCTGCGCATCTCCTATGGCGACTATCACTATCCCGGCTTGAAACTCGTCCGCCTCGTCCATGACGACGTGCTGCCGGTCTGCGCGCCGGAATTCTGGCGTCGGCATGGCGGCAGCACGACCAGCCTGGCGGAACTGCACGAGAGCCTGTTCATCCACACCAACTGGGGCCCGAACTATGCCACGCATCCGAGCTGGGCCGACTGGTTCGCTGCCTCGGGAGGCAGCCGTTCGCCCGATCCTTCGCAGGGGCGGCGCGTCGGCCTGTCCAGTCTGTCGATATCAGCTGCAAGGCTGGGTCTTGGGGTGGCGCTTGGCCAGCGGGTCATGGCCCGCGCCGATCTGGAATCCGGGCGCCTCATCGCGCTCTCATCCGTGTCGGTGCGTCTCGGCCATCCCTATTGCGCCTTCATGCCTGCGGCCAAAGCCGAACGCGCCGATGTCGCCGGCCTCGTCGCACTCCTCAACAAAACGGCGCCCTCGGTGTGGGAACCGAGGGCGCCACACGACCTTGTCTGATGGGGGTTATCAGCTGGCCGGTTTCTCCTGGGGCAACGGCGAGATCGGCATTCCGGGTCCGATCTTCTGCAGATTGCCTGTGATCACCTGGTCGCCTTCGGCCACGCCGCTGAGGATCGCCACCAGATCGCCGTTGATCGGGCCGAGCGAAACGATGCGCTGGTCGACCGTGTTGCCCTTGCCGACGACGTAGAGATATTTGCCGAGCTGGCTCGAGCCCAGCGCCGTCTGCGGCACCATCAGCGCATCGGGCTGCTGCTTGATGTGCAGCCTGACCCGGACATATTGGCCGGGCAGCAGCGTGAACTTGCCGTTGCCGATCGTTGCCCGCGCCGTGATGGTGCCGGTCGAGGGATCGATCGTGTTGTCGATGAAGGTAAGTTCGCCCTTCTGGCGCGCTTCGGTGTCGCCGGGCAGCAGGATGTCGACGTCGATCGGTCCCGCGGCGCGAGCTTCCTCGATCTGCGCCAGATCGGTTTCGCTGGGATTGAAGGTGACGTAGATCGGGTCGAGCTGCACCAACGTGTTGAGCACGGTGCCGGCGACGCTGACCAGCGTGCCGACCGACGCCTGGTTGCGGCCGATGCGGCCGGCGAATGGCGCCTTGATTTCGGCGTAGCTCAAATTGAGCTCTGCCGTCCGCACGGCGGCCTGGTTGACGGCCAGCGACGCCTCCGCCTCGCGCAAGGTGCTGGTGCGCTGGTCGAACGCGTCCTTGGCAATGTAGCCGCTCTTGGCCAGCTCGCTGCCACGGCCGAGATTGGAACGGGCATAGTCGAGCGTGGCCGTGTCGCGCTGCACCTGCGCCTTCGCCTGGTCGAGAGCAGCCTGGAAATCCTGCGGGGCGATCCGGTAGAGCAGGTCGCCTTGCTTGACGTCGACACCGTCGGCAGCAGCCTGCTCCTGCAAATAGCCCGGCACGCGCGCCTGCAGCGTGATGCTGCGGATCGGCTCGGTGCGCGCGGCATAGTCGAGATAGATCGGGATCGTCTTCTTGACGACGTTGACCACCGGCACCGGCATGACAAACGCCGCCGGAGCCGGCGTCGCTGCTGCCGTGCCGGCATTCAGGCTGAGATTGCCCATGTCGAGCCAGTGAACGCTCGCCACCGAGATCGCCCCCAGGGCGACCGCCGCACCCAACGCGATTTTCCATTTACGCATGATCAGTCTCCAATCCTATTCGGCCGCTTGCGCCMAGGGCGCAAAAACGGGTTCGGCAGTTGGTTCAGTTGGTTCGGAAACGGCTTCGCCGTCGCCGCGGCGCTCGCGCAGCTGTTCTATCACCGCGTAGAAGACCGGCACGAACACCAGCGACAGGATGGTCGCCGCGACCATGCCGCCAAAGACGGTGGTGCCGATCGACTGACGGCTCGCGGCACCTGCACCGGTGGCAAACATCAACGGCAGCACGCCGAGGATGAAGGCAAAGGCGGTCATCAGGATCGGCCGCAGCCGCAGGCGCGCCGCTTCCATCGCCGCGTCGACGATGCTCAGACCTTCTTCGCGCCGGCGTCGGGCAAACTCGACGATCAGGATGGCGTTCTTGGCCGCCAGCCCGATCAGCATGACGAAGCCGATCTGCGAATAGACGTCGATCTGCATGCCACGTACCCACAGCACGGCGAAGGCGCCGAACAGCGCCAGCGGCACCGCCAGCAGCACCATGAACGGCATCGCCCAGCTCTCATACTGCGCGGCGAGGATCAGGAAGACGAAGACGATGGCCAGCCCGAAGACGACCGACGCGATCGAACCCGCCTTGAGCTCCTGATAGGTGATGCCGGTCCACTCATAACCGAAATCCCTCGGCAGGGCCGTCGCCGCTGCGCGTTCCATGGCCGCCACCGCCTGGCCCGAGGAGAAGCCCGGTGCGGCCCCGCCGTTGATCAGCGCCGATGCATTGTTGTTGTAATGCGGGACGGTCTCCGGGCCGACGATCGGCACCAGTTTGCCAAGCGTGCTCAGCGGCACCATGCCACCGGAAGCGTTGCGCACATAGAGCCGCGAAATGTCGGCCGCACCGGCGCGCGCATCCTTGTCGGCCTGCATCGTCACCCGGAAGGTGCGGCCGAACAGGTTGAAGTCGTTGACATAGAGCGAGCCGAGATAGATTTGCAGCGTGTTGAACACATCCGGCAGGTTGAGGCCGAGCAGCTTGGCCTTGTTGCGGTCGAGCTCGTAATTGAACTGCGGCGTCGAGGTCGAGAACGACGAGAACAGTTGTTGCGGGTTGAGCTCTGGCTGCTTGCGGGCCTCGGCAAGCACGGCCTGCGTTGCGTCGTTCAGCGCAATGGCGCCGCGACCTGTCAGGTCCTCGACCTGGAATTCGAAGCCGCCGGTGGTGCCGATGCCGGGGATCGACGGTGGATCGAAGCTCAGCGCAAAGGCTTCCGGTATCTGCAGCAGCTTGTTGCGCACCTCGGCGACGAGCTTCGAGGCGCTCTGGTCCGGTCCGCGTTCATCCCATGGCTTGAGGATGGCGAACTCGACCGCCGAGTTCGACTGCGCGGCGCTGGTCAGGAAGTTCAGGCCTGAGATCGAGCCGACGATATCGACGCCGGGTGTGTTCTGCAGGATGTCGCGCGCCTTCTTGGCCACCGCGTCTGTGCGCTCCAGTGCGGCACCATCGGGCAGTTGGATGACGACGAAGAAATAGCCCTGGTCCTCGACCGGAAGGAAAGTCGAAGGCAGGCGCTGCCAGACGAAATAGGTGGCGACCAGTCCGGCCGCGAACAGGCCGAGCATGATCCAGCGCAGACGGATGAGGATGCGTACGCCATGCGCATAGGCATGCGACAGCCTGTCGAAGCCCGTGTTGAACCAGCGGAACGGGGCGAACTGTGTCTCGCCGCGATGGCGCAGGAAGGCGGCGCTGAGCGCCGGGCTGAGCGTCAGCGAGTTGAAGGCCGAGATGCCGACAGAAATCGCCACCGTCAAAGCAAACTGATTGTAGAGCCGACCGGAAACGCCGGGAATGAAGGCGACCGGCACGAACACGGCCATCAGCACGGCGGTGGTGGCGATGATCGGGCCGGTGACTTCGGCCATCGCCGCCTTTGTCGCGGCCAGCGGCTTGAGGCCGGCCTCGAGTTGTCGTTCGACGTTTTCGACCACGACGATGGCGTCGTCGACGACGAGGCCGATGGCCAGCACCATGCCGAGCAGGCTGAGCATGTTGAGCGAGAAGCCGAGCATCTCCATGACCACCAGCGTCGCGATCAGCGACACCGGGATGGCGATGGTCGGGATGATCGTGGTGCGCCAGCTTTGCAGGAAGATGAACACCACCGCGACAACCAGGATCAGCGCCTCGCCAAGCGTGATCAACACGTCATGCATCGAGGCCGAGACGAAGCGCGTCGTGTCGTAGTGCATGGCGTAGCTGACGCCCTTGGGGAAACGGGCGGATAGTTCCTGCATCTTGTCCTTGACGCGCTGCTGCAGATCGAGCGCGTTGGAACCCGGCATCTGGTAGACGGCGAGCACCACCGTCGGGTCCTTGCCGAAGAAGGCCGACGACGAATATTGCAGCGCGCCAAGTTCGATGCGGGCGACGTCGCGCAGCCGCACCAGCGAGCCGGAAGCCGCATTGGCGCGCACGATGATGTCGCCGAATTCCTTCGGGTCGCTCAACCGGCCGACGGCATTGACCTGCATCTCGAAGGCGGTGCCGGCCGGCGCCGGCGATTGGCCGATCTTGCCGGCCGCCACCTGGACGTTCTGCTCGGCGATGGCGTTCTGCACATCGACGGCGGTGATGCCGAGATTGGCGAGCTTGTCGGGATCGAGCCATATGCGCATCGAATAGCGCCGCTCGCCGAAGATCTGCACGTCGCCGACGCCGGGTAGGCGCTTCAGCGGGTCGACCACCTGCAGATAGGCGAGGTTGCTCAGCGCCACCGGATCGACGGAGCCGTCCGGCGAGGTCAGGTCGACGATCAGCACGAAGTTCGGGTTCTGCTTCTTGATCGTCACGCCGCCCTGGTTGACGATTGCCGGCAGCGAGGACGCCGCCTGTGACACCCGGTTCTGGACGTCGACGGCGGCGGTGCTGAGCGAGTAGCCGACGTCGAAGGTGATGGTGATCGTCGACGAGCCGTCATTGGAGCTGGACGACGACATGTAGGTCATGCCCTGGACGCCGTTGATCTGCTGCTCGAGCGGCGTCGTTACGGTGTCGGCGACGACTTGCGCACTGGCGCCGGGATAATGGGCGCTGACCACGACCTGGGGCGGGGTGATGTCGGGAAACTGCGAGACCGGCAGCAGGAAATAGCAAATCGTCCCGGCGAGCACCATGATGATGGCGATCGCCGAGGCGAAGATCGGACGGTGGATGAAGAAGTTCACCATGAGACGCACGCCTCGCCAAATGCCTTCACTTCACCAAACGCTCTGGCAACCTTGGACAGTCGCCGGCTGCGCCCCGAACCCGGGTCCGCCAGAAAACCCGACGGCGCCTTGCGGCTCAGGCCCTGCTCATCGGCCAGGGACCGCAGCATCGCTTCGAACGACTGCGGGTCGACACGGTCCGCCTTCATCACCAGCCGGATCATCGGATCCCGGATGGCTTCATCGATCGTCAGATCCTTGCGCTGCAACATTGGAGCGGCTCCTTGGCTGGCGATTCGCATCGGATGATCGCGAACCGTTTTTGTCGTTCTCACCGGCCGAAGCCGCATGACTTGCAGTTTTCCTGCCCTATTTCGTCTCGGCAGGGCCCTGCGGCGATACTGTCGTTGACGGGAGGCAATATGGGTGTTACCAGTAAGTAACATTCATGACGTTACAGACCGGTAACACCCTAGTCAAGAGGCGTACCGGATTTTTAGGGAGACAAGGAGACTTCGATGGTAGACGGCACTTCGGAACGCGTGCGTCCCCGGGATCGAATCCTGGAGACGGCGCAAGACATGTTTCACAAGCATGGCATCAAGGGCGTCGGCGTCGACGCCATCACCGAAGCCGCCGGCACCAACAAGATGACGTTGTACCGTCATTTCGAATCCAAGGACGATCTGATCATCGAATGCCTGCGCGCCACCGCGTGCAAGGCCGGCGCGATGTGGGATGCATTTGAGGCTCAGCACCCCGGCGACAAGCTTGCGCAGCTGCACGCCTGGGTCAGCAAGGCCGCCGATATGCTCAGGGCCGATGGCCGCGGTTGCGACATGGCCAATGCCGCCGTCGAGTTGAGCGAGACCGACCATCCGGCCAGACGCGTGATCAAGGAGCTCAAGGAAGCCCAGCGCGATCGCCTTGTGACGCTGTGCCGGGATGCCGGCATCGGTCAGGCGGAACTGCTCGCCGACACGCTCTCGTTGTTGCTTGAAGGCGCCCGCGTCAGCCAGCAAAGCGTCGGCGCCGAAGGCCCCAGCGCGCAGTTCGTGCGCATGGCGGAAGGGCTCATCGCCTCTTTCAGGGGCGCCGCGGCAAGGTAATTGCCGCCAAAGGCTCCGACTTTCCCGCCCTCTTGCCGCTGAAACTTCAGGCCAGAACGAAAAAAGCCCGCTGCCGGGAGGAGGTGGCAGCGGGCTCGATTTCGAATGAGACGCGGGAGGAGGTGCGCCGCATTCAGCGTCGGCATCGCATCTGGGAGGAGTAGATGGCCGACACCCGTATGATTACGGGCTGCTTAATGATTCGGCAACCATAAAAGTTGCATAGCAGCTGTGCAGATTTGCGGCATCTGCCCCGATATGTCGTACAAATCCGCAAAAAGCGGCCTTCGCCGCGAATTCACTGCACCGGCACGTTTTCCTTGAAGATCAGCCGTGGCTCGATGAATTTCTTGGTCAGATAGGGCGCCGATGAGGCGATCGAGCCGAGCAGGCGAATGACCGATTGCTCGGCGATCAGCCGCGCATTCTGGTCGATGACGACATCGAGCAGGTCGTCGACGAGGTAGCCGCGCGTTTCCCTGGTCAGATCGTGGCAGATGAACACCGGTTTCTTCTGCGGCTTGGCTTCGCGCAACGCTTTCGCCACGCCCGAGCGCCCGGCGCCGACGCAATAGATGCCGAGCAGTTCCGGCTCGTTGTGCAGCGCCTTCATCGTCGCGGTGTAGCTGCCCTCCGGTTCGTCGTTGATCTCGACCGCGCTGGTGATGGTCAGGTTGGGGAACTCTTCGCTCAGCACCGAACGAAAGCCCATTTCGCGCTCCTCGTGTCCGCGATAGGAGCGTGAACCGACGACCATCGCCAGATGACCGGTGCGCCCCGCCAGGAAGCGCCCCATCAACAATGCCGCGGTGCGCCCGGCCACCCGGTTGTCGATGCCGACATAGGCCGAGCGCGGTGCTGCTGGAACGTCGGACACCAGCGTGACGAGGCGTATGCCGGCGTCGACGATCTCGCGCAGGATGTTGCGGGTTCTCGGATGGTCGACCGCAATGACGCCGACGCCGTTCGCCTTGAGCGAGAGGTTTTCGACGGCCGCCTGCAACGCGCCCGGCGAGATGCCGGCGAGATTGTGGATGCGGCAGGAAGCGACAAGCGGCAGGCGCGCCGCATAGTCCTCGATGTGGCTGGCCAGGTCGACCATGAAGGCGTTGCTGCCGATCGGCAGGAAGAATTCGAGATGCGCCGGCCGCGACGGCAGCGTCACCTGGTCGACGACAGGCAGATAGCCGAGCTGCTTGGCCGCCTCCATCACCCGTTGCCGGTTGGCAGCGCTGGCGCCCGGACGATTGTTGAGCACCCGGTCGACGGTCGCCGTCGACAGGCCGCAGCTCCTGGCGATGTCCGAAACGGTGGCTTTCATGGTCACAGTCATAGAGCATGATCCCGAAAAGTGGGAACCGGTTCTGTCGGACAAACGGGAACCGTTTTGTCCCAAAGATCATGCTCCACAAAGAGTAGAGCTGATGCGGCCAGACAGCGATGTAAGCAGCCGGGATGACTGCTCAGCCCGGCCGCTGCGTGCCTTCGACGACGGCGTCGTGGATCTCCTTGTCCGACATGCCGGTGATAATCCGTTCGACCTCGGCAACATTGGTCTTCTTCGGGTCGATGTCGTCGGCGACCACCTTGCCCCGGCGCATGACGACGATGCGGTCGACCACCTGAAAGACGTGATGGATGTTGTGGGCGATGAAGATGCAGGAATGACCGGAATCGCGGGCGTTGCGCACGAAGCTCAGCACGCCTTGCGTCTCGGCGACGCCAAGATTGTTGGTCGGCTCATCGAGGATGATGAGGTCGCTGTCGAAATGCATGGCGCGTGCGATCGCCACCGCTTGCCGCTCACCACCCGACAGCGAGCCGATCGGCGTCGTTGGCGGGATGTTTTTCGAGATGCCGACCTGCTTGAGCAGGTCGCGTGCGACCACGTTCATCGCCTCCTGGTCCATCCGGTTGAGGAAACGCGGCGGCTTGATCGGCTCGCGCCCGAGAAACAGATTGCGGGCGATCGACAATTGCGTGACCAGCGCCGAATCCTGATAGATCGTCTCGATGCCATGGGCGATGGCGTCGCTGGTGCTGCGCAAGTTCACCTTCTTGCCGCGGATGAAGATGTCGCCGCTGGTCAGCGGAACCGCCCCCGACAGCACCTTGATCAGCGTCGATTTGCCGGCGCCATTGTCGCCGAGCAGGCCAACAATCTCCCTTTCATTGACATGGAAATTGGCGTCCTCGAGCGCCTGTACGCGCCCGTAAGACTTGCGGATGTTTTCCATGCGGATAAGCGGTTCAGCCATGGTTCAAGTCCCTGCCTGATGCCGGCGTTCCAGCCATGAATGAAGCGCCATCATGCCGAGGATGATGGCGCCGATGAAGATGTTGTAGGCAAGGCCGGGGACGCCGATCAGCACGATGCCGTTGCGCATCACGCGCAGGATCAGGATACCGAGCACGGTGCCGATGATGGTGCCGCGTCCGCCGGTCAGCGCCGTGCCGCCGATCACCACCATGGCGATGACTTCAAGCTCGTAGCCGGTGCCGCTGTTGGGGTTGGCCGCCGAGGTGCGCAGCGAAGAGATGACGCCGGCGAACGAGGCCATCAGTGACGACAGCACGAACAGGCCGATCTTGACGCCGCTGACATTGACGCCGCGTGCCCGCGCAGCACCTGGGTTGCCGCCCGCCGCCTGGATCCAGTTGCCGGTCCGGCTCTGCGTCAGCACATAGCCGAGCGCTATTGCTGCGGCGATGAACCAGAACAGCGACATGTAGATGCGGAACGGGCCGACGAAGAAATCACCGACCAGCGCCTCGGCCAGCCAGCTGCCCTCCGCGCTCCAGGTGCGCTGCGGAAATCCGTCGGTGACGAACAAAGCGGTGCCGCGCACCACCAGCAGCATGCCGAGCGTTACCAGGAAGGACGGGATCTTGAGCTGCGTCACGAACCAGCCATTGACCAGCCCGATGAAGGCGGCGACCAGCAAGGCAACGACGAAGCCGACCTCCAGCGAGGTGACGCCGCTGTTGAACAGCGTCCACATCAGCACCGGCGAGAAACCGAACAGCGATCCGACCGAGAGGTCGAATTCGCCCGATGTCATCAGCAATGTCATCGCCAGCGCAATCAGGCCGAGCTCAACGGTGAAGGCCAGTATGTTGGAGATGTTCTGCGGCGACAGGAAGTCATGATTGAACCCCCAGAACACGGCGAGCTCGATGACCAGCAGCACGAAAGGCCCGAATTCCGGCCTCGCGATCAGGCGTTGGATGAGGGAACGATTTTCCAATTGGGACCCGCGACACAGGATGGGAATTGGCTGAGACCTGCACATTGTGTGTGCAGCCCGGCGGATTGACAAGACAGCCGCGACCGCGGATACGGTCGCGACTGTTGCGTCTCGGATTTTACTTGCCGGACAGGATGTCGTCGTAGACCTGCGCGGTATCCTTTTCGTAGAGCGCGCCGGTKATGACRTTGAAGCCSGGRSGRATGCCGCCKGCGGCCATSGCRGCSAGCGARAGSGCSACATAGCTGGTMGCCTGCGGGTCCTGCCACTGSSCRGCRTTGACRTAGCCGTTCAGCACTTCYTGYGTGGTGTCGAGCGAGTTGCCCCAGCCSACGACCGGGAYYTCGCCRGGCTTGAYGCCGACCTGRTCGAASACSCGCTTGATSSWGCCGGTSRCMAGRTCGCCSAGGCCGATGATCGCCTTGAYCTTGGCCTTGTTGGYGGTGAGGTARTCGMYCATGCGGCTGATCACTTCRGCCTGGTCGAGCGTGGYTTCRGTGAYTTCMYAGGTGATGCCGAGCGGGCCGAAGACGCTCTTGATGCCTTCTTCTTCCTGAACGCCATAAGTGGCGCCCGGGACTTCAACCGGCATCCAGACGAAATCGCCTTTCTTCACCAGGCCCTTGTCGACCAGATATTGCGCCCAGTGCTTGCCGAAAGTGACGTTGTCGCCGCCGACATAGGCGTTGAAGTTCGCCTTCGGATCGGGCGTGTTGAAATTGATGATCGGGATTTTCGCCGTCCGCGCTTCCTTGACGATCTCGACCAGGCTGCCCGGATCGGGGCTGGTGGTGACGATGCCGTCGGCCTTGGCGGAGATGGCGGCACGAACAGCTTCCTGCTGCGATGCCACGTCGCCATTGTGGAACGAGGTGTTGACGGTGTTGCCGGTGTCCTTCGCCCATTGCTTGGCGCCGGCGAGGAAGTAGGTCCACACCGGGTCAGCCGGGCCGCCATGCGAAATCCAGTAGAAGGTCTTGGCCTGTGCCGCTGCCGGAATGGCCAGCGCCACAATCAAGCCAAGCACAAGTAATCGTAGCCTCGTCAGCATTTGCTTTCCTCCCATGTTGAAATGACCTCCGCATCCGACGTTTGATCACGGCAAAGCCCTGATCGCATTCTCTTGCCAGCGCCGATCTGGAACGCAGCAGAGCATTCCCTTTTTCGACGGTTGGCAAGCCTCCATCGATCAGTGGAAGTCAACGCAATCGCCGGCGCCATCAGCAGGCCCATCAGATTGCATCAGTTTGGGTGATATTTGTGTGAGGTTGGCTGCGGCCGGCCTCAGCCGCGCGCGCCGTTCTGCCTGCGCTCAGCGCGCCAGCCGCGCCATGCCCTGCCCAGCCGGTCGACCGCCAGCGCCAGCACCAGCAGCGCGCCGACGGCGAAACTGGTCCATGTGGCATCGATGCCGAGCAGTGCGGTCCCGCTCAGCACCGCCTGGATGACCAGCATGCCGATGGCGGCGCCGATGACGCTGCCGTGGCCGCCCGACAGCCTCGTGCCGCCAAGCAGCGCTGCGGCGATTGCCAGCAGCGCAAAGCCATTGCCATCATTGGGCGAAATCGAGCCCTGCGCACCGAGATGGACGACGCCGGCGAGCCCCGCAACTGCGCCCATCAGCGCCAGCGCCTTCAGCCGGACCTTGCCGGTCGCGATGCCGGCATGGGCGGCGGCTTCCGGATTGCTCCCTGTCGCCTGTACCCGGTAGCCGAAGCGGGTCCGCTGCAGCACCACCTGCAACGCAAGCGCCAGCAGGACAAAGATCACGACCGTCGCCGGCACGATCCCGAAGGCCTTGCCGGAGAGCGTCGCAAAGAGGCTGCTGTCTCCCGCCGGCGGGGCAATCGCCTGTCCTTTGCCGAGCACCAGCGACAGCCCGTCGATCATCCACCAGGTGCCGAGCGTGACAATGAGGACCGGGACGCGCAGTGCCAGCGCGAGCAGCCCGTTGACGAGGCCGATGCCGGCGCCGAGCGCGACGCCGGCCACAGCGGACAGCCAGGGATCGACGCCAGCGCGCATCAGCAGCGCGGCAAGCAGTGCCGTGATGTGGAACACGGCAGCCACCGACAGGTCTATCCCGCGAACGGCGAGCACGAACACCATGCCGATGGCGAGCAGGCCGGGCAGGGCGGCCTGCTCCAGCAGCGCGACGAGACTGGCGGGCTCGAGGAAGGGGCGGTGCAGCAGGCCGAGCAAACCGATGACCACGGCCAGCATAAGGACCACGGCCGTCGCCCCCGGCAGGCGAAAGCTTCGCCTTGGCTTGGGCACGGCCGACCCCGCCAGCCGCGGGACGGTGACGGTTTCGGTCATGCCGCATCCCTCCGGCCTGTGGTCGCCTGCTCGGCCGGCGCGGTTGTCTCGTCGCCGGTGATGAGCCTGCGAACTGCAACCGCATCCATATCCGCGCCCGCCACCTCGCCGGCAAGCCGGCCGCGATGGAAGGCAAGCACGCGGTCGCAAAGCCCAGCCAGTTCGGACATCTCGGTCGAGTGCATGAGCACGACGCAGCCGCTCGCCGCCATCTGGCGGATCAAGCCGTAGATCTCCTGCTTGCTGGAAATGTCGATGCCGCGCGCGGGATCGTCGAGCAACACCACCTGCGGGCCGATCTCCAGCCACCTGGCGACGGCCACCTTCTGCCGGCCGCCGGCCGACAGCGTGCCGGCAAGTTCATCGGGACCGCTGCGGACACGCAGCGCCTCGATCTGCCGCGCCGCGCGCTCGGTTGCCGCCGCCGGCGAATACCAGCGCCGCCCCCAGTCGCGCGCGCCGACAACCACGCTGGAGAGGTTGAAGGCGATGGACCGGTCTGGCATCAAGCCGTCGCCGCCCTGGTTCGAGATCAGGCAGATGCTGCGGCGCGCCGCTTCCGTCCGGTTCTTCGGCAGGCCATCGCCATCGGGAAAACGCACCTTGCCCTTGCGCTCCTTGCGTTGCCCGAACAGCATGGCAAGCAGATCCGACACGCCGGAGCCGGCGAGCCCGGCAAGGCCGACGATCTCGCCGGCACGGGCGCTGAAGTCGGCACCGGCAAGCCGGCCTCCGCTCAAGGCTGTCACTGTAAGCTGCGGCCGCAGCGTGCCGGCGATGGTCGACAATGAGCGCAACGGCACCGGGAACAGCGCGTGGCGCAATCGGCCGATCATGGTTTCCTCGGATGCCGTCAGCTCCTGCCGCGCCTTCGACAGCACGTCGCGGCCGTTGCGCATCACCGTCAGTTCGTCGGCGAGGCCAAGTGCTTCCTCCAGCCGGTTCGACACAAAGAGCATGGTCATGCCCCTGGCCTTCAGCCCGTTGAGCACCGAAAACAGCCGCTCGCTCTGGTGCCGGTCGAGCGTTTCGGTCGGCTCGTCGAGCAGGAGCAGCCTCGGGTTCTCCAGAAGCGCCCGGGCGATGTTGACCAGTTGGCGTTCGGCCGCATCGAGTTCGCCGAGCGGAGCGCGGACGTCGACGGAAAGGCCGAGCTGGCGAAGCAGGTCGAAGCTGCGCGCCGCCATCTCGCGGCCCGAGACAAGGCCGCTGCGCAGCGGCTCCCGGTTGACGAAGAGATTGGCGAGCACGGGGCGGTCGGGAAAAAGCGCCGACTGCTGCAGCACCACGCCGATGCCGTGCTTGCGCGCGGCATTCGGACTGTTGAGGGCCACCTTCCGGCCGTTTATCTCGATCGTGCCGCTGCCCGGCCTCAAGATGCCGGCCAGGAGCTTGACCAGGGTCGATTTGCCGGCGCCGCTTTCCCCGACAATGGCGTGGATGGTGCCGCGCCTGGCGGCAAGGCTCATGTCTTCGAGTACGATGGTGCCGCCAAAGCGTTTGGCGACGTTGCGTACCAAGACCAGCGGCGTATCTGACATATGAACGGCCCCCCGACCGCGCGGCGATCTTGGAGTGATTTGCGTCCGCAGTCACCGGGGTACAACATAAAATTGTGTTGATTGCCGCCGGTTCTTCGCCGCTGCTAGAGGAGGTCGGCCCGGGCGAGGTCGCGCATGAGATGGCTGGCGCCATACGTCCAGTGCGGGCAGTCCGGCGACAGGAGCACGCGATTGACCAGCGCTCCGAATTTCTCCGACGAGATGGTGACGATGTCGCCGACCTTGTGGGTAAACCCCTTGCCCTTTTCGCCGCGATCCTTCGACGGCACGAACATGGTGCCGAGATAGAGCGCAAGGCCGTCCGGATATTGGTGATGCGGTCCCATGGCGGCGGCAACCAGCTCTTCCGGCGAACGGCTGATCTCGGCCATCGAACTCGCGCCCTCGAGCGAGAACCCGTCCTCGCCCTCGACTTTCAGCCGCACGATGGCCTGCTTCACGTCGTCGATGGCGAAGGTGTCGTCGAAAAGCCGGATGAATGGGCCGAGCGAAGCCGAGGCATTGTTGTCCTTGGCCTTGCCGAGCAGTAGCGCTGAGCGTCCCTCGACATCCCTGAGATTGACGTCATTGCCGATCGTGGCGCCGACGATCCTGCCGCTGCTGGCGGCGATCATGGCGATCTCCGGCTCAGGGTTGTTCCAGGTGGAAACTGGATGCAGGCCGACATCGGCGCCGAAGCCGACCGACGCCATCGGTTGGCATTTGGTGAAGATCTCGGCATCCGGGCCGATGCCGACTTCCAGATATTGCGACCAGGCTCCGCGCGCGATGAGTTTGGCCTTGATCTCCATCGCTTCCGGCGAGCCGGGTTTCAGCTTCGACAGATCATGGCCGATCAGCCCGGCAATGTCGGCCCGAATGGCATCTGCCTTCTCCGCCGAGCCGCGCGCCTGCTCCTCGATGACGCGTTCGAGCAGGCTGACGACGAAGGTGACGCCCGACGCCTTGACCGCCTGCAGGTCGACCGGGGAAAGCAGATACGGCTTTTTCGGATCGCGAACGGCCTGAAAACTGTTGGCGGCGGTCGCATCGAGCGAACCGACCGGTCTGCCCTTGGCCGAGCGGACATGGCCGGCTGGATCCGGCAGCTCGCAAACGTCGCGTACAGTGGGTGCCGCGCTTGACGTGATGTCGAAGACCGTGCCGTCGCGCACCGTGACCACCAGCGGATGCGAGGCATCGCTGGCCCTGGCGCGGCCGACGAAAAGGCCCTCAGTCGGCAGCTGCGTCGGGTTCGTCATGGCTTGCAGTCCTCTGCTTGATGGAAAGGCGGCCGGATCGGCGGCGGCATTTTCAACAAATTCCCGGCAAAGGTCTACCCGTCCTGGCGATCCAGACGCGCCCTGTTTTTCAGCCACATTTCGCTTCGCGGGCTGCCCATACACAGCAATCTGTCGACACCGGGGTGAATACCCTCTTTCAAAATAATGAAATCGTCACTAGGATTTTCATTTCGTGACATGCATTCCAGGTGATCCCTTGTCCATGCCGTTTTCCGATCCGATCTGGCAGAAGCCGCAAACGGCAGCCCAATTCCAGTCGTTTTTGCCTGGTGGCCAAACTGCCGATGTCGTCATTGTTGGCGGCGGCATTCAGGGCCTGTCGACGGCCTTGCATGCCGCCCGTCTCGGCATGTCCGTGCAGGTGTTGGACGCCGGCGACATCGGCCAGGGCGCGTCCGGCCTGAATGGCGGCCAGGTCATCCCTGGCCTCAAATACGATCCGGAATGGCTGCTGCAGAATTTTGGTCCCGAACGCGGTGAGGCGCTGGTCAACTTCGCAGCCTCGACGGCGGACGCCGTCTTCGATTTGATCCGCGACGAGAAGCTGGCGGTGCCGTTCGTTCGCAACGGCTGGATCCAGGCGGCGCATACCGAGACGGCGCTGAAGGCCGCAGCCAACCGGGACCGGCAATGGCGGGCGCGGGGCGCCGATGTCCGGCTTTTGAGCCAGAGCGAGATCGCAGCTAAGACCGGCGCAAAGGGCTATCTCGGCGGCTGGCTCGACCGCCGCGCCGGTGTCATCGATCCGCTCGCCTATACCTCGGAACTGGCCCGGGCCGCCACGACGGCGGGCGTGAAGATAGCCGAGCGCCAGAAGGTGGTGCGGCTTGGCAAGAATACCGGTGGTTGGCGCATCTCGACCGAAAACGGCACGGACTTGCAGGCCAAGGCGGTTGTCCTGGCGACCAACGCCTATACCGGCGGTCTGATCCCAGGCTTGGCTCAGACGATCGTTCCGCTGCATTCATTCCAGATCGCCACCGCGCCGCTGTCGTCCCATCTGGCGGCCACCATTCTGCCGGAAGGGCAAGCGGTGTCGGATTCGCGCCGCATCCTCGTCTACTATCGCAAGAGCGCCGATGGCCGGCTGGTGCTTGGCGGCCGCGGCGGCATGGCGCTGCCGACCAGCCCGGCCGACTGGGCGCATCTCGAGCGCGCCTTGCGGCGGCTCTATCCGGCACTGGCCGATGTCGCCATCGAGAAGCGCTGGTTCGGCCGGGTGGCGATGACGCCGGACCATCTGCCGCATATTCATGAGCCCGAGCCGGGCCTGCTGGCCGTGGTCGGCTGCCAGGGTCGTGGCCTTGGGCTGATGACGGCACTTGGGGCGCGCCTTGCCGGTTACCTCCACAGTGGCGATGCCAGGCAGTTGCCGTTCCCGATCTCGCCGATCCGGCCGATCCCGTTCCACGCCTTCCGGCAGGTCGGCGTTGCCGCGACGATCGCCTGGTACCGCATGCTGGATGCGTTCGAGCGCTGATTTATCTTGACAGTTTCATGAGTATGAAAAAAGCTTAGATAATTTCAAAATTCCGATGGACAGTCCGATGTCGACCATCGTTGCAACAGAAGCGCCGGCAGCATCCCGATCGTCTTCGGGGTTCCGCTTCGCCATGCTGCTGCCGGGCGCGCTGGTCACCTTCCTGCTGATCCTGTTTGCGCTTGGCCTCGTGCTTTTCCTTGCCTTCCGCGACAATGACGGTTCGCTGCTCGGCGCCGGTTTCACTTTGGCGAATTTCGTCACCGTGGTGTCCGATCCTCTCTACTGGACTGTGACGCTGCGCTCGCTGACGATTGCCGGACTGGTGACGCTGGCAACGGTCGTCACCGCCTATCCCGTCGCCTACTACCTTGCCTTCCATGCCGGTCGGCGCCGCGGCCTGCTGCTGTTTCTGGTAACGCTGCCGTTCTGGACCAGCTACCTCCTGCGCGTCTTCGCCTGGAAGATCGTGCTTGCCTATAATGGCGTGCTGAACTCGGCGCTGATCGAAAGCGGTATCTGGTCCGAGCCGACGCTCGCCTTTCTCAATACGCCGGCTGCGGTGGTCGTCACCCTCGCGCACGCCTATGCGCCCTTCGCCATCCTGCCCATCTATGTGGCGCTGGAGACGATCCCGAAATCGCTGCTCGAAGCCGCGTCCGACCTTGGCGCAAAACCTTTCACCAGCTTCCGCCGCGTCGTGCTGCCGAACTCGATGCCGGGCGTGCTGGCGGCAGCCCTCGTCGTCTTCGTGCCGACGATCGGCGACTATGTGACGCCGGCCATGGTCGGCGGCCCGGCGAGCACCATGATCGGCACGCTGATCCAGTCGGAGTTCGGCAAGGCCAATGACTGGCCGTTCGGCGCCGCACTCTCGGTCGCCGTCATGCTGGTCATCCTCTGCGTGGTGCTGGTCGTGCGCTTCGCCGACCGCCGCTTTGGCAGCCGCACATGAGCGCGGCGCGGACAGAAGATGGCGGCCGCTGGCTCGGCGTCTATGTGCTTGTCTATCTGGTGTTTCTCTATCTGCCGGTGTTGCTGATCCCGCTGTTTTCCTTCAACGATTCGATCCAGGCGGCGTTTCCGCTGCAAGGTTTTACCTTGCAATGGTATGCGACCCTGCTTGGCAATCCGACGCTGTCCGGCGCGCTCGCCAACAGCTTGGTGATCGGTGTGATCGCTGCCTCTGGCGCCACGCTGTGCGGCATCACCGTGTCCTATATGGACCTCTACGGCCGCTCGCCGCTGGCCGCCACGATCAGCGCCATCGCCCGGCTGCCGATCCTGATCCCCGGCGTCATTGTCGGCATATCGCTGCTGATCCTGGTCAATCTCGTCGGCTTCGGCCCGTCGCGCATCGCCATCGTGCTTGGCCACATACTGGTGGGGTTACCGACGACGGTGGTGGTCATGCGCAGCCGCTTCGCCGTCATCCCCAAGACCATCCGCGAGGCGGCCCTCGATCTCGGCGCCTCCGATTGGACGACGTTCAGGCGGGTGATGTTGCCGCTCAGCCTGCCGGCGATCGCCTCGGCCTTCATGCTGTCGTTCCTGATCTCCTTCGATGAGTTCATCGTCGTCTTCTTCCTTGCCGGCACCGAGCCGACGCTGCCGCTCTACATCTGGGCCCAGCTGCGTTTCCCGAAATCGCTGCCGACCGTCATGGCACTGGGCACGGCGATCCTCGCCGTGTCCTTCGTCATTGCCGGCCTTGCCGAATTCCTGCGCCATCGCGGGCTCACCGCCGCTCAACGGCCGGCGCCCGCCATTCCATCCAAACCAGAAGAAACCAAGAGAGGAGAACTGCAATGGCATTCGACCTGAAATCGGTAAGCGGAAACAGAGCCCGCGCCGGACTGACCGCACTGGCACTGGCGCTGTCGTTGACCGTCGCGTTTGCGAGTGACAAGCTGCAATATTTCACCTGGTCGGGCTATGAACTGCCCGACTTCAACAAGAGCTTCCTGGCCGCGCATCCCGATGGCGTCGAGGCCTCGATGTTCGGCGATGACGATGATGCCTTCACCAAGGTCAAGGCCGGCTTCCGTCCTGACATAGCGCATCCCTGCTACGACAAGGTGGCGCGCTGGAACAAGGAAGGCCTTCTGCAGCCGATCGACACCAAGCGCATCAAGAACTGGGATTCGATCTTCCCGGTGTTCAAGAACCTGCCTGACATTCAGGCCGGCGACGGGAAGGTCTGGATGGTGCCGTGGGACTGGGGCAACACCTCGATCCTCTACCGCACCGATCTGGTGAAGAACCCGGAAGCCAGCTGGAACCTGCTTTGGGACAAGCAGTATGCCGGCCGCATGGCGACCATCGACGCCGTGCATGACACGCCGGTGGTGGCCGCACTTCTTGCCGGCGTCAATCCGTTCGACATGACGCCGGAGCAAATGGACAAGGTGGCGGAAAAGCTGCGCGAGCAGCGCCCGCTGCTCTCCAACTACACCACCGACATGACCTCGGTGGAACAGGCGCTGTCGAGCGGCCAGCTAGTCGCCGCCATGACCTGGAACGCCTCGGCCACCTCGCTGAAGAAGCAGGGCGTGCCGGTCGAGTTCATGAAGCCGAAGGAAGGCATGCTGACCTGGTCCTGCGGCTTCGTCATGCTCAAGGACGCCAAGAATGTCGACCTTGCCTACGACTTCATCAACAGCCGGCTGGAAACCGATTCCGGAAAATACCTGATCGAGGCCTATGGCTACGGCGCGTCGACCAGCTCGGCCTTCGCCGCGGTGCCGAAGGAGGAGCTGGACAAGCTGCAACTGCCGTCGGATCCCGAAGTGATGCTGAAGACCACCGTCTTCACCGGGCCGATGAAACAGAATGACGACCTGGCGAAGATGTTCGAGAAGGTCAAGGCAGGGGGTTGAACTGAGGCGTCCCCTTCTCCCCTTGTGGGAGAAGGTGTCGCCGAAGGCGACGGATGAGGGGTGTTCCAGGGAACACCGGCGTCTCGCTCCGCTGGAACACCCCTCAACCGTCTCGGCGCTGCGCGCCGATCCACCTTCTCCCACAAGGGGAGAAGGGAACAAGACGAGGATGACTTGATGGACATGCTGGACGACACGGCTGGAAAGCCCAAGGACGACGCCGACGTTCGCGTCGGCCGGCGCGTGCGGGCGCTGCGGCTGGAGCGCAACCTGTCGCTGGCCGATCTTGCCGCCAAGGCCGGCGTGTCGATCGGTGCGCTGAGCCAGATCGAGCGCGGCATGTCATCATTGCGGGTCAGGGTCATCTGGCCGCTTGCCGCTGCCCTCGACATCGAGCCGTCGGCGCTGATTGCCGACGGCAACGATGCCGTCAACGATCTCTATTGCGTGCGCGCCAACAGCCGGCGGCAGATCCCGGTCAAGTCGGAAGGCATTGCCAAGGCGCTGCTGTCGCCGCCGGCCGCAACGCTCACCGGCATGCTGGTCAGCGTCGATGCCGGCGGCGGCACCGCCGAAGCCTACGCCCATGCCGGCCATGAATTCGGCTTTGTGCTGTCGGGGGAGGTCGAACTGGTTGTCGATTCCACCACCTACGGGCTGAAGACCGGCGACAGTTTTGCCTTCAAAAGCACGCTTTTGCACGCCTTCCGCAATCCGGGTTCCAAGCGCTGCCAGATCCTCTGGGTCAATACGACAAAACCCTCAGAGGTTCGCGATGGCGCTTGATCCTCTCGTCCAGCTGCAGGCTGTCTCCAAGGTCTTTCCAGGTGGCATCGTCGGCCTCGATGCCGTCGACCTCGACATCGCCAGCGGCGAGTTCCTGACCTTGCTCGGCCCCTCCGGCTGCGGCAAGACTACCAGCCTGCGCGTCATCGCCGGCTTCGAAAGCCCGTCGAGCGGCAAGGTGTTGCTTGACGGCCGCGACATCACGGCGCTGAGACCCTTCGACCGGCCGGTCAACACCGTGTTCCAGGACTATGCACTATTCCCGCATATGAACGTCGCCGAAAATGTAGGTTTCGGCCTGTCCTTGCGAAAACTGTCCGGCACGGAGCAAGCCAAGCGCGTCGGCGAAGCCCTCGACATGGTCGGCCTCGTCGACAAGATCGGCGCCCGCGTCTCCGAACTCTCCGGCGGTCAGCGTCAGCGCGTCGCGCTCGCTCGTGCCATTGTCTGCGAACCACGCGTGCTGCTGCTCGACGAGCCATTATCGGCGCTCGATGCGCATCTGCGCGAACAGATGCAGGTCGAGTTGAAACGGCTACAGTCGCGGCTCGGCACCACCTTCGTCATGGTCACTCACGACCAGACCGAGGCACTGTCGATCTCCGACCGCATCGTCGTCATGAACAAGGGCCGGATCGAGCAGATCGCAGCACCAGCGACGCTCTACGACCGGCCCGCCACCAAATTCGTCGCCAGCTTCATCGGCACGATGAACCTTTTGCAGTCGCGCTTCGTCGGCCGCGATGGCGATCGGCTGCGCTTCACCGCCGGCGCTCTGCCGCTGGAAGCCATTTCGGAAACCGGCGATGCGCCTGCCGAAGGCGCCGTGCGCACCATCGGTGTGCGCCCGGAAGATCTGCTGGCGGCGACCGAAGCCTCGACCGGCACGGCACCGGTACGGGTCAACAGCATCGTCTTTCACGGCCGCACCTTGCGTCTGCATGCCGAACTCGGGCAGGGGACACCAGTGGTGATCGACGCACCACGCCAGGCCGAGGGCTTTCAATTCAGCGTCGGCGACGTGGCGCATATCAGCCTGCGGCGTGGCGCCAACTGCCCTATGCTCTCAGCTTGAACCGATCGTCATCTTCCAGAAAAACCGGAGCGTCCCCCGTGAGCAATCATCTGAACTTCTTTATCGACGGCAAATGGGTCGCCCCCGTGGTGCCGGCAACGCTGGATGTCATCGATCCGTCGACAGAAGAGGCCTACACCAGGATTTCCGTCGGCTCGAAGGCTGATGTCGACAAGGCGGTGGCAGCGGCCAAGGCGGCCTTTCCGTCGTTTTCGCAGACCAGCAAGGCCGAGCGCCTGGAGCTCCTGAAGCGTATTCTCGAAGTCTACAATGAGCGCTACGAGGATATCGCCCAGGCCGTCAGCCAGGAAATGGGTGCGCCAATCACCTGGGCCCGCGAGGCGCAGGCCTGGGCGGGCAGGGCGCATATGGAAGCCGCCATCAAAGCGCTGGAGGATTATGAATTCTCAGAAAAGCGCGGCGGCACCATGGTGGTCAAGGAGCCGATCGGCGTCTGCGCGCTGATCACGCCGTGGAACTGGCCGCTCAACCAGATCGTCTGCAAGGTGGCGCCGGCCATCGCCGCCGGCTGCACCATCGTCTTGAAGCCCTCCGAGATCGCGCCGATCAGCGGCATCGTCTTCTCGGAAGTCATGCAGGCCGCCGGCGTGCCGAAAGGCGTCTACAACATGATCAACGGCAACGGCCCCGATGTCGGCCAGGTCATGGCCGGCCATCCCGATGTCGACATGGTCTCCTTCACCGGCTCGACCCGGGCCGGCATCATCGTCGCCAAGACGGCGGCCGAAACGGTCAAGCGCGTGGCGCAGGAGCTCGGCGGCAAGTCCGCCAACATCGTGCTGCCCGATGCCGATTTCGAGAGAGCGGTGCGCAAGGGCGTCAACGCCTGTTTCGGCAACAGCGGCCAGTCCTGCGACGCGCCGACACGCATGCTGGTGCCGGCCGCCCGTCATGACGAAGCACTCGCCATCGCCAAGAAAGCCGCCGAAGCGCACAATGTCGGCGATCCCCGCTCGGAGGACACCAAGCTCGGACCGGTGGTTTCCAACATCCAGTACGACAAGATCCAGCGGCTGATCGAAGCCGGCATCAAGGAAGGCGCCACACTGGTCACCGGCGGCCCCGGCCGGCCCGAACACCTCAACCGCGGTTACTATGTCCGCCCGACCGTGTTCGGCCATGTCACGCCAGGCATGACCATCGAAAAGGAAGAAATTTTTGGCCCGGTGCTGTCGGTCATTTCCTACAGCGACGATGACGACGCGGTGAAGATCGCCAACGATACCGTCTACGGCCTCGCCGCCTATGTGCAGTCGCAGGATATCGAGCATGCCCGCAAAATTGCAGGACAGCTGCGCGCCGGCCAGGTCTCGATCAACTATCCGGAATGGGACACCTTCGCCCCCTTCGGCGGCTACAAGCAGTCGGGCAACGGCCGCGAATATGCCGATTGGGCGATCCACGACTTCCTCGAGGTCAAGGGCATCATCGGCTACGGGGCTTAGGGTTCAGGCCCTGCATCGACGGGCGAACGGTTCCGGCAATTGAAACTTGCCGGGCGCTTGCGCTGCCCCTCATTGTCCTGCCGGACATTTCTCCCCGTATAGTGACGGGGAGAAATGGCTTGCGTCGGGTGATTTCGCCAATCACCAGCGTTGCCGGCAAGGGCGCCGAGGCTGCGGCCAGTTCCCTTCTCCCCGAGCGTGGACGCTGGCAATTGACGGGCCAGGACGATTCCCTGGCCGGCATGTGAGAAATCGTCGTCACAGAGCCGCGCTATATCAATCGTCCTGACACGGTCTGTCAGCTGTCGTGCGGGCAACGGTGACGGGCTGGCAAGCGCTTCCCTACTTCAACCAGTCTGAACAGGAGGAACACAAATGACCATCACGGAAATCGCCAAGGATTTCACCGAGCTGCTCCAGCAGGGCGATAACAGGGGTGCCGCCGAGAAGTACAATGCCGACGACATCGCCAGCTACGAAGCCATGGAGGGGCCGATGGCAATCGTCCATGGCAAGGAGGCCATCAGGCAAAAGGGCGAATGGTGGCAAGCGAACAATGAAGTGCATGGCGGCTCGATCGAGGGCCCCTATGTCAACGGCGACCAGTTCGCACTACGCTTCAAGTTCGATATTACGCCCAAGGCCACCGGCGCACGTGTCACCATGGACGAGGTTGGCCTGTACACGGTCAAGAACGGCAAGATCACCGAAGAGCGCTTTTACTACTAAGCCGGAATTCCGCCGGCTTCCGGCTAGCGTGATCAAAAATGTGGCGGCCGGGACACCGTCCTGGCCGCCAAGCGAAAACTCAAATCGTCTTCACGTACTGCGCCAGCTGATCGGCCACCGAGGCTCATCACATAGGCGTCGAACTGGTCGAGGCGGGCGCTCCCAAGGCGGGCTTTCCTCAAGATCAAACATCTAGAATAGATTTCGGCATAGGGCCGGTTTGTTTTCGGGCTGCCAGTTCCCCTGTTTTGCGTATGCAGTGAAATTCGCCGCCGATTCGCGTCTGGCATAATGGGAGAATATCGCGCGGAACGCTTCATTCTCGCTGAAGAACGCGACGAGATCGAAAGCACCGGCCTTTGACCTGCTCAGATCATCCACAAGGATCACGTCAGGTGGATTGCACATGAGATCGTCGGCCGTTTGAGTTCGGACTTTATCGGCCATTGCCTGCAGCGTGGGCGTCAGCCGGCCAGTCGCTTTCAACTGCTTCGCCATCACGATCGTCATCCAGAAGCTGAAGTGCCTCGAAGGCCAGACGAGGCCTTGGTTCTCGATCATGGGCCAGATGTTGCTTGGAGTTGCAGTGAGCATGATCACCGGAGAGCCGGGCGGGACCGCGTGAAGTAGAGCCAGGACCGGTTCTTCATTGGAATTTTTGTATGGGCCTACAAAAACGGCCAGGAGAACTGGTATTGATCCAACGACTATGATCGCGGTTTGTCGGATCGCCGCGGCGACTGTGCGTTCATGCATGTTCAGCATTGCGCAAAGCGCGAAGAAAGCCAGCCCGGTCACCGGCACCGTATGATACCGAAATCCTTTCTGCTGTGCGAAATACGCCAGGGCAAATCCAATGGCCGCCAAGCCTGCCGCAATCGATTCAGATGGTGCCCGCTTCCGGAGGCAAGCGATGACGATCGCCGCGAGGCCCCAGAAAAGGACGCGCGGCGTGAGCAGTTGCGCCTGGAGTGAACTGTTGTAGCCGTCGTAAGCCGCTGCAAGCATAGGCAAGATCGTTCGGAGGTATTCTTGCGCAAAGACCAATATCGCTACCGCATAGGCCGAGGCGGCGGCTCCCAACACCAACGTTTCGGGTCGGAAAAGTCTCCAGGCTCCTCGCAGCCGGAATCTGAGCCAGAGCTCCAGCAGGATCGGCACCACGACAAAATAGTGCTTCAGAGCGAAGCCGGCTGCAGCCAGGGCACCGGCAGTTGCGGCTGTCTTCCAAGACACCACGGCGCCGTCCGCCCGCCGCGCAATGAGAAAGGCATATGGCAATGCCCCAATGAGCGCCAAGTGCTCGCGTTGTCCGAAGTCGGCCAGCGGGATGAGCAGCATCGAAAGACCCGCCGCACTCAACAGGACCATTCGTCGGCCGGTTGTGTCATCCGATGTGATTGCGGCAAGGGTCGTCAAGGCGAGCGTCGCGAACGCCGTGACAGCGGTTACGACTGCAGCGCCGGCGGTTGCGCCGAGAATTTGAGCCATGCGCTCAATCGGAACCGCCATCCAGAACCAAAGCGGTGGATTCAGCTCGACAATCTCGCCGTAGAGTTTAGTGCCGCCGATCAACTGTCGGGCGACCCACATCTGGTAGACTACATCATGCGAAAGCGGCATCCTGAGCATCAGAGCCCAGCCGACAAGCAGCGAAATTGCCAGGATGCCTTCTGGCCAACGGCGACGCATGGTGGCTGTTCGGCTGCCGTAGACAAACATCGCAGACCTTGGGAGGAGGGAACAGTGTCGAGATTTGACGATGAACGGGCGGTCACTTGGCCCCAAATGCATCCGCCCGAGATGACCACTCCACCTTAGCATCTTGCCAACCCAGACGCAAAACGGGATCAGGTGCGCCACTGATCGCGCTGGTCGTGTCGCATGTCGGCAGCTTGCCGAGATGCCGTCCATCAAGCCGGCCTCAAGCAGAAGAGCCAGTTGTGGCAAGAAACAATGAAGTGCGTGGCGGCTTCGGTCGAAGGCCCCTATGTCAATGGCGATCAGTTCGCAGTGCGCTTCAAGTTCGACATAACGCCCAAGGCGACAGGCGAGCGTGTCACCATGGACGAAGTTGGCTTGTACACGGTCAAGAACGGCAAGATCACCGAAGAGCGATCTTATTGTTGAGACCGCAAGCCCCCTCGTTTCCGGGAGCCTGCTCTTGCCGCTGTAGGGTCGAAAAATGAACATGGCGGCCGGCACGATGTTCTGGCCGCCATGCGAGAAAAATCAGATCGTCTTCACATACTGCGCAAGCTGATCGGCCACCGTGCCCCAGCCGTCGAAGAAACCCATCTCTTTGTGGTTGTTGCGGGTGGCCTCGTCGCGGTGAATGGCGGTGGCGGTATAGCGCGTGCCCTTGCCGTCCGGCTGCAGGGAAATCACCGCAGTGATGAAAGGCTCGCCCGACGGCCGGTAGCCCGGCAGCAGCGCATCCGTCCACACCAGCCGCTCGTTCTCCACGATTTCGAGATAGCAGCAATGGCGGTCGTTGACTTCCTTGCCGTCAGGCGACTGCATGCGGGTCCGAAAGAGGCCACCCGGCCGGAGGTCGATCTCGCAATCCGTGATCAACCACGGCTTTGGCGTGAACCATTGTTTGACATGCTCCGGCGTCGTCAAGGCGCGCCACAGCAGATCGCGCGGCGCAGCGAGGAAGCGCTCCAGCACGAGGTCCAGTCTGGGGTCGGCCTTGAACGGATAGCTCATTATTCTTGCTCCTTCAGGGTCATCACATAGGCGTCGAACTGGTCGAGGCGGCGCTCCCAAAGGGTACGCTGTTCGGCCAGCCAGTTTTCGGCGAGCTGCAGCGGCTCGGGCGCCAGCTGATAGGTCCTTGTGCGGCCGATCTTTTGCGAACGCACCAGCCCGCAACCTTCCAGCACCTTGAGGTGTTCGATGAAGGAAGGCAGCGCCATCTCGAAAGGCTGCGCCAGCTCGCTGACCGAGGCCGGGCTGCGGTTCAGCCGCTCCACCACGCGTCGTCGCGTCGGATCGGCAAGTGCGCGGAAGATGCCGTCGATCGGCGGCGGGTTCGGGTTTGCGGTGTGGAGGCTTGTCATCGGTCGGTCCCGAACCATTGTCAAAGAGCGGCTGGGTAATACTTAGGAAAATTCCTTAGTATTGGCAAGTCCCAGAAATCCTGAGATGTCGGCCAGGGTGCTGGCAAAGCGGGAAGGGCGGTCTTAGGCTGCAGAACGGATTCGACTGTCAGCCAAGGAAGCACGCCTTTGACTACGATGTACGGCATCACCACCTGCGACACGATCAAGAAGGCCCGCGTCTGGCTGGAAGGTCATGATGTGCCTTACCGCTTCCACGACTACCGGGCAGAGGGGCTGGACGCCAAGCGGCTGGATGGCTGGGTCGGCAAGGTTGGCTGGGAGATCCTGCTCAACAAGGCCAGCACGACGTTTCGCGAACTGTCGGACAAGGACAAGCAGAGCCTCGACGAGAAGAAGGCCAAGGCACTGATGCTAGCCAACCCGACCATGATCAAGCGGCCGGTGCTGGAGCTGGGCGAGAGGATTCTGGTTGGCTTCAAGCCGGATGTCTATGAAGCCGCGGTGAAGTAAGCCTTCACCGCCGCGATCCTTCGCGCCCCCCTCTGTCCTGCCGGACATCTCCCCCACGAGGGGGGAGATTGGCGGTCCTGGCGCCTCGCTTGTCATGCAACGTTGGTGATTGGCGAAAGCCCCGCATGACGTCTGATCTCCCCCCATGTGGGGGAGATGTCCGGCAGGACAGAGGGGGGCGCTGTCCCGCCGACGTCTAAAAGCCAGCGCTGCGCCGAAACCTCAGGCCCACTCGCCCTTGCGCATCACCGGCACCTTGCGGCCATCCTTGTGCACACCATCGATGTCGATCTTGTCCGAGCCGATCATCCAGTCGATGTGGATAAAGCTCTTGTTGCCGCCGCGTGCCGCGATCTCGTCCTGGCTGAGCGAGGCGCCGTCGACGAAACACTTGGAGTAGCACTGCCCGAGCGCGATGTGGCAGGCGGCGTTCTCGTCGAACAGCGTGTTGAAGAACAAAAGGCCGCTGGCCGAGATCGGCGACGAATGCGGCACCAGCGCCACTTCGCCGAGACGGCGCGAGCCCTCATCGGTATCGAGCACCTTCTTCAACACGTCTTCGCCCTTCGAAGCCTTGGCCTCGACGATGCGGCCTGCCTCGAAGCGCACCGAAATCTCGTCGATCAGCGTGCCCTGGTAGGACAGCGGCTTGGTTGACGAGACATGGCCCTCGACACGCCGTGCATGCGGCGTGGTGAACACCTCTTCGGTCGGGATGTTCGGGTTGCAGGTGATGCCGTTCTTGGCGGTCGAGGCGCCGCCCATCCATTCATGGCCGTCGGCCAGCCCGACGGTCAGGTCGGTGCCCGGACCGGTGAAATGCAGTGCATGGAAATTGTGGCCGTTCAGCCATTCGGTGCGGCTGCGCAGCGCTGCATTATGCGCTTTCCAGTTGCCGATCGGGTCTTCGACATCCACCCGCGACGCCGCGAAGATCGCATCGGCGAGTTTGGCCACCGCGACATCGTTGGCATCATCAGGGAAAACCTGCTTGGCCCAGGCGAGATCAGGATAGGCGACGATGTTCCAGTTGATATCAAAGCCGGTGATCTTTTCCAACGCCGGCTGGTAGGCCATCGAATTCGCCTTGTTGGCGCGCGCCACCTTCGACGGGTCCTGCGCCGACAGCAGCGACGGGTCCTCGCCGCGCACGGCAAGCCGCGCCGCATTGCCGGCAAAAGCTTTCGCCATGCCCTCATAGAGCCAGCCGGCGGCGCGGTCGAAGCCGGCATCGGCGCCAAAGCGGTAGCGCGCCAGCGTCATCTCGTCGTCGTTGAAGATCGGCGTTACCAGGCCCGCACCGGCCTTGTAGGCATGCTCGACGATCCGCCGCGTCAACGGCAGTGCTGCGATCGACGAGGTCAGCACCAAATCCTGTCCCGGCTGCAATTGCAGCCCGACCTTGATGGCAACCTCGGCCAGCCTGTCGAGTTTCACCGGGTCGATCGATGCGGAAACGCCGCGCGAATGTGTGGTCATGAATTTGCCTGCCGTGATGTGTGGGTTCGACACTTTACATAGACCGGCACCACCGACCTTTCCACCACGATTGCGCTGGTCCAGAACTACGCCGCGCTTTCGAGCGACCTGAACTGTGCCATCGTCGCCTCGATTTCCTCGCGCACCCAGACCTTGAAATCCCGGACCTTGCGGCTTTCGCTTTTGGCGGCGGAAGTCACCATCCAGTAGCCGAGCCCGCTCTGGGCGCGGATGCCGAAGGGTGCGACAAGCCGGCCGTCGGCCAGTGCGTCGGCGGTCAGCAATTGCCAACCGAGCATGACGCCGTGGCCGGCAATCGCCGATTCCAGGCACAGCATCGGGTCGGTGAAGCGCGCACCCTTGAGGAAGGTGACCGGCTTGACCCGGCGGCCTCGAACCAGCTTTCCCAATTGATCATCGCCCGTTCGTCGGTGATGGCGCAGGTCAAGGCGAGATCGTCGATCGACTTCAGCTTCTCGGCAATCACCGGGGCACAGACCGGGAAGATTTCTTGCGCCAGCAACAGTTCCGCCCGCCCGCTTGGCCACTTGCCGTCGCCAAGCCTGATGGCGATCTCGATGTCGGAACGGTCGAGATCGGCAAGCCGCACCGAAGCGTCGATGCGCAACAGCACGTTGGGATGCCGGGCGAAATGCCGCGACAGCCGCGGCAACAGCCATTTCGAGGCGAAGGCCGGCGCCACCGAAACCACCAGCGTGCATTCCGACCCTTCGTCGGCCAGCGCCACCGCCTGGGCGATCTCGCGAAAACCCGCGCCCAACCGGGCCGTGAAGACAGTGCCGAATTCGGTCGGCACCAGCCCGCTCGCCGTTCGCTCGAACAGGGCCTGGCCGAGCTGCTTTTCCGTTCGGTTGATCTGCTGGCTGACGGCGCTGACGGAAACGTTGAGCTCTCTGGCCGCTGCCGCAAGCGACCCCAGGCGGGCGACGGTTTCGACGGCGCGCAGGCCGTTGAGATGGACGCGGTTCAAAATAGCCATACAGTTTTTCTAAACTGGCGCGGCCGAAATCTCAATTGAAAGACAGGCCGGAAATGCAGACTTTATGGAGGCCAGTCAGACCGAGGAGGTAAGAATGGTGAAGATTTTATCGTTGCTCAGGGCCTTTTTCGTCGCCAATCAACAGCATGGCCGGCGGCACGAAGGCGAAACCGCCAACTGGGTGACCGATCCGCTGTCGCATCCGGTGCTCGACACCATGTCGGAGCGCGAACTCGGCGACGTGCCGTTCCGATTGACGGCCCGGCGCACCGCCTATGAGACGGCCGGCGCCGGCTGCCGTTGAAGCGATAGCCACAGGCTCCTGGCCGCAGCGAGCCGAACTGGCCCAACAAAAGCGGATTGTTTCGGCGCCCGGCAAATCTATTGTGCGCCGCGATGAAAGCCGCTTCACCCTTGCGTCTCGCCACGGCCGGCATGATTGCCATGGCCGTCGCCATGGGCATCGGTCGCTTCGTCTACACCCCGATCCTGCCCGGCATGATGGAAGAGCTCGGCCTGTCGACGGCCGATGCCGGCTGGATTGCCTCCGCCAATTACCTGGGTTACCTCGTCGGGGCACTTGCCGCCGCCGGCGCATGGGCGCATGGGCGCGAGCGCCTGCTGATATTTTCCGGCCTTGCCGCCAGCGCCATCCTCGCCGGCGCGATGGGCCTGACCGAGAGCATGGCGGCCTTTCTCCTCTTCCGCTTTCTTGCCGGTCTGGCCAGCGCCTTCGTCATGGTGTTCATGTCAAGCATCGTCTTTGGCCATCTGCTGGCGGCCGGCCGCAACGATCTGCAGGCGCTGCATTTCGGCGGCGTCGGCCTCGGCATCGCAGCGTCCTCGGCGCTGATGGCGTTCCTCGTCACCGAACATGCCGGCTGGGCGGCGGGCTGGCTGTGGTCGGCGCTGCTTTCGGCCTGCGGCTTTGCCGTGGTGGCCTTGCTGGTCAGCAGCACGGCGCCCGCCAATGGCGTCACCGGGCGCGAGCCGGCGCTGCCGACGGACCGATCGCTGCTGAAGATCATTGTCGCCTACGGCCTGTTCGGCTTCGGCTATGTGGTGACGGCGACGTTCCTGGTCGCCATCGTCCGCCAGGGTGGCGGCGGCCGCGTCTTCGAGGCCGCGGTCTGGATGGTCACCGGCCTTGCCGGCTTTCCCTCGGTCTGGCTCTGGCAGAAGGTTGCAGCACGGATCGGCGTCTACGCAGCCTATGCCGTGGGTTGCCTCGTCGAGGTGATCGGCGTCACCGCCAGCGTTGCCATGGGCGGGACCGTCGGGCCGTTGCTCGGCGGCCTTCTGCTCGGTGGCACCTTCATCGCTATCACCGCGCTCGGCCTGCAGACCGCGAGGCAACTTGTCCCGCAAGCGCCGCGCCGGATCTTTGCGGTGATGACGGCTTCCTTCGGCCTCGGTCAGATCGTCGGCCCGATCGTCGCCGGGCTGCTGGCGCAGGCATCGGGCAACTTCTTCCTCGCTTCGATCGTAGCTGCTGCTGTGTTGCTCGTCTCGGGCGCGATCACCTGGTCGGCTGCGCCAAAATCGCCATGATTGTGGTCTTGCTCGATGCCGGGCATCGGGCACGGGCATTTTCTTTCCAACTAATGTGTGACCTTATGCCCGCCGAACCCAGCTGATTTGCCCCCCGACCCGAGGATTTCACCACAGTGTTCGTATCGTTTTTTCCGCAGCCGAAGCTGTTTTTCACTTCGGTGATCGTCTGGAGCCTTGCCGCGGTTTTGTTCTGGTTTTTGGGCGGCGAGCAATTGGGCGCGGTCTTTGGACTGCCACCAGCCCTTCCGGATGCCGAGCCTATCATTGGCGTGACGGCTTTCTGGTCGAAGCCATTCCTCTGGTTTTACATCTATTTCGCGGCGGTCGTGCTCATTTTCTATGCGTTCTGGGCGCTCTATCGGCCTCATCCCTGGCAGAACTGGGCGATCCTCGGATCGGCATTCATTTTGTTCACCACCAATTTTTCGGTCCAGGTCAGCGTGGTGCTAAACGAATGGCGTGGACCTTTCTTTAATCTGGTGCAGAAGGCGCTTACGCCGCCACCGGGCTCCGTCAGTCCGGGCGAACTGTTCGCTGGCATATTGATCTTCATGGAGATCGCATTTTGCTGGATCGCGGTGCTCGTCGTGACACGGTTTTTCGTCAGCCATTTCATCTTTCGCTGGCGCATGGCGATGAACGATTTCTACATGAGCAATTGGACGAGGCTGCGGCACATAGAAGGCGCATCGCAGCGCGTTCAGGAAGACACGATGCGGTTCTCGACAAACGTGGAGGATCTTGGCGTCAGTCTTGTCAACTCCGTCATGACCCTGATCGCCTTCTTGCCGGTGCTGGCAGGGCTCTCGCATCACATAACCGAGCTCCCGATAGTCGGCCAGATTCCGTATTCGCTTGTTGTCGCGGCTTTGGTCTGGTCAGCTTTTGGAACAGTTCTCCTCGCTACGGTGGGTGTCAAGCTCCCGGGTTTGGAATTTCGAAACCAACGAGTTGAAGCAGCGTATCGGAAAGAATTGGTATACGGTGAAGATAATGCTGATCGCGCTGAGCCAGTTACTGTAAAAGAGCTTTTTAGAAATGTGCGCTTGAATTATTTCAGGCTGTATTTCCACTACTCATATTTTAACGTAGCAAGATATTTCTACGGGCAAGCTGATAGCGTTTTTGCGATCGTCATTCTTATTCCGACGATTGCCGCTGGTAAGATAACGCTGGGAATTTTTCAGCAGATTGTTTCTGCATTTTCAGAAGTGGCTTCGTCGTTCCAGTATCTGGTAAGTTCATGGAGCGACATCGTTGTGCTTATCTCCATCTACAAGCGTCTTCGCGCCTTCGAAGCAACGCTAGACGGCGGACCGCTGCCCGACATCGATCGGCGATTCCTCGAACGCCAGGCTCAGGAACCCGACCCGGCCTGATTTGCTGGCTGGAAAATGGTGGGCGGCTCAGCCGCCTACCTGCGCCTGTTTCTCGCCTTGCCGCGAAACATAGTCGCGAAAACTGATGCACTCGACATCAGCCTTGACGCAGACCTCGCCGGCGAAGCGCTCCAGCGCGTTCCAGTAGGCGCCGTTGTTCATCTGCGTGAAATGGAAGCCGAGTTCCAGCGGAACGCGCTTGCCCCGGTATTGCGCATCGAAGGCGGCGCGGAAGGCTTGATAGCTCCGCTCAGCGAATTCCGTCGCTCCGCTCGGCCGCTCGAAGCCACCGGAGTGGCGGACAAAGAGATTGTAGTCCATTGCGATCACCGGCCTTGAACTAGGACCTTCCGGAATCTCCGGCAGCGAAAAGCGCGTGATACCCTTGCGGGTCGGTGGCACCGCTGGCCCTTGTGAGACGCCGCTGGCGTCGAACTGGTAGCCGGCCGCCGGCAGCGCCTCGTAGAGCGCCTTGTTGGCCGACAGATAGGGTGCGCGAAAGCCGATCACCGCGTGCCGCGCAAAGTCGCGCCAGCCCTTGGGTTCCGGCTCAATGCCGTTGATCGAATAGGCGTTCTCGAAAATATGCTTGAACGAGGCGAATTCGGTCAGCCAGTCGGCCTTGCTCCAGTCCTTGCCGTCGAAATGGCCGCAGCCATGGCTGGCGATGTCGTGGCCTTCCGAGGCGGCAAGCCCGATCTGTTCGAGCCGATCCGCCACTTCCTGTTGGGAAGCGGCAAAGCCGATGTTCGATTTGCCTGCAGTCTTGCCGGGCGCCGTGTATTCCGCGCGGGTCTGCTGCGACAAAAGGAAGACGCAGGACAGAAAATAGGTGAAGTGGGCGCCGGTGCGCTGCGCCAGCGCGCGGCTGCGCTGCCACTGCGAAATCTCACGGGCGCTGTCGAACGAGATGATGACGATCTGCTTCGGCTTTGCCGGCGATGGCGCCGCGGGCGGATCGGCGTAAGCGACATCCGCCGTGGCGAGCGCGGCAACGGAAAACGCAAGAACGCGAGACAAACGGGGCATCGGCAATCTGATCTGCATCTGGAGGGTCAAAGGCCGGCTATCGTGAAAATGTGGCGTGGGTGCGGTGGCACCCATGGTTGCCCTTTAAAGCGGCCGGAGCGGCGATTAGCCGATTTTCCTGCCGAACCCCTTCCATGCCGACAAAATTTCGCTAAAACGCGGGCTCAAGAACGGGCCCGGATCGGGCAGGAATGGTTTTGATCGATGTCGGACGACAGTTTTATCCGCGAAGTCAACGAAGAGATGCGGCGCGACCAGGCGCAGGCGCTGTGGGACCGCTTTGGCCCCGCCTTGCTTGGCCTTGCCATCCTGGTGGTGCTCGGCACCGCCGCTGTCGTCGGCTATCGCTATTGGGACGAGACCCGCGCCAACCGCTCGGGTGACGCCTTTTCGCAGGCGCTGAAGCTTGCCAATGACGGCAAGAGCGACGACGCGCTGACGGCGCTCGCCGCGTTGGAAACGGACGGCTACGGCGCCTATCCGCTGCTTGCCCGCATGCGTGCGGCGACCGTCAAGGCGGACAAGGGCGACGTCGATGCCGCCGTCAAGGATTTTGACGGCGTCGCCGCCGACACCGCCATTCCGTCCGGCATTCGCGACATGGCGCGCCTCAGGGCAGCACTCCTGCTTGTCGATCATGGCTCCTTCGCCGATGTCTCCAGCCGTGTCGAGGCGTTGACTTCCGACACCAACACGCTGCGCCATACGGCGCGCGAAGCACTCGGCCTTGCCGCCTGGAAGGAAGGCAAGACCCAGGATGCACTCAAACTGTTCGACCAGATCGCTTCGGATGACGGTGCCCCGCGCAACACGCGCGAACGGGCGACCTTGATGTCCGAACTGATCCGCGGGTCGGGCAGCGCGTCGTAGTGCATGTCGCCCAAAAGTGCGCAGCGGTTTTGGGACAACGACATGCATGATAGATCGTAGGGTCGGATGACATTCAAAGTCGCCATCATCGGCCGGCCTAACGTCGGCAAATCGACCCTTTTCAATCGACTGGTGGGAAGGAAGCTGGCGCTTGTCGACGACACGCCGGGCGTCACCCGCGACCGTCGCGTCCATGCCGCCAAGCTCTACGACCTGCATTTCGACGTCATCGACACTGCCGGCTTCGAGGATGCCGCCGCCTCGACGCTGCCGGGCCGTATGCGCGCGCAGACCGAGATCGCCATCCGCGAGGCCGACCTGATCTTCTTCACCGTCGATGCCAAGTCCGGCCTGATGCCTGACGACAAGACTTTTGCCGAAATCGTGCGCAAGTCCGGCAAGCCGGTGGTGCTGGTCGCCAACAAGGCCGAGGCCAAGGGCGCCCAGGCCGGCATGCTGGAAGCGTGGGAGCTTGGCCTTGGCGAGCCGATCCCGATCTCGGCCGAGCACGGCCAGGGCATGCCCGATTTGCGCGACGCGGTGATCCTGGCCCTCGGCGAGGCGCGTGCCTTCGACGAAGAGGGCGGCGACGAAGAGGTTGCCGCCGGCGAAGTGCTGATCGGCGAGGACATCCTCGACCCGGACGCCGAAGATGTTCCCGCCTATGACGACACCAAGCCGATGCGCATCGCCGTCGTCGGCCGCCCGAACGCCGGCAAGTCGACGCTGATCAATGCGCTGATCGGCGAGGAGCGGCTGTTGACCGGACCGGAAGCCGGTATTACCCGCGATTCCATCTCCGTCGACTGGGACTGGCATGGCCGCCGGCTAAAACTGTTCGACACTGCCGGCATGCGCCGCAAGGCCAGGATCCACGAAAAGCTGGAAGTGATGTCGGTGCAGGATGGCTTGCGCGCCATCCGCTTTGCCGAGATCGTCATCATCGTGCTTGACGCCACCATCCCCTTCGAGAAGCAGGATCTGCAGATCGCCGACCTGATCATCCGCGAGGGTCGCGCGCCGGTCATCGCCTTCAACAAATGGGACCTGATCGACAACCCGCAGGAACTGCTGGCGGAACTGCGCGAGAAGACCGAGCGGCTGCTGCCGCAGGCCCGCGGCATGCAAGCGGTAACGGTTTCGGCCGAAACCGGACGCGGTCTCGACAAGCTGATGGATGCCGTCATCCGAACGCACAAGGTTTGGAACAGCCGCGTTTCCACCGGCAAGCTCAACCGCTGGCTGGAAGGCATCCTGGCGCATCATCCGCCGCCCGCCGTCGCCGGGCGCCGGCTGAAGATCAAATATGTCACGCAGGCCAAGACCCGGCCGCCGGGTTTTGTCGTCCAGTGCTCACGGCCGGATGCGATGCCGCAATCCTATGTCCGCTATCTCTCGAACAGCTTGCGCGAGGCCTTCGACATGCCCGGCGTGCCGATCAGGATAGCGCTGCGCACCTCGGACAATCCGTTTGCCGGCAGGGCGAACAAGCGCAAGTGAGGCGGCTACCTCTCGGCGATTTGCGGAAACGCCTCTAGCTGAGAGGGCGTCGGCCAAGAAACCTAAGCGACCGCTCTCAAGCCCTCAATCCCCCGCGCACCTTCCGGGAGCGCTTGCAGGGCCGCCTGCAGCAGGATGTCGCCGAGACGCGCCGCCACCGGATCGAGCTCGGCCTCCTTGCGATGCAGCACCAGCGCCATCTTGGGCAGGGCCGGCAGTCCGGCAATCTCTGATGTCATCGCCCTGACAGTGGCCGGCAGACCGATATCGGTGCGGATCGTCAACCCCAACCCCGCCGCGACCGCCGCCCACACGCCGCCAAGGCTCGGGCTGGAAAAAGCCATCCGCCACGACAGGCCGGCGCGGTCGAGGGCTTCGGTCGCCACCGTGCGCAGCAGACATGGCGCTTCCAGCGCCACCAGCGGCAGCGCCTCGCCGTCGCGCAGGCTCGTCTCGATCAGCTTTGCCGGGCCGATCCAGCGCATCTGAACATCGGCGACATGCCGGCTGTAAGGCAGCGTCGTGCCGTTGTGCCAGGCCAGTGCGATATCGAGGCTGCCTGAAGTGATCCGTTCGGCAAGCTCGTGGCTGCGCGCGATCCTGGCCTCGATCTTGACCTTGGGGTGCGCGCGGGCAAAGCGCCCGAGCACCTCCGGCAGCACCGCCTCGCCGAAATCCTCTTGTAGGCCGAGCCGCACCCAGCCTTCCAGCTCGACGTCGTGGATGGCGGATACCGCCTCGTCATTGAGCTCGAGCAGCCGGCGCGCATAGCCGAGCATGGTTTCGCCGGCCTCCGTCAATGCCAGGCCGCGTCCCGACTTACGGAAGATCGGCGTCGCCGCCTGCTCCTCCAGCTTCTTCAACTGCGCGCTGACCGCCGAGGTCGAACGACCGAGCCGGTCGGCCGCTTTGGCGAAGCTGCCCAGCTCCATGCCGGTGACGAAACTGCGGAGAACGTCGAGGTCGAATGTTACGCGCCGCACGAGAACATGATCCTGTTTTTCGGGATTTAATGTCAAAAACTTCCCGATATTCGGGACAAAGCTATGACGGTAGAGACAGTGCGTCAAGGTCCGGCGCTTGCCGGTCCATCTTTGGAGTCTGTCCCATGTCAGCTGTCGTTTCCGATTCCGATTGCAACCCGGGCATGACCGTAACGCCGTCCGGCGTCACGGCATTTGGCAGCAATCATCGCTGGAAGGTGCTGGGCATCGGCGTCGCGGCCAATGCCAGTTTCTCCGCCACCTTTGCCGGCATCCCGGCGACAGCGGTGTTTCTGCGTTCAGGCTATCATCTCTCCAATGGCAATCTCGGCCTGGTCCTTGGCCTTCTCGGACTGGGCGTTGCCTTGAGCGAATTGCCCTGGGGCTTGCTTACCGACCGCTGGGGTGATCGCGGCGTGCTGTTGACTGGTCTCGGCGCGACGGCGGCCTGGCTCCTGTTCATGGCCTTCCTTGTCGTGCCGTCAGTTGCACATATTCCGAGCGTTGCGCTTCTGGCGGCAAGCCTCCTGGTCACCGGTCTGCTCGGCGGCAGCGTCAACGGCTCAAGCGGCCGCGCCATCATGGCCTGGTTTCGTGAAGGCGAGCGCGGCTTTGCCATGAGCATAAGGCAGACGGCGGTGCCGCTCGGCGGCGGGCTCGGCGCCCTCATCCTGCCGTCGCTGGCCTCAGTCCATGGCTTTGCCGCGGTCTTCGGTCTGCTGGCGGCGGCGTCCGCTGTCTCGACTTTCTTCACCTGGCTCTGGCTGCACCAGCCGCCGCAGGGTGACGATGCACATTCGGCCCAGGCCGCAACACCGGCCGGCACCGCACCGCTGCGCAACGTGGCCGTCTGGCGCATCGCAATCGCCATCGGCGTGCTCTGCGTTCCGCAAGTGGCGGTGCTCACCTTCGCTTCCGTCTTCCTGCACGACTTCGCCGGCATGGGCACGCTGGTGATCAGCGCCAGCCTCGCCGCTGTCCAGACCGGCGCCATGGTCATGCGCGTCTGGAGCGGCCGCTTCACCGACCGCCATGGCAACCGCCGCCCGTTCCTGCGCCTGTGCAGCGTGTTGAGTGCGGCCGGCTTCGCGGTTCTCGGCCTGCTGGTGTTGGTGTCGGCCGCCATGCCGGGCGCGCATCCGGCGCTGATGCCGGCGATTGCGGTGCTGCTGGTCGTTGCCGGCATCTCGGTCTCCGCCTGGCACGGCGTCGCCTACACCGAACTGGCCACGCTTGCCGGCGCAAGCCACGCCGGCACGGCGCTCGGCCTCGCCAACAGTTTCGTCTTCGTTGCCTTCTTCCTGGTTCCGATCGCCATTCCGGGGCTGCTGGTGGTCGGGTCGTGGACGGGTGTTTGGCTGGCGGGCGCTGCATGTGCGCTGATTGCCTGGCCGATCTTCCTTCGGCCCGCCTGATTTTCTTCGAACGGACCACCGCCGCAAAAGCGCCCGACTTGGCAACGACAGGGAAAACTCGATCAAACCCGTTAACGCCCCATCAAGGTTAATGCATCATTGTCCCTCTCCAGTGGGTCGGTTCTGCGTTTCTGGAGAGTTCAGTGCATCGACGTGTTTTGAAGCGGCTTGTCGCCGCCGCCGGTGAGAAAAATCGTTCCTTCCTGTCTCCGTTCATCATCGGGCTCGGCATCTGGGTCGGCTTTCCCACAGATATTGCCTACCAGGATATGACGAGCCTGGTTTCCGGCCTCGAGGCGCCGAATTCGCGCTGGAACTCCTATGTCGAGAAATCCGTCGCCGGCTCCGTCCATGCCGCCGAAATGCCGTTCGTCGATTCCATCAGCACCGGCTCGATCTCGGGCTCGGGCGTGCGCTTGCCCGGCATCGGCACCGTCTCGTTTCGCGGCAAGGGCAGCGTCGCCGGCGTGACGCCCGACGAGGAGCGCGTCATGCGCGCCGACAAGAAGGGCCGCATCATCCAGGTCTCGCCGGTGTCGCCGCCGAAGGACTTCAACGCCGGCTCGATCTTCCAGCGCACCTCCTCGCTGCTACGCCCCAGCATGGACAGCGGCCTCAAGATGGCTTTCGCCAGGCCGCAGATCAAAGGCAAGGAAATCCAGATCGCCCAGGCGTTCCACACCCGTGAGGACAAGAAGCCCGATCCCGGCATGCCGGCGATGCTTGCCGCGCTGGTCAACAACGATCACCCGGACGTTCTGGCGACCGCCTACGCACAGGCCGAGCCCGACTATGCCAAGGCCTCGCCCTTCGAAGCCCTGCTGCAGGACGAGGAGCCGAACAACGGCCGCTTCATTCCACCGATGGCCAAGGGCGATCATTCGTGGATCCAGAACCCGCTGCCGGCGAGCGCCTTCTCCGCCAAAGAGCAGACATGCCTTGCCAACGGCATCTATTTCGAGGCGCGTGGCGAGAGCGTGCGCGGCCAGGCGGCGGTCGCCCAGGTCATCCTCAACCGTGTCCGCAATCCGGCCTATCCGAACTCGATCTGCGGCGTCGTCTACCAGAACGACAACTGGCTCAACCGTTGCCAGTTTTCCTTCGCCTGCGACGGCAGGAAGAAGCGCATCGACAGCCCCGCCAACTACAAGACCGCGCAGGAAGTCGCCATGGCGGTCACCGCCGGCAAGATCTTCATTCCGGAAGTCGGGTCGTCGACCCACTACTACGCCAATTATGTCCATCCGGGATGGGCGCGTACGATGCAGAAGATGACCAAGATCGGCCTGCACATCTTCTATCGCACCTATGGCGGCGGCTGGAGCTGAGTGCTCGACAACCGCCGCTTCTTTTCCCTGACATCAGGTCGATCAAACGGCCATTGCCTAGAGGATTCGGGGCCTGCATCCCCGCTGCTGCGCCGGGCACGATGTCGCACCTTTCCAAGCTATTGATTTCAATACAGAAAATACATGGCTTTGAAGTTCCACCCGTGGCTTGACGGGCGCAAACCCTCTAACTATGTTGCCGGCGACTTTAGAAGCGGACGGACGGCGACGTTCTGACCGGGCAGGGGGGTTCGATGGCCGAGAAGAACGGGCCAGACGGAACCGGAGAAACCGGCCGCGGCAAACAGCACGATGCCGACATCCGCGACGACGAACTTGAGCGCCGCCGGCGCGACCTTGAAGCAACGCTTGCGACAAGACGGCCGGACCGGAGCGAGGGGAAAGACGACGCGAGAGCGGTGGCCGGATATGGCCAGGCCCTGAAGCTGTCCAGCGAATTTATCGCCGGTATAGTGGTGGGCGTGGGCCTTGGCTGGTTTCTGGATCGTGTGGCGGGAACATCGCCATGGGGTCTGATCGTGGGTCTGCTGCTGGGATTTGGCGCCGGTGTGCTCAATGTCCTGCGTTCGGCAGGCGTCGTGGCGGAATTCGGACAAAGCGACAAACCGCGGGATCCGAAAGAATGAAGGCGCCGCCTGCCGGCGCGATGAACAAGACACTCAAGCCGCGCGCGGCTTTGACGGGGATGTAAAGTGGCTGCTGACAAGGTCGATCCGATCCACCAGTTCCATATCATCAAACTGCTTCCGATCAACATCGGCGGCTACGACCTGTCCTTCACAAATTCGGCATTGTTCATGGTCGCGACCGTAGCCGTCGCCTCCGCCTTTCTTTACCTTTCGACGTCGAGCCGCAGCCTGGTTCCCGGCCGGCTGCAGTCGGTCTCGGAAATGGCCTATGAGTTCGTCTCGAACATGCTCAGGGATGCCGCCGGAACCCAGGGACTGAAGTTCTTCCCCTTCGTGTTTTCGCTGTTCATGTTCGTGCTGGTCGCCAATCTGCTCGGGCTTTTCCCTTACTTCTTCACCGTCACCAGCCACATCATCGTCACCTTCGGCCTCGCCGCCCTCGTGATCGGAACCGTGGTCGTCTATGGCTTCATGAAGCACGGCCTCGGCTTCCTCAAGCTGTTCGTGCCGCATGGCGTTCCTGTCTTCCTGCTGCCGCTGGTGGTGCTGATCGAAGTGATTTCCTTCGTCTCGCGCCCGGTCAGCCTCTCGGTTCGTCTGTTCGCCAACATGCTGGCCGGCCACATCACGCTGAAGGTGTTCTCGGGATTTGTCGTCAGCCTGAGCGCGCTTGGCGCCGTCGGCATTGCCGGCTCGATCCTGCCGCTAGCCATGGCGGTGGCGCTGACGGCGCTGGAACTGCTGGTCGCTTTCCTGCAGGCCTACGTCTTTGCCGTGTTGACCTGCATGTACCTGAACGACGCCCTGCACCCGGGGCACTGACCAAGAGTTTCCGGCAGTCGTGCCGGATGGAATCGCAACGGAATTTCAGATCCAAAGGAGTTGAACAAATGGACGCAGAAGCAGCAAAGTACATCGGCGCCGGCATCGCTTGCCTGGGCATGGGTGGCGCAGGCATTGGCCTGGGCAACATCTTCGGCAGCTACCTGGCGGGCGCGCTGCGCAATCCGTCGGCCGCCGATGGCCAGTTCGGTCGCCTGATTTTCGGCTTTGCCGTGACCGAAGCTCTGGGCATCTTCTCGCTTCTCATCGCGCTTCTGGCCCTGTTCGGCTGAGCCCTTCGGGCACGCGTTGAGAAGATTGGACAGGCCGGCCGCAACCCTGCGGCCAAGCTTGAATTTCGGGGATAGTCCATGTTCGTGACATCTGCCTTTGCGCAAGAGACAGCGCCCGCCGCGACGGAAGGCGACACGCATTCCGGCACCGGCGTGCCTGCCGAAGCGCACGGCGCGTTCCCGCCATTCGATCCGGCGACGTTCCCGTCGCAGCTTCTGTGGCTGGCGATCACCTTCGGGCTGTTCTACCTGTTCCTGAAGAAGGTGGTGATGCCGCGCCTTGGTGGCATCATCGACGTGCGCAACGATCGCATTTCGCAGGATCTCGACCATGCCGCCAGGCTGAAGGGCGAGGCTGACGCCGCCGTTGCTGCCTATGAGCAGGAACTGGCGGAAGCCAAGGCCAAGGCCAACGCGATCGGCCAGCAGGCCAACGACGCGGCCAAGGCGGAAGCCGAGACCGCGCGCAAGAAGGTCGAAGCCGCCCTCGACAAGAAACTCGGTGAGGCCGAGGCCAGCATTGCTTCCATCAAGGCCAACGCCATGAAGGAAGTCGGCAGCATCGCCGAGGACACGGCTTCGGCCATTGTCGAGGCGCTTGTCGGCGGCAAGACCAGCAAGGCCGAGATCGCGGCTGCGGTCAAATCCGTGGCCCGGTGAGGAGCGCATTATGGACGCCACATCTCTCGCGACGCTTTGGGCCACGGTTGCCCTCGTCATTTTCCTCGGCGTTGCCGTCTACATCAAGGTGCCGGGCCTGATCGCCAAGGCGCTCGATGCCCGCGCCGCCAAGATCAGCAACGAGCTTGAGGAAGCGCGCCGCTTGCGTAAGGAGGCTCAGCAATTGCTCGGCCAATACCAGCGCAAGCGCAAGGAAGCCGAGCAGGAGGCAGCAAGCATCGTCGCTGCCGCCAAGCGCGAAGCAGAATTGCTTGCCGCCGAGGCGCACAAGAAGACAGAGGACTATGTCGTCAGGCGCACAGCACTTGCCGAGCAGAAGATCGGCCAGGCCGAGCGCGATGCAGTCGCCGAAGTGCGCGCCAGCGCTGTCGACATCGCCGTCGAAGCCGCCCGCGCGCTGCTCGCCGGCAAGATCGACGCCAAGGCCGGCGCCGACCTGTTCAAGGCCTCACTGCAGGACGTGAAGTCCAAGCTGAACTAAACGATCGCATCGATCGGATCATCGAAGCCGCCCGGGCAACCTGGCGGCTTTTTTGTTGCAGGACGGAGCGGAACGCCGAAGCTGCCAATCTCCCCCCTCGTGGGGGAGATGCCCGGCAGGGCAGAGGGGGGCGCGAAGGATCGCCGGCGTTCTGTCCTGATGCGCAGCGCCGGCTGCTAATTCATGTAGGTATTCTGGAAAGATAAAAAGCTGACAGGGTGGCGGGGCAGCCCCCTCTGTCCTGCCGGACATCTCCCCCACGAGGGGGGAGATTAGCCGTCACCGCCGTCGGCTCAATCCAGCCCGGTGAGGCTCTCTTCTTCCACCACCTCGACCCCGCCAAGCCTGAACGGCGCAAACGACACGCGGTGCAGCCGTGCCACCGGTCCATGCGCTTCGATCGCCGTGCGATGGCGGGCGGTGGCATAGCCCATATGAATCTCGAAACCGTAGCGGTCGTGGTGGCTGCCGCAGCCGCACATCATGCGGTCGCGCATCACCTTGGCGACGATCGAAGCGGCGGCGATCGACTGCGAGCGCTGGTCGCCCTTGATCAGCGCGCGCCCGAGGCAAGGCAGGCCGGGCGGCACGTCGCGGCCGTCGGCCAGCGCCAGTTTTGCCTGTATGGGCAGGCCGACCAGCGCGCGCCGCATCGCCTCTAAACTGGCCTTGAGAATATTGCTGCCGTCGATGCCTTCCGCGCTGATCGAGGCCATCGACACACCGAAGGCGGAGCCGAGGATTTTGAGAAACAGCGCCTCGCGCTGCAGATGGTTCAGCCGCTTGGAATCATCGAGCCCTTCGGGAATGTTGGCGGGATCGAGCACCACCGCCGCCGCCACCACCGGCCCTGCGAGCGGACCGCGGCCGGCCTCGTCCATCCCCGCCACCGGCCACAGGCCTTCAGCCATCGCCTTCGTCTCGAAGGAGAAGTCGGGCTTCTCGACGATTTCGAAAAGAAGCGGAGAATCGGAACGCGCGCGAGCCATGTTGCGGCGAGGTTCGCATCGGCTCCGATTCTCCGCAAGTCCCTCCAGGGTCAGGTGGGGCAAGACCGGGAGGGCACCGTCTGCAGGCCGGGGGACAGGCCGGACGGGATTTCTTCATCTGCCCGCCGGCAACGGCAGACAGATGATAATTTTCAAAGCAGCATCAACTGCTCGGTTGCGTTGGCTGCGGCGACGAACTGGTCGGTCCGCAGCGTGCGCCGCTCGGCATTGAGGCCGAGCCGCTTGGCGGTGATCTCAAATCGCCGGCCGATCTGCCAGGCATAGGGGCCAGCACCTTTCATGCGCTTGCCCCACTCCGAATCGTAATCCTTGCCGTCGCGCATCGAACGGATCAGCGACATCACGTGGCGATAGCGGTCGGGATAGTGGCGCAGCAGCCAGTCCTTGAAGATCGGGCTGACCTCCAGCGGCAGGCGCAGCACGACATAGCCGGCCTCGCGGGCGCCGGCAGCGCGTGCCGAATCGAGGATGCGCTCCATCTCCTGGTCGGTCAGGCCGGGGATGATCGGCGCCACCATCACCGAAGCCGGAATGCCGGCGTCCGAAAGCTGCCTGATCGCCTCCAGCCGCTTGGTCGGCGTCGAGGCGCGTGGCTCCATCGTTCTGGCCAGCATGCGGTCGAGCGTCGTCACCGACAGCGCCACCTTGGCCAGCCCCCGCTCGGCCATGCGCGACAGGATGTCGATGTCGCGCGTCACCAAGGCGGATTTGGTGACGATGCCGACCGGATGGCCGCGCGCTTCCAGCACTTCGAGGATCTCGCGCATGATCCGGTACTGCTTTTCGATCGGCTGGTAGGGATCGGTGTTGGTGCCGATGGCAATGGTGCGCGGCTGGTAGCCGTCCTTCGACAGTTCCTTGTCGAGCAACCGTGCCGCATCCGGCTTGGCGAACAGCTTCGATTCGAAATCCAGTCCCGGCGACAGCCCCATGAAGCTGTGCGTCGGCCGCGCGAAGCAGTAGACGCAGCCATGCTCGCAGCCGCGATAGGGATTGATCGAGCGGTCGAAGGAAATGTCGGGCGATTCGTTGCGGGTGATGATGGTGCGCGGCTTCTCGACCTGCACCTCGGTCTTGAAAGGCGGTAGTTCCTCAAGCGAATTCCAGCCGTCGTCGAAGACATGCCGGCTGACCGGCTCGAAGCGGCCGGACGGATTGATGCCGGCCGAGCGGCCGCGATTGCGGTCCGGGCGGACGCGCATGCCGCTCTGCTCGATCATCGCATTGGCCATCTCGGCTCTTCCTGCCCCGAAGGCTGCAATGTCCGCACGCACGATATGTTCCATTTTTGCCCTCTCCCAGGGACTGTCGGTCGGCTGTCGAATCGCTCTGTTCATGAAACTATTCCTATTTTGTCGATGAGAACAAAGCAAGAACTTTTTATGCCGCGATGCGAAAACTGGCGCGGAGCGCAGCTTTCCGCTATGCGGCTAACCATGCTCACCGTCCTGATCGAAACCCTTGATGATGAAGAGGGCCTTGCCCGCACGCTCGCCTCGCTTATCGGCGGCGCGGTCGAGGGCGTGGTGCGCGATGTCATCGTCTGCGACACCGGTTCCACCGACCAGACGCACCGCGTCGCCGAACATGCCGGCTGCCACTATGTCAGCGGCGGCATTGCGGCCGGCATCAGGCAGGCGAAAGGCGAGTGGCTGCTGTTGCTGGAACCGGGCGCGCGGCTGGCGGAAGGCTGGATCGACGAAGTCGTCGCCCACACGGCCAAGCAGACCATGCCGGCGCGGTTCTCACGCGCCCGCGGCAGCCGCACGCCGTTCCTGTCGCGAATCTTTTCGGGAAACCGGGCGCTCGCCGAAGGTCTGGTGATCAGCAAGCGACAGGCCACCGCCCTGTCGAAAAACGCGCGCAGCGCCGAGGCCATCGCGCGCGGCCTTGCGACCAAACGGCTCAATGCCGACATCTGGGTGGCGCCGGCGAAGTGAGGGCCTGCGCCTCCTCCAGATTTTGCAGGGCACACATTATTGTGCATTGCACAAAATATGACGTGAGGCTAACATTTCATCGATGCGGGACATCAGGGTTTGGGTAATGCCGGAGCGGTGAGCATCGACGCTGCGTCAGTGCCGCGTTCATACCCGAGGACCCGATGACCTTTACAAGCCCTGACAAATCCGGCGCCGCCAGCCTTGAGGCAATTGCGCGAAACGGCAGCCTGTTGCGCCGTATTGCAGCGCGTATTCCGACCTATCTGACCGATCTTCGCGAGAACCCGGCCTGGCTGCCGATGTTCATGCTGGCCCGCACCATGCCGGGGCGGCGCCTGCACTGGCTTGGCGCCAAAGCGGCCAAGCCGGCAGGCGAGGCAGGGGATACGATGTTTACCGGCGTCGACCGCACCGCCGTCGTCAACGCGCTGAAATCGGATGGGTTGTTTTCCGGGTTTGTCCTGCCGCAGGCGATCCATGAGGAAATCACCAGCTTTGCGCAGCGCACGCCTTGCTTCGGCAATTTCGACCGCCGCCTCGAGTTCTTGGCCGACGATCATGCCGAGGCTGAAAAGCGTTTTGGCCGCTCCTTGCTCAGCGGCCACTTTTTCGAGCGCATCCTGGACTGCGACGCAGCTCTTGCAATCCAGCGCGATCCGCTGCTTCTCGACATTGCCGCGAACTATCTCGGCGGCCAGGCAAAACTGATCACCACGCGCGTCTGGTGGAGCTTTCCGACCGGGGCTGCCTCGGACGCCGACAAGAACCTGGCGTCGCTCGGCAAATACCATTTCGATCTCGACGACTGGCGGATGCTGAAATTCTTCTTCTATCTGAAGCCCGTCGATGCCGGCACCGGTCCGCATGTCTATGTCAGGGGCAGCCACAAGCGCCGCGCCCTGAAGCATCAGCTGACGCTGCTCGTCGGCCATCCGGCGCAAGACGTGCTCGGCGTCTATGGCGACGAGAGCCCGGTGACGCTGACCGGCGAGGCCGGTCTCGGCTTTGTCGAGGACCCGTTCGGTTTCCACATGGGCACCGTGCCGACGCGCACGCCGCGGCTGATGATGGAGGTCGGCTTTGGCGTTTCACCGCCCTCGCGCCGGCGTTTTCATGGCGAACCGGTCATTCGCTGATCCGGGCTCTTATCCGCTCTTGCCGCGCCGCAGATGCTCGTCCAGGCGCGGCATGATCTCGACGAAGTTGCAAGGCATGTGCCGGTAGTCGAGCTGCGGCTTCAAAATGCCGTCCCAGGCATCCTTGCAGGCGCCGGGCGAGCCTGGCAGCACGAAGACGAAGGTGGCGTTGACGACGCCGCCGGTCGCCCGGCTCTGGATCGTCGAGGTGCCGATCTTGTCGTAGGAAATGCGGTGAAACACTTCGGAAAAGCCATCCATGCGCTTTTCGAAGATCGGCTCCAGCGCTTCCGGCGTCACGTCGCGGCCGGTAAAGCCGGTGCCGCCGGTGGTGATCACCACATCGATATCCCTGTCCCGCGACCAGGCTAAAACCGTGTCGCGGATCTTGTCGCGGTCGTCGGTGACGATGTCGCGGGCGGCCAGGATATGGCCGGCCTCGGCGATGCGATCGGCCAGCGTCTGGCCGGATTTGTCGTCGGCAAGGCTGCGCGTATCGGAAACCGTCAGCACCGCGATGCGCACCGGAACAAAGGCGCGGCTTTCGTCAATTCTGCCCATCAGCTCCCTCCGATGCGATGCTGCGCGTCGCGGCGACAAACCAGTCCGGTTCGCGGCTGCGGATTTCGGCCGCCGCGCGTTTGGCCACATTGCCGGTCTCGAACAGTCCGAAGCAGGTTGCGCCGGAACCCGACATCCGCGAGAACCCCGATCCGGCTCTGTTCAGCACCGAGAGCGCCCTGCCGATAGCAGGCAGGATGGCGCTGGCCGCCGGCTCGAGATCGTTGCGGGTGATCTCCAGCCAGTTGCGGACGCTGTGAAAATCGAACGTACGCGGCAGCGGCGGCAGCCCGTCATTGTCGCGACGGGCAAGGGCTGCGAACACCTCGGCGGTGGAGACGGCGGTGCCGGGATTGACCAGAACCAGACCGAGGGCAGGAAAATCCGGCACGATTGACAGCTCATCGCCAACGCCGCGCGCGATCAGCGGTTTTGCCGCAAGGCACATCGGAACATCGGCGCCAAGCGAGAGGCCGATCCGCGCCAGTTCGGCATCGTCGATGTCCAGGCGCCATGCCTGCGTCAGACCGCGTAGCACCGCCGCCGCATCGCTCGAGCCACCGCCGACGCCGGACGCGACCGGCAGGTTCTTTTCAAGCCGGATGACCACCGGCGGCGTGTGCTGGAGACCGGCCGCCATGCGCAGCGCGTCGCGCGCTTTCACCGCCAGATTGTCGCTGTCGAGAGGAACCGCGGATGCGTACTTGCCGGACACCGAAAACTGGTCGCTGTCGGCAAGCGTCGTCTCCACCCTGTCGCCAAAACGGGTAAACACGGCCAGGCTTTCAATCAGATGGTAGCCATCCGGCCGCCTGCCGGTGACGTGCAGCGCAAGGTTGATCTTGGCATGCGCAGGCCACGTCCGGGCGTCGGAATTCACGGTCTCAGCGGCGAGGGAGATGACGGTCAGTCCTTGGCCAGGCGGTATTCGCCGGTCTTCGGATCCTTGACCAGCGTACCCATCGTGCCGTTGGCCGCCTGCTTTTCGGTGCGCCGTATCTTGGCCGTCACGCGCTGCGCTTCCCTGACGAAGGAGCGGTATCCGACATAGGCCAGCGCGCCGACGGCGGCGAAGAAAATGATCTGTGGCATGTCAAAACTCCTCCCTCGCGAGTCCGGCAAACGCGGCCGGTGGGGTCGGTCAACCACTCATGCTAGACGTTTTCACCGGCTTTTCAAAGCCCGAAGCGTGCCCACAGCGCGCGTTCTTCCGCCGCATCGACGACGCCGGTCGCCGCGGCGGCGGCAATATCGGGCGCTGAAAAGCGCTGGCTCGAACCAAACAGGCCGAACCGGCTGAGGAAGCCGCGCGGCGTCGTGATCAGCTTAAGCTGGGTCTTGGCCCCGAAACGCGTCTTGAGCACGGTGCGCATGTCGCCCAGTGCATCGACGAGGCCGAGCTCCAGCCCCTTCTTGCCGGTCCAGAACAGGCCGGTGAACAGGTCCGGGTCGTTCTTCAGCTTGCTGCCGCGCCGGTCCTTGACCAGCTCGATGAAGGTGTCGTGAACTTCGAGCTGCAGCGCCTTCAGCCGTTCGACATCTTCCTTCTTCTCCGGCTTGAACGGGTCGAGCACCGCCTTGTTCTGGCCGGCGGTGTGGACGCGCCGCTCGACACCGATCTTCTTCATCAGCTCGGGAAAGCCGAACGAGGCCGACACCACGCCGATCGAGCCGACGATGGAGGACGGATCGGCAAAGATCTCGTCGCCGGCGACCGCAATCATATAGCCGCCCGACGCCGCCACGTCCTCGACGAACACCAGCACTTTTTTGTTCTTCTCGCTCGCCAGGTCGCGAATGCGTTTGAAGATCAGCCGCGACTGCACCGGCGAGCCGCCCGGTGAATTGATCGAGATGGCAACCGCCGGCGCGTCGAACGAAAACGCCTTTTCGATGAGACCGGCGGTCGAGGCCAGCGACAGGTTCTGCCGGAACTGGCCGCCGCCTGACATGATGGTGCCGTGCAACCGGATGACCGGAATGGTGACGACGGTGGAGCGCCAGGATTTCGGCAGCAGGCGGTTCAAAAGGCGTTTCACGAGGGCACTATCTCCGGTCAATTGCTCGAGCGCATGTAGGGATTCGCCGGCCAACGGCAATGCCGCCATGCATGTCGCCCAAAAGTGTGCAGCGGTTTTGGGGCAACGACATGCACAAAACTCAAAATCAGTCGCCGAACAGCGACGCCAGCCCGTTGTTGATCATCTCGGTCCGCTCCGATGGCCCATCGCCCGATTGTTCATGCAGCATCAGCGGCGGGCGGATCGACAGTTTGCCGCGCGCGCCGAGTGCCGCCCTGACGACGATTCGGATCGCTGCCGCCTCGGGGCGAGGATGCACTGCCAGCATCTCGGCATCGCCGAAGCGGCCTGAGATCGCTTCGAGCAGGACGCCGAGCTGCTCCGGCCGGGCGATGACGGCAAGCCCGCCGCGCGGCCTGGCAACCGCTGCCGCGCTGCGGATCCAGCTCTCGAACAGCCCGTCCTCCATGACATGCGCCTCTTTCCTCAAGCGGTCGGGCGTGGCGCGATCCTCGGCGGCGTTGAAGGGCGGGTTCATGATGACGAAATCGAAGGAATTGTCGGCAAGGCCGGCTTGCGTTCGCGCCCGGCCCGACAGCGTGACATCGGCCGTCAGCACCGAGCCGCGGTTGCCGAGATGCGCATTGCCAGGGTGGGCAAGCGTGGTTGCGGCAAAGGCCGCCATTTCAGGGGAGCGTTCGACCAGCACCACATCGGCTGCCGGACAGCGCGACAGCACCGCGAGCCCGGCAGCACCTGCACCGGCGCCGAAATCGGCAAGGCGCCCGGCGAAGGCGGATGGCACGGAAGCCGCCAGCATCATGGCGTCCATGCCGGCGCGGTGGCCTGCCTGTCGCGGCTGCACCAGCCAGAAGCGTCCGCGGTGGAAGGCGTCGACCGTGTGGGCCGGCGTATCCGGGACGGAGGCGGTTGGTGACGCGGCCATTATTTTTGACGGATCTCGTTGGCGATGCCGGCATCCGTCAGGATGCGCCGGGCCATGTCGGCCTGATCGGCGTCGACCATGATGCGCCGCGGCAGGATGCCGATCGACCCGTCGAGCACGCTCATGTTCTGGTCGGCGACGAAACAGCCGATGCCGGCGTCGCGCATCAGCGATTCGACAAAGGAGATGATCACGGCGTCGTTGGTGCGGATGAGCTCTATCATCGGATGAAACTCGCAGCTTGCAGCGTCGATGTAAACGCTGGAGCATGGTGCCGAAAAGTGTGAAGCGGTTTTCGGTCAACGCCATGCTCTCTCTCGAATATTGACACGCCGTCACCGCAACCGCGCCAATTCGCCTCTTGCCGTGCCCGTGGGTGCAGCCCTAGAGTCATGCAGGGACAAGGGCCGTCGCGCGCGTGCTATCAGACGGGAGTGATTGTAGTGGGTGTCGTTCTCAACATCGAAAATGGGAAGCGGGAAGCCGCCTCCATCAAGGATCTCATCGACCTGACGGCGGCCGACATGGGGCGCGTCAATGAGCTGATCCTGTCCAAGGCCGGCTCCGACGTCGAGATGATCCCGGAGGTTGCCAACCATTTGATCTCGTCTGGCGGCAAGCGGTTGCGGCCGATGCTGACGCTCGCCGCCGCCCAGATGTTCGGCTATTCCGGCGAGGGCCACGTCAAGCTCGCCACATCGGTTGAATTCATGCACACGGCCACGCTTTTGCATGACGACGTCGTCGACGAGAGCGGCATGCGGCGTGGCAAGAAGACCGCCCGCATGATCTGGGGCAACCAGGCGAGCGTGCTGGTCGGCGATTTCATGCTCGGCCAGGCTTTCCGCATGATGGTCGATGTCGGCTCGCTCGAGGCGCTCGACATCCTGTCCAGCGCGGCTTCCATCATCGCCGAGGGCGAGGTGATGCAGCTTGCCGCCGCCAAGAACCTCGAAACCACCGAGGATGAGCATTTTGCGGTGATCAAAGCCAAGACCGCGGCGCTGTTTTCCGCCGCTGCCGAGGTCGGCCCGGTCATCGCCTTGGCGACGCGCAACGATCGCGCGGCCCTGCGCTCCTACGGCATGAACCTCGGCCTTGCCTTCCAGCTGATCGATGACGCGCTGGATTATGGCGGCTCCAGCAAGGATCTCGGCAAGAATGTCGGCGACGATTTCCGCGAGGGCAAGGTGACGCTGCCGGTGATCCTCGCCTACCGGCGCGGCACCAAGGCCGAGCGCACCTTCTGGAAGCGCGCAATCGAGGACAATGTCACGGACGATGCCGGGCTGGAAAAGGCCATCGGCCTGATGACCCGCCATGGCGCCATTGCCGACACGATCGGCCGCGCCCGCCATTTCGGCGAGATCGCCCGCGACGCGCTGGCGCCGCTGGAGGCGACGCCGCAGAAATCGGCGCTGATCGACGTCATCGATTTCTGCATTAGCCGGGTGAACTGAGGAAGCGCTGGCTGGCGCTTCTTGCGCCAGGCCGCCTCTCAATTCGGCTTCCGGGGGCGCAATCCTGCCTAATTATGACCTCCGCGCCATGGTTTGTTAATCGGGTGACCCGATTGTGAATTTGAGGCGGATTGAAGCCTGACCCCAAAAAGGCCATGCTTTGTCGGGAAAAGATCGAGTCTACGGCGATCCCGCTGACGCGGGGCTTGCGTTTGGCTGAAAGGGATACGATGCGGCAAGGACGTGCGCGCTGGCTGACAGGGCTGGCAATTGTGACGGGCATGGCGATCTCTGGTCTGCCGGCCTATGCCAAACAGACCACCGAACCGGTCAAGATCACATCCTTTTCGGGAGCCTATCTGGCCGCGCGGATCGCCGAAGGCGACAATGACCTTGACAATGCCATCGCCTACTACAAGCAGGCGCTCGCCTTCGCTCCCGGCGACACCTCCTTGCAGCAGAGCCTGATGCTGTCGCTGATCGCGCAAGGCCGCTTCGAAGAATCCCTGGCCTATGCCGACAAGCTCAAGGAAGTTCCCGACGTCGAGCGCTTCTCGCGCCTGGCGCTGGCGGTCGATTCCTTCCACAAGAAGGATTTTACCAAGGCCCAGTACTGGCTCAAGCTGTCGCTCGAATCCGATCTCGACCGGCTCATCTCCGGTGTCATGTCCGGTTGGGCGCAGCAAGGCGCCGGCGACGCCACCGAAGCGATGGCCTCCGTCGACAAGCTCCAAGGCCCGGACTGGTTCGGCCTGTTCAAATCCTTCCATCGCGCGCTGATTGCCGACGCCTCGGGCCAGTCCGAAAAAGCCGATGCGATCTACGCCGCGACCTTGGCCGACACCACCGCCGGTGGCGCTTCGCCCGAAACCTGGATGCGCAATGCACAGGCTTACGCTTCTTTCTTCGCCCGCAAGGGCGACAAGGACAAGGCGCTGTCGGTGCTCGACCAGGCCGAGGCGTTTTCGCCGGGCAAGCTGGAAATAACGGCGCTGCGCGACAAGATCGGCAAGGGCGAGAAGATCGAGCCTTTCGTTGCCGGCCCGTCGGACGGCGCCTCGGAAATCCTGCTTGACCTCGCCACCGCGCTCAATCGCGGCGGCGGCGAGCCTTTCGTCCGCCTCTATCTGCAATACGCCTTGGCGCTGAAGCCCGAGAGCGACGCGGCACTTGTGCAGCTCGCCGCCGTCTCCGAGCAGCTGAAGGACGGCGAGGGCGCCATCGCGCTCTACCGCCGTATCCCTGACTCTTCGCCGCTGAAGGAGCTTTCGGACCTGCAACTCGGCCTCAACCTTGCCGATCTCGACCGCCATGACGAGGCGATCGCCCATCTGAAGGCGTTCGTCGCCGCTCATCCCGACGACATGCGCGCCTATCTGGCGCTCGGCGGTGTCTATTCCTCGAAGGACGATTTCCGCTCGGCCGCCGACCTCTACGACAAGGCGGTCGCGGTGCTGAAGACCCCGAATGCGGCCAACTGGAACGTCTACTACCAGCGCGGCATCGCCTATGAGCGGCTGAAGGAATGGCCGAAGGCCGAGCCGAATTTCCGCAAGGCGCTGGAACTGTTGCCCGACCAGCCGCAGGTTCTCAACTATCTCGGCTATTCCTGGGTCGACATGAACATGAACCTCAAGGAAGGCCTGGCGATGATCCAGAAGGCCGTCGACCTGCGACCGAGCGATGGCTACATCGTCGATTCGCTGGGCTGGGCCTATTTCCGCATGGGCCGGTTCGACGACGCCGTGCGCGAAATGGAGCGCGCCGTGTCGCTGAAGCCGGAAGATCCGGTGCTGAACGACCATCTCGGCGACGCTTACTGGCGCGTCGGCCGCAAGCTGGAAGCCACCTTCCAGTGGAACCAGGCCCGCGACCTGAAGCCGGACCCCGATGTGCTCGCCACCTTGCAGCAGAAGCTCTTGAAGGGCCTGCCGCCGATCGTATCCAACACGGCGCAGGAAACCCCGAAGGTCAAGCCCGAGCCGGCGACGGCTCCGAAGGGCTGAGCCCCCATCTCGATTTAACAAGACGGGGCCGATATCGGCCCCGTTTTTGTGTCAGAACAGCTTTCGGTAGACGACGAACCCTGAGCGGTCACCGATCTTGTCGTAGAGCTTCATCGCCGTGTGGTTGGTCTCATGAGTCAGCCAGTAGACCCGGCCTGAACCTGCGGCTTTGGCAAGGTCGTAGACGCCATTGATGAGGGCCCTGCCGACGCCCTTGCCACGCGAAGCCTCTGACGTGAAAAGATCCTGCAGATAGCAGTTCGGCGCGATCGCCGTGGTGCTGCGGTGATAGAGGTAGTGCACGAGGCCGAGCAACTGCCCGCCGCTCTCGGCAACCAGCGCATGCACCGGCTCATAGGCATCGAAAAACCGCGACCATGTCATCTCGGTGATTTCGCGCGGCAGGGCCGTCTCGCCCGAGCGGCCGTAAAAGGCATTGTAGCCGTCCCACAGCGGCAGCCATTGCTCGAAATCCTGTCGCGTGACGGGGCGGACGGTGATTGGGCTGGACATTGCTGGACCTGCTGTCGTTGACACTGGCGATGCGAGCGTCGAACAGACCGCAGGCTGCCATGGCCGGCAATGGGCCAGCCGCCCGCAAAGCTTTCAACGTGCCCTTTGCACCGTCGCAGCGATCCCATGCCGGCATGCCTTGCCTTGACGCTTGCCGGCCAGGCATCTAGGGAATGCCGCATTCCGCCGCTCCGTCGAGGCCGCCGTGACCGTCAATATTCCCGCCCACATGCATCCCAGCCGCTCCTTCCAGGGGCTGATCCTGACCTTGCACAATTACTGGGCGGACTATGGTTGCGTTATCCTGCAGCCCTACGACATGGAAGTCGGCGCCGGCACATTTCATCCGGCGACGACGCTGCGCGCGCTCGGGCCAAAACACTGGAACGCCGCCTATGTGCAGCCCTCGCGCCGGCCCAAGGACGGGCGCTATGGCGAGAACCCGAACCGGCTGCAGCATTATTACCAGTACCAGGTGATCCTGAAGCCCAATCCGCCCAATCTGCAGGAGCTCTATCTCGGCTCGCTCAAGGCAATCGGCGTCGATCCGCTGCTGCACGACATCCGCTTCGTCGAGGACGACTGGGCAAGCCCCACGCTGGGCGCCTGGGGGCTGGGCTGGGAGTGCTGGTGCGACGGCATGGAAGTGTCGCAGTTCACCTATTTCCAGCAGGTCTGCGGCATCGAATGCGCGCCGGTGGCGGGTGAGCTGACCTATGGGCTGGAGCGGCTGGCCATGTATGTGCAAGGCGTCGACAATGTCTACGATCTTAACTTCAACGGCCGCGAAGGCACCGACAAGGTGACCTATGGCGACGTCTTCCTGCAGGCCGAGCAGGAATATTCGCGCCACAATTTCGAATTCGCCAACACCGCGATGCTGCTGCGCCATTTCGAAGACGCCGAAGCCGAGTGCAAGGCGCTGCTCGATGCCGGCGCGCCGGCTTCGAACGACAATCTGCCGATGCACAGGATGGTCTTCCCGGCCTACGACCAGTGCATCAAGGCCAGCCATGTCTTCAACTTGCTCGACGCGCGCGGCGTGATCTCCGTCACCGAACGGCAGAGCTACATCTTGCGGGTGCGCAATCTGGCGAAAGCCTGCGGCGAGGCATTTCTGCTGACGCAGGCAGGTGGCCTGGCCGCCTAGATCCTTGTTGAGAGGGTAAAGGCGTCCATCGTTTGCAAGGCGCGGCGAACGCCCGGCATCGCGAACGCGCCATGAACCTGCGCTGTGAAGCAGGCGCTGAGCGCGAGTATCTGCAGCAATGTCGATATCGTCTTCATGATCGTTCAGCCAATAGTTCTCTGCCTGAGCGTGTGTCGCTTCAGCGCTGCGTTCGGTTCATGGAAATCTTTGATCCAAGGACGAGCCGGTCGGCGGCGTCCCGACAGATCATGGAAAATTTCCGGAAATCGGCGGAAGCCGACGATCGCTGCGCGGAAAGGGTGACAGCGGCCAGCCGAGTTGCTATGCCCCGCCCGGACCACCTCCCGCATGAGCTGACCGATGCCCGACCTGCTTCTAGAACTTCGCTCCGAGGAAATTCCTGCCCGCATGCAGCGCAAGGCGGCGGGTGACCTCAGGAAGATGCTGACCGACGGTCTGGTCGAGGCCGGGCTGACCTATGACGCCGCGCGCGAATACTGGACGCCGCGGCGCCTCACGCTCGATATCAGGGGCCTGACCGCGCGTTCGAAGGACATTCACGAGGAGATCAAGGGACCCTCGACGACGGCGCCCGAACAGGCGGTCCAGGGTTTCCTGCGCAAGGCCGGGCTGGCCTCGATTGCCGAGGCGCATGTTCATTCCGATCCGAAGAAGGGCGACTTCTATGTCGCCCACATTTCGAAGCCGGGCAGGGTGGCGGAAGCAATCATTGCCGAACTGGTGCCGGGCGTCATCCGCAGCTTCCCATGGCCGACATCGATGCGCTGGGGGCCGGCTTCGGCAAAGCCCGGCTCCTTGCGCTGGGTGCGGCCGCTGCAGTCGATCCTGTGCACTTTTGGCCCCGAGACCGAAGAACCGGTGGTGGTCGATTTCGAGATCGACGGCATCCGCGCGGGCAATGTCACCTACGGCCACCGCTTTCATGCGCCGGATGCCATCACCGTGCGCCGCTTCGATGACTATGTGACCAAGCTGGAGGCGGCGAAGGTCGTGCTCGATGGCGACCGGCGCAAGGAAATCATCCTTGCCGATGCCAGGAACCTCGCCTTCGCCAACGGGCTCGACCTGGTCGAGGACGAGGGGCTGCTGGAGGAAGTGTCAGGCCTGGTCGAATGGCCGGTCGTGCTGATGGGCGAGTTCGAGCAGGATTTTCTCGCCATTCCGGCCGAGGTGATCCGGCTGACCATCCGCGCCAACCAGAAGTGTTTTGTGACGCGGCCACAAGGCACCAGCGAAGGCCTTTCCAACCGCTTCATCCTGACAGCCAACATCGAGGCTAGGGATGGCGGCAAGGAGATCGCGCACGGCAACGGCAAGGTGGTGCGCGCCCGCCTGTCCGATGCGCTGTATTTCTGGAAGACCGACCAGGGCAACGTGCCTGATCTCGACCAGTTGCAGGCGTCGGCGGCAAAATTCGGCCTCAATCTGAACAAGCCGCTCGACCAGCGCATGGCCCGCCTCGACCATCTCGGCGTCACCTTCCACGCCAAGCTCGGCACCCAGGGCGAGCGGGTGGAGCGGATTGCCCGGCTTGCTGAAGAATTGGCGCCGATCGTGGCGAAGTCGCTCTCCCCCCTCGAGGGGGAGATGGCCGGCAGGCCAGAGGGGGTTGCCGCGCGTGAAGCGCCGACGTCTTCTGTCCGCGAGAAGGAGTCGCACCCTGTCGTGCCGACCCCCTCCGTCGCCTTCGGCGACATATCCCCCTCGAGGGGGGAGATTCCCGCACTCGCCAAGCGGGCCGCTGTGCTGGCGAAGGCCGACCTCACCACCGAAGTGGTGGGCGAGTTTCCGGAATTGCAGGGCGCCATGGGCCGCAAATATGCGCTGCTCCAGGGCGAGCACGCGTCCGTCGCCGCGGCGATCGAGGAGCACTACAAACCGCAAGGTCCGTCCGACCGTGTGCCGACCGATCCGGTCTCGATTGCCGTGGCGCTCGCCGACAAGCTCGACACGCTGGTCGGTTTCTGGGCCATCGACGAAAAGCCGACGGGGTCAAAGGATCCTTACGCGCTACGAAGGGCGGCGCTGGGGGTGGTCAGGATCGTGCTCGAAAACAGGATCAAGCTTTCCTTTGGCGTTGCCATTGCAGCGACGGTTTCATCGGCGCTCGCGGCATATGAACGTCTGGGTGAGGGCGCCGAAAGCCGAGGCGTGGTGGCCATGCTGGATACTCGTATTCACGAGTACAGAGGCACGAGCCGTCTCTTACCGGAAGCAGGTCTTGTCGCTGAACTGGTGAAGAACGGCCTCGAGAAGGCAATTGCCGAAACCTTTGGCGCTTCCGATCCAGAGCGAGAATTCTTCGATGGCCAGCGCGTAATGGAGCTGGAAGCCTCCTTGGTCCCATTCATTGGCGACCTCCTCGCCTTCTTCCATGACCGCCTCAAAGTCTACCTCCGCGACCAGGGTGCGCGGCATGATCTGATCGACGCCGTCATCACGCCGCAGTCTGACGACCTCTTGCAGATCGTCAGCCGGGTCGAAGCGCTGGGCTCCTTCCTCGATACCGAGGATGGCAGGAACCTGCTCGCCGGCACCAAGCGCGCGGCCAACATTCTGGCCGCCGAGGAGAAGAAGAAAACGGCGATTGCAAGCGCTGTCGAGCCGGCGCTGTTTCGTGAGGATGCCGAGAAATCGCTGTTTGCGGCGGTGAATCAGGCTGAGAAGCAAGCCGGCGAAGCGATTCAGAATGAAGACTTTTCCGGCGCCATGCTGGCACTTAGCGTGTTGCGTGAACCGGTTGATTCATTCTTTGAGCAAGTGCTCGTAAATGACGAGGACCAGTCCGTGCGCGCCAACCGCCTGGCGCTGCTCGCTCGCATCCGCGCGGCGACGGATCAAGTCGCGGATTTCTCCAGGATCGCCGGCTAACACGCTCGAAAAAATTCTGCCGGCCGGGCGTTCGAGCCGGCTTACAGTCATATGACGATGATCTCTCCGTGGCAAAAGGGACATGTTCCCCAACCCCACGGAGGCTTCCATGAATTCCGCGCACGAAATCGAAGTGACAGAAGAAACCTCGGGCGACACCGAGGCGCTTGTATCCGCTTCCGAAACGACCCTCGATCAAACCGCTGCCGCTGCGATCGAAGCTGCCGATCTGTCGGATGACGATGAGGATGGCGACGACGAAGACGGCGAAGATACCGACGAGGAGGACGACAAGGCTGCCGTCCTCTCAGGCGACGACGAGGACGAAGACGACGACGCTGACGAGAAGGACGAGTCCGACGAGGCCGCCGACGACAAGGATGAAGCCGCCTGAGATTTCTCGATCGACTGCAGTGACGAAACAGGGCGGCCTATGAGCCGCCCTGTTCTTTCAGTCCTCAGTCTTCCCGGACGCTGACGAAGTCAATCCTCCAGAATGCTGACGTGCACGCTTTCTTCGTAGACGTCGACCTGGATCAGCGGCTCGCCATTGACGATGGCACGTTTGGTCGAGGAACTCATCGCGCCGCCGCGCTGCAGCATGCGCTGCAGATTTGCGCGGTCGTCATTGCTGCTGAACCAGTCGTCACCTTGATCATCGGCGTCGCGCCGGTGAAACTTGTGCCAGTTGGCGCGGTCCTGCCGCACCATCTGCGCGGCACTGTCCAATTCGTAGCCATCGCTGGCATGGTGGTCCCGGTCGGAAATACGCGCGACATAGGACCCCAGCATGTCATTGGCACGGGCCGCTCCCGTGCCCAGCAATGATGCCAGCAACAGGCCGGCGACGGTAAATGATCTTGCCTTGTTCATGATAACCCCCCTTGTCCCGAGCCGGGAAACCCGGCGTGGCGCTATGGCATGATGGTGCGCCAGCTGGCGGATCGGCGTCAAGCCGAATGCCCCAGGGGATTTGACCCTACATGGCTTTCCCGACGCCAGGCATCGATGTCGGCTGCGGCGCCGCCGCCGGCTTGGGCTGCGGCTGGGGCTGTGGGGTCCCGTTCGACGCGCTCGCCGTCGCCGCGGGCTTGGTGTCAGCTGCGGATTTGGTGTCGGCCGCAGGTTTGGCGCCGGCTGCCGGCGTGGCTGATGTCGCGGCCTTGGCCGGTGCCGCGGGCAATGCGGAGGCGCCGCCGACGACGCCGCCACGAATGACCATCGGAGGTTCCATGGAGCCGGATTTGTGTTCGCCCGGGATCGCCGCGACCTTTTCATAGGTGACATCGGGCTCAGGCTCGCCGAGCGCCACGATCGATGGCGTGGTGGAGGCAGCGACCTTCACTGGTTCGGGCGAGCCAAGCCTGACCACGGACGGCGTCGACGTCGATGCGCCGAGAACGAGAATTGAAGAGGCCTGCGCCCCGCCGGTCATCGCCGCCAGGCTGAAACTCAGCGCTCCGAGGATACGCACCGATACCATGATATTCCCCTTGCCTATCAAGCCCGCACCATAGCGTCAGGGAATTGATGCCGGCTTGCGAGGAAACATAGCATTTTAGGGATTGATAATTCGCCAACGCCCGGACTTGCCCCATAAGCGCCACCGTACTACGCACCCGGCATCTGCGAGGTGATGACAGTGGCTGAGATAGTTGCCGCCGGCGAGGCGATGGAGCGCGCGCTGGCGTTGCTCGAAGGTGGCGACGTCGTCGCCATCCCGACCGAAACGGTCTATGGGCTGGCCGGCGATGCGACCAATGGCATCGGCGTGGCGCGCATTTTCGAGGCCAAGGGCCGCCCGCGCTTCAATCCGCTGATTGCCCATGTCGCTGATCTGGCGATGGCCGAGCGCGTTGCGCTGTTCGATCCGCTGTCGAAAAGGCTGGCGCAGGCCTTCTGGCCCGGGCCACTGACGCTGGTGCTGCCGCAGCGGCCCGGCAACGGCATCCATCCGCTGGTCACCGCCGGGCTGGACACGATTGCACTGCGCATGCCGAAAGGCTTTGGCGGCGACCTGATCGCCAGGCTTGGCCGTCCGCTGGCGGCGCCCAGCGCCAATTCCTCGGGAAAAATCAGTGCCACGACGGCTGAGGCCGTGGCCGCAGATCTCGGTGCCAGGATCAAGCTGGTGGTCGATGGCGGCGCGACGCCGGTCGGTCTGGAATCGACCATCGTCAAGGTCGAAGGCGCGACGCTGCGGCTGCTGCGGCCGGGCGGCATCGCTGCCGAGGAGATCGAGGCGATCGCGGGGACAAAACTGCTGCGCGGCGCGACAGCGGGCATCGAGGCGCCCGGCATGCTGGCCTCGCATTATGCGCCGGGTGCCGCGGTGCGGCTCAATGCCGAAAAAATCGCCGAGGGCGAGGCTCTGCTGGCCTTTGGTGGCCACCGTGCCGGAGGCTGGCAAGGCGCGGCTGCCTTGCGCAACCTGTCCGTATCAGGCGATTTGCGCGAAGCCGCCAGCAATCTCTTCGCACAGCTTCAGGAGCTCGACCGCAGCGGCGCGACGAGCATTGCCGTCGAGCCGATCCCGTTCGACGGCTTGGGCGAAGCGATCAACGACCGGCTTGCGCGCGCCGCCGCCCCGCGTGACATCTCCGCATCCGAGACATAGCTTTCAGCCATGACCAAAATTCTCGCAGATCTCGACCCCGCCCTCATCGATCGCTTCGCTTCCATCGTCGGCGACAAGTATGCGCTGCGCGACCAGCACGACATCGCGCCTTACCTCACCGAGCGGCGCGGCCTTTGGCACGGCCGCACGGCGCTGGTGCTGAGGCCCGGCAGCGTCGACGAGGTCAGCCGCATCATGCGCCTGGCGAGCGAGACGGGCACGCCCGTCGTGCCGCAAAGCGGCAACACCGGGCTGGTCGGCGCCCAGGTGCCGGACACCTCCGGCCGCGAGATCGTGCTGTCGCTGTCGCGGCTGAACCGCATCCGCGAGATCGATGTCCTCTCCAACACGGTGACCGTCGAGGCCGGCGTCATCCTGCAGACCCTGCAGGAAGCGGCCGATGCCGCCGACCGGCTGTTTCCGCTGTCGCTCGCCGCGCAAGGCTCCTGCCAGATCGGCGGCAATCTCTCCTCCAATGCCGGCGGCACCGGTGTGCTGGCCTATGGCAATGCGCGCGAACTCTGCCTCGGAGTCGAAGTGGTGCTGCCGACCGGCGAGGTGTTCGACGATCTGCGCAAGCTGAAGAAGGACAACACCGGCTACGATCTGAAGAACCTGTTTGTCGGCGCCGAAGGCACGCTTGGCGTCATCACCGCCGCCGTGCTCAAGCTGTTCCCCAAGCCCAAGGGTCGCGAAGTGGCCTTTGCCGGCCTGTCGTCGCCTGAAGCAGCCCTTGCCCTGTTCAGCCTGGCGATGGGCTATGCCGGCGCCGCACTCACCGCCTTCGAGTTGATCGGCAGGCGGCCCTACGACTTCACACTTCTTCACGCGCAAGGCGTTACAAGGCCGCTGGCCGAGGATTGGCCATGGTATGTGCTGATGCAGGTTTCCTCCGGCCGCTCGGCCGAGGATGCAAAAGCGCTGATCGAGGAGGTGCTGTCAGCCGGCCTCGAGCAAGGCATCGTCGGCGATGCGGTGATTGCGGCAAGCCTGGCGCAGGGCGACGCCTTTTGGAATTTCCGCGAGGTGCTGCCTGAGTCGCAGAAGCCCGAGGGGGCCTCGATCAAGCATGACATCTCGGTGCCTGTGGCATCGATCCCTGGGTTTATCGAAAAGGCGGCTGGCGCCGTGGCTTCGGTCAGCGCCGGTGCGCGCGTGGTCTGCTTCGGCCACATGGGCGACGGCAATCTGCACTACAACATCTCGCGGCCTATCGACGGCGACGACGAGGCCTTTCTCGGCCTCTACCACGCCATGAACCATGCGGTGCACGATGTCGTGCGCTCCTTTCACGGTTCGATCTCGGCCGAGCACGGTATCGGCCAGTTGAAGCGCGACGAATTGATCGCGACCGCGCCGCCGATGGCGATCGATTTGATGCGCAGGGTGAAGGCGGCCTTCGACCCGGCCGGCATCATGAATCCCGGTAAGGTTATCTGATCCTTTCGACATCTTGTGTTCGGTCTCATTCCGATAACCATCCCCTGAGATCAGCAAAATTTAACCGACTTTCTTAAGCCGGGCGGTAAGAAGCCCGGCCTAATATTCTCCACAACGAGGCAGGGAAAACCGGCCCGGAGAGACCCGCAAAACGGCTCTCAGGAGAAGACAGGAAGGCGTTAAATGAACAGTGTACTGAAGCCCGTTTGGGCTGGGCGCAACATGCGTCTCGACCCATTCCGCCTGCCGCAAGTGGTAAGCTATGCCACCCGCGACGACTATGGCGATGTGACCTTCACCATCGACCAGCGTGGCGCCGTCATCCGTCGCACGCTGGAGATGAGCGGCGTGCCGGCGATCATCGCTCTGCCCGCCAACGCGTTTCGCGGCGTCGCCGCCCGCGCGATGGAGGATCCGGAAGGCAATGTCACGGTGACGCTGGAACTTCTGCACAATGATCCGATGCTGTCGGTGCCGCTGCTGGTCGCCGACGATCTCGACGATGTCGCCGCCGACTGGCGCGCCTGGGCCGACGCCTATCGCCTGCAGATGCTGCTGATCGAAGCCGACGGCATTGCCCGCACGCTGGAGGAATCGCTCGGCGCCGCCATCAAGGCGCTGCCGCCGCAGGACCGCCGCAAGGGCCGCGTCTCGACCACGCGCCGCCCGCGCTTCCTTGCCCGCCGCAGGGCCGGCGACCTCGGTTTGAGGCTCGTCGTCGACGGCCTGGAGATTATTTCGCGCGAATAGGCCCTTACACCAGCGGCTTCAGCGTCACCCACAGCGCGCCGCCGAGCAGGCCGAGAAAGATCAGCCAGCCGACCTGGTTGTTCGATTTGAACAGAAGCAGGCACTGGTCCGGATTGTTGATATCCAGCCTCGCTATCTGCCGCGCCATATGGGCGCCGGCGGCAATCAGCCCGGCCAGCGCCGGCACCGGCGCCTGCGCCGAGGCGAAGGCGATGGCAAAGCAGACCAGCCCTCCGCCGTAGAGCCCGACGAGCCAGGTCTTGGTGTTGTCGCCGAACAGACGCGCGGTCGAGCGTACGCCGACGATGGCGTCGTCTTCCTTGTCCTGGTGCGCATAGATGGTGTCGTAGCCGATCACCCACAGGATCGAGCCGATATAGAGCATGACGGCAGGGCCATCGAGATCGCCGAACTCCACCGCCCATCCCATCAGCGCGCCCCAGGAAAAGGCGAGGCCAAGCACCAGCTGCGGCCAGTTGGTGAACCGCTTCATGAACGGATAGACGGCGACGATGACCAGCGAAGAAATGCCGAGCGGGATGGCGAAGTCGTTGAATTGCAAGAGCACCGCCAAGCCGACCAATGTCTGGATGATGAGGAATATCCAGGCTTGCCGGCGTGTGGCCTTGCCCGACGGCAGCGGCCGCGAGCGGGTACGCTCGACCTGGTTGTCGATGTCCTGGTCGACCAGGTCGTTGTAGGTGCAGCCGGCGCCGCGCATGGCGATGGCGCCGATCAGGAACAGCATGAGATACCATGGTGTCGGCAGCAGCGAGAGCAGCGGATCGCCGGGTCGGGGATAGGCAGTCGCGGCAAGCGCGGCGGACCACCAGCATGGCCACAACAGCAACTGCCAGCCGATCGGCCGGTCCCATCGGGCGAGCTGCGCAAAGGGCCATAGCCAGCGCGGCAGAACGCGGTAGACCCAATGGCCGCTCGGGGCGTCGGCGACGCGGCCTTGCGCAGCTTTCGATTGCACGGTTTCCATCCCGCTGGAGTGGCAGCAGCGGCGAAAGCCGTCAAGACCGATCTGATCAGGTGAAAATATCGTGGGCGGAGAACCAGCCTTTCGCCACATCGATGAAGGCCAGCGCGACATTCGACAGGCGCTGGCGCGTGTCGTGGGTCAGGATGATCCGCTGCATGGGCAGCGGGTCGGAGAGCGGTTTGCAGATCAGCGGCAGGCCGTCATAACTCAAGTCACCATGCGGCCTGGTGTAGCTGACGGCCACGCCAAAACCATTGGCCACCATGCTGCGCTGCAGTTCGAACGAGCTTGTCCTGGTGTCAGCCACCGGCGACAGGCCACGGCTGCTGAACAGGTCGAGCATATGCTGCCAGCTGTGCGGCTGGTCGGTGGTGATCAATGGATAGGCCGCGAGATTCGCCAGGCTGACGGTCGCACGGCTGGCCAGCGCATGCCCGGCCGGCAGCAGCGCATGCGGCCTGAGTTCGTGCAGCAGGATGCGGGCGAAATGGCTGGGCAGGCCAAGATCATAGCTGAGGCCGAGATCGATGGCAGAGTCGCTCAGCCGCCGTCCCAGCGTCTCGAACGTCTCGTCGCGGACGACGATCTCGACGCCCGGGCAGCGTTCTGAGAAGGCGCGGATGAGAGCCGGCGCGAAATAGGGCGCCAGGTCCTCGAAACATCCCAGCACCAGCTCGCCGGCGACAGCCGCCTCGCGCGATCCCAAGCCGGCAAGCTCGTCCGCCTCGGCCAGCACCTGCTTCGCCTTCGCCACCGCTGTCCGGCCAAACGAGGTCAGCGAGATGCCGCTGCCGCGCTGGCGGACAAACAGTTTCTGGCCGAAATTCTTTTCGACATTGTCGATGGCCACCGAAATCGACGGCTGCGAGACGTTGAGCGTTCGCGCCGCCGCGGTGACGCTGCCGTGACGCGCCACGGCGACGAGATAACGCAGCTGTATCAAGGTCAAATTCATAGTCTGTTTCTATGTGTTGCATGGAAAGTTATTATTTTACCTGATGGGCAGCGGCTGCGATAGTCGGCCATCCCTTGAGAAGGAAGCGAACCGATGGCTGCCCAACATATCAATGCCGAGACGATTGCCGACTACCAGCGCGATGGCGCGGTTTGCATCCGTGGCGCCTTCAAGGACTGGGTCGACACCATCGCCGCCGGCATCGAGCGCAACATCCAGAACCGCAGCACCACCGCGTCGGACATTGCCAATGGCCGCGGCAGTTTCTTCGACGACTATTGCAACTGGGAGCGCATCCCCGAATTCGCCAAGGTGGTGCGGGAATCGCCGGCCGCCGAACTGGCTGCGGCGGTGATGCAATCGCGCTCCGCCCAGTTCTTCCACGACCACGTGCTGGTCAAGGAACCCGGCACGCAGAAGCCGACGCCCTGGCATCAGGACATTCCCTACTACTTTGTCGATGGCCAGCAGACCGTGAGCTTCTGGATTCCCATCGACCCGGTGAAGGAGGCGACATTGCGGGTGATCGCCGGCTCGCACAAATGGGACAAGATGATCCTGCCGGTGCGCTGGCTCGACGACAGCAATTTCTATGCCGGCGAGGGCGACTACCTCCCGGTGCCCGATCCCGACAACGATCCTTCCCTGAAGGTTCTCGAATGGGAGATGGAGCCGGGTGACGCCATCCTGTTCGACTTCCGGACCGCACATGGCGCGCGCGGCAACATGACCGCGGCACGGCGCCGGGCGTTGTCGCTGCGCTGGGTTGGCGACGATGCGCGTTATGTCGAGCGACCCGGCCGCACCTCTCCGCCCTATCCCGGCCACGAGATGAAGCCGGGACAGAAACTGCGCGAGGACTGGTTCCCCATCATCTTCAGCAGCTAAGTCGTCTTCCAGAGCTGACGGAAGCTGGCGAGTTCCATGGATCGGGGACGTCGATGCCCAACGTTCCCGTGCGCAATTGGTCTTGAGGGCCGCAAAAGTCTTGACCCATCGCCCGGCGGGCAATAGCGCAGTCCTTGTCTTGGAATGGCAAGGGATGTTGGCATGCGCGTTTTATTGATCGGGTCCGGCGGCCGCGAACATGCCCTGGCCTGGAAGCTTGCCGCATCGCCGCTGCTGACCAAACTCTACGCTGCGCCCGGCAATCCGGGCATCGGCCGCGAAGCCGAACTGGTGACGCTCGACATCAACGATCATGCCGCGGTGACCGGCTTCTGCGCCGAAAAGAAAATCGACCTCGTCGTGGTCGGGCCGGAAGGGCCGCTGGTCGCCGGCATTGCCGACGACCTTCGCGCCGCAGGTATCCGCGTCTTCGGCCCTTCGAAGGCTGCAGCCCGGCTGGAAGGCTCGAAAGGTTTCACCAAGGATCTTTGCGCCAAATACGACATCCCGACCGCTGCCTATGGCCGCTTCGGCGATCTGGCGTCGGCCAGGGCCTATGTCGAAAAGATGGGTGCGCCGATCGTCATCAAGGCCGACGGTCTCGCCGCCGGCAAGGGCGTCACCGTCGCCATGACGCTGGATGAGGCGCTGGCCGCACTCGATGCCTGTTTCGACGGCTCCTTCGGCCAGGCCGGCGCCGAGGTCGTGGTCGAGGAGTTCCTCACCGGCGAGGAAGCGAGTTTCTTCTGCCTGTGCGACGGCGTTACCGCCTTGCCCTTCGGCACCGCGCAGGACCACAAGCGCGTCGGCGACCGCGACACCGGCCCCAACACCGGCGGCATGGGCGCCTATTCGCCGGCGCCGGTGATGACGGCTCAGATGATCGACCGCACCATGCGCGAGGTCATCGAGCCGACCATGCGCGGCATGGCTGAACTTGGCGCACCGTTTTCCGGCGTGCTGTTTGCCGGGCTGATGATATCGGACCAGGGCCCGAAACTGATTGAATACAACACCCGCTTCGGCGACCCGGAATGCCAGGTGCTGATGATGAGGCTGAAGGACGATCTCCTGGTTCTGCTCAATGCTTCCGCCGACGGCCAGCTTGCCCATACCTCAGTGCGCTGGCGCGACGAGGCGGCGCTCACCGTGGTGATGGCGGCGAGGGGCTATCCCGGTGCACCGGAAAAGGGCTCGGTCATCCGTGGCCTCGACGAAGCCGCAGGCGATGGCGTCGAGATATTTCACGCCGGCACCGCCATCAACAGCGGCGCGCTGGTCGCCAATGGCGGCCGCGTGCTCAACATCACGGCGACAGGCAAGACGGTCGGCGAGGCGCAAGAAAAAGCCTATGCCGCGCTCGATCGCATCGACTGGCCGGATGGATTCTGCCGCCGCGACATCGGCTGGCAGGCTGTGGCTCGTGAAAAGGTTCGCTGAACCTCGACACGGCTCTAAAATGGGCGGGACAGGCCTTTGCCGCTGGTGCGGTCGAGTCCCGTCGAAGCCGTGCTGACCGGGTCGGCCGCCGCGGTGAAGGCGGCCTCAAGCTGTGCCGGCGAACGCTGCTCGGTCCGCTTCCAGGCGACATATTGGACAATACCGAAATTCGGCCGCCGCGGCACCGTCTTCACCACCGGCACGCGGAAGCCGTCGCGGAACCTCGACCAGCGTGCGCCGATGACCGCGACCATCTCCTCGACCGTCGGCGGTGTCGCCACCGATGCGTAGGTGATGGTTACATTGCCGGCCAGGCCCGCCTCGCGCGAAACCGGCACCGGTATCGAGGCGAGATAGTCCGCCGGCACGTCGATCAGCCCGCCGAAGGCCCATTGTTGGCGCAGCGACGCTGCATCCATCGGCGCCACATTCACATCGATGTCGTTGGGCGTGCCCGCGACCCGATAGGGGCAGTGCAATCGGCCGCAATTGGCCTGCGCCGAAAACTGCCACAGCGCGTAGCCTTGCCAGTTGCCCATCGGAAAATGCACGTCGATGTCCGGCTTGTAGCGCGCGTACCAGAGCGGCAGCCGCGACAGCAGCCGGTATTTGTAGCGGTTGTCAGCGATGTACTGGGCTGTCTTGCCGTTGGTGTAGAGCACCGGGAAGCGGCCAATGCGCCGATGCACCTGGCGCACGAACTCCTCGGCATCCTCGAGCGACATCCATTGCGTCGGGTCGTTGCCCTCGACATCCAGGGCCATCAGGTCGTCCGGCGCCGGTTCGGCGAAATCGATGAAACTGTTGGCCTGATCGACCGGATTGCCGGGGCGGGCGAGGTGGTAGGCGCCCCATTTCAGCCCGAGCGCCTTGGCCACCACCTTGCGCGTCTGGAACAGCTCGCGGGTCACCGCATAGCGTTTCCACAGCGTCTTGCAGAGCCGCACCTCGGTCTCGTCGCCGGAGCAGAAATAGGGCGGCGGCAAGCCGTCGGAGGCCTTGTTGATGAAGCCGACGACGCGCTTATCGGTGGCCATTTGCGCCCAGTCGATGGAATTGTATTCGTAGGCGTCGATCACCAGCGCGCGGTCGGCACTCTTCCACGGCTCGGAGAAATCCGAGGCCTGTGCGCCCGGTGTCAGCGCCACCATCGCCGCGAGAGCGAGCGCTGAGCGGCGAAAAAGATGCGCCGGCGTTTTCAAACAGGGTGTCCCCGCTGACCAAACACCGATGGTGAACCGCTATGGTTAAGGAAATGCTTTTGGGTCGGATTGGCGAAAGCGGGCGTGACCATCCAATCTCCCCCTCGTGGGGGAGATTGGCCCAAAGCTCTCGCGATTTCGTCATTCTATGGCGAAGCAAGGAGCGAAGCGACGCGGCAGACCATAGAATCCATGCCGCGACTTCGAAGCATTGCCACGGTCCAGAATTCTGCTCCGCTGCGCCCTGCGCGCAAGGTCTCCTCGGGTCTGCGCGTCCGCTTCGCTTCCGCTCCGCCCGTGGATGACGAAGTTCAGTGCAAAATCCGCGTGACAAAGTTTGACGTTTACGTAAAAAGAAGATGGGAGACCGCCCAAAGGCGGATGGTTTTGCGGCCGCGCTGGCCCTAGGGTCGGCCCGCAAAGTTGGGAGGAGCAAGCGGCATGTACAAGGCACCGGTCGAGGACATTGCCTTCACGCTGAAGCACGTCGCCGGCCTCAAGCCGGCGCTCGATGCCGGCACCTTCGGCGATCTCGGCGAAGACCTTGTCGACGCCATCCTGGCCGAGGCCGGCCGCTTTGCCAGCGAAGAGGTGGCGCCGCTCTACAAGATCGGCGACGAGCAAGGTGCGGTGCTGAAGGGCGCCGCCGTTACCATGCCGCCCGGCTGGAAGGCGCTCTATCGCCACTGGATCGACGGCGGCTGGAACGCGCTGTCGGGGCCTGAGGAGTTTGGCGGCCAGGCGCTGCCGACCATGCTCGGTGTCGCCGCGCTCGAAATGTGGAACTCCGCCGCCATGGCCTTCGGCATCGGCCCGACGCTGACCATGGGCGCGGTCGAGGCGCTGGATAAACATGCTTCCGATGCGCTGAAGGCGAAGTATCTGGCCAAACTCGTGTCCGGCGAATGGATGGGCACGATGAACCTGACCGAGCCGCAGGCGGGTTCCGACCTCGCTGCCTTGCGCGCCCGCGCCGAGCCAGTCGGCGACGGCACCTATCGCATCTTCGGCCAGAAAATCTTCATCACCTATGGCGAGCACGATTTCACCGACAACATCATCCATCTGGTGCTGGCGCGGCTGCCCGATGCACCCGCTGGCACGCGCGGCATATCGCTGTTCCTGGTGCCGAAATTCCTGGTTGGCGACGATGGGTCGCTCGGTGCCCGCAACGATGTCTTCTGCTCCGGGCTCGAGCACAAGCTGGGCATCCATGCTTCGCCGACCTGCACCATGATCTATGGCGATGGTTTCCAGGGCACGACGCCCGGCGCCATCGGCTGGCTGATCGGCGAGGAGAACAAGGGCCTCGCCTGCATGTTCACCATGATGAACAATGCCCGGCTTTGCGTCGGCATGCAGGGCGTCGCAGTCGCCGAAGCCGCGACGCAGAAGGCGATCGCCTATGCCAATGACCGCCGGCAAGGCAAAGCCGCAACTTACAACGGCGCCGGCATGGCGCCGATCGTCCATCACCCGGACGTGCAGCGTACGCTTTTGACCATGAAGGCGCTGACGCAGATTGCGCGCGCTATCAGCTATTCCTGCGCCCATGCCATCGACAGCGCGCGCGTGTCCACCGGCGACGCGGCGACGCATTGGCGCGACCGCGCCAATCTGTTGACGCCGCTGGCCAAGGCCTTTTCCACCGATGTCGGCGTCGACGTCGCTTCGCTTGGCGTCCAGGTGCATGGCGGCATGGGTTTCATCGAGGAGACGGGTGCGGCAGCGCTCTATCGCGATGCCCGCATCGCCCCGATCTATGAAGGCACCAACGGCATCCAGGCGATTGATCTGGTGGCGCGCAAACTGCCGCTCGGCGGCGGCGAGCATGTGCACGGCTACATCGCCGAACTGGCAGCTGTCGCTAATGCGGTACGGACCTCCAACCTTGAGGGGTTTGGCCGCACCGCCGATATGCTCGACCAGGCGCTCGAGGATCTCACGCAAGCCACGCGCTTTCTGCAGCAGCTGACGGCCGATGGACAGAACGACGCAGCGCTTGCCGGCGCCACGCCCTATCTCAGGCTGATCTCGCTTGCCGCCGGCGGCGCCTATCTGGCGCGGGGCGGGCTTGCCGACCAGAACCGCATCGCCCTTTGCCGCTTCTTCGCCGAAAACCTGCTCGGCGAGACACATGCTTTGAAGGCACGCATTCTCGACGGCGCCGAAAGCCTTGCTCTTGCCGGCCAGACGTTGATCTCCGCCTGAATTCTCCGCTTGACGTTCACCAGGGAAAAAAGACCGTGACAGACCATATTCTCGTCGAGCGCCAGGGCGCCATCCAGATCATCCGCATGAACCGTCCGGACAAGAAGAACGCGCTGACGCGCGCCATGTACGCGACGATGTCGGCGGCCCTGGCGTCGGGCGATGCCGATCCGGCGGTCCGCGTTCATGTCTTCCTCGGCGTTCCCGGTGCCTTCTCGGCCGGCAATGACCTCGCCAATTTCCTGGTCGTCGCCACTGGCGGCGACGGCGGCACCGAGGTCTGGGATTTCCTGATGGCGCTGGCCAAGGTGGAAAAACCTCTAGTCTCCGGCGTCGACGGCATCGCCGTCGGCATCGGCACCACGCTCAATCTTCATTGCGACCTCACCTTCGCCACGCCGCGCACGGTCTTCCGCACGCCCTTCGTCGATCTCGGCCTGGTGCCCGAGGCGGGTTCCAGCCTGCTCGCCCCGCAGATACTGGGGCGCCAGGGCGCCTTCGCGCTGCTTGGGCTCGGCGAGGGTTTTTCGGCCGAACGGGCAAAAGCCGCCGGGCTGATCTACGAAGTGGTCGAGGAAGACGCGCTCGAGGTTTCGGTTCTCGCCGCTGCCGGCCAGATCGCGGCCAAGCCGCCGCAGGCGCTGAAGATTGCCCGCGACCTGATGCGCGGTTCGCGTGAAGACCTTGTCGCCCGCATCGGCGAAGAGAGCGCCCATTTCCGCGAGCGGCTCAAATCCGACGAGGCGCGCGCTGCCCTAACCGCCTTCATGACGCGAAAAAAAGCCTGAGCCTGTTTTCTCAGGGATAAAGCCTGGTCTTGTCCCAGCCGCCCCTGGCGTAGCGGGAAAAGACGACGCGGTCATGCAGCCGGAACGGCCGGTCGTGCCAGAACTCGATCGTCTGCGGCACGATGCGGAAGCCCGACCAGTGCTTTGGCCGAGGTATCTCGCCGATCGGATAGCGCGCCGTGTATTCGGCAACGGCCTTTTCCAGGGCGAAGCGGCTTTCCAGCGGCCGCGACTGTTTCGAGGCCCAGGCACCGATGCGGCTGCCGCGCGGACGCGTCGCGTAATAGGCATCGGCTTCCGCGTCGCTGACGATCTCCACCGGCCCGCGGATGCGCACCTGCCGGCGCAGCGATTTCCAGTGGAAACACATAGCCGCCTTCATGCTGCCAAGAATCTCGCGGCCCTTGGCGCTCTCGAAATTCGTGTAGAAGACAAACCCCTCCTCATCGAACCCCTTGAGCAGCACCATCCGCACATCCGGCATGCCATCGGCATCGACGGTCGCCAGCGCCACGCCGTTGGGGTCGTTGACTTCGCTCTTCGTCGCATCGTCCAGCCATGCGGCAAAGAGGCGGAAAGGTTCGCCGGCCTCGGTAAAGTCACCGCTTGTTAACTCTGAGTCGCTCATAGTTTTCCCAAATTCTGTCGCTGGCTGGGGGAGATTGCCGATTGTCGCGTATCGCGCAAGCTTTTGACAGCAGGCAATGGAGCGTTATCGCTTCGGCCAGCGTCAACGCTGCGATCATGAGGGTTGCGATCGTGGCGACTGCTTTGCCGCTCGCCGCTTGCGGGGCAGGCGGCTTCAGCCTCGAAAAGGCCGAGGTCGACCGTTCGCTCCTCACCTCAAGTGCGCCTGACCCGACCGCGCCGCTCGATCAGGATCGCGCTTCCGACCAGACCACGATCCGCAACGCCGTGTCTTCCGCCGACATCGAGGAACTTGCCGGACAGGCCGTGCCCTGGGCGAATTCCGGCACCGGGTCGCGCGGTTCGATCACCGAGCTGGTCGAACTCGAGGACAACGGCCAGACCTGCCGCCGCTTCAAAGCCTCGCGCGAAAGCTTCGATGGCGTCGCGATGTTCCAGGGCGAAGTGTGCCTGGCCGGCGCCGGCGCCTGGCGCGTGCAGGACTTCAAGGCGCTCTGAGATTCGCGTCGATATCAGGTTCACGGCACTGGAATTTCTTCCTATACAGACGCATATAAAAGACGACTGTAAATTCACCCTTCTTGCAGGCAGGAATCATGCGCGACCCCTATGAGGTGCTGGGCGTTGCCAAGAACGCATCGGCCAAGGACATAAAATCGGCGTACCGCAAACTCGCCAAGAAGCATCATCCGGACCAGAATCCGAATGATCCCAAGGCGAAGGACCGTTTTGCCGCTGCCAACCAGGCTTACGAGATCGTCGGCGACGAGAAGAACCGCGCCGCTTTCGATCGCGGCGAGATCGACGGCGATGGCAAGCCGCGTTTTCAGGGCTTTGAGGGTGCGGCGGGCGGTGGCGGCGATCCGTTCGGCGGCTTTCGCCGCCAGCAAGGCGGCGCGGGCGGCTCGCGATTCGAGTTTCGCTCGGGGCGTCCGGGCGGCGATCCGTTCGACGGCAACAGCGACATCTTCAGCCAGATCTTTGGCGATGCCTTCTCGGGGCAGCGCGGCCCCGGCGCGGGCGATCGCCGCCAGGCACCGACCGGCGCCGACCTCAACGTGACGCTTGACGTCACCATCGAGGAAGCGGCGACCGCCGAGAAGGTCACGGCGATGTTCCCTGACGGCCGCAAGGTCGCGGTCAAGCTGCCCACCTACGTCGAGGACGGCCAGACCATCCGGCTGAAGGGGCAAGGCGAGCAAGGGCCGGGGCAGCCGGGCGATGCGCTGGTCAAGATCCACATCCGTCGCCATCCGCGCTACCGTGTCGAGGGCCGCGACCTGCATGCCGACCTGCCGGTGGCGCTGGCCGATGCGGTGCTGGGCGCCAAGGTGCCGGTCGAGACGCCGACCGGCAAGCTGGCGGTCAACGTTCCCGCCTGGTCGAGCTCGGACAAGGTTTTGCGGCTGAAGGGCCGTGGCCTGCCGGAAAAAGCCGGTGGTCACGGCGATCTCTATGCCCATGTGCGGCTGATGCTGCCGGAGGGCGGCGACAGCGAACTCGAGGCGCTGATGCGCGGCCGAAAAGGCTAGAGCCGGCGTTTTGTCCCCCGAACTGTCGGTTTTGTGCGCTTGAAGGGACTCTGTGCCTGTGCGATAGGCTCTCTCCACAAAGCAGAAAATCTTGCGGAGAGCGCTCACATGGCGGGTGGACAGGGCATTATGGCCGGCAAACGCGGGCTTATCCTTGGCGTCGCGAACAACAGGTCGATCGCCTATGGCATCGCCAAGGCCTGCGTCGACCATGGCGCTGAGATCGCGCTGACCTATCAGGGCGAGGCGTTCAAGAAGCGCGTCGAGCCGCTGGCAGCGGAACTCAACGCCCATGTCGCCGGCCATTGCGACGTCACCGATCCGGCAAGCCTCGATGCGGTGTTCGCCGACATCGCCAGGCACTGGGGCAAGCTCGATTTCCTCGTCCACGCCATCGCCTTTTCCGACAAGGACGAGCTGACCGGCCGCTATGTCGAGACGACGCGCGACAATTTCCTGCGCACCATGGACATCTCGGTGTTTTCCTTCACCACTATAGCCAAGCGCGCCGAGCCGCTGATGACCGATGGCGGCTCGCTGCTGACGCTGACCTACTATGGTGCCGAAAAAGTGATGCCGCATTACAACGTCATGGGCGTCGCCAAGGCGGCGCTGGAAGCCAGCGTGCGCTATCTCGCCGTCGACCTTGGCGGCAAGAAGATCCGCGTCAACGCCATCTCCGCCGGGCCGATCAAGACGCTTGCCGCGTCCGGCATCGGCGACTTCCGCTACATCCTGAAGTGGAACGAATACAATTCGCCGCTAAAGCAGACGGTGACGCAGGAGGAGGTCGGTGATTCCGGCGTCTATTTCCTGTCCGACCTGTCGCGCGGCGTCACCGGCGAGATCCATCATGTCGATTCCGGCTATCATGTCGTCGGCATGAAGGCGGTCGACGCACCGGATATTTCGACCGTCAAGGACTAGCCCTCCGCCTCCGCCTGAACGACGTATCTCCGAAAGACCTGATGTATCCGCTCGTCTACATCGTGCGCCACGGCCAGACGCAGTGGAATGCCGAGTTCCGGCTGCAAGGGCAGGCCGACACCGATCTCAATGCGTGCGGCCGCGAGCAGGCGACGCGAAACGGCGAACGGCTGGCTGAATTGGTCCGCGACCCCGAGGATTTCGACTTTGTCGCCAGTTCGATGCGCCGTACGCGCGAGACGATGGAGCGCATCCGCGCGGCGATGAAGCTCGATCCGCACGCCTATCGCACCGAGCCGCTCCTGGTCGAGTTGAGCTTCGGCGACTGGCAGGGTTTCACCTTTGCCGAACTTGAAGCCAGGGATCCCGGCTCGACCAAGGCGCGCAGCCTCGACAAATGGAACTTCCAGCCGCCCGGCGATGGCGCCGAAAGCTACCAGATGCTGCTCGAGCGGGTGAAGCCGTGGTTCGAAGCGCTCGATCGCAACACGGTCTGTGTGACCCATGGCGGTGTCGTGCGCGCGCTGTTCCGTCTGGTGCTGGGGATGTCCGCGCAAGAGGCGGTCAGGATGGACGTGCCTCAAGATCGGCTGCTCCGGCTGGATGGCCGGAGCCTGGAGTGGCTGTAGCTGTCAATCGATGTAGGTCACCTCACCCGTTTGTAGGTCATAGATCGCCGCGACGATCTTTAGCGTCCCCGCCGCGGTGAGACCGGCCAACAGCTTGCTCGAAACGGTCAGCCGCCGCGCGGTCCTGCGCGCGCTCTCTTTGGCGGCGTTGTCGACGAAATCGCCCTTTTCGCTTTGCACGGCGATCGCCGCCGGCAGGATTGGTTCGATCATTGGGCCGATCGCGCCCGGATAGGTGGCGTTCTTGGCGATCACGTCGCAAGCCGCCTTGACGGCGCCGCAGCTTGTGTGCGCGAGGACGACGATCAACGGCGAGCCGAGCACCGCCGCGCCGTATTCGACCGTGCCGAGCGTGGCTGTGTCGACGAGATTGCCGGCATTGCGGGCGACGAACAGTTCTCCAATGCCGTGGCCGCCGAAGATCAACTCCGGCGGAACGCGACTGTCGGCGCAACTGATGATCGTGGCCCAGGGCGCCTGATGTGCGGCGACTGCGTTCCGCTGCGCGGCAAGGTCGATCGAGCAGAGTTCCGGGTGGCTGACGTAGCGTTCGTTGCCGGATTTCAGCGCAGCAAGCGCTTCATCGGGGGGCAGTGCGGGCGCAGCTTCTGCGGCGCGTGCCGACCAGGAAACCCCACCAAAACCGATCGCGACGAGCCCCGAGCCGACCTTGAGAAAATCCCTCCGGTCGACCCCTTTGCGCTTGCAGTCGCTGCACATTGTTCGGGCCCATCGCCGATCTTCTGATGGTGGTCGAAATCCACCGTGGCTTTATCTGCGAACTGAGATTGCGCCCAAGAAACGGCGCTGGCAAGGGTCAGCCTTTACCCAAGCGCTTCAGCGCCGGGAGTCGAAACGGGGTGATGACAGACGAAGGCTCAGCCGTTCCAAAATGGCGCAAGCGCCTTGCAAAGGCTGGTGTCGGAAAATCTTACTCGGTATCCGGCAGTTCCATGTCGGTGACGACATTCTCGCCATTGCTCACGTCATAGGCGATGACGATATCCATGCCCGGCTTCAGTGCATCGAGATCGGTTTCAGCGTTCAGCTTGTAGGATTTGCCGTCCTCCAGCGTCAGCGTCAGCGCGTCCTTGTCGATCGTCTTGATCAGGCCTTCGGTCTGGCCGGCATAGGCGGCGGTGGAAATCAGCAACACGGCGGCAACAGCGCCAATCAGGCTACGCATCATCGTCCTCTTGTCATTGCGCCGGCACGATGGCGGCGAGTGTCCAACGGGTGAATGGAACAGAGCAGAAACCAACCGAATGTGTCAAAACTAAATCCGCCAGATCACAGTTTGACCCCTGTGGAAAACGCCAATAGAAGGCAGGCTTGAGCCGGCTCCGATGCCGGGCAGGGCTGTCTTCCATGTCTCACAACACGTTTGGCCATCTTTTCCGTGTCACCACCTGGGGCGAAAGCCATGGCCCGGCGCTCGGCTGCGTCGTCGACGGCTGTCCGCCCGGCATCCGCTTCACCCGTGCCGAAATCCAGGCCGATCTCGACAAGCGCCGCCCGGGCCAGTCGCGTTTCGTCACCCAACGTCGTGAACCCGACGAGGTGAAAATCCTGTCCGGCTTCATCCTCGATGAGGATGGCGAGACGATGATCACCACCGGCACGCCGGTGTCGATGCAGATCGACAATGTCGACCAGCGCTCCAAGGACTATGGCGAGATCGCCCGCCAGTACCGGCCGGGCCATGCCGACTACACCTACGAAACCAAATACGGTCTACGCGATTATCGCGGCGGCGGCCGCTCCTCGGCCCGCGAGACGGCCGCGCGTGTGGCGGCGGGCGCGCTTGCCCGCAAGGTAGTGCCAGGCATGGTGGTGCGCGGCGCGCTGGTATCGATGGGCATCAAATCGATCGACCGCGCCAACTGGAACTGGAATTTCATCGGCGATGCCGAAAACCCGTTCTTCACCCCCGATCCGGCCTCGGTCGCAGTCTTCACCCAGTATCTCGACGGCATTCGCAAGGCGGGTTCCTCGGTCGGCGCTGTCATTGAGATTGTCGCAGACGGCGTTCCGGCCGGCCTTGGCGCGCCGATCTACGCCAAGCTCGACCAGGATATCGCTTCGGGCCTGATGTCGATCAACGCCGTCAAGGGCGTCGAGATCGGCAACGGTTTTGAGGCCGCCCGCATCACCGGCGAAGAGAATGCCGATGAGATGCGCATGGGCAATGACGGCAAGCCGGTGTTCCTGTCCAACAATGCCGGCGGCATTCTTGGCGGCATCTCGACCGGCCAGGCGATCATCGCGCGCTTTGCCGTCAAGCCGACGTCTTCAATTCTGACCCCACGCAGATCGATCGACAAGGACGGCAACGACGTCGAGATCATGACCAAGGGCCGCCACGACCCTTGCGTCGGCATCCGCGCCGTGCCGATCGGCGAGGCGATGGTTGCCTGCGCCATTGCCGATCACTATCTGCGTCATCGCGGCCAGACCGGACGCGTTTGACCTTCAACCTTGCCAGCGGAAGCGGGACGACATGCCTTACGACCAGAAGAAGATTGTCGAAGCCTTGCGCGCCTTCGAACGCGGCGAGATCGTCGTCGTCATGGACGATGACGGGCGCGAGAACGAGGGTGACCTGATCGTCGCCGCCGTCCATTGCACGCCGGAAAAGATGGCCTTCATCGTCCGCAACACTTCCGGCATCGTCTGTACGCCGATGCCGCGCGAGGAGGCCAAGCGGCTCAACCTGTCGCCGATGGTTGCCGACAATGATTCGGCCCACACCACCGCCTTCACCGTCAGCGTCGATTTCAAGCACGGCACCACGACCGGCATTTCGGCCGACGACCGCACGCTGACCGTGCGCAATCTCGCCAACGGCAATGTAGGCGCCTCCGATTTCGTCCGCCCCGGCCACATCTTCCCGCTGATCGCCCGCGAAGGCGGCGTGCTGATGCGTTCGGGCCATACCGAAGCCGCGGTCGACCTGTGCAAGCTCGCCGGCCTGCCGCCGGTCGGCGTCATTTCCGAGCTGGTCAACGATGACGGCACCGTCATGCGCGGCCCGCAGGTGCAGGCCTTTGCCGAAAAGCACAGTTTGAAGCAGATTTCGGTCGCCGACCTCATCGCCTACCGCCAGCGCAAGGAAACGCTGGTCGAGCGTGTCGCCTGTTCGGACATCGACACGCCCGGTGGCAAGGCGCAGGTCTTCACCTACACGCTGCCCTGGGATTCGATGCACCATGTGGCGATCGTCTTCGGCGACATCCGCGACGGCGAGGATGTGCCGGTGCGGCTGCATTCCGAGGATGTTGTCAGCGACGTGTTCGGTACCAGCCACAAGCTCGACGGCATCATGCAAGCGATGGGCGAGCGCAAGCGCGGCGTCATCGTCTATCTCAGAGAGGGCTCGGTCGGCGTCGCCCATCAGGAGCGCAAGCGGCCCGCACCCACCGATCGCGAGGATCACGAAGAGGCGCGCCGCCGCGAAAACGAATGGCGCGAGATCGGCCTCGGTGCGCAAATCCTGAAGGATCTCGGCATTTCCTCAATCAACCTGATCGCCTCGCGCGAGCGCCACTATGTCGGCCTCGAAGGCTTTGGCATCCATATCGCCAAGACCGAGATTCTCTAGGGTATGTCGATATTCAGGTGATGCCGGCCTGCAAACGATGGCTTTCTGCGCTTCCGGTGCTCACGGACCTGAAAGTCCGCTGCGCGCCGGTTCTCGAAACCCATCATTTTCGGCTCGGCCTGACCCGAATCTCAACATACCCTGGCTCTCACTCGGCCGGAATTGCAGCTTCGCATCCGTCCAACTCGCATCCATCGGTGGCCAGGCTGCGCATGCCGAGCAGCACAGTTGTCAGCGCCAGCCCGCCCGACGCGACCGAAACCCAGAACCCGTTCTGCGCCCCGAACGCATCCACCACCGCGCCGGCGGCGAAGGAACCCAGCGCCATGCCGATGCCGATGCCGGTGGTGACCCAGGTGATGCCCTCGGTCAGCATCGCCTCCGGCACGTGCCGCTCGATCAGGCCGAATGCCGTGATGAAGGTCGGCGAGATTGCTAAGCCGCTGGCGAAGACCGCCAGCGCCAGCAGCGGCACCGTGTCGGCAACCAGCAGCGGCAGCGTGGTGAGCGCGATGACGGCGACGGCAATGGCAAGCTGGTGCTGCAGCGGCGTTCTCAGGCTCAGCGTGCCGATGATGATGCCGACGACGAACGATCCCAGCGCGTAGACGCCGATGACGAGGCTGGCGGCGCCCGGCAGGCCAAGCGCCTTGGTGATCGCCACGGTGCTCACTTCCGTGGTCGCGAAGGTGGCGCCGATGAAGATCAGGGCGAAGGTGATGATCTGAACCGCGCGCAGGCGGATTGCCGAGCCGCGCGAACCTTGTCCCACCGGTCGCACCCGTGGCTCGGTCGAGCGCTGCAGGATGAAGGCCATCGAGCCGAAGGCGAGGAACAATGTGCTCGCCAGCATGCCCGCTTCCGGAAACAGGGCGACGCTCAGGCCCACCGATAGCGATGCGCCTGCGACATAGACCAGTTCGTCCGCCGCCGATTCGAAGGCGAACGCGGTGTTCATCTCGGGGCGATCGCGAAAAAACTCGGTCCAGCGCGCGCGCACCATTGCCGGGATGCTGGGCATGGCGGCGGCGAGCAGCGCCGACACGTACAGCGTCCATATCGGCCAGTGTTGATTGGCCGCCGCGATCAGGATCACGAAGGCGAGCACCGAAAGGACCGTGGTCGGCACGACAATGCGGGTCTGGCCAAGGCGATCCACCAGCCTTGATATCTGCGGCGCGAGAAATGCGTTGGCCAGTGCGTATGTCGCCGAGACGGCGCCGGCCAGCCAGTATTCGCCATGTGTCTGCGACAGCATGGCGACGATCCCGATCGGCGCCATGGCGATCGGCAGTCGGGCAACGAAGCCAGCGGCGGCGAAGCCTTTGGCGCCAGGGGCGCGAAAGATTTCCGAATAGGGGTTTTGCATGGTCTGGCTCCTCGACAAAGGCAGGTTCGACAATTACATACGTGGCGTATGATTGTTAAATAGAGCATACGCCACGTATGTCAATTGGCATACGCAGCGTATGTCAGTAGGGCCAGAACCATGCACAGACCCCGCAAGGAGATGATCGCAGAGACGCGTGCCAAGCTGGTGGCGGCCGCGCGCCAGGCTTTTGGCACCGTCGGCTATGCCGAGGCCTCGATGGATGATTTCACCGCATCGGCCGGGCTGACGCGCGGCGCGCTCTATCATCATTTCGGCGACAAGAGGGGACTGCTGCAGGCGGTGATCGCCGAGATCGACGCTGAAATGTTCGCCCGGCTGAAAGTCGTTTCAGCCAAAGCGGACACGCTCTGGAGCGGCTTTGTCGATGAATGCACGGCCTATATCGAAATGGCCCTGGAGCCGGAAATCCAGCGCATCGTGTTGCGCGACGGGCCGGCGGTGCTTGGCGATCCTTCGCAATGGCCGAGCCAGAACGAATGCATCCGCTTGATGACGGAGAACCTTCAAAGGCTGAGCGACGAGGGAACCATCGTCGGCGTCGATGCCGAAGCTGCGGCAAGGCTGATCAGTGGCGCCTCGCTGCATGCGGCGCAGTGGATCGCAAATTCGGACGATCCCGAAGCCACGTCGAAAAAGGCGGTGAAGGCCTTCAACATCCTTCTGGAAGGGCTGCTCAAGCGAACTGGCGATTTGCCGGGATAATTGGCAGTCGCCGGTCGGCCCGAGATTGACAATCGCCCGCCTGAGTTCATCCTCTGCGACCATCTCTGAGGGGAGATTCGGGACATGTGGGATTTCGAGATCGGCAGGTCGGTGTCCATCATGATCAGGACATGGCCCTTCATCGTCTTTCGCATGATCGTCTATTTCGGCATCACGCTGGCCTACATCGTGGCGACCGGTACTGGTGCCAGCGTCGGCTATGGCGTCGGCCATATCTCGACGGATCCTGACGGGCCGATGTCGTTTGCCCTGTGGGGCGGCGTGGTCGGTATCGGCGTCGTTTCGATCGCCGTCTACTGGATCCGCGAATACATCCTCTACATCGTCAAGGCCGGCCATATCGCGGTGATGGTCCACCTGATCGACGGCCGCGACGTCCCCGGCGGCCAGAGCCAGATCGCCTATGCCAGGGAAGTCGTGACTCAGCGTTTTGCCGAAGCCAACATCCTTTTCGTGCTCGACCAGTTGGTCAAGGGCGCCATCCGCGCCATCACCGGCCTGATCGGCGGCATTGCCGCCTTCCTGCCCATTCCCGGCTTGAGCGGCCTGGTCAGTTTCATCAACACCGTCATCCGCCTGTCGCTGACCTATGTCGACGAGATCATCCTCGGCTACAACATCCGCATCAATTCCGCCTCACCCTTTGAGACGGCGCGGCAAGGGGTCGTGCTCTACGCGCAGAACGGCAAGACCATGGTCAAGAACGCCGTCTGGCTGGCGGTGATCATGTGGGGTGTGTCCCTGGTCATCTTCCTGCTGATGCTGGCACCGGCCGGCGCCATTCTGTACCTCATGCCGGGGCAACTCGCAGGCTGGGCCTTCGTGCTCGCCATCGTCTTCGCCTGGGCCTTCAAGGCCGCCTTCATCGAACCCTTTGCCATCGCTTGCCTGATGCAGGTCTATTTCAAGACCATCCAGGGCCAGGTGCCGAACCCCGACTGGGACCGGCGGCTGGCCGAGGCGTCGTCGAAGTTCAGGGAACTGAAGGACAAGGCACTGGCCTCGTTCGGCGGCTCGCGCTGGACCCAGCCGACGCCCAACAGCTAAACCCTGTTGACCGTCGCCCTTTCCGGGCGTGAAAACATGGTCAAAGCGGCCGGGCGCGCCTATATCGGGACATGGTCACAAGGCTCTACACCCACCCGATCTTCCTCGAACACCTGACACCGCCCGGTCACCCGGAGCGGCCAGACCGCTTGCGCGCCATCGAGCGCGTGCTCGACGACGAGGCCTTTGCCGCGCTCGATCGCGTCAAGGCGCCGGAAGGCGACGAAGCCACCATCCTCTACGCCCACCCCCAGGATTTCGTCGCCCGCGTCCGCGCCGCCATACCCGAGACCGGCATCATCTCGATCGATGCCGACACCAGCGCCAGCCCGAAAAGCTGGCAGGCCGCGGTGACGGCCATCGGTGCCGCCAACGCCGCCGTCGACGATGTCTTCCAGGGCCGTGCCGACAACGTCTTTGTCGCCGCGCGGCCGCCCGGCCACCATGCCGAAAAGACCACGGCCATGGGCTTTTGCCTGTTCAACACCGCGGCGATTGCCGCCCGCTATGCGCAGAACAAACACGGCGTCGAGCGCGTCGCCGTCGTCGACTGGGACGTGCATCACGGCAACGGCACGCAGGATATTTTCTGGGACGATCCGTCGGTGCTCTACTGTTCGACGCACCAGATGCCGCTTTACCCCGGCACCGGCGCCAAGGGCGAAACCGGCGCCGGCAACATCGTCAACGCGCCGCTGGCGCCGGAGACTGGCTCGGAGGTGTTCCGCGATGCCTTCCTGTCGCGGGTTTTGCCGGCGCTCGACAATTTCGCGCCCGACCTGATCATAATTTCCGCCGGCTTCGACGCGCACCATCGCGATCCGCTGGCACAGATCAACCTGACCGAGGACGATTTCGACTGGGCGACCGGCCAGTTGCTCGAGCGCGCTGCACGTCACAGCGGCAACCGCCTCGTCAGCCTGCTCGAGGGCGGCTACGATCTGCAGGGACTGGCATTTTCGGTCGCCGCCCACGTCGGGCGACTGATGAAAGGATAGAGGATGGCTGGCGAAGTGAACGAAGACGTCAAGGCGATGAGCTTCGAGCAGGCACTCGACGCATTGGAAAAGATCGTCGATGATCTGGAACGCGGCGACGTGCCGCTCGACCAGTCGATCAAGATCTATGAGCGCGGCGAGGCGCTGAAGCTGCATTGCGACCGGTTGCTGAAGGCGGCCGAGGACAAGGTCGAGAAGATCAGGCTGTCGCGCGACGGCAAGCCGGTTGGCACCGAGCCACTCGACGCGGAATAGGTTGTAAAATCGGGGCGGGCAGAGAAAGCAGGTAAGGAGTTCAAGCATGTGCAGAAACATCAAGACCCTGTTCAATTTCGATCCGCCGGCAACCCATGACGAGATCCGCGACGCCGCGCTTCAGTTCGTGCGCAAACTAAGCGGAACGACGCGGCCCTCGCAGCGCAATCAGGCGGCCTTCGACCGTGCCGTCGAGGCGATTGCCGAGTCGGCGCACGAACTGCTGCATTCCATGGAAACCAATCATCATCCGCGCAATCGCGAGGAGGTGGCGGCCAAGGCAAAGGCCAAATCGGCACTGCGCTTTGCCTGAGGACATCCGATGAGCTTCTTCCCCGGCAACGACCCGCAGCCTGGTGACGCCTTCGCCAGCGACCAGATCGAGCTGATGGTCATTCCGAACGCCAAGGACATTGGCGGTTTTCAGGTTCGCCGTGCCTTGCCGACTGCCAAGCGCCGGCTGGTCGGGCCGTTCATCTTCTTCGACCGCATGGGACCGGCCATCCTGCGCGCCGGCCAGGCGCTCGATGTCCGTCCGCATCCACATATCGGCCTGTCGACCGTCACCTATCTGTTCGACGGCAAGATCAGGCATCGCGATTCGCTCGGCACCGAAATGGTGATCCAGCCCGGCGACGTGAATTTGATGACCGCCGGCCGCGGCATCGTCCATTCCGAGCGCACCCCGGAAGAGTTGCGCGGCGCGCCGATGTCGGTCTCCGGCCTGCAGACCTGGCTGGCACTGCCGGATGGCAAGGAAGAGGTCGACCCGGTGTTCGAGAACACGGCGGCGCTCCGTCTGCCCGAAATCGACGCCGAAGGCGTCAACGGCCGCGTCGTCATCGGCGCGTTTTCCGGGCTGCGGTCGCCGGTAAGAGCCGACTCCGAGACGCTCTACTCCGATCTGAGGCTGGCGCCTGGCGCCAGTGTGAAGATCCCGGCCGACGCCGAGGAGCGCGCCATCTACACGCTGGAAGGCGAGGTTTCGATTTCCGGCGATCGCTTCCCGGCCGAGCGGCTATTGGTATTCAAGCCCGGCGACGAGATCATTGTCTCGTCGGAAACTGGTGCCCATTTCATGCTGTTCGGCGGCGCTTCGCTCGGCTCGCCGCGCTACATCTGGTGGAATTTCGTCTCCTCGTCGAAAGAACGCATCGAACAGGCCAAACAAGAATGGAAGACAGGCCGCTTCGATATCGTTCCTGGAGATGAGGAAGAGTTCATTCCGTTGCCGGACAATTAAGACCATGATCCCGAAAAGTGGGACCCGGTTTTCGGAAAAGATCATGGTCAAACAGGAGGACAGAGCCCCATCCCGGCTCTGTTGGGATGGATCAGGCTCTGGATCAGAACCATCCGCGTCACTGACACGCATTTACATTCGCTGGGCGGAGGCATATTTCGCCCATGATCGACGTGCATGAACATCATATCTGAGCAGGCCCCTTAACAGTGAACGCAACGCTGCACACACCGCTTCTCGACAAGGTCCGCATTCCGGCCGACCTGCGCACGCTTGCCGAAAGCGAACTGCCGCAGCTGGCTGCGGAGCTTCGTGCCGAGCTGATCGATGTGGTGTCCCACACCGGTGGACATCTCGGCGCCGGCCTTGGCGTGGTCGAACTGACGGTGGCATTGCACTACGTTTTCAACACGCCGGACGACCGGCTGATCTGGGATGTCGGCCACCAGGCCTATCCGCACAAGATCCTCACCGGCCGCCGCGACCGCATCCGCACGCTGCGCCAGGAGGGTGGCCTGTCCGGTTTCACCCGCCGCGCCGAGAGCGAATACGATCCGTTCGGCGCCGCGCACTCCTCGACCTCGATTTCCGCCGGCCTCGGCATGGCGGCGGCGCGCGATCTGTCCGGTGGCCACAACAATGTCATTGCCGTCATCGGCGACGGCGCCATGTCGGCCGGCATGGCCTATGAAGCGATGAACAATGCCGGCGCGCTCGATGCTCGCCTCATCGTCATCCTCAACGACAACGACATGTCGATCGCGCCGCCGACCGGCGCAATGAGCGCCTATCTGGCGCGTCTGGCCTCCGGCAAGACCTATCTGGGACTGCGCGATTTCGGCAAGAAGCTGACCTCCTATCTCGGCAAGCGCGCCGATCGCGCCATCACCCGGGCGGTCGAGCATGCACGCGGTTACGTCACCGGCGGCACCCTGTTCGAGGAACTCGGCTTCTATCACATCGGCCCGATCGACGGGCACAATCTCGAACATCTGATCCCGGTCTTGAAGAACGTCCGCGACAATGGCGAAGGCCCGGTGCTGATCCATGTCGTCACCCAGAAGGGCAAGGGCTACGGACCGGCCGAGGCTGCGGCCGACAAATATCATGGCGTCAACAAGTTCGATGTCATCACCGGCGCACAGGCCAAGGCGCCGGCCAACGCCCCGAGCTACACCAAGGTCTTCGCCGAAAGCCTGGTCCAGGAAGCCCGTGAAGACGATCGCATCGTCGCCGTCACCGCTGCCATGCCGAACGGCACCGGCCTCGACCTGTTCGGCGAGGCGTTCCCGACAAGGGTCTTCGATGTCGGCATCGCCGAGCAGCATGCGGTGACCTTCGCCGCCGGCCTCGCCACCGAAGGCTTCAAGCCTTTCGCCGCCATCTATTCGACCTTCCTGCAGCGCGCCTACGACCAGGTCGTCCACGACGTGGCGATCCAGAAATTGCCGGTGCGCTTTCCCATCGATCGCGCCGGTTTCGTCGGCGCCGATGGCGCCACCCATTGCGGCGCCTTCGACACCACCTTCCTGGCGACGCTGCCCGGCTTTGTTGTCATGGCGGCGGCCGATGAGGCCGAACTGCGCCACATGGTGCGCACCGCGGCAAGCTATGATGACGGCCCCATCGCCTTCCGCTATCCGCGTGGCAACGGCGTTGGTGTCGACATGCCGGAACGTGGCTCAATCCTCGAAATTGGCAAGGGCCGCATCGTCAGGGAAGGCACCAAGGTTGCGCTGCTCTCCTTCGGCACGCGGCTGCAGGATTGCTTGGCTGCGGCTGAGGAGCTTGGCGCGGCCGGGCTTTCCACCACGGTTGCCGACGCCCGTTTCGCCAAGCCGCTCGACGAAGATCTGATCCGGCGGCTGGCCCGCTCGCACGAAGTGCTGGTTACGGTGGAAGAGGGCGCGGTCGGCGGCTTTGCCAGCCACGTGCTGCAATTCCTCGCCCATGAAGGGCTGCTGGAAAGCGGCCTGAAGGTGCGCCCGCTGGTGCTGCCTGATGCGTTCACCGATCACGCCAAGCCCGAAAAAATGTATGCCGATGCCGGGCTGGATGCGGCCGGCATCGTGCGCACCGTGTTCGTCGCGCTTGGACATACGGCTCGCGCCCAGCGCGCCTGAATCAAAATCTCAAAGCCCTGAATCGGTTTGTCGGCTGGCGATCGTAACGCGCTGTTTACGTTGCCGTTTGTTGTTTTGCTTACCGTGTCTCTTGGCCGTTTTTCAACGGCGCCCTGCTAGAACGTGCCCAAGGCAGGGAGTTAAAAACAATGAGAACGCTTCTGTGCGGCGTGGCCATTTCGGCCACTATCGCCGCACCGGCCATGGCCGAAACGCGCTATGATCGCAATCTCGAAAAGGCGGTGATGGGCATCGTCGCCGGCAAGATCGGCGACATCCGTGGAGGCTTTTCCTACAAGCAAAGGCTACAATTCGTCGTCATTCCGGACGCCATATCGGTGGCACCCGTCCCCGCTGAGCCCCCGCGCAAGCAGGCTTCTGGCGACAGCAATGACAGTCTGAGGCCGGCCGTCGAACGGCAGGTCTCGCGCACCATCTTCTGACACCCATCGACAGCTACGGTCGACCGATGATTGCCGATCGGCCCCAAGGTGCTTGCCATCATCGTCGGCTTTCGCCATGAAGGCCGATGAATTCCCCTCTGCCAGCCAGCACACGCCAGCGGCTCGACGAACTGCTCGTCGCACGCGGCCTGTTCGCCAGCCGCTCGCGCGCCCGTGACGCGGTCGAGCGCGGCACGGTGACGGTCGACGGCACCGTCGCCCGCAAGCCTGGCCAGGCTGTCTTGCCGCAATGCCTGATCGCCATCGACGATCCGGCGCAGGGCTATGTTTCGCGCGCGGCGCTGAAGCTGATCGCCGGGCTCGATCATTTCGGCCTCGATCCGACCGGCAGCGAAGCGCTCGACATCGGCGCTTCGACCGGCGGCTTCACCCAGGTCTTGCTCGAACGCGGCGCGGCCCATGTCACCGCGATCGATGTCGGACATGGCCAGATGCATCCCGACATTTCAGGCGATCCGCGCGTGACGGCAATCGAAGGGCTGAACGCTCGCGAACTCTCGGTCACCGATCTGGCTGGTCGCATTCCGGATTTCATCGTTTCCGATGTCAGCTTCATCTCGCTGAAACTGGCGCTGCCGCCGGCGCTTGCCCTGGCCAGGGGCGGCGCGAAAGCCGTGTTCCTGGTCAAGCCGCAATTCGAGGCTGGCCGCGAGGCGATCGGCAAGGGCGGGCTGCTGAAAGATCCTTACGATGCCGCGCGTGTTGCCGGCCTGCTGCAGGAGTGGCTCGAAGGCGTCCCCGGCTGGCGCACACTCGGACTGCATCTGTCGCCAATCGAAGGCGGCGACGGCAACCGCGAGTTCCTGCTTGCCGGAATCAAGGACGCCAAGGGCAGCGATCCCAAGGGGAGCGGCCAATGAGCGCGCGCTTCACCATCGCAAGACTAGGCTCCCAGGGTGACGGCGTCGCCGAGATCGAAACCGGCGAGGTGTTCATTCCCTTCGCGCTGCCCGGCGAAATCGTCACCGCCGCACGCGAAAAGGACCGCGCCACGCTGATGGCGGTGCTGGAAACGTCGCCGTTGCGGATCGACCCCGCCTGCCGGCATTTCACCGAATGCGGCGGCTGCGCCCTCCAGCATCTGGAAGCCGAAGCCTATCACCAGTGGAAGCGCGAAAAGGTCGTGCAGGCGCTGAAGAGCAAGGGCATAGCCAGCGATGTAGGCGCGCTGGTGCCATGCGCGCCGCATACGCGCCGCCGCGTCGTCTTCACGGCCCGGCGCAGCGAGGCCGGCATGAAGCTGGGTTTCGTTCGCGCGCTGTCGTCGGAAATCATTCCCATCGAGGAATGTCCGATCTCCTTGCCCGAGATCGTCGCCGCGCTCGATCGTCTGAGGGCACTCGCGGAACTCGTATGCGCCACGACCAAATCGTTCCGCATGACAGTGACGGTGACCGGCTCGGGCCTCGACGTCGCGGTCCAGGAGTCCGGCAAGCTCGGCGAAAACCAGCGCCGCGTCGCTTCCAATTTTGTCATCGGCGAAGGACTGGCCCGGCTTTCGGTCGATGACGAGATCATCGTCGAGCCGAAGAAGCCGGTGGTCATGTTTGGCGATATCGCCGTCGCGGTGCCGCCGGGCGCCTTCCTGCAGGCGACGCAGGCCGCCGAGCAGGCGATGGCCGATATGGTCGGCAAGCATCTGTCGCGGGCCAAGAAGGTCACCGATCTTTTCGCCGGGTGCGGCAGCTTTGCCTTGCGCCTGGCGGCGAAATCGGAAGTTCATGCGGTGGAAGGCGACGCCGCAGCCCTTGCGGCGCTCGACCGGGGATTTCGTTTCGCCTCTGGCCTGAAGCGGGTGACCGCCGAACGCCGCGACCTGTTCCGCCGGCCGCTCACCTTCAAGGAGCTGAATGCCTTCGACGGCCTCGTCTTCGATCCGCCGCGCGCCGGTGCCGAGGACCAGTCGAAGCAGATCGCCCGTTCCGACGTGCCGCTGGTCGTCGCCGTCTCCTGCAATCCGGTGACGCTGGCGCGCGACCTGCGCATCCTGATCGATGGTGGCTATACGCTGAAGAGCGTCACCCCGATCGACCAGTTCCTGTGGTCGTCGCATGTCGAGGCGGTGGCGCTGCTGGAGAAGCCGAAACGGCGGCGTTAGCCGTAGGCTAGCTTGGCGACATCCGTTTCGGCGTGCCGCCCCGTTGGTTGATCGACACCCAGGTGTTTGGGTTCTGCTGCGACTGGCGTTTCAGGAAGTAATAGCCCGTCGCGTTCCACGGCCTGATCTCATCGACCAGATTGTCCAGGACAAGATCGCCCTTGTCGGTTTTCACCGTCAGGATGGTGTGGCCTTCATTGTTCAGGTCGCGCACGACCGTCATCAGCAGCGCCTGCCGCGGGAATCCTGCCTGCAGAAGCAGCTTGCGCTTGTAGAGCGCGTAGATCTTGCAGTCGCCCTTGCCGTCCACCGGATAGTCCCAGTGGTCCATCATCGTGCCCCAATGATCGAAATTGCTGACCGGTTTGATGGAGCTGTTCGCCTTCTGATTTACCCGCTTGAGGGTGCGCAGGTTCTGCGCGGTCAGCTTGATATCAGCGGCCGGCAGGGCAGGCACCTTGCACTCTTTTGGCCGGCGATGGCAGAAATCGATCCAACCGTAGGGGACACTGGTGCTTCCGCCAACGGCGGCAGATTGCGTCGATCGCGACTTGAACCATGTCGACTCTGCTGCCGCCGGACTGGCTTGCAGCGATGTCGCGCCAATCAACGAAACGAAGCCAAGCAGGAAAGCCAGAACGCCGGGGGAACGCTGCATTGCCAACACCACCACAACGAGAAGGCTGGTACAGCGTTTGCGCGGAAACGTGGCCCAGGCAGTTAGACAGTTACTAAATTTCCTAACGCCGATTGTGTTCACTTCAAGGTATGGCTGAGATTTAGGCTTGTTACCGGAACACGGCGGCATCCTCAAACCCTGGTGCCGCCGACCGTCATCTGGTTCATCCTCAGATGCGGCTGGCCGACGCCGACCGGTACGCCTTGTCCGGCCTTGCCGCACATGCCGATGCCGTTGTCGAGCTTCATGTCGTTGCCGATCATCGACACCCGATGCATGGCGTCCGGCCCGTTGCCGATCAGCATGGCGCCCTTGATCGGCTGCGTCACCTTGCCGTTTTCGATCATGTAGGCCTCGGTGCAGCCGAACACGAATTTGCCCGAGGTGATGTCTACCTGGCCGCCGCCGAAGGACACGGCATAGATGCCGTTCTTGACCGAGGCGATGATCTCGTCCGGCTCCATGTCGCCCGAGGTCATGTAGGTGTTGGTCATGCGCGGCATCGGCTGGTGCGCATAGCCTTCGCGCCGCCCGTTGCCGGTGGCCTTCATGCCCATCAGCCGGGCGTTCTGGCGGTCCTGCATGTAGCCGACGAGCTTGCCATCATCGATCAGCACGTTGCGGGCCGAAGGCGTGCCTTCATCATCGACGGTCAGCGAGCCGCGCCGTTCGGCCATGGTGCCGTCGTCGACGACGGTGACGCCTTTGGCGGCGACCTGCTGGCCCACCAGGCCCGCGAAGGCCGATGTCTTCTTGCGGTTGAAGTCGCCTTCCAGTCCGTGGCCAACGGCCTCGTGCAGCATGACGCCTGGCCAGCCGCTGGACAGCACGATGTCGAAGGTGCCGGCAGGCGCCGGAATGGCGTCGAGATTGACCAGTGCTTGCCGCAGTGCCTCCTTGGCCGCGTGCTTCCAGCTGTCCTCGACCAGAAACTCGCCGAACGCCTTGCGTCCGCCCATGCCGTAGGAGCCGCTCTCCTGGCGGTCGCCATTGCCGACGATGACGGACACGTTGATCCTGACCAGCGGCCGGATATCACGCACCATCTGGCCGTCGGCACGCACGATCTCGACATGCTGCCAGGAAGCAGCGAGCGAGGCCGTCACCTGGCGCACGCGCGGGTCCTCGGCGCGCAGCCAGGCATCGATTTCCTGCAGCAGCTTTGCCTTGACCTCGAAGGAAGGCGAGGGGATCGGGTTCTCGTCGCCGTAGAGATGGCGGTTGGTGCGCGCGGGTGCCGCGGCGAGCGTGCCGGAATAGCCACCCTTGACCGTTGCAACGGCGTCGGCGGCGCGTAGCAACGAGGCTTCCGAAAGATCGCTGGAATGAGCGTAGCCGCTGGCTTCGCCGGCAACAGCGCGCAGGCCAAAGCCTTGGTCGGTGTTGAAATTGGCGGTCTTCAGCCGGCCGTTGTCGAACATCAGCGCTTCGCTTTCGCTGTATTCGAGGAACAGCTCGCCGTCGTCGGCGCCGTTGAGGGTCTCGGCGACGATCTGCTTGATGCGATCGTCGGAAATGTCGAATTGGCCGATCAGGCTGTTCATGGCAGGTCCGTTCGTGGGAAGAAGAATTGTCTCCCACGATGTAGGCGCGAAGCCGCGCCCAGACAATCGGCAAGATCGATATTGCCGATTGCCGGCGGCCGGTCAGGGCCGCGCTACTTCTGGTTCACGAAATCCTTGATATCGCTGGTCAGCGAATCCCAGGTCGAGAACTGTTCCTCGAGATTGGCCTTGGTGATGCCGCCGATGAAGCTGACATCCATCTTGAAGTTGGATCCGTCGCCGGAATAGGCCTTGATCCTGCGATATTTCTTGTTCCATTCGTTGGCCTGGTCGGCCATGAACGCATCGGTGTAGCCGGAGGAGAACTGCAGCGACTTGCACTTCTCGTGATTATCGCAACCGTAGAAGTAGATCACATATTTCATGCCCTGGAGCCGGCCGGAAACCATCGGATCGCCACCGTCGTCCTTTTCGAGCTTGGCCGAGCCGTAGCCTATGTCAGGCGCCGCGCCATCATGATTTCGTCGATCTCCCGGCCCTCGTGAAGAAAGCCGGCAGGGATGCGACCGATTTCATGAAAACCTTCGCGTTGATAAAATCGTATGGCGGCGGGATTTTCCGCGCTTACGGCCAGTTCGACCTGCCTGATGCCCAATGCGCGGGCGTGTTCGAGCAAAAGATTGAGCATTGCGATGGCGTGTCCGTCGCCGCGCTCGGTGTCGCGCAAGTAAACCATGATGATGGTGGCGCGGTGCGCCATCTTGCCGGCCTGCTGTCGCATCAGGCCCATTATGCCGACAGGTTCATCGCCGCTAAAGCTGACGACAACAGGGTTGTTCGTCAGGCGCCGTCGCCACTCCTCGTCCGGCAGACCTTCCCAATCCGCCAGGCTGCTGGCGAAGGCTTCGGGATTAGCGCGCAACGCCTCCAGGCGAATTCGCTTGAAGATCTCGAAGTCGTTGGGATCGAGCAGTTTCAGGGCCAAAACAGTCTCAAGGCAGGGCGGCGAAACCGTCGGCGAATCCCTTGAGGTCGACGGGAATGCCGATGCCTTCTTCCGGCGTCTGGAAGACGATGAAGGTGGCCGACGTGCCGGTCTTCAGCGTGTCGAGCAGCGGCTTTTCGAGAATGACCTCGGCATAGCAACCATCCTGGAAACAGCGCACGAAATAGGCGCGGCCGATGTCCTTGCCGTCGACATTGAGGCCAAGTCCGTTGGGCAAAAGCACGCCGAGCGGCGCCAGCACGCGCAAAATCTCGGCCTTGTTGTCGGCGGTGCGCAGCACGACGACGGAAAGCCCCATCTCGGGACGGTCCTCGGCGACGACGTTCTGCATCATCACGCATTGTTCCGACGTGGCGCCGGCCGGTGTGTCGCAGATGATCGACCACGCCCCATGCGTCGACCGCACCGTGCCGCTTGGCTGCGCGGCATTGGCATGGCTGATGCCGGACAAGCCGACGCAAGAGAGGGCGGCGAGAACGATGACCTTCGTCCAGTTTCTCGAAAGCCAAGAGTTTCTCGAAAGCCCAAAATCTGCCGAAAGCCAAGCGTTCATGACGGCTCCATTGCGAATCACGGCACTTTAAGCCGCGCCAAAGCCAAGTAAAGGATGAGACCGCCGCTGGTCTGCCCCGATAGCGGCCACAATCCGCTTTTCCCTAGCAAATTCGCCCGAATTGCGACCGTCCGGCGCATTCTGTCCGCACGCCTGCGCCGCCCGTCCATCCCCGATCCGCGCAAGGCAAAAAGGCCGCTATCGCACTTGCGCGCAAAAATGCCGCACGGTTTCCTCCGCTCCTTTCTTGCGGAGGCAAATAGAGTATGGTTTGAACCAGCCTTGGGACTGTCCGGGATTCCCATCCCGGCTTTATCAGATATTCTTGCGCTCCGATCGCGAGGAACCGGGAGATGATGAGGGCGATGAGAAAATTCCTAGCTAGCGCCAATTTTCTAGCAAGCGCCAAATCTCTGGCAGGCGCAGCCGCCGCCACAGTCTTTGCCGGTGCGTCCGCCCATGCGGCTCAGCCCCAGCCGTGGGAGACCGGTTTTCAGCCTCCGGCGACCGACATGATGCGGCAGATCGAGTGGTTCGGGAACTACACGCTTTGGTTCATCGTCATCATCACCGCCGTGGTGCTTTTCCTGCTCGCCTATTGCATCTGGAAGTTCCGTGCGAGCGTGAATCCCATCCCTTCGAAGACCAGCCACAACACGTTGATCGAAGTGATCTGGACCATCGGGCCTGTCATCGTCCTGCTCTTGATCGCCATACCGTCGTTCCAGCTGCTGACCGCGCAATACACGCCGCCGGAAGAAGCCAAGCTGACCATCAAGGCGACGGGAAATCAGTGGAACTGGGACTACGAATACCAGGTCGACAAGGCGCTTACCTTCAACTCAGCGATCCTCCAGGACGCTGACCGCGCCGCCGCCGGCAAGGACGATCGCAAGGTCTACCCACGCCTGCTCGCCGTCGACAATGAGATGGTGGTGCCGGTCAACACCATGACCCGCGTGCTGGTCACCGCAACCGACGTCATCCACTCCTTTGCCATGCCTGCGTTTGGCATCAAGATGGACGCGGTTCCCGGACGCACCAACGAGACCTGGTTCAAGGCGGAAAAGGAAGGCCTCTATTACGGCCAGTGCTCGCAGCTCTGCGGCAAGGACCATGCCTTCATGCCGATCGCGATCCGCGTCGTCTCCGATGCGCAGTACACGACCTGGCTGGCAGCAGCCAAGACCGACCTGCCCGGCGCCAACAAGGCGCTGATGGCCGAGGTCGATGGCACAAACAAGGTAGCGGCCGCCGGCAACTGACGCCGCGACCATAAAGAGATCAGGGAACGGAGCGGAACATGGCAGACGCTGCAGCTCACGACGATCACGACCACAAGCCGTATCACGGCTGGGTCCGGTGGGTGTATTCGACCAACCACAAGGATATCGGTACGCTCTATCTGATCTTCGCGATCTTCGCGGGCATCGTCGGCGGGGCGCTTTCGGTCGTCATCCGCATGGAGCTGCAGGAGCCGGGCATCCAGATCTTCACCGGCCTGGCGCAGATGGTCTACGGAATGAACGGCGATGCGGCCATCGATGGCGGCAAGAGCATGTACAATGCCTTCGGCACCGCGCATGCCCTGATCATGATCTTCTTCATGGTCATGCCGGCGCTGATCGGCGGCTTTGCCAACTGGATGGTGCCGATCATGATCGGCGCGCCGGACATGGCGTTCCCGCGCATGAACAACATCTCGTTCTGGCTGCTGCCGCCGGCTTTCATCCTGCTGATCACTTCGGCCTTCATGCCGAGCGCGCCTGGCGCCTACGGCGTCGGCGGCGGCTGGACGCTTTATCCGCCGCTGTCGACCTCCGGCCAGCCCGGACCGGCGATGGATCTGGCGATCCTGTCGATCCACATTGCCGGCGCGTCATCGATCCTCGGCGCGATCAACTTCATCACCACGATCTTCAACATGCGCGCGCCTGGCATGACCATGCACAAGATGCCGCTGTTTGCCTGGTCGGTGCTGATCACCGCCTTCCTGCTGCTTTTGTCGCTGCCGGTTCTGGCCGGCGGCATCACCATGCTGCTCACCGACCGCAACTTCGGCACCACCTTCTTTGCGCCGGATGGCGGCGGTGACCCGATCCTGTTCCAGCATCTGTTCTGGTTCTTCGGTCACCCGGAAGTCTACATCCTGATCCTGCCGGGCTTTGGCATCATCAGCCATATCGTCTCCACCTTCTCGAAGAAGCCGGTGTTCGGCTATCTCGGCATGGCCTATGCCATGGTCGCGATCGGCGCGGTCGGCTTCATCGTCTGGGCCCACCACATGTACACGACCGGCCTGTCGCTCGACACGCAGCGCTATTTCGTCTTCGCCACCATGGTTATCGCCGTGCCGACGGGCGTGAAGATCTTCTCCTGGATCGCGACGATGTGGGGCGGCTCGATTTCGCTGAAGCCGCCGATGCTGTGGGCGCTGGGCTTCATCTTCCTGTTCACGATTGGTGGCGTGACCGGCGTTCAGCTTGCCAATGCCGGTCTCGACCGCTCGCTGCACGACACCTATTTCGTCATCGCCCACTTCCACTACGTGCTGTCGCTCGGCGCGGTGTTCGCCATCTTCGCCGGCTGGTACTACTGGTTCCCAAAGATGACCGGCTACATGTATTCCTTCGCCATCGCCAACACCCATTTCTGGGTCACCTTCATCGGCGTCAACCTGATCTTCTTCCCCCAGCATTTCCTCGGCCTTGCCGGCATGCCGCGCCGCACCATCGACTACCCGGATGCGTTTGCCGGCTGGAACATGGTGTCGTCCTACGGCTCGTATATTTCGGCCGTTGGCGTGGCCATCTTCCTCTATGGCGTGTTCGAGGCCTTCCAGAAGAAGCGGGTGGCCGGCGCCAATCCATGGGGCGAGGGCGCCACGACGCTTGAATGGCAGCTGCCTTCGCCGCCGCCTTTCCACCAGTGGGAACAACTGCCGAAGATCAAGTAAGGCAGCTTGAATACGAAACCGCCGGCTCGTCCGGCGGTTTTGGTCAACGGAATGATGGACTTAAGTACGCATGGCCCTAGTCGACGACCCATTGATTGACGAAGCGGGCTTTCGCATGTCGGAAGCCACGGCGGGCGATTTCTTCGCCCTGCTGAAGCCGCGCGTCATGTCGCTGGTGGTGTTCACGGCCTTTGTCGGCCTGGTTGCCGCACCGGTGACCATCAATCCGTTGCTGGCGGTGATCGCGATCCTGGCCATTGCCATCGGTGCCGGCGCCTCGGGCGCGCTCAACATGTGGTACGACGCCGACATCGATGCGGTGATGACCAGAACCGCCGGACGTCCGGTCCCGGCCGGCCGCATCCGGCCCGGTGAAGCCCTGAGTTTTGGCCTGGTGCTTTCCGTGCTGTCGGTGATGACGCTCGGCGTCCTGGTCAACTGGCTGTCGGCGACGCTGCTGGCCTTCACCATCTTCTTCTACGCTGTCGTCTACACGATGTGGCTGAAGCGCTCGACGCCGCAGAACATCGTCATCGGCGGCGCCGCGGGCGCCATTCCACCGGTGATCGGCTGGGCTGCCGCGACCGGGGCGGTCAGCCTCGAAAGCCTCATCCTGTTCCTGATCATCTTCCTGTGGACGCCGCCGCATTTCTGGGCGCTCGCGCTTTTCAAGTCCGAGGACTATGCGAAAGCCGGCATCCCGATGATGCCGAACGTCGCCGGCCAGGCATCGACCCGGCGCCAGATCTTCGCCTACGCGCTGATCCTTGCGCCGGTTGGCGTGCTGCCATGGATCCTCGGCTTCACCACGTCGGCTTACGGCATCGCCGCGCTGCTGCTCGGCGCCGGCTTCGTCTGGTATGCCTGGAAGGTGCTGCAGATGACGGACGACGATCGCGTCATGAAGCCGGCCAAGGCTTTGTTCGGCTACTCGCTGCTGTATCTGTTCGCCATCTTCGCGATCTACCTTGCCGACTGCGTCGTCGGCCGCGCGCTCGCCATCGGTGGAGCATGACCATGGTCGACAAGAAGCTTGACCTGGTCACGTTGACGGATCGCCAGCAGAAAGCCCGGCGCAATCGTTCGGCCGCCATCGGCCTGGCGCTGGCGGTGCTTGTCGTCATCTTCTACGTCGCGACCATCGTGAAGTTCGGTCATTCCGGATCGATGTGAGGCTGACGATGAACCGCCAGACAGTCACCGACCCCAGGAAGAAGAACACCAACCGCATCGTCGCCGGCGTCTGCATCGCCTTTTTCGGCGGCATGATCGGCATGGCTTATGCCGCGGTGCCGCTCTATGCGATGTTCTGCAAGGCGACCGGCTATGGCGGCACCACAAGGCGCGCCACGCAGCAATATGCCGATCGTGTGCTCGACCGCGCCGTCACCATCCGCTTCGACGCCAACACAGCCGGCGTTCCATGGCAGTTCGAGCCCGTGGCCCGCTCCATCGTCATCAAGATCGGCGAGACGGTTCAGGCGCACTATAGCGCGACCAACAAGTTCGACCGCTCCGTCACCGGCCGCGCCGCCTTCAACGTGCAACCGGAGTTGGCCGGCCCGTACTTCAACAAGGTCGAGTGTTTCTGCTTCACCGACACGACGCTGAAGCCCGGCGAGACGCTGGACATGCCGGTCATGTTCTATGTCGATCCCGACATCGTCAACGTGCCGGAACTGAAGGACTTGAAGACGATCACTCTATCCTACACGATGTTCCCGGTCGAAAAGAGCAAGCCGGTTGCGTCGTCAGCGCCGATCGAAGGCAGCAGCAACAAAGTTCCAGATACCGAAGCAAATCTCGGGGGTTGATATGGCAGACGCGCACGCAAAACCACAACATGACTACCATCTCGTCAACCCGAGCCCGTGGCCCTTCCTTGGGGCCATCGGTGCACTGGTCATGGCCATAGGCGGCGTCGCCTGGATGCAGTATCTCAAGGGTGGCGATTTTCCGCTTTTCGGCCACAACATTGCCAATCCGTGGTTGTTCTTCATCGGCCTGGTCATCGTCCTTTACACCATGTTCGCCTGGTGGTCCGACACCATCAAGGAAGCGCATGAGGGGCATCACACGCGCGTCGTGTCGCTGCATCTGCGCTACGGCATGATCATGTTCATCGCCTCTGAAGTGATGTTCTTCGTCGCCTGGTTCTGGGCCTATTTCGACGCCAGCTTGTTTCCGGGCGAGGTCCAGAATTATGCGCGCACGGCGTTTACTGGTGGCGTCTGGCCGCCGAAGGGCCTCGAAGTCCTCGATCCCTTCCATTTGCCGCTCTACAACACCATCATCCTGCTTCTGTCGGGCACCACGGTCACCTGGGCGCACCACTCGCTCCTGCATGGCGACCGCAAGGGGCTGATCAACGGCCTGGTGCTGACCGTTGGCCTCGGCATGCTGTTCACTATGGTGCAGGCCTACGAGTACATACACGCTCCGTTCGGCTTCAAGGACTCCATCTATGGCGCCACCTTCTTCATGGCGACCGGCTTCCATGGCTTCCACGTCATCATCGGCACCATCTTCCTGCTGGTCTGCCTGGTCCGCGCGATGAAGGGCGATTTCACCCCCAAGCAGCATTTCGGCTTCGAGGCCGCCGCCTGGTATTGGCACTTCGTCGACGTGGTCTGGTTGTTCCTGTTCAGCGCGATCTATGTCTGGGGATCGTCCGGCGCTCTGATCGAAGGCCATTGACCGACTTCGCCGGGAGAATCGACCCGAGAAATCAGAAAGGCGGTTGCGACAACGCAGCCGCCTTTCTTCTTTTCGGCGCCATCTTCTTTCCGGCGCAATGATCGCCGATCGGTAGCCAATGCGGCTGACGATTTTCTGGACGATCTGCACATTTCTGTTCGCCGCCTTCCCGGCCTTTGCCATCGAACGCATCGACCTCGTGCGTGTCGACAAGTCGGAACGGCGGCTCCATCTGATCGGAGGAGGCAAGATCCTCCGCAGCTACAGCATTGCACTGGGTGGCGACCCTGTCGGGCAAAAACACCGGGAAGGCGACGAGCGCACGCCGGAGGGGCGCTACATTCTCGACTGGCGCAATCCCGGTAGCGTCGCCTACAAGTCGATCCACATCTCCTATCCCAACGCCGCACAAATCGAGGCCGCGAAGGCCGCCGGCATCGACCCCGGCGGCATGATCATGATCCATGGCCAGCCCAACGGCTTCGGCTGGTGGGGCTGGCTGCTTCAATTGGTCGACTGGACGGACGGCTGCATTGGGGTTACCGACTCGGACATGGATGAAATCTGGACTAGGGTGCCGGATGGAACGCCGATCGAAATCGAGCCGTAAAGCATGAGCGAAGACAAGGCTATCTGGCCACCGATCGATCCGATTTCGGCCGGCCTGCACGGCCGCTGTCCGCGCTGCGGCGAGGGAAAGCTGTTTTCCGGATTCCTCACCGTCGGCAAGCGCTGCAGCAATTGCGGCCTCGACTATTCTTATGCCGATGCCGGCGATGGGCCGGCGGTGTTCGTCATCCTGATCATCGGCTTTATCGTCGTTGGGCTGGCGCTGTGGATGGAAGTCACGCTGAATCCGCCGCTCTGGCTGCATTTCCTGCTGTGGATACCGCTGGCGCTGGTTCTGTGCCTGACGGCGCTGCGGCTGATCAAGGGCGTGCTTTTGACGCTGCAATACGCCAACAAGGCGGCCGAGGGCCGGCTGGACAGCGGGCAATGAGCCAGGCATCCGGTTTGGTCGCTGGCCGTTCGCGGCCAAGGACGGCATTGCTGATCGGCCTTGGCCTGGTGCTGTTCTGTATCCTGCTTGCGCTCGGCACCTGGCAGATCCAGCGCCTGCATTGGAAGGAAGCGCTTCTGCAGACCATCGACCAGCGCACGCATTCCGCGCCGCTGCCGCTGGCGGAGGTCGAGAGACAGTTCACAGCCACCGGCGATGTCGACTACACCCCGGTGACGGTGACCGGCACGTTCCTGCATCAGGGCGAGCGCCACTTCTTCTCGACCTGGGGAGGCGCGTCCGGTTTCGACGTCATTACACCGCTGCAGCTGGACGACGGCCGCTTCGTGCTGGTCAACCGCGGTTTCGTTCCCTACGACCTGAAGGACGCGGCCAAGCGCACGCAGGGCCAAGTGGCGGGCAAGGTGACGGTGACCGGGCTCGCCCGCAATCCGCTGTTGGCCAAGCCGTCGATGATGCTTCCCGACAATGATGTGCAAAAGAACATCTTCTACTGGAAGGACCGCGACGCCATGGCCTCGAGCGCCGGCCTGCCGGCCGGTGCTGCGCTCGTGCCGTTCTTCGTCGACGCCAACGCCGCGCCGAACCCCGGCGGGCTGCCGGTCGGCGGCGTCACCATCATCGATTTGCCGAACAGCCACCTGCAATATGCCTTCACCTGGTATGGCCTGGCAGCGGCCCTGGCGGCGGTTCTCATCATCAGGTTGCGCCGCCCCGCAAAGGAGGAATGATCGTCGCCGCCCTTGACAGGGCAGGGGTGCACACCTCATTTCGGCTCTGAACAACGGCCCCGGATTCATGCTTCACGCCAAGACCAAGCCACCGCTGACGATCAGGCTCTGCCAGCCGCGCGGCTTTTGCGCCGGCGTCGACCGCGCCATCCAGATCGTCGTGTTGGCGCTGAAGAAATACGGCGCCCCGGTCTATGTCCGCCACGAGATCGTGCACAATCGCTATGTCGTCGAGGGACTGCAAAGCCTGGGCGCGGTGTTCATCGAGGAACTGTCGGAGATCCCGCCCGAGCATCGCAAGTCGCCCGTGGTCTTCTCGGCCCATGGCGTGCCGAAATCGGTGCCGGCGGACGCGCAGGCGCGCAACCTCTTCTATCTCGACGCCACCTGCCCGCTGGTGTCGAAGGTCCACAAGCAGGCGATGCGCCATCAGCGCCTCGGCCGCCATGTGCTGTTGATCGGTCATGCCGGGCACCCCGAGGTGATCGGCACCATGGGCCAGTTGCCGGAGGGCGCCGTCACCCTGATCGAAACCGAGGCCGACGCTGCAACCTTTACGCCGGTCGACCCGCAAGCGCTGGGCTTCGTCACCCAGACGACGCTGTCGGTCGAGGACACCGCCGGCATCATCCGCGCCTTGCAGGACCGTTTTCCGCAGTTGCATGCGGCTGCCGCGGAATCGATCTGCTATGCCACTACCAACCGCCAGGAAGCGGTCAAGGAGACCGCTGCCGGTGCCGATCTCTTCCTGATCGTCGGCGCGCCCAACTCCTCCAACTCGCGCCGTCTTGTTGAAGTGGCGGAGCGTGCCGGCGCGACGATGTCGCTTCTCGTACAGCGCGCCTCCGAGATTCCATGGAATGACATTGCCGGCATCTCGACGCTCGGCCTGTCGGCCGGCGCGTCGGCGCCGGAAATCATCGTCGACGAGATCATCGATGCCTTCCGGCAGCGCTTCGAGGTAACGATCGATCTGGCGGTCACGGCGACCGAAACGGAGGATTTTCCGGTAATGCGGGTTCTGCGCGATGTCGAACTGACGAAGGCCGACATGGCCTTCGTCAACGGAGCCGCGTGAACAGCCCATGGCGGTCTATACCGATGTCAGTGAGGGCGAGCTTGGCGCGTTCCTGAAGGCCTATCCGGTCGGCGATCTCCTGTCCTATAAGGGCATCGCCGAAGGCACCGAGAATTCGAATTTCCTGCTGCACACCACCAGCGGCGCCTACATCCTGACGCTCTACGAAAAGCGCGTCGACAGGGCGGATCTGCCGTTCTTCCTCGGTCTGATGGGCCATCTCGCCAGGAAGGGGATTTCGTGCCCGCTGCCGGTGACCGCGCATGACGGCACAGTCATTGGCGAGCTGGCCGGCCGTCCCGCGGTGATCATCACTTTCCTCGAAGGCCTTTCGCTGCGGCGGCCGACAGCAGGGCATTGCGGCGAGGTCGGCAAGGCGCTGGCCGAGCTGCATCTTGCCGGCCAGGACTTTTCCATGATCCGTCCCAACGCCTTGGCCATCGATGGCTGGCGCAAGCTGTGGAACGCGGCCCGCGACCGCGCCGACGAGGTTGAGCCGGGCCTGGCGGCCGAGGTCGATGCCGATTTCGCCGATTTCGAGCGGAATTGGCCGACGGGCCTGCCGGAAGGGATTATCCATGCCGACCTTTTCCCCGACAATGTCTTCTTCCTCGGCGAGAAACTGTCGGGGCTGATCGATTTCTATTTCGCCTGCGACGATCTCTACGCCTACGATGTCGCCACCTGCCTCAACGCCTGGTGTTTCGAGAAGGACTTTTCCTTCAACCTGACCAAGGGCACGGCGCTGCTTGCCGGCTATCAGAGCGTGCGGCCGCTAAGTGGCGACGAGAAAGCGGCGCTGCCGATGCTGGCGCGCGGCTCGGCACTGCGCTTCATGCTGACCCGGCTCTATGACTGGCTGAACGTTCCCGATGGCGGGCTGGTGATGAAGCGCGATCCGACCGAATATATCCGCAGGATGCGATTCCACCGGGCGATCCAATCTCCCTCCGAATATGGACTGACATGAGCAAGCGCGTTGAAATCTTCACCGACGGTGCCTGTTCGGGCAATCCGGGTCCGGGCGGCTGGGGCGCGATCCTGCGCTTCAACGGCAAAACCAAGGAGCTGTCAGGCGGTGAGGCCGAGACCACCAACAACCGCATGGAATTGCTGGCTGCCATTTCGGCGCTGAATGCGCTGAAGGAGCCTTGCGCGGTCGATCTTCACACCGACAGCAAATACGTCATGGATGGTATTTCCAAGTGGATCCATGGCTGGAAGAAGAACGGCTGGAAAACCGCCGACAAGAAGCCGGTCAAGAACGGGGAACTGTGGCAGGCGCTGGACGAGGCCAACAAACGCCATCAGGTGACCTGGAATTGGGTCAAGGGCCATGCCGGCCATCCCGAGAACGAACGCGCCGACGAGTTGGCGCGGGAAGGCATGGCGCCGTTCAAGAAAGGCTCGGCCAAACCTGCCGTGCCGAGGCCTGCAGCGGCACTGAAGCCTGCGGCATCCGAGAAGCAGCCGGCGGCGCCAAGGGCACGGCGCTCGACCCAGAGCTATTGAGACCCGGGCACCGGTCAGTTCCTGCCAGGAATCTCTATCATGCCGATTGTGGCCGATCGACAAGGCGGCTCCGCAGCGCGCCAATTGATTGCGGAAAGCAAGCAATTCTAGATTTTGGATTAGAATGAATTTCACACCCCGCGCGATAGACTGCTGCAGTCGACCTGGTGTGAGGTATTGCGGCAATGTTCGGGCGCAGGACTTTCGGCAAGCAGCAGCACAGCTTTGCCGATCTGAAGAAAATGATGCGTCCGACGCCGGATGCCGATGGCGTGACGCGCGTTTTCTCAAAAGAGCTTTGGGACGATCCGAAGATCGGCTCACTCCTGCGCGAAGTCGGCTTCGCGCCGGACGATGCGCGCAACATCATGCGAACGGCGGACCACTACATCGCTCTTTTCGCCGCGGCCAAATACCGGCTTCAGCAGCGCACCGAGATCTTCAACAGCGAGATGGCGGCACGCCACGGCCATTGCCGTGCCACGCCCTTCCTGGTCATCGACGGCACGATCTGGGACGGCGAGCATGGCGCATTCCTCTATGCCCAGATGGATCTCGTCAGCTTCGACGACTGGAACGTCGTCATGTTGGCGGCGGATGCACGGACCACGCAATCATGCGGCCTGCCGGCCCATCCGGGCTCGGTTCCGGCGCTCAACCAGGCAATGACCGGGCACGTGATCCGGTGGAAGGCGCGCTACGAATCAGCACTCGAGGAATTCGGCGTCACCGCCACCGGCGGCCGGAGCATCACGCGGGAGCAATTCGAGGCGGAGAAAGACGCGCTGCGTCAGGAAATCATCGATACCGTCGCCTCGATGAAGCCGCGCACGGTCAGCGAATAGAGTGCCTCAGCGGATCAGTAGGGCCGTGCCGTAGAGGCCGAGCGCAAACACCGTGTGCGACACCAGGTTGAGGGCGCGGATCTGCATCGGATTGGGACGCTTGGATGCGGCCCAGCCGGCGCCCATGCCAGGGGCTAGCAGGAACCAGCCGGCGCCGACCGTGACCATGCCGAGGATGAAGGCGGGCAGGAAGGTCGGCGCGGCCAGCCACGCCGTCCCGGCCAACGCCACCAGGATAATGCCGTAGACGATGCCGACGAGATAGTGGAAGGCCCAGCCGAGCGCCGATTCATGCGCGTAAGGTGCGGCGTCACCGATGTCGTCGTGAAAAACCTTGCTCCTGAGATGCCAGACCCAGCGGCCGACGGGCCCCCAGTTCGGCCGCGGCTGAGCGAACGCCAAGTGCAGGAACATCGCCCAGATATCCATCAGCACCGTGGCGCCGATGCCGATCGCTATCGCGCGCCAAAGGACATCGGCCATGATTGATCCCTAGAGCTGTCCCAGAATGTGGGCCGCACCGGACTCGTCGACACCGGGCTTGGTCTCGACATTGACCGCGGTGACCTTGCCGTCATCCACGATCATCGAGAAGCGCTTCGAACGCAGCCCCATATCGGCGCTGATGTAGTCGAGGCCGATCGACTTGGCGAAATCGCCGGTGCCGTCGGCGAGGTAGAGGATCTTGCCTTCACCGCCGCTGAAGCGCGCCCAGGCGCCCATCACGTGCACGTCGTTGACCGAGACGACAGCGATGGTGTCGACGCCGCGCGCCAGGATGGCGTCATGGTTTTCGAGATAGCCTGGCAGATGGTTGTTGCTGCAGGTCGGCGTGAAAGCGCCGGGAACGCCGAACAGCACGACCTTCTTGCCCGAGAAAATCTCGGCGCTGGTGATGACCTTGGCGCCATCGGCGGTCATTTCCTTGAAAGTCGCATCGGGCAGTTTGTCGCCAACGGCAATCGTCATGAAATTCCTCGTTCGAAAAGCTGGAAGGACTTGGTCTTCGAGATAGCGAACTCAGGCGTTTCCCGCAACCGCTGACAAGCCTGGATCAAGGGAAAGGCAAGAGGCCTTCGACGGCACCCTCGGCACTGGTCAGCGTGTAGTGAAGGCCGCCATCCGTCGGCGTCGTCGACGGCCGGTCGAGGATCGGCACCGTAAACACCAGCCTGCCGTCCTTCTCGCTGCGCACCGGGGCGCCGAACATGTAGTCGCGCTCGCCGGCGACGAAGAAATCGGCAGCGTCCGGATTGCCCGGAAAACTTGCCTCAACAACCAGCGTCTCATGGTCGCCCGGCAAAACAACGATGCCGAAATCGGGCTTTGCCTGGGTGGGAAGGGCTGCAAGCGCTGCCGCCACCTGCGCCGCGTCCTCGGCATTGTCCGGGTCAGAGGCAGGATCGACGCTCAGCCTGGTCTGCACCGGAATGCAGATCGTCTCGCAAATACCGAGAAAAATATCGGCGTCGATGACGGTCGCCTCTTTTGGCGCCGACAGCGTGAACGTCACCGGCAACGAAACCGGATGGTCGTAGCCGGCCCATTTGCCGTAGCCGTCATCGTGGCGCTGCGGCGGCGGAAACGACAGCGCGGCGTCGGCAATGTTGGTGCTGGCCGAGATGTCGAGTTGCGGCGGCACGCCGGCGTCACCCGGATCGCGCCAATAGGTCTTCCAGCCTGGCTTCAGCGCAATGTCGAGCACGCCATGGATGCGGCCGGCTTCGTCGGGTTTGCCTGATGTCACCAGCCGCACCTTGCCGCCTTCGCTGTCGTACCAGGCTGACGACGAGGCAGCGGCGGGCAAGCCGGTTCCGCATCCAATGACCGCAGCGAGCAGCATGATTTTCAAGCGTTGCATGGCGGTGATTTGATCGTCCGTTCGTGTCTGCGCAATGGCGTCATGGGATCGCCCGTATCATATTTGCGTGACCTGCGGCAGGGCGGCCAAATCCGAATCGCGCGTGTCGCATCTTTTCGGCGCTTTGGAAACGCGTTACGCTCCTGTCCATGGACTTGTTGCGGCACAAGAAGACGGCGGCCCAGCGCGGCTTTCTCGACGACCAGTTCCTGATTGCCATGCCTGGCATGAAGGACGACCGCTTCACGCGCTCCGTCATCTACATTTGCGCGCACAGCGACGAAGGCGCGATGGGCCTGATCATCAACCAGACGCAGCAGATGCTGTTTCCGGACCTCCTGGTGCAGCTCGGCATCATGAACGAGCAGGAGGCAATCCGCCTGCCCGCACAGGCCCGCGATTTCGTCGTGCGCAATGGCGGCCCGGTTGACCGCAGCCGCGGCTTCGTCCTGCATTCGGGCGATTACCGGGTGGAATCGTCGCTGACGGTCTCCGACGATATCTGCCTGACGGCGACCGTCGACATATTGCGTGCCATCTCGTCGGGCCGTGGCCCCAGGCACGCGCTGATGGCGCTTGGCTACTCAGGCTGGGGCGCCGGCCAGCTGGAAACCGAGATCGCCGAGAATGGCTGGCTGACCTGCCCGGCAAATGCCGAGCTTTTGTTCGATACCGATATCGAGCGCAAATACGACCGCATCCTCGCCTCGATCGGCATCGATCTGGCGCATCTCAGCCTGGCTGCCGGGCACGCTTGACCCCTTAGGCCTGCGTCATCGGATACTGTTCCTTCAGCGTCTTCAGCACCTGGTCGGCGGGCATCGGGGCGCCGAACATGAAGCTCTGCACATATTCGCAGCCCATCTGGCGCAGCTCCAGCGCATCGCTTTCGTCTGAAATGCCCTCGGCCACCACCGACAGGCCGAGTTCATGCGCCATGTTGACCATGGACTTGAGCAGCACGGCGCGCTTCGGCGTCGCGTCGTCGACAAAACTCTTGTCGATCTTGATGGTGTCGAAGGGGAAGCGCGTCAGATAGGCCAGCGACGAATAGCCGGTGCCGAAATCGTCCAGCGACAGGCCGATGCCGAGCTGCTTCAGCTTGGTCAGCACATGCGAGGTCTGCTCGGGATTGTCCATCACCAGCGATTCGGTGAGTTCGAGGCGGAAGCAGCGCGGCTTCAAATTGGCGCGCGCGATGACCGAGCGCACATCGCTGACCAGATCGCGGCGGATTAGCTGGCGGCTGGACAGGTTGACCGAAACCGACAGCGGCGTGTCGCCGATCTGTTTTTGCCAGCCGGCGAGGTCTTCCGCCGCCTGCTGCATGGCGAACAGCCCAAGCTGCACGATCAGGCCGCAGCTTTCCGCGACCGGGATGAAATCGCCCGGCGGGATCATGCCGCGGCGTGGATGGTCCCAGCGCAGCAACGCCTCGAAGCCGGCCGTGCTGCCGTCCTCCAGCCGCACGATCGGCTGGTAGGCAAGCGTGAATTCGCGCCGCTCGATGGCGCGGCGCAAATCGGACTCGAATTGCAGCCGGTCTGTTCCGACGGTGCGGAAGGCCGGCCGGAACGGCTCGATCCTGTCGCCGCCGAAACGCTTGGCCTGGTGCATGGCAAGCTCGGCATCCTTGACCATGTCCTCGGCCGAAGTCTGCGCCGAGGTCCAGGTGATCAGCCCGATCGAGGCGGTCAGCACGATCTCGCGCTTGGCGAAGGTGATCGGGTTGTTGATCGCATGCTTGATGGCGTCGGCAACGCCGGCGATGCGGGCCGGGTCCTGTTCGGACAGCAGCATCAGCGCGAACTGGTCGCCGGCAAAGCGCGACAGCGAATCCTTCGGCTTGAGCAGCCGGTGCAGCCGGCGCGCAATGGTCAAAAGGATGGTGTCGCCAGCCGAGATGCCGAGCCCGTCATTGACCTGCTTGAAGCGGTCGATGTCGATGACGAAGACGGTTGGCCGCACCTTCTCTTCGGTGCGGGCGATCGAGATGATCGCCTCCAGCCGGTTCATCAAAAGTTCGCGGTTGGGCAGGCCGGTGAGATTGTCGTGCACGGCGTCGTGCAGCAGCCTTTCCTCGGACTTCTTCTGCTCGGTTACGTCGATCATCGTGCCGACGCAGCGAATCACCTCGCCGTCCGAGCCGATCACCGGCCGGGCGCGCAGCGAAAACCAGTGATAATGGCCGTCGGCGCCGCGCAGGCGGAAGTTCTGCGATACCCGGCCGCGCCGGTGTTCGAGCACCACGTCGAGCGTTGTGCGGAACGTGTCGCGGTCGTCGGCATGCAGCACCGGCAGCCAGTTGCGGGCAGCGCCGCCAAGGCTGTTGGGTGCCAGGCCAAGCTGAATGCTGACGTCGGGCTTGGTGACGACGCGGTCGCGCAGCACGTCCCAGTCCCACACCGTGTCGCCCGAGCCGGCAACGGCCAGCGCCTGCCTCTCGAGGTCGGAAAACAGGCCCTGGTGCAGCGCGCCGCCGGCAAAGGCGTGCTGCATGACGGTGAAGCCGATCAAAAGGATGATCAGGATCAGCCCGCCGCCAAGTGCGGGCTGGGCGATATCGTTGTCGAGCATGCCGGTGATTGCCATCCACGACCCGCACAGCCACAGCAGCACCATCACCCAGCTCGGCACCAGCATGATCGCACGATCGTAACCACGAATACCGAGGAAGATGATCAGACCAAGGCCGGTCAGCGCGGTGGCGGCGAAGGAAATGCGGGCGATGCCGGCGGCAACCGCCGGGTCGACTATGGCGACACCGGCGATCAGCACCAGCCCGAGGATCCAGACCAGCGCGCCGTAGCTGAAATGGCCGTGCCATCGGTTGAGGTTGAGATAGGCAAACAGGAACACGACGAAGGTCGCTGCCAGCGCCACTTCGGTGCCGGCCCGCCACATCTGCTCATTGCCGGGCGATATCTCTATGATCTTGTTTAGAAAGCCGAAATCGACGCAGATATAGGCCAGCACCGCCCAGGCCAGTGCCGCCGTTGCCGGGAACATCGAGGTTCCCTTGACGACGAAAAGGATGGTCAGGAACAGCGCCAGCAGGCCGGCGATACCGATGACGATGCCGCGAAACAGCGTGTAGGAATTGACCGAGTCCTTGTATTTTTCCGGGTCCCACAGATAGACCTGCGGCAGCTTGGGGGAGGCCAGTTCCGCGATGAAGGTGATCACCGTTCCGGGGTTCAGCGTCACCCGGAACACGTCGGCGTCGGGGCTGGTCTGGCGGTCGAGCGCGAAGCCTTCGCTGGGCGTGATCGCGGCGATGCGGGTCGAACCGAGATCCGGCCAGAAGATGCCGGAATTCACCAGCCGGAAATGCGGCGCGACGATCAGCCGGTCGAGCTGCTGGTCGGTGGTGTTGGCCAGCGCGAACACCGCCCAGTCGCCGGTCGAGCGCGCATCATTGGCCTCGACCTCGATGCGTCGCACGATGCCGTCCGGCCCGGGCGCGGTCGAGACCTGGAAATTCTCGCCCTGGTTCCGGTAGATCTCGACGGCGCCCGAAAGGTCGAGCGCCACGTCGTCGCGGGCAATCTTGATCGGTTCGACGGCGAAGGCCGAGACCGCCGCGCACAGCGTGACGATTGCCGCCAGGGCGAAGGCCAACAGCGACCTGTTTCGCAGGATATTCGTCAAAAATCAGCCCTTCGTTCCAGCGCCCGGCGGATCGTCCGCGATCCGGGCGTAGAGGTAGTGGTCCTGCCAGATGCCGTTGATCCTGAGATAGGATCGAAGAAGTCCTTCGCGCCGGAATCCGGCTTTTTCAAGCACGCGGATCGACCGGGCGTTGTCGGGAATACAGGCAGCTTCGATCCGGTGCAACCTCAGCGTATCGAAGGCAAAGCGCGACACCACCTTGACCGCGTCGGTCATCAGGCCACGGCCGCCAAAGCGCTCGCCGATCCAGTAGCCGATATGGCCGCTTTGCGAAACGCCGTGGCGGATGTTGCCGAGGGTTATGCCGCCGGCCAGCTTGCCGCTGCTCTTCTCGAAGATGAAGAAGGCGATCGCGGTTCCCTGCGCATAATCTTCGCGGTAGCGGCTGATGCGAAGCCGCCATGCCGTGCGGTCGAGTTCGTCAGGCGTCCAGCGCGGCTCCCACGGTTCGAGGAAGCCGCGGCTTTCGCCGCGAAGTGCCGACCACTCGCGGTAGTCGTTGGTGAACGGCACGCGCAGCGTGACGTGGTCACCTTTCAGCGCCGGCAGGTCTCGGCGAAAGAAAGGGAGCGCGAACACAACGCCTGGACTGATTTAGACGGCGAGCTTGCGGGCCGTGGTCTGCGTGCCCGAGAGCGAGTCGAGGATAGACTCGTAGGGTGCAAGCGTACCCACCGGTCCGACAGCGGTAAGCGTCGGCTTGGTCGAAAACAGCCGCGACGAGAGATCAGTCAGTCGCTCGACGGTCAGCGCCGACAGCCGCTCCATCAGCTCCTCCTTGGCAATCGGCCGGCCGAACAAAAGCAGCTGCCGGGCGATCTGCGAGGCACGGCTGGCCGGACTTTCGGCCGACATGATCAGCCCGGCGCGGTATTGCGCACGCGCCCGGTCGAGCTCTTCCTGCAGGATGTTTTCACCGGCCTTCTGCAATTCGTCGATGATGACCGGCACCAGTTCGGCGATGTCGCTCTGCCCGGTCGCGGCGTGGACGCCGAATATGCCGGTATCGGAAAAGCCCCAGTGGAAGGCATAGACCGAATAGCACAGGCCGCGTTTTTCGCGGACTTCCTGGAAAAGCCTCGACGACATGCCGCCGCCAAGGATCATCGACAGAACCTGCGAGGCGTAGAAGTCTCGCACATGATAGGCGCGGCCCTCGAAGCCGAGCACGATCTGCGCGTCCATCAGGTCGCGATCCTCTCGGAAATCGCCGCCGACATACTGCGCATATTGCGGCATCGTGCTGTCGGCCTTGCTGCGGAAGCCGCCGAGATGCTTCTCGACCTCGCGCACGAAATTGTCATGCTTGATGTCGCCGGCAGCGACGACCACCATACGCTCGGCGCCGTATTGCCGCTCGATAAAATCGTGCAACTGCTTGGAGGTGAAGGATTTGACGGTTTCCGGCGTGCCGAGGATGGAGCGGCCGATCGTCTGGTGGCGGAAGGCGGTCTCGGTGAAGCGGTCGAAGACGATGTCGTCGGGCGTGTCGTGCGCGGCGCCGATCTCCTGCAGGATCACATGCTGCTCGCGTTCCAGTTCCTGCGGGTCGAACTCGGACTCCTGCAGGATGTCGGAAAGGATATCGACCGCCAGCGGCACGTCGTCGGAGAGCACCCTGGCATAATAGGAGGTGGTCTCGACGCTGGTCGCGGCATTGATCTCGCCGCCGACATCCTCGATTTCCGAGGCGATCTCGAAGGCGGTTCGCCGCTTCGTTCCCTTGAACGCCATGTGCTCGAGCAGATGGGCCATTCCGTGCTCGTCGTCACGCTCATTGCGTGCGCCTGACTTGACCCAGGCACCAAGGGCAACGGATTCGAGACTTGGAAGGGTTTCGGTGGCGACTGTCAGGCCGTTCGACAGACGGCTTACCTCAACACCCATATGGCTAGTACTCCCTAACGCGCCGCCCGCGTGTGGCGGCCGACATAATCTTCCACCATTTTCAGGTCGGATGGAAGTACCGTGTATTTTTCCTCCGCTGTCATCAACCCGCCTAGCCATGCGGGCAGGGCGGGCGATACGCCGCAGGCGGCTTCGACGGCGGCCGGGAACTTGGCCGGATGGGCGGTGCCAAGCACCACCATCGGCACCGCGCCGTCGGCCTTGCCGGCGGCAACATGCATGGCCGCGGCCGTGTGCGGGTCGAGCAGATAGTTGCTGGCGCCAAGCGTCGAGCGGATCGTGGCGGCGACTTCGTCCATGGTAGAGCGGCCGGCGTCGAATTCCGCGCGGATTTTTACGATCTCGCCGTCTTCGATGGTGAAGGCGCCGGACTGCTTGAGGCCGTTCATATAGCGCCGCACTGTCGCCGCATCGCGGCCGGCGGCCTCGAACAGCAGGCGCTCGAAATTCGACGAGACCTGGATGTCCATCGACGGCGACGTGGTCGGGAACACGCCTTTCATGCGGTATTCGCCGGTCGCAAGCGTGCGCGCCAGTATGTCGTTGTCGTTGGTGGCGATGATCAGACGTTCGATCGGCAGGCCCATCTGCTTGGCGGCGTAGCCGGCGAAGATATCGCCGAAATTGCCGGTCGGCACGGTGAAGGAGACCGGCCGGTCGGGAGAACCGAGCGACAGCGCCGACGAGAAATAATAGACGATCTGCGCCATGATGCGGGCCCAGTTGATCGAATTGACGCCGGACAGCGCCACCCGGTCGCGAAAGCCGTGATCGTTGAACATGTCTTTCAACAGGCCCTGGCAATCGTCGAAATTACCCTCGATCGCCAGCGCATGGACGTTGGCGGCGGCCGACGTCGTCATCTGCCGCTGCTGCACCGGCGAGACGCGGCCATCCGGGAAAAGCACGAAGATGTCGGTGCGGTTGCGCCCGGCAAAGGCATCGATTGCCGCCCCGCCGGTATCGCCCGATGTGGCGCCGACGATAGTGGCGCGCTGGTCGCGCTCGGCCAGAACATGGTCCAGCAGCCGCGCCAGAAGCTGCATCGCCACATCCTTGAAGGCCAGCGTCGGGCCGTGGAAGAGTTCCAGGACGAAGATGTTCGGGCCGGTCTGCACCAGCGGACAGACGGCGTCATGACGGAAGGTGGCATAGGCTTCGCGCACCAGGCGCTCGAACACCGGCATCTCGATCTCGCCGCCGAGAAACGGCGACAGCACGCGGATGGCGAGATCGGGATAGGCCAGGCCGCGCATGGCGCGGATTTCGGCGGCGGAGAACTGCGGCCAGGTGCCGGGCACGTAAAGTCCGCCATCGCGCGCCAGTCCAGCCAGCACCGCGTCGGAAAATCCAAGCACGGGCGCTTCCCCGCGGGTACTCACATATTGCATCGTCACATTCCGTTGATGCCGCGCGGTTTCGTTCACGGCAAGGTGGTTAATTTCTACGCTGGCTCAGTCGCATTTTTGCCGCGTCGCTGATATAGGGCACCAGCTTTGCGAGAGGGAAGTGCAGTTTCATGGCGTTTCATTCGTTAAACAACCGCTTTGTCGCGGGTCTGGCGCTTACCGGCTTTATGCTTGCCGCCGCCGGCTGCCAATCGAGCGACAATGGCGTTCTCAACCTCGGCTTCGGCAAGAAGGACACGACGCCTCCGCCGCCGCAGGATCCCAAGGTTCTCGCCAGCCAGCTGCAGGCCTACTGCCCGAAAGTGACGCTGCGCGACGGTACGGCCTACTTCAACACCTATGGCAAGGGTAGCCAGAAGCCGAAGAAGAAAACCGACGCCGCCGCTGCGGATGCGCAAGCCGCCCAGCCGGCGCCGGACGGAACCATCGTTGACCCGAACAAGGATCCGACGAAGATCATCTACCAGGCCTCGATCACCGATGTGACCCGCGACTGCAGTCGCACCAACGGCCAGCTGTCGATGAAGATTGCCGTCGCCGGCAAGGTTGTGCCGGGACCGCTGTTTGCCCCCGGCACCATCACCATGCCGATCCGTGTCGCCGTCATGCACGGTACCGAGGTTCTTTACTCGCAGATCCACCCCTATCAGATCCAGGTCAGCGACCCCTCGACCGCCACGCAATTCGTCTTCACGGATTCCAATGTCGTCGTTCCCGAGCCCACCGCGCCGGACTATCAGGCCTTTGCCGGCTATGACGAAGCCACGCCGAAGGCGGTGACGGACAAGTCGAAGAAGAAGCCGGGGCGGAAGAAAGCCAAACCCGCTCCTCCTCCTCCTGCTGCTCCTGCTGACGACAACACAACCCTGATCCCGCGAGGCTAGCATTCGGGCCGTGCGCCAGCCGGGCGCGCGGCTCTCAGGCGTCCGACCATTCCGACAGCGCCGCAATCACGCTTTTCAGCTCGACCCAACGGCGGATGACCGTTTCGGCACCGGCCTCGGTCAGCATGTCGGCATGGCCGGGATAGCTGTGTGATGCGCCGGTAAAGCCGATCACCCGCATGCCCGCCGCCCTGGCGCCGGCAACGCCGTGCACGGAATCCTCGATGACGAAGGTGTTGGCCGGATCGGCGTTGAGCTTTTGCGCCGCAAACAGGAACACGTCGGGGGCCGGCTTGGTCTTTTTGCTCGGTATTTCCAGCGCCGAAAAGATCCGGCCGGCAAAGAACGGCAGCAATTGCACCTTCTCCAGCATGAATTCGATCCGCTCGGAGCGCGAATTCGAGCAGATGCAGCGCGGCACCGTGACCGCGGCGACCGCCTCGCGTGCGCCGTCTATGGCGCGCACGTCGCTGCGCAGCTTGCGATCGACCAGGTCTTCGGCGCGGTCGATCAGCGAGGCCTGGAAAGGAATGCGCGACTTTTCCTCGACCCGCATCATGATGTCCTTGAAGGTCAGCCCGGCATAGGTCTCGGCAACCTCCTCAGCCGAGATTTCGTATCCGGCCGAGGTCAAAAGCTCGGCCTCGATGCGCGCGGCGATGATTTCGGAATCGACGAGCACGCCGTCGCAATCGAAGATGACAAGGTCAGGCTGGGGCATGGTGATCCGGAACAAGGGAGGGGAAAGGCCGGGAAGGCTCAGGCGGCGCGGCATACACCAACGGGCCGGGCTGCGCAAATTGAGAGGGCTTCGATGGTCGCAACGATCCCCTTCACTGAATATTTACGCTGATCGGTAACCATAACGGGGAGTAAACAGTAACGCGTGCTTTGGGTGTATCAATGTCTGCCGTGCGTCTTCTCGACGACCTTTCCCACGCTCCCCAGCAATCCGAGTGGCTGGATACGATCCTCAAGGGCGATTGCGTCGCAGCACTCGACCGGCTGCCCGAAAAATCCATCGACGTGATCTTTGCCGATCCGCCCTACAATCTGCAGCTCGACGGTGACCTGCACCGGCCCGACCAGTCCAAGGTCGATGCCGTCGACGACGACTGGGACCAGTTCGAGAGTTTTGAGGCCTACGACGCCTTCACCCGTGCCTGGCTGCTGGCGGCGCGCCGCGTCTTGAAACCCAACGGCACCATCTGGGTCATCGGCTCCTACCACAACATCTTCAGGGTCGGCGCCAAGATGCAGGATCTTGGCTTCTGGATCCTCAACGATGTCGTCTGGCGCAAGACCAATCCGATGCCGAATTTCCGCGGCCGCCGCTTCCAGAACGCCCATGAGACGATGATCTGGGCCTCGCGCGACCAGAAGGGCAAGGGCTACACCTTCAACTACGAAGCCATGAAGGCATCGAACGACGACATCCAGATGCGGTCCGACTGGCTGTTTCCGATCTGCACCGGCGGCGAGCGGCTGAAGAACGACGATGGCGACAAACTGCATCCGACGCAGAAGCCGGAAGCGCTGCTCGCCCGCATCATGATGGCCTCGACCAAGCCCGGCGATATCGTGCTTGATCCCTTCTTCGGTTCCGGCACCACCGGCGCGGTGGCCAAACGCCTCGGCCGCCACTTCGTCGGCATCGAGCGCGAGCAGGCCTATATCGACGCCGCCAACGAGCGCATCGATGCGGTGCGGCCGCTGGACGATGCCGATCTGACGGTGCTGACCGGCAAGCGCGCCGAGCCGCGTGTTGCCTTTGTCAGCCTCATCGACACCGGGCTGATGCAGCCCGGCGCCACGCTCTACGACGCCAAGAAGCGCTGGGCGGCCAAGGTGCGCGCCGACGGCACGGTGGCGATCGGCGACAGCGCCGGTTCGATCCACAAGATCGGCGCCGAAGTGCAGGGCCTGGACGCCTGCAATGGCTGGACCTTCTGGCACTATGAGCGCAGCGGCGGCCTGACCCCGATCGACGAGCTTCGCCGCATCGCGCGGCTCGGCATGGAGCGGGCAGGGGCCTGATTGCCCCTCCTGCAAGCGCCTGAGATCAGACTTTGATCCCCAAACGCTCGAGGTCCGCCTCGAGCGTTTTTGCGTCGGTGAACAGCACCGCCTGCCAGCCGGCCGCCTTTGCGCCGTCGACGTTTTTCTGGCTGTCGTCGATGAACAGCGTGGCTCCGGGTTCGAGGCCGAACGCGGCGACGTGATGATCGTAGATGGCGCGGTCCGGCTTTATCTGGCCGATATCGCCCGACACCGTCACCCCGCGCGGGCGGTCGAGAAAGTCAAAGCGTTGCCGGGCCTCAGTAAGCGTGTCAGCGGCGAAGTTGGTCAGCATGGTCACATCGTGGCCGGTTTCGATCAGGCCCACCATGATGGCGACGCTGTCGTCATAGGCATGCGGCACCATTTCGTGCCAGTAGCGGCGGAAATTGCGAATGTTTTCAGCATGATCGGGATGCTCGGCGATCAGCAGCGCCTCGGCCTCTTCCCATTTGCGGCCACGGTCCTGCTCGATGTTCCAGTCATGCGTGCAGACATTGTCGAAAAACCACTTGCGCTCTTCGGCATCGGGAATGAGGCGGCTGAACGGAATGTTCGGGTCGTAGTGGATCAGCACGCGGCCGATGTCGAAAACGATGTGGCGGACTTCAGTCATGCAGGCCTCTTTGCACTCTGTGGCGACGGCTTTTTCGTCGCCCCCGGTATCGCTGCTTCAATTGCCTTTTTCATGACAGTCGGCAGCGCTTCCCCGGAAATTTCATGGACCAGCGACCAGAAATGCCCCGCAGGCGCGGCGCCGTTCACCTCGGCACGGAAAACATCGAGTTCAAGCGCGAAATGGGTGAAGACATGCCCAATCTGGCCGGCACGCTGCCAGTTGGCGGGGAAGGGTGCGGCCGCATCCGTGGTCGCGCCGTCGATCCGTGCGGTCCAGCCCGTCGTCGGCACCTCGGTCATGCCGCCGAGCAGGCCTTTGTCCTGGCGCTTGCGCAACAGGATGGCGCCGTCGCTTCGCACCGCGACGAAGGCGGCGCCGCGCCGCAATGGCTTTTCGGCCTTCGGCAGGCGCACCGGGAAGTGTTCGGGATCGCCCGAGACAGTCGCGCTGCAATCCTCGCGCAGCGGGCAAAGCATGCAGCGCGGCCGCCGCGGGGTGCAGATCGTCGCCCCCAGATCCATCATCGCCTGGGCGAAATCGCCCGGCCTTATCAGGGGAACCATGCCTTCGACATGGGCGCGTATCTCGGCCTTGGCTTCGCTCAGCGGCGTGGCGATCGAATACAGCCGTGAGACAACCCGCTCGACATTGCCGTCGACGACCGCGGCCGGGTGGTCGAAGGCGATCGCCGCGATCGCCGCCGCCGTATAGGCACCGATGCCTGGCAATTCCCGCAGACCGGCTTCCGTTTCGGGAAATCGGCCGCGTCGAAGTGCCACAAGATCGGCGCAAGCCTTGAGATTGCGCGCCCTGGAATAGTAGCCGAGCCCAGCCCAAGCCTTCATGACGTCTTCGGTCTCAGCCTCGGCAAGGGCGTTTACATCAGGCCATTTCGCGACAAAGGCGCGGAAATAAGCCTTTACCGCTTCGACCGTGGTCTGCTGCAGCATGACTTCGGACAGCCAGATGCGGTAGGGGTCGGGCCGTGCCCCGCGCGCATGCTCGCGGGGCGTGATCCGCCACGGCAATTCGCGGTGATGCACATCGTACCAGGCGAGGAGCCGGGACGCGATGTCGCCATCATCCGGAGATGCAACCTTGCGGGTCTGGTCGTGCAGTGCCATTGATCGAGAACTGGCCCTAAGCTTGGTGAGGGGCGTGGCTGGAGAACGCACATGGCAGGGAAAAGGCCCTACGGCAATCCCGTTCCGGTGAGCGATCTGGCGACCGCGATCCTCGATCCGGTGCTGCGCAAGCGGGCCGGCATTTCGATCGGGCTGGTCCAGTCCTGGGAAGAGATCGCCGGGCCAAGGCTCGCCGGCCATTCGCGCCCCGAAAAGATCCAGTGGCCGCGCCGCATGCATGAGGACGATCCGTTCGAGCCGGCGGTACTGGTCATCGCCTGCGAGGGCATGGCGGCTCTGCATCTGCAGCACGAGACCGGCGAGATCATCAACCGGGTCAACGCTTTCCTCGGCTTCAACGCCGTTGGCCGCATCAGGATCGTGCAGAAGCCGGTGACGAAGGACAAGGGCCGGCCCAAACCAAGCTTCCGGCCGCTGACCGCGGCCGAAAAGACAAAACTGTCTGATACCGTCGGACTGATCGAGGATGACGGGCTGCGCGCCTCTCTGGAGCGGCTCGGCGCTACCATTCTTGGCGAAAGGAAGTGACAATCTCGCGCATTCGTGATCATGCGCATCAAGTTTGGCGATTGGAATGGGGACGGCGATGCCTTAATTCGCGCCAACTCTCGCCTTTTCTAGCCTTTGCATTGCAAAATCCAACCATAGTCAGGTGATTCGCATGAACCGTCCCCCGTTTGACAAAAGCTTGTCTCGCAGAACAATCCTGTCGTCGCTGGCCGCCGTCCCGGTGGTGGTTCTGCTCGCCGCATGCAGCGATTCCGGCGAGGATGCCAAGGCGGCGGACGTCAAGCCTGCAACGCCTGCCGCGCCTGCTGCCACGCCTGCTACGCCGGCCGCCGCCAAGGCGCCGGACTCGACGGGCGACGTCAACATGGCCGAGCTGCTGAAGCCCGGCGCTCTGCCCGACAAGCAGCTCGGCAAGGACGACGCCAAGGTCACCATCGTCGAATATGCCTCGATGACCTGCCCGCATTGCGCGCATTTCGCGGCGACCACCTTCCCAGAGTTGAAGACCAAGTACATCGACACCGGCAAGGCCCGCTACATCCTGCGCGAATTCCCGTTCGATCCGAGCGCCGAGGCCGGTTTCATGCTGGCGCGCTGTTCAAAGGACAATTATTTCCCGATGGTCGATGTGCTGTTCAAGCAGCAGGCCAACTGGGTCGGCGTCAACAATACCAAGGATGCGCTGCTGCAGATCTCCAAGCTCGCCGGTTTTACACAGGAGTCCTTCGAGGCCTGCTTGACGGACCAGAAACTTCTGGACGATGTGAGATCGGTCCAGAAGCGCGGCGCCGACGAATTCAAGGTCGACTCGACGCCGACCTTCTTCATCAATGGAAAGACCTACAAAGGGGCGATGTCGATTGAGGAAATGTCGGCCATCATCGACCCTCTGCTCTGACGTCCAGGCGACGCCGGAGCGGCTGCGCTTCGGCGTGCGCGTCGCTATGCCTTGCCGTGGGTTCTCTTCGCAAAACCGCGCAACACTTTTGCGGAACCCACCTGTGGAGCGGCGCGAATGAAGTTTTCGCGCCTTCGCCTCCTCGGTTTCAAATCTTTCGTCGAGCCCGGCGAGTTCGTCATCGAGCGCGGGCTGACGGGCATTGTCGGGCCGAATGGCTGTGGCAAGTCGAACCTGGTCGAGGCGCTGCGCTGGGTGATGGGCGAAAGCTCGTACAAGAATATGCGTGCGTCCGGTATGGACGACGTCATCTTTTCCGGTTCGGGAACGCGTCCGGCCCGCAACACCGCCGAAGTCACGCTTTTCCTAGATAACAGCGACCGCACGGCGCCCGCTGCCTTCAACGACGCCGATGAATTGCAGGTGTCGCGCCGCATCGAGCGCGAGGCTGGCTCGCTCTACCGCATCAACGGCAAGGAGGCCCGCGCCAAGGACGTGCAGCTGCTGTTCGCCGACCAGTCGACCGGCGCCCGCTCGCCGTCGATGGTTGGCCAGGGCCGTATCGGCGAGCTGATCCAGGCCAAGCCGCAGGCGCGCCGCGCGCTGCTCGAAGAAGCCGCCGGCATTTCCGGCCTGCACACCCGCCGCCACGAGGCCGAGTTGCGGCTGAAGGCGGCCGAACAGAATCTCGAACGGCTGGACGACGTCGTCGGCGAACTGGAAAGCCAGATCGAAAGCCTGAAGCGTCAGGCGCGCCAGGCGTCGCGCTTCAAGAACCTGTCGGCCGATATCCGCAAGGCCGAGGCGACGCTGCTGCATCTGCGCTGGACGCTGGCCAAGACGCAGGAAGGCGAGGCTCGCTCGGCGCTGGCGATTGCCACCGCCCTGGTCGGCGACCGCGCCGCGTCGCAAATGAATGCCGCCAAGGAGCAAGGCATCGGCGCGCACAGGCTGCCCGATTTGCGCGACGCGGAAGCCGCCGCTGCCGCCGCCTTCCAGCGGCTGTCGATCGCCAAGGCGCAGATCGAGGAGGAAGCCGGCCGCATCCGCGCCCGCCAGGCCGAGCTCGACCGCCGGCTGCAGCAGCTCGACGGCGACATCGCCCGCGAAGAGCGCATGGTCCGCGACAATGCGGATATTCTTGAGCGCCTGCGCACGGAAGAGGCCGCGCTCAATTCCGAAAACGCCGGTGCTGCCGAGCGCGAGGCCACCACCCGCGCGGCTTTCGAGCAGGCGGCATCAACGCTTTCGCAGAGCGAAGCCAAGCTCGCGGCGCTGACTGCCGAACGCGCAGAGGCCGCCGCCTCGCGCAACCAGATCGAGCGCACACTGCGCGACACAGCTGAGCGTCGTGATCGCTTTGCCCGCCAGCTCGCCGATGTCGACCGGGAACTTTCCGAGATCATTTCGAAGGTCGCCGGCCTGCCCGATCCCGTCGAGAAGCAGCAGTTGGTCGAACAGGCGCTGGCGCTGCTGGAGGAAACTGAGGCTGCCGCAATATCAGCCGAACAGGCGGTTGTGGAAGCGCGCGCGGTGGAAAGTGCCGCCCGCCCGCCGCTTCAGGATGCCAGGGCCGAGCTGGCGCGCATCGAGACCGAAGCCCGCACGCTGGCCAAGATCCTGAAGGCCGCCAGCGGCGACCTGTTTCCATCGGTGCTTGAACAGATCAGCGTCGAGCGTGGCTACGAAACAGCACTTGGCGCTGCCTTGGGCGAAGACCTCGACGTGCCGCTCGACCGCAGCGCCCCGGTGCATTGGGGCGAGAGCGAAGTCCGGCCCGGCGATGCGGCTCTGCCTGAAGGCCTTAGGAGCCTAGCCAGCGTGGTACGCGCCCCGGCTCAGCTTGCCCGCCGCCTGGCGCAGATCGGCATTGTCGAGGCCGGCGACGGACGACGGCTGCAGACGCTGCTGGCTCCCGGGCAGCGGCTGGTCAGCCGCGAAGGCGCGCTCTGGCGCTGGGATGGCTTTACCGCCAGCGCCGACGCGCCGACTGCGGCCGCGCAAAGGCTGGCGCAGAAGAATCGGCTGGCCGAGCTCGACGCCGAAGCGGTCCATGCCACCCTCATCCTGCGCGAGGCCGAGGCGGCGCTTGCCCAGGCCGAACAGGCGCTTGCCCGCGCCAGCGAAGCCGAACGCCGCGCCCGCCAGGCCGGGCGCGAGGCCCAGCACGGACTGGACGCCGCCCGCAACGTGCTGGCCGATGCCGAAAAGGCCGGCGGTGAATTGGCGAGCCGGCGCGCGGCGCTGGACGAGGCGCGTGCGCGCATTGTCGACAGCCACGAGGAAACCGCGGCGGCCTTCGTCGAGGCCGAAATGCTGCTGCAAAGCGCGCCTGATCTCGGCGATCTGCAGCTGCAGCTCGAACAGTCATCGGCCAATGTCGCTCGCGACCGCGCCAGCCTTGCCGATGCTCGCGCCGTTCATGAAGGCCTGAGGCGCGAAGCCGAGGCGCGTGTGCGTCGCCTCGATGCCATCGACGCCGAGCGCCGCAACTGGCTGGAGCGCGCCGAAAACGCCTCGACGCAGATCGCCTCGCTTGGCGAACGCAAGGCCGAGGCCGAAGCCGAGCGCGAAAGACTGGCCGATGCGCCCGACGAAATCGATGCCAGACGGCGCGCGCTGCTATCGCAGCTGGCCGAGGCCGAGAGCCTGCGCCAGACAGCGGCCGATCGGCTGCAGGAAGCGGAAAACCGTCAGTCCGAGCTGGACAAGGCCGCTACATCCGCCATCCAGTCGCTGGCTGAGGCCCGCGAAACCCGCGTTCGCGCCGAAGAGCGGCTGACCGCGGCCGACGAGCGGCGGCTGGAAGTCGAGGCACGCATCCAGGAAACGCTGAACACGCCGCCGCATCTGGTCATCCGCCACACCGGGCTGGAAGTGGACAGCCCGATGCCCGAAATGGCTGAGATCGAGCGCCAGCTCGACCGGCTGAAGATCGAGCGCGAGCGTCTCGGTGCGGTCAATCTGCGCGCCGAGGAAGAGCAGAAGGAGCTTTCGGACCGACTGGAAACCATCGTTTCCGAGCGCGAGGACATCATCGAGGCCATCCGCAAGCTCAGGCAGGCGATCCAGAGCCTGAACCGCGAAGGCCGCGAACGGCTGCTCGCCGCCTTCGATGTCGTCAACGGCCATTTCCAGCGGCTGTTCTCGCATCTGTTCGGCGGCGGCACCGCCGAACTGCAGCTGATCGAGTCCGACGATCCCCTGGAGGCCGGTCTCGAAATCCTCGCCCGTCCGCCCGGCAAGAAGCCGCAGACCATGACGCTGCTGTCCGGCGGCGAGCAGGCGCTGACGGCGATGTCGCTGATCTTTGCCGTGTTCCTGACCAATCCGGCGCCGATCTGCGTGCTCGACGAAGTCGACGCGCCGCTCGACGATCACAATGTCGAGCGCTTCTGCAATCTGATGGACGAGATGGCCGCCACCACCGAGACGCGCTTCGTCATCATCACCCACAATCCCATCACCATGGCGCGCATGAACCGGCTGTTCGGCGTGACCATGGCCGAGCAGGGCGTCAGCCAACTGGTCTCGGTCGACCTGCAGGCCGCCGAGGCGATGCGCGAGGCGAGCTGACGCGTCAGCGTGGCCAGTGGCCTCAATTCAGGCTTTCGACTATAGCACCAACTGAAAATCGTCGGCTCCATAGAGGGAAGGCCGACCTGACCGTGCCTATGGAGAACCCTGTTGCCTGTACTCGTCACCGGAGCCGCGGGGTTTATCGGAAGCCATGTCTGCCATCACCTCCTCGACAGGGGCGAAGCGGTCGTCGGCGTCGACAATATGAACGACTATTACGATCTGACGCTGAAGCAGGGACGGCTCGCCCGCCTTCAGCCCAAAAGGGGCTTTTCATTTCATCAGCTCGACATCGCCGAACAGGGGGCGCTGAGTGCGGCTTTGGCTGGGCAAGGCATCACCAAGGTCGTCCATCTGGCTGCGCAGGCGGGGGTGCGTCATTCGCTCGAAAATCCCAGGCTCTATGTCCGCTCCAACGTCGTCGGCCATCTCGAAATTCTCGAATTCTGTCGCGCGGCAGTCGGTTTCGAGCATCTGGTCTATGCCTCGTCGAGTTCGGTCTATGGCGGCAACACCAAGGTGCCGTTCTCGGAGACAGATCAGGTTGATCACCCTGTTTCGCTCTACGCCGCGACCAAGAAGGCCGACGAGTTGATGAGCCATACCTACGCGCATCTGTTCGGCGTGCCGCAGACCGGCCTGCGGTTTTTCACCGTCTACGGTCCCTGGGGTCGGCCCGACATGGCTTATTGGATGTTCACCAAGGCGATGCTCGAGGGCAAGCCGATCCGGGTGTTCAACAATGGCGAGATGTGGCGCGATTTCACCTATGTCGACGATGTGGTGCGGGCGGTCGTTGCCGTGCTCGACAAACCGCCCGTGACGGAGGTTCCGCCGAGCCGGCTCTACAATGTCGGCAACAACAGCCCGGTGCGGCTCGCCGACTTCATCGACACGCTGGAAAAGCTGCTCGGTGTAAAGGCGATCCGCCAGTATGAGCCGAAGCAGGACAGCGATGTCGAGCAGACCTTTGCCGACATGACCGCGCTTGAGCGCGATTTCGGCTTCAGGCCGAGCGTCTCGATCGAGGCTGGGCTGAAGAAGTTTGTCGACTGGTACCGCTCGGAATGGACGGCGGGATAAGCGACATGTGATGGCAGCTGCCGGCGCGACCCGACCTATGATGGATCACGGAAATCAGTCAGTGGTCGGATTTTCGCCAACCGGCTGCTGGGACGCATGGCGCCCCAGCGCAAACTCGCCATACGAAAAACGGGGCCGCGTGTTTGTTGCCGATTCCGCCGAGGCCGCCTTTATCGGAGGCCAAGGAAGCTCAGTATCGCAACCACGATGACGACTGCTCCGACGAGCCAAATAATGCTGTTCACGATATCTCTCCCAAAATCAGTTGCTGGGAATGAACTCGTTAGAGCCTACTAATGTTCCCACATTTTCTGCTGTCGAAAGAATGGCCCGCCATGCCTTTCGTCGGCCGGCGGGCTAAGGTCCGAACAGGGTACGACTGAAGTCCTAGCGTCAGAGCCATAGGTCTGAGGGCAGGCAACCTATGCCCTCCCGACACATTGGAGCCGGGCTGCCGAGTATGAGTCCCTTCATCGGCGGTCAATCGGGTGCCCGCAATTCTCCAGAGACTGGCGGGCACCCGGTTTCGGTGGCACCGCCAAACGGCATGGCGTTTTCGACAGCGAGGCTAACAGTGACCTTTGTCCAGAGATCAGTGCATGACGACGCAACCCGACCCGCAAACGACAACGATAGTCGTGCGCCCGAAGTCTCTTCGATCCTTGACCTCATACCGTCGACTGACGACGACAAGGTCGCTGAAATTGTCAGGCGAACAGAGCGCCAGGCAATCGCAGTGGTTATTGGTATGGCGATTTTGCTGATCTTGGCACCGGTGGTCTATTTTGCACTCATTTACGGGATCTGAGACGGCCTGAATGGTCGTCCTGTCGGAAATCCTGAAAAGATGCGTGTCGACGGTCTTCCCCACACCGCAGACGCTTCACAGCACAGACCCGGAGACCGTGGTCGTGCGCGGCGCTTCGTTGTCGACTTGCGCAGCCCCGACACATGCCCTGTGGCGCGGGAATAGCCGCCACTGATCGCGCCGCGTGAACTGACGACGCCAGTCGGAACCAAAGAGATGGGAAGCGGTTGTCCCCACGAAGGGAAAATTAGCAGATGGAGATATTGCAATGAAAACAATGATCGTGAGCGCTTTGGCGCTGTTCATGGCGATGCCGGCGATAGCTTCGGCGGCCGAAGCTGACGTAGTCATCAAAACCCACCATCGGCACCATCACACCAACGTCAAGATCATCAATGACCAAGGTCAGCGCCTTCATCACCGTAAACACGGCACGGTTGCCTTCTACGACCACGGCCGCCGGCACCGTCCGGACACTGTTGTCGTGACCGGCTCGATCGATCGTCGTCATCATCGTCATCATCCCGTCGTCATCCTGGACGACAGCGATTACTGATCCTCATCGCACGGCCCGGCTCTGTGGATGGAGTCGGGTCGCGCGCCCCTAAAAAGAGTGAAAAGAATGAGATAACGGCTGACGGCAGCCATTCATGGCGTCAGCACATTACAGGATTGAAAGGCATACGGATTGGCTGGGGCGCCAGGATTCGAACCTGGGAATGTCGGTACCAAAAACCGATGCCTTACCACTTGGCGACGCCCCAATAGCCATAAGAGTCGCTTGCGCGGCGCGTTATTAGCAGAGCAGCCGAAAAGCACAATGGCAATGAAGCGCGGTTTTTGGCCGCCTGATTTCGCGCCCGACAAAGCCCGTCGAGGGGCGTGCTACTCGCCCCAGACCGCCATTTCATTGCCGGCCGGATCGACGAAATGGAACCGCCTGCCGCCTGGGAATGAAAAGATCGGCTTGACGATGGTGCCGCCAGCGCTTTCGACAGCGCTCACCGTTTCTTCCAGATTTTGCGAATAGAGTACCGGCAGCGGCTTGGCGGGCGCTTCCGCGGCATCGGCCTGAAAGCCGCCGTCCAGTCCCTCGGCAAAGGCCGAATAGGTTGGCCCATAGTCCGTGAACGACCAGGAGAAAGCGGCACTGTAGAAAGCTTTCAGCCTGTCCAGCGTGCCGCCGGTAGCCGGCAATTCGAGATAATCGAGCTTTCCGGGCAGTTTCATAACGTCACTCCATACAATGTTCTTGTTATGTTCTATTCCGTTGCCTGCGATGCCGCAAGTCTTTTTGACGCAGCTTTTGCTTAATCGATTGTAGAGGCCGGCGGGCTTTGCCGACGCCTTGCCTTTCGCAGTGCAGCATCATATCGCTCGGTCTCGACACTGGCGGACCTCGCCAATTCTTAGAGTCTCCCGCAACCGGAGAGCAGGCATGACCAAGTGGGTTTACACCTTTGGCGATGGGGCGGCGGAAGGTCGCGCCGGCGACAAGAATCTGCTGGGGGGCAAAGGTGCGAACCTGGCTGAAATGTGCAGCCTCGGCCTGCCCGTGCCGCCTGGTTTCACCATCACTTCAGAAGTTTGCAACGCCTACTACGCCAATGCCCGCACCTATCCCGGCTCGTTGGAAGCGGATGTGGCTGTCGCTCTCGACCATATCGGCCGGCTGACCGGACGCCGCTTCGGCGATCCGTCGAAGTTGCTGCTTGTGTCGGTGCGTTCCGGCGCCCGCGCCTCGATGCCGGGCATGATGGACACCGTGCTCAATCTTGGCCTCAACGACGAGACGGTCGAGGCGCTGGCCGCCGATTCCGGCGATGCCCGCTTTGCCTATGACAGCTACCGCCGCTTCATCCAGATGTATTCCGATGTCGTCATGGGCCTCGACCACGAGGTGTTCGAGGAAATCCTCGAAGACCAGAAGGGCGGGCTCGGCCATGAGCTCGACACCGAACTGACGGCCATCGAATGGCAGGGCGTCATCGCGCTCTACAAGGCCAAGGTCGAGGAAGAACTCGGCAAGCCGTTCCCGCAGGATCCGCACGAGCAACTGTGGGGCGCGATTGGCGCCGTGTTTTCGAGCTGGATGAACAACCGCGCCATCACCTATCGGCGCCTGCATGACATTCCCGAAAGCTGGGGCACCGCGGTCAATGTCCAGGCCATGGTGTTCGGCAATATGGGCGAGACCTCGGCCACCGGCGTTGCCTTCACCCGCAATCCGTCGACCGGCGAAAAGATGCTCTATGGCGAGTTCCTGGTGAACGCGCAGGGCGAGGATGTCGTCGCTGGCATCCGCACGCCGCAAAACATCACCGAGGCTGCGCGCATTGCCGCTGGTTCCGACAAGCCGTCGCTGCAGAAATTGATGCCGGAAGCGTTCCAATCCTTCGTCGCCATCTCCGACCGGCTGGAGCAGCACTACCGCGACATGCAGGATCTCGAATTCACCATCGAGCGCGGCAAACTCTGGATGCTGCAGACGCGATCGGGCAAGCGCACCGCCAAGGCGGCGCTCAAGATCGCCGTCGAAATGGCGCGCGATGGACTGATCACGAAGGAGGAGGCGGTTGCCCGCATCGATCCCGCCTCGCTCGACCAGCTGCTGCACCCGACCATCGATCCGAAAGCGGCGCGCGATGTCATCGGCATCGGCCTGCCGGCCTCTCCGGGTGCCGCCACCGGCGAGATCGTCTTTTCCTCCGGCGATGCCGAGGAATTGAAGACGCAAGGTCGCAAGGCGATCCTGGTGCGCATCGAAACCAGCCCGGAAGACATCCACGGCATGCATGCGTCGGAAGGCATCCTGACGACGCGCGGCGGCATGACCAGCCACGCGGCCGTCGTCGCCCGCGGCATGGGCAAGCCTTGCGTGTCCGGCGCCGGCTCGCTGCGCGTCGACTACAAGGCCGGCACGCTGATGGCGATGGGCTCGACCTTCCGCAAGGGCGACATCATCACCATCGACGGCAGCAATGGCCAGGTTCTGAAGGGCGCCGTGTCGATGCTGCAGCCGGAACTGTCCGGCGATTTCGCCGCCATCATGGAATGGGCCGACGCGGTGCGCCGCATGAAGGTGCGCACCAATGCCGAAACGCCGCTCGATGCGCGCATGGCGCGTTCCTTCGGCGCCGAAGGCATCGGGCTTTGCCGCACCGAGCACATGTTCTTCGACGGCGAGCGCATCGTCGCCATGCGCGAGATGATCCTGGCCGACACCGAGAAGGAGCGGCGCACAGCCCTTGCCAAGCTGTTGCCGATGCAGCGCTCGGATTTCCTCGAACTGTTCGAGATCATGGCCGGCCTGCCGGTGACGATCCGTCTGCTCGATCCGCCGCTGCACGAATTCCTGCCCAAGACCGAGGAAGAGGTGGCCGAAGTCGCCGCTGCCATGAAGGTGTCGCCCGAGAAGCTCAGGCAGCGCACCGAGGCCTTGCACGAGTTCAACCCGATGCTTGGCCATCGCGGCTGCCGGCTTGCGGTTTCCTATCCCGAGATCGCCGAGATGCAGGCGCGCGCCATTTTCGAGGCCGCCGTCGAGGCGGGCCACAAGGCTGGCGCGCTGGTGGTTCCCGAGATCATGGTGCCGCTGGTCGGACTGAAGAAGGAGCTCGACTATGTCAAGGCGCGCATCGATGCCGTCGCCAAGAGCGTCATGGAAGAGACCGGGGTCAAGATCGAGTATCTCACGGGTACGATGATCGAGCTGCCGCGAGCGGCGATCCGCGCCCATGTCATCGCCGAGTCGGCCGAATTCTTCTCCTTCGGCACCAACGACCTGACCCAGACCACCTTCGGCATTTCGCGCGACGATGCGGCCTCGTTCCTGGAAACCTATCGCCAGAAAGGCATCATCGAGCAGGATCCGTTCGTGTCGCTCGACATTGAGGGCGTTGGCGAGCTGGTGCGCATGGCGGCGGAAAAAGGTCGCGCGACGCGGCCCGACATCAAGCTCGGCATTTGCGGCGAACATGGCGGCGATCCGGCGTCGATCCGCTTTTGCGAAGAGGTCGGCCTCGACTACGTCTCGTGCTCGCCTTATCGCGTGCCGATCGCCAGGCTGGCCGCAGCGCAAGCGGCGGTGCAGGTTGCAAAGGCTGGGCGCGGCTAGCGATCCAGCCGTGCGAATTTCGGCTTACCGATTTGTAATGAACCTCACGCGAAGTTGCGCGCGAGAGCGCGCAATCTCGACATCGTTTCTGCCCAGTTTTACGGCCCCGAACCCGCACGGTGCCCGGAACAGATGTTACAGATTTCGCCCAAACCCTTCCGCTCGATCCTGATCCTGCAGACCAAGTTCATCGGCGATATCGTTCTCGCCTCCGCACTCGCCAGGAACCTGCAGCTCGAATATCCAGGCGTCAGGATCGTCTTTCTTTGCGAGGCCCATCTCGCCAAATTCGTCACCGCGCACGGCATCGCCTCCGAGGTAGTGGCCTTCCGCCGTGCCAAAATGCGCGGCAGCCTGCTGGAGCGGGGGCGCGAGCTCTATGCCACGATACGCAAGCTGCGCGCCTTTCGCTTCGACCTGACGATCGATCTGACCGATTCCAAGACGTCGCGCATCATCGTCGGCTTCATCAATGCCAAAACCCGGGTCGGCTACAATCCGCCAGAAAGGCCTTTGCGCTGGCTGGAACGTCAGCCCGTCAATGTGTTTGCCAAACCGTTCGGCTTTGGCGAGCGGCATTTTCTCTACCGCTATCTTTCTCCGCTTGAGCCGCTTGGCGTCGATCTGCGCGTGCGCGTGCCGTCAATTCGGCCATTGCCACTGGAGACGGCGAGAGCCCTGGCGTTGCTGGACAAATACCGTCTCAGGCCAAAGGGCTTCATCGCGGTGCATGCGGGAGCGAGCTTCAGGGGGCGCCGATGGCAGCCGGAACGCTTTGCCGCCGCGATTGACATCATTTCGCGCGAGACCGGGTTGGATTTCGTGCTTGTCGGTGGTTCCGATGAGCGCGAGCTGGCCGAACAGATCGTTGTCGGGACCGCGGCGCCGGTCGTCACTCTCGTCGGCGCCTTGTCGCTCGAAACGCTGCTGGCGGTCCTGAAACAGGCGCGGCTGTTTCTCGGCAACGAGAGCGGCCCGATGCATATGGCAGCCGCCGCGGGAACGCCGGTTGTCGGCCTCTTCGGCCGTACCAACCCGTTGAAGTGGGGGCCGGTGGGCGTGCCCAGCATCACGCTGCAGCCTTCAATGCCTTGCGCCTGCGTGGCGAGCGAGCTGTGCCGATCGCGAGACTCGAGCAAGGCTTGCTGTGTCTGGCGCCTGGACGTCGAACCTGTCGTCGGTGCGTTGCGCGAAATCCTGGCGCGAACACAAATGGACAGGGAATACACAGTTTGACCGCGCGCCGGTGGAGGGTATGGCGGTCAATTTGTCACGGCGGCTGCCTTTGCCATCATCCCGATTTCCGCCTTGTTGCGGGCCTTGGGATGACCGACTAAGACAGTGCCGATCCGGAAGCCAAACATGCGCCTGCTCCAAAAACATTTTTGTGCCATCGCGATGTCGATGTGGGCGGTGTCCACAGCCCATGCCGTGCCGCTGGTCGAGCCGACGCTGCACATCAAGCCGGGTGCAACCGGAGCTGGCCGTGTCGCGCTGACCCTCGATGCCTGTGGCGGCCAGACCGACACGCGCATTCTTTCGGCGCTGGTCGACAACAAGATCCCGGCCACCATTTTCGTCACCGGCATCTGGCTGAAGCGCAACGCCGCCGCCGTCGAGATCATGCGGGCGCATCCTGATCTGTTCGAACTGGAAAACCATGGCGGCCGTCACATCCCGGCCGTCGACACGCCGCAGAAGATCTACGGCATCCGCAGCGCCGGCAGTCCGGATGCCGTGCTGGCCGAAGTCGAATCGGGCGCCGCAGCTCTCGCCGGAACCGGCGAGCCGGCGCCGAAATGGTTTCGCGGCGCGACTGCCGAATACAGCCCGTCGGCCATCGCCATGATCCGCAAGCTGGGCTTCAAGATCGCCGGCTTCTCGATAAACGGCGACGGTGGTTCATTGCTTGGCGCCAGGCAAACCGCCCGGCGCATTGCCGCCGCCAAGGATGGCGACGTCATCATCGCTCACATCAACCAGCCGACCCATGCGGCTGGCGAAGGCGTGGTGCAAGGCCTTCTGGCACTCAAGGACAAGGGCCTGACCTTCGTGCGGCTCGACGACGCCGATGGGGTCGGCAACGACGGGACGACTGATTAGCCGCAACTTCGTCATCCTATGGTCTGCGCCGCGTCGCTTCGCTCCTTGCTTCGCCATAGGATGACGAAGCGATGGGCGTTTTGGCCAACCTCCAAGGCATTCAGCCCGCCGATCCAACTAAACCGGCGTGGCTTCGATTGTCACCTTGCTGGCATAGAACGCGCCGTGATTGCGTATTTCCGTCATCTCGTCGAATGGCCGCTCATAGGCCCACATCGCATCCTTGCCCGCCTCGGCGGCGGGCAGCACGCTCCAGTAGCTGGCATCGCCCTTGTAGGGGCAATGGGTCGACCGTTCGCTCTTGCCGAGCTGGTCGAAATCGATGTCTTCGAACGGAATGTAGAAAACCTGGGGGTAGGGGGTCTCTGACAGCGCTTTTGCCTTCGTCGACGAGGCGACAATCGTGTTGCCGGCGCGAACGACAACGGTGCCGTGATAGGGCTCGACAGTGATGACCTTGCCCGGGTTGCGTTGAAAGCCTGGTGCCGGGTTTGCAATCTGATCCATGACGGGTTCTCCTTGTCCGGCATTAGGTGTGTCGGACAAGGGCGTTGTGCAATGCACCACCTGAAAGGCCAAGTTGGGCCTGGTCTCTCGTCAAACCGGTCTTGCCTATGAGCCGTCAGGCGGCAGTCTGGAACACGTCCATGAGGCCGGCATAGGCAGCAGCGATACCGGCGACCGGATTGCTGCTTCTCGATGTCGTCTCGACCTTCAGCGCGCCACCGCCGGTCGGCAGAGTGAGCAGCAGGAACTGGCGGTTGCCGCCATTGCCGATGGATGCCGCGGCGACATGCTGGCCTTCGCCTTCGTTGTGGACGCACATCTTGAACAGCAGCGTGCCGCCGACCGCCTCAAGGGCGCCGCCGACGACCTCGACGAATTCATCTTCGGAAACGGTTTTGGGATCCGGCGTCAAATCGGCCAGGCTTTCGGCAAGCGAATCTTCGAGAATCTTGTCGTCGAGCTGCGCGTCCATGCGAACCTCTTTCAGTCGCCAATCGCACCCTGCCCGTTAAGGAAGATTAACGCCGACGATGGCCGGATTGTGGCGGTTTCTCCGGTGTTTTCGACGAATGCACCTGATGTACGAGGGTATGGCTGGACAATCTGCCGGTTCGTCCCACAATGGAACGAAAACAACAGACGCAAAAAGCGTAGGGGAGGAACACATGCTCGGACTGATGCAGGAATGGCCGCTGCTCTGCCACAAGCTCATCGACAACGCAGAAAGGCAGCATGGCAAACGCGAGATCGTGTCGCGCTCGATCGAAGGCCCGATCGTCCGCACCACCTACGCCGAAATTCATCGTCGCGCCCTGAAAGTCGCCCAGCGGCTCGAGCGTGACGGGTTTGGGCTTGGCGACCGCATCGCCACGCTGGCCTGGAACAGCGCGCGCCACATCGAGGCCTGGTACGGCATCATGGGCATCGGCGCGATCTACCACACGCTCAATCCGCGGCTGTTTCCCGAGCAGATCGTCTGGATCATGAACAATGCTGAGGATAAGGCGATCTTCGTCGACCTGACATTCATGCCGCTGCTTGAAAAGATCGCCGGCGCGGTCAAATCGCTGAAAAAAATCATCGTGCTGACCGACAGGGCGCACATGCCGCAAACGGCGCTGCCCAACGTCGTCGCCTATGAGGAATGGCTTGACGAAGCCGATGGCGACTTCGCCTGGAAGAGCTTCGACGAAAACACCGCTGCGGGCATGTGCTACACCTCGGGCACCACGGGCGATCCCAAGGGCGTACTCTACAGCCATCGCTCAAACGTGCTGCACGCCATGATCGCCGCCTTGCCCGACGCAATGGGCATATCCGCGCGGGACACGATCCTCCCTGTGGTGCCGATGTTCCATGCCAATGCCTGGGGCCTCGGCCAGAGCGCGCCGATGATCGGCGCCAAACTGGTCATGCCCGGCTGCAAGATGGACGGCGCCTCGATCTACGAGTTGCTCGACACCGAGAAGGTGACCTTCAGCGCCGCCGTGCCGACCGTGTGGATGATGCTGCTGCAGTATCTGGAGGAGAACGACAAGAAACTCCCCCATCTGGGCAAGGTCGTCATCGGCGGCTCGTCCTGCCCGCGCGCCATCACCAAGAAATTCCAGGACAATTACGACGTTGAGGTCATCCACGCCTGGGGCATGACCGAGATGTCGCCGCTCGGCACGCTGTGCACGCTGAAGCCGGAATATACCGGGCTCGAGGGCGAACCCCGGCTCGACCTGCAGCAGAAGCAGGGCTATCCGCCCTTCGGCGTCGAAATGAAGGTGACGGATGACGACAACAAGGCGCTGCCATGGGACGGCAGGACCTTCGGGCGGTTGAAGGTGCGCGGGCCGGCGATCGCCCGCGCCTATTATGGCGGCGTGGGGTCCGAGCAGTTCGACGCCGACGGCTGGTTCGATACTGGCGATGTCGCCCATATCGATGCCGGCGGCTACATGCAGATCACCGATCGCGCCAAGGACGTCATCAAGTCGGGTGGCGAGTGGATCTCGACCATCGACCTCGAAAATCTCGCCGTCGGTCATCCCGACGTGGCCGAAGCTGCCGCCATCGGCGTTGCCCATTCGAAATGGGGCGAGCGGCCCTTGCTTGTCATCGTGCGCAAGCCGGGCAAGGATCCGAGCAAGACCGATATTCTGGCTTTCATGGACGGCAAGGTGGCCAAATGGTGGATGCCCGACGACATCGCCTTCGTTGGCGAAATTCCTCACACGGCGACCGGCAAGATCCAGAAGATCACCTTGCGCCAGCAGTTCAAGGACTACCGCCTGCCAACGGATTGACGGGATGGCGCGCCTTTTCGCCTTCAAGCCGGCCGCAAAAGTCATCGAGCCTGTTCCATCACGATTGGATCGGGATGGGGCTCTATTCCCGTGTTGAACATGATCTTTTTCCGAACCGAAGGTCAGCGAAGCAAAAACCGGATTCCCCTTTTCGGGATCATGCTCTAAGTCTCTATCCGGGTTGGGGTGGCACGGAACATAATGGAAATTCCTGAACGGCAAACGGCCAGGTCGGCCGGCTGGTCGCGGCGCATAGCTGCTTTTGCGGTGGTCCTGCTGCTGACCGTCCTTGTCGGCCATCGCTACGACCTTGTGGAAACACCGGCTTTCCTGTGGGTGCTGGCGATTGTCGCATTGCTTGCCGCCTTTGCGCTGCTGCTGGCCGGGCTGGCCTTCTCCCGGCTGTGGAATTTCGGCGATCGCGGTGGTCGCGACCTGACCGTCGGCGCCTTGCTGGCGCTTCTGGTGCTGGCGCCCTATGGCGTTGCCGCCTACTGGGCGGCGACATTCCCGCCGCTGCGCGACATCTCGACGGATTTCGACAACCCGCCGGCGCTAGACACGGCTGACCGCACCAGGGAAATGAACGTGCTTTCACCGCCCACGCCAGGCGAGCAGCGCCTGCAGACCGAGGCCTATCCGCTGGTCACCGGGCGCAGCTACAATCTGCCTTTCGAAACCGTCGTCGACGCCGTCGAAACCGTGCTCGACCGGCGCGACTGGGAGCTTGCCGGGCCATACCCCGCAACCGACGGGCAGAGCGAGGTGACGATCGACTCCGTGGCCAAGGGCTTCTTGCTCGGTCTTCCCGCCGACGTTGCCGTGCGGGTGACCGACGATGGCGATGCCGTCATCGTCGACATGCGCTCGGCTTCGCGCTACGGCCGCTACGACCTCGGCGACAACGCCGCGCGTATCGTCGAATTTCTCGCCGAGCTTGACCAGGAGGTTGCAGGCCAGGTGGGGCCGGCGCCGGCTGAGTGATATGCAGAGCAGCTGGCAACCAATCGGAATCGCTTGCCAAAAATGCGGATTGAGTCTGCGGCCAGACTATTCGGCCGGCTCGTATCTTCCTTGCAGCAAGAATGTCTCCACCGGCCCGAGCGGATTGATGATCCGGCGCTCCAGAATCTCGATAAGTTTGCGTCCGACCCCCGCCATGTCCACGAAATGAACTTCAATCTTCGCCGGCAGGAAGCGGGCAAGCCGCGTGCTGTCACGAGTGACGATGTGGACGTCACGGCCAGGCTCAAGACCCCGCTTGCCGAGAGCGTGCAGCGCTCCCAGGAGGCCCAGTTCGTTGGCACATGCCAGGCCCGTCGGCGGATCTGACGACGCCAGCAGGCGATCGAACCAGGCCGCGCTCGATTCCATGGTGAACATGCCATGACCGATCAGCGATTGGTCGATAGGAAGTCCAGCCTCGGCCATCGCCCTTTTATACCCGGAAAGACGCATGGCGCTCGCCTGATCCTCCGGAACGAGAAGTTGCAGAGCAATGCGTCGACAGCCCTTGTCCATGAGCCGGCGGGCCGCCTCGTAGGCAATCTGTTCATTGTCGACATCGACATAAGGATACGCGGTATCCAGGTCGGTTCTTCCAAATGCGACGAATGGCATGCGTTCATCCAGCAGCAGCTTGACGCGCGGATCACCCGACACCATGCGGGTGATGATCAGTCCGTCTGAGCTGCGCGCCTGAAGCTGCCGCTGCACACTCTCGACGGGATCGTCGTCGGGCGTGGTCGAATAGATGGACAGACTATAACCCGCTTGCCGCGCCGCCAGCGTCATGCCTTCGATCAAGGGAAGCTTCAACAGATCGGAAAGGTAGTCGCGTGTCTCCATCGGCAGCACTGCCGTCAGCGTCAGGGTTCGTCCGGTTTTCAGCGCGCGACCATGATGATTTGGGACATAGCCGACCCGCTTCGCCGCCTCCTTGACCCGGGCTATGGTCGAGGGCAGCACTTCCGGCCCATCCTTCAGAGCGCGGGACACCGTGGTCACCGAAAGGGAAAGTTCCGCCGCGATCTGTTTTAGATTGGCCATATCGCCCGACTTCATTTGCGAGAGCGCCGGCTGATCTTGCTGGGCATCGCAACGTTACCGGATTCGATCCGAGGGTCAAATCCAGGCTCGGCGAACCTGAACCGACCTGCCTGGCACCAGCTTGACTCGCGGACTGTTTTCGGCAATCGTAACGTTACGATTAACAAAAAAGCCGATCTTATCGGCATTTTGATGAATCCGGAGGAGGAGAAACCATGTCCCGTTTACTACGCATTTCCCTGGCAGCGATCGCGGTCTCGGCAGCCTTGCCCGTCTATGCCCAGACAGTCACCATCACCACCGCGGGCGGCGACTACGGCAACGCCATCAAGGAGGCCATGTGGGCCCCCGCTGCAAAAGAGCTCGGCTATGATGTCCGCGAGGAGACGCAAAGCGACGGCTTGGCCGCGCTGAAGATGCAGGTCACCTCGGGGGCTATTACGACCGACATCATCCATCTCGGCTCGCCGGAAGGCGCGCAGGCGGCCGCACAGTCGCTGCTGGAGCCGCTCGACTACAAGATCATCGATGCCAACTCCGTGCCGGCCGGCGCGAAGTCCGACTACTGCTATCCGTTCGACTCCTATGGCACCGTCATGTCGTGGAACACCAAGACCTATGGCGAGAATTCGCCGAAGACCTGGGCCGAGTTCTGGGATGTTGCCAAATTCCCGGGCCGTCGCGCCCTGCGCGCCAATGCGCAGGACTTGATCGAGATCGCGCTGCTCTCCGATGGCGTGGCGCCCGCCGACGTCTATCCCGTGCTCAGCACGCCGGAGGGTCTGGAGCGCGCCATCAAGCGGCTTGAGGCGATCAAACCGAATGTCTCGGTCTGGTGGACTTCGGGAGCGCAGTCCGCGCAGTTGCTGAAAGACGGCGAGGCGGATCTGGTCGTTACCTGGAACGGCCGGGCGCAGACCGTGAAAGCCGATGGCGGCACGGTTGACTACACGTTCAAGGGTTCGGTCATCGGCACCGACTGTCTGGCGGTGCCGAAGGGAGCGCCGAACAAGGAAGCAGCCATGAAGCTCATCGCGGCGATGACGCAGCCCGCGCGCGTGGCGAAGCTGACCGACTTCATCGCCTATGGTCCTGTCAATCCTGCTGGCTATGAGGGTGGCCTTATTCCCGAGGACCGTCTGAAGACCCTGGCGACCGCGCCTGAAAATGCCGGCACTTCGGTGTTCTCGAACGCAGACTGGTGGGTCAAGAACGGCGAGGCCGCCCAAAAGGCCTTCGATGAAATGATGAACCGCTGAGTCTCGAATTCATCAGCTCCAAGGCTGCAGCTCATGATGAAGTCGCTCCCGATCACCATCGACAGCGTGCGCAAGACCTATGGGTCGTACGTCGCGCTGGACGATGTCTCGCTCGACATTCAGGCTGGCGAATTCCTCACGCTGCTCGGGCCATCCGGATCCGGCAAGACCACGCTGCTCATGGCTCTGGCCGGGTTTGTCCGGCCCGATTCCGGCAGGCTCCTGTTGGACGATCGCGACATTACCCGTCTGGCCCCCAACAAGCGCGACATCGGCATAGTGTTCCAGAACTACGCCTTGTTTCCCCACATGAACGTTCTGGCAAACGTCGAGTATCCCTTGGTGCTGCGCAAGACTCCGAAAGCCGAGGCCCGCCAGCGGGCACTCGACACCTTGGCTCGCGTGAAGCTCGAAGGTTTGGCCGAGCGCAACATTGCCGCATTGTCCGGCGGACAGCGCCAGCGAGTGGCGCTGGCACGGGCGATCGTCTTCGAACCACGCGTGATGCTGATGGATGAGCCGTTGTCGGCGCTCGACAAGAATCTGCGCGAAACAATGCAGTACGAGATCCGGCGTCTGCACGATGATCTGGGGATCACCACCATCTATGTGACGCATGACCAGCGCGAAGCGCTGATCATGTCCGACCGGGTTGCGGTGATGAATTCCGGCCGCATTCAGCAGATCGACACGCCGCAGCGGATTTATGATCGTCCATCGACCCGCTTCGTCGCGGAGTTCATGGGCGAGGCCAACATTGTGGCCCCGGGCTCGCTGCGCAGAATAGACGGCACCGATGCGTCAAGCGAAGCTCTGATGATCCGCGCGGAAAGCTTCCACCTCGATGCAAAGCTGGTTGGGCGAGACGGGGTGGCGCTTGAGGGAACGCTACGCGCCAAGGCGTTTCGCGGCGAAAACTGGCTTTTGACGCTGGCGCTTGACGGCGGGCAGGAGATTCTTGTCTGCATTCCGGCGGCGCTGGCCAGTGGCTGCGCCGAACTTGCCGCCGGTCAGCGGGTGACCGCCTATGCACCAGCAGCGAAAGTTCACGCGATACCGGGAGCGAGAGCGTGACCGTCATCGCCGATCCCGCGCTGGCGGCAGACGCTCGACGCGAGCGGCGGTTCTTCCTCTCGCTTTCACTGCCCGCGCTTGTCATCGTTGGACTGGCGGCGATCCTGCCCATCGTCTGGATCATCCGGCAATCCTTCCTGACCACGGGGGGCGAATACACGGTCGGCAATTACGAGAAGGTGCTTTCGAGCGGACTGACATGGTCGGCGCTCGTCACAACGCTTGAGCTATCCCTGGGCACGCTGGCGATCTGCATTCTACTCGGTACCCCCCTGGCACTCGCCCTGGCCAGCGCCAGACCGAGGGTGGCCAATCTGCTGATGGCCTTCGTCATGCTGCCCCTGTGGACCTCCATTCTGGTGCGCACCTATGGCTGGCTCGTGCTCTTGCGGCGCGATGGCCTGATCAACGCGGCTTTGACCGGCTCAGGCCTGACAGCCGAGCCATTGCCGCTGGTCTACAACTTCACGGGAACACTCATCGGCATGGTTCACTACATGCTGCCGCTCTTCCTGCTGCCCGTTTATGCCGCGATGCGCGATATCGACGCAAACCTCGTCCGCGCGTCGGCGAGCATGGGCGCCACGCTCGGGCAAACGATCCGCACCGTCATTCTGCCGCTTTCAGCCGGCGGCATCTTCTCGGGTTCGATCATCGTCTTCATCTACACCATAGGTTTCTTCATCACGCCGGCGGTGCTTGGCGGCGGCAAGGTAAATCCTCTCTCCATCCGGATAGAGCGCACGCTGTCGACCTTTCAGGATTGGGGATCGGCGAGCGTCCTGGGTATTCTGCTCCTCCTCTTGATGGCGTTGGTGGGTGTGATGTTCCTGGCTGCACGGCGGCTGATTGCCGGGCTCAAGATCGGTACAGCCCATGCTTGAAGCCTATCCAGACAACAGGCTGGCCCGCATCCTCCTGTGGAGCTTTTGCGCGCTCGTGATGGCGTTCCTGATGCTGCCGACGCTGGTCGTCGTCCCGCTCTCCTTTTCGTCGTCCAATCTTCTCGAGTTCCCACCACGCGCATACTCGTTGCGCTGGTACGAGACTTTCTTCGGTTCGGCGACATGGATGGCCGCACTCAGGACGAGCCTGATCCTCGGGACATTGACGGCGATGATCGCAGTGCCCCTGGGGTTGCTGGCCTGCATCTCGATGAACAGGCTCGGCGGAAAGGCCGCCGTAGCCATTCAGGGCGTTCTGCTCATCCCGTCCGTCGTGCCGGGCATCCTGCTGGCGATCGGTCTGTTCTTTGTTCTGGCGGCGCAACGCCTGGTCGGAACGCTGTTCGGTGTGCTGGTCGGACACGTGGTGCTGGCCATTCCGGTCGCGTGCATTGTGTTGCTGCCGGCTCTGGCCCGCTTTGACTGGAACCAGGTTCAGGCGGCGCGCAGCCTCGGCGCAAACTGGGCGAGAGCCATTGGCGGCATAATTGTCCCGCAGCTTCAGATCAGTCTGCTGTCGGCCACGCTGATGGCCTTCCTGACCTCGCTTGACGAGTCCGTGATTTCGATCTTCGTCGCCAGCGGTCAAAACAGCACGCTGCCGAAGCTCATGTTCCTGTCGCTGCGCGATCAGATCGATCCGACCATTGCGGCGATCTCGACATTATGGACCGTCATCGTCGTGGCCGTCGTCCTGATTGTGACCCTTCGCCAAAAATCCTGACCGAGACTGGAAAAATGCCCACAAATCATCGCGCAGCCGGTGCTCCGGCGGACCAATCACCAGACATACCCCAGGTCGGGTTGGCGATCATCACCGGCTCGGCAAACTGGGGGCTTGCCTTCCCGGAAGATGTCGAATTCGAGGGCGTGCACACCTTGCGGCGCGACATGAGTTTTGAAACGCCTTTCGGTCGTTCCGACAACTGGAAGCTTCTTGAGTTCGATGCATCGATTACAGCCGAAGGCCAAGCGAAACGTGCCTTGTGCATGTATTCGCACGGCAATCCGCGCGACCATATCGACCATTCCTGCCATCGCCGCGCGTTCTGGGTCTTGATGCAGGCGGGTGTAAGGCAAGTGCTGGCCTGTTCGACCATCGGCGCCGTCAACAAGGCGATCCAGCCCGGAGACATGGTGGTGAACGCCGATATCATCGAACTGTCGCAGACCCCGTTTTCACTGCTGCCTGGCCGCCAGAGCTTCGACTGCTCGGGCAAGCAGATCGTATGTCCAAGATGTGCGGCATTGTTGGTCGAAACCGCCCGGCGCCATTGGCCTGCCGAATGCCGCGTTCATGGCATCGAACAGCAATTGGTCGCTGCCCACTGCTACGGGCCGCGACTGACAACTCCCGCCGAAGCCTTGGCGTTTCGCGGCATGGGGGCGGATGTGCTCAACCATTCGATCGCCCCAGAGGCGACCTTGTCGCGCGAGATCGGTGCATGTTTCGTGCCCTTGGCATTCGTCACCGCCGGCTTCAACGACTACATGGACCGCAATCGCCAGAAATTGCTGCAGGAGGACGTGTTGCCGAGCCTCTCCATGACGGCATCGCGGGTCGCGCTGGACACCGCGGCACGACTTCCGGTCAATCCGGAATGCTCTTGCCATGGTTTGAAATCGCCTCAACCAGCAGAGCGCTCCAGCCGTTTCTGAGTTTGTCAGCGGTGTGGCGCGAACGCGTGCCGAGGTCTAACCCACCGGCACAAAAATGCTGTCGATGGCCGGGTCGCCGTCGGTGCTGACCAGGCCGCGCGCCACCAAGTCTTCCAGATGGGCAAGCACCGACAGGCCGGCGGCGCCATGCAGGCGCGGGTCGGTGTCGCGATAGATCGCCTCGACCATGTCCTTGATCGTCCGGTCGCCGCCCCTGATCCGCTCCAGGATTGCCCGCTCGCGCATCTTGCGATGGGTTTTCAGGCCACGCATGAAGCTGCGCGGGGCGCCGACCGGCCCACCATGGCCGGGCAATAGCAGGCGGTCGCCGCGCTCGATCAGCCGGTCGAGCGAGGCCATATAGTCGGCCATGGCGCCGTCCGGCGGCGCGACGATCGAGGTCGCCCACGCCATCACGTGATCGGCCGGGAACAGGATACCGGTTCCTTCCAGCGCAAAAGCCGCGTGATTGGCGGTATGGCCTGGCGTCAGCACCGTTCTCAGTGCCCAGCCGTCGCCGTCGACCACCGTATCGTCGGCGAGTGCCGCATCCGGAAGGAAAGCGGTGTCGGCGCTGGCGTCGAGCGGATTGAGCTCGCCGATCCGCAAGGGCCGCGCCGGCCGGTGCGGGCCTTCGGCCAGCACGATGGCGCCGGTGTGCAGCTTCAGCCGGGCTGCCAGTGGGGAATGGTCGCGATGCGTGTGGCTGACGAAAATATGGCTGACCGGCCGGTTTGCGATCACCTCGAGCAGTGTCCTGAGATGTGCGTCGTCATCCGGACCCGGATCGATCACCGCCAGCGTCTCGCGTCCGATGACGTAGCTGTTGGTGCCGTGAAAGGTAAACGGGCTCGGGTTTTTGGCAGTGACGCGCTGGACGTCGGGCGCAACGGCGACGCCATGGCCGTAGCGGGGATCGAAGCTCGTATCGAATTTGAGGGCCATGAGGACGTTGTTCAACCCTGTTTCCGGTGGCGGCAAAACCGATTGCCGCATAGCACGGAAGCCAATATAGGAAAACGCGAGGCCGCAATCAGCGGCAATCCGGAATGGGGTAGACCATGGCAATTGCAACGACGATGCGTCCGCTTGTTTCTCTCGCTCTGCCGCAAGAGGGCGCGGCCCGCCTGGCAACGCAGCTTTTGCTGGCGATCGCCGGCACTCTGCTGTTGACCTTGTCGGCCAAGACGAAAGTTGTGCTCGGACCGGTCGACATCTCGATGCAGACGCTCGCCGTGTTGCTGATCGCCGCGGCGTTCGGCCTGCGCCTTGGCGTCGGCACGCTGCTTCTCTACATGGCCGAAGGCGCCATGGGCTTCCCGGTGTTCCAGAGCACGCCGGAAAAGGGCATCGGCATCGCCTATATGCTCGGCTCGACCGGCGGCTATCTCGCCGGCTTCGTGGTCATGGCGGCGATCGTCGGCTGGGCGGCCGATCGCGGCTGGGATCGCCATCCGGTCAAGCTTTTCAACGCGATGCTGGTCGCCGAAATCGTCATGATGGCCATGGGCTTTGCCTGGCTGGCGTTTTTGATCGGCCCGGAAAAGTCGTGGCAGTTCGGCGTCCTGCCCTTTATCGTCGGCGACCTGATCAAAGTTGCGCTCGCCGCGAGCCTTGTGCCGGCCGCCTGGTCGCTGCTGCCGAAAAGCTCCTGAAATCATCCGATCCATGAAAAAGCCGGCAGGCGCCAGGCCTGCCGGCTTTTTTCATGCCGCCGCCTGCCGGGCCGCCGATCAAACGGGGGCAGGTCGGCGTTAAGCGTGTGAGCACCGGTTCAGGATGGATACCGACGCCCATCTTGCAATCGCCATCATCTGGCGGATGATGGCCGGTCGAGATTGACAAGCCATGGCGCGAAACCCTAAGCACGAGCAACTTGATTTCCTGGCGGGGGCCTCGGCAATTCAAGGAGAGCTTTTTGAAAGGAATAATCCTTGCTGGAGGCAGTGGAACGCGTCTTTATCCGCTAACATTAGCGATCTCTAAGCAAATCCTTCCAATATATGACAAGCCGATGATCTATTACCCGCTGAGCGTATTGATGCTCGCGGGAATTCGCGAGATTCTGATTATCTCGACACCGCGAGACTTGCCGATTTTCCGGGAGTTGCTCGGCGACGGTTCGGAATTCGGGCTCGACCTGTCCTACGCCGAGCAGCCTCATCCCAACGGCCTTGCCGAAGCCTTCATCATCGGCCGCGATTTCATCGGTAAGGACAGCGTGTCGATGATCCTTGGCGACAATATCTATTTCGGCGAGGGCCTGTCGCAGCTCTGCCGCGACGCAGCGGCGCGCGAAGGCGGCGCATCGGTGTTCGCCTATCATGTCGACGATCCGCAGCGCTACGGCGTGGTCTCGTTCGACAAGGTCAGCGGCACCGCCTTGACGATCGAGGAAAAGCCGCAAAAGCCGCGATCCAATTGGGCCGTCACCGGCCTCTATTTCTACGACAACGAGGTCGTCGACATCGCTTCGACAATCCGCCCCTCCGAGCGCGGCGAACTCGAGATCACGGCGGTCAACAACGTCTACCTCGAACGCGGGCAGCTGCATGTTCATCAGCTCGGCCGTGGTTATGCTTGGCTCGACACCGGCACGCATGACAGCCTGCATGAAGCCTCGTCCTTCGTGCGCACGATCGAGCACCGCCAAGGCATCAAGGTCGCCTGTCCGGAAGAAATCGCTTTCGAGCAAGGCTGGCTGACGGCGGACAAGGTTCTGCAGCGCGCCACGCGGCTGGGGAAGAACGAATATGCCGCCTATCTGCGCAGGCGCGTCACCGAGTTGACGGAGAACTAGGGTGCTGGAGATCAGGCCACTCGGCCTCGACGGAGTGCTGGAGATCGTCCCCAAGCGTCATGGCGACGCGCGCGGCTTCTTCATCGAAACCTGGAATGCCGAGAGCTTTGCAGAGGCCGGCATCGACTTGCGTTTCGTGCAGGACAATCATTCTTATTCCGCTGCCGCCGGTGTTTTGAGGGGGCTGCACTATCAGCTCTCACCACGCGCGCAGGACAAGCTGCTGCGTGTTATCCGCGGCAGCATCCTCGACGTTGCGGTCGATATCCGCCGCGGCTCGAAGAGCTTTGGAAAATGGGTCGCCCTCGAGATATCGGCCGACAAGGGCAACCAGATTCTGGTGCCAAAGGGCTTCGCGCACGGCTTTGTCACGCTCGTACCGGACACCGAGGTTCTGTATAAGGTAACCGACACCTATTCACCGGCGCATGACCGATCGATCCGTTTCGACGACCCTGCCATCGGCATTGAATGGCCTTCGATCCCTGGCGGGTTTCAGCTTTCGGACAAGGACCTCAAGGCGCCGACGCTTGGCATGGCGGAGGTGTTTGCGTGAGAGATGCTCGCATAAGGAGAGCGGCATGAATTTTCTGGTGACTGGCGGTGCCGGCTTCATCGGTTCGGCGGTGTGCCGGCATTTGTGCGCCAATCCGGCCTACCGGGTGACCAACCTCGACAAGCTGACCTATGCGGGAAACCTTGCCTCGCTGCGGCCGATCGAGAATGCGCACAACTACAAATTCGAACGGGCCGACATTTGCGACGAGCGAGCGGTTCTCGAGATCCTCCACCGCGACGAAATCGACATCGTCATGAATCTCGCCGCCGAGAGCCATGTCGACCGCTCGATCGACGGACCGGGCACGTTCATCGAGACCAACATCGTCGGCACCTATCGAATTCTGAATTCCGCCCTGGAATATTGGCGTGGCCTTCCGGAAGAGCGGAAAGCCCGCTTTCGCTTCCATCATGTTTCGACGGACGAGGTGTTTGGCGACCTTCCTTTCGACAGCGGCATGTTTGTCGAGGAAACGCCCTACGCGCCGTCCTCGCCATACTCCGCCTCGAAGGCGGCCTCGGACCATCTGGTAAGGGCCTGGCACGAGACCTATGGCCTGCCGGTCGTGCTCTCCAATTGCTCGAACAATTACGGGCCGTACCATTTTCCTGAAAAGCTCATCCCGCTGGTCATCCTGAACGCGCTCGACGAGAAGCCGTTGCCGGTCTATGGCGCCGGCGCCAATGTGCGCGACTGGCTTTTCGTCGAGGACCATGCGCGTGCGCTGGAGCTTGTCGCGACCAGGGGAAAGCCGGGCGAAAGCTACAATGTCGGTGGCAATTCGGAACGGACGAATTTGAGCGTCGTCGAGACCATCTGCGACCTGCTTGACATCAGGCGGCCTCGCAAAGGCGGCAAAAGCCATCGCGACCTGATCGATTTCGTCACCGACCGCCCCGGCCACGACCGCCGCTATGCGATCGACGCCTCCAAGATCAGCCGTGACCTCGGCTGGACGCCGGCTGAGAGTTTCGACAGCGGCCTGGCAAGGACGGTCGACTGGTTCCTCGGCAACAAATGGTGGTGGGGGCCGATCCGCGAACAGCGCTATGCCGGCGAGCGGCTGGGCCACGGCCAAGCCGAAGGCAGGAAGGGCGCGGCGTGAGGCTGGTTGTCACCGGACGCGACGGCCAAGTCGCCACCAGCCTGCTGGAGGCCGGGCAACGACGCGATGGCGTCGAGGTCGTCGCCATCGGCCGGCCAGCGCTCGATCTGGCGCGGCCCGACACAGTGTTCGAAGCACTCGCGGCATCGCGACCGGACATAGTGGTGTCGGCTGCCGCCTACACCAATGTCGACCAGGCCGAGGACGAGCCTGATCTCGCCTTCGCGGTGAACGCCGTCGGTGCCGGCAACGTCGCCGAAGCGGCAGCGCGACTCGGCGTGCCCGTCATCCACCTGTCGACCGACTATGTCTTCGACGGCACAGGGGCGGGCGCCTATGTGGAGACCGACGCGCCCGCGCCACGCAGCGTCTACGGCGCCTCGAAGCTTGCCGGCGAGCAAGCGGTGGCAGCAGTCAATCCGCGCCATCTGATCCTGCGTACGGCCTGGGTCTACAGCCCGTTCGGCAGGAATTTCGTCAAAACCATGCTGCGGCTCGCTGCTGATCGCGACGAGATAGCGGTGGTGGCCGACCAGTGGGGGAACCCGACGTCGGCGCTTGATATCGCGGATGCGATCTTGCGTGCGGCGGCGAAACTTGGCGACGACTGCTTCGACGGCTGTGGTATCTACCATCTGGCGGGAACCGGTGACACCAACTGGAGCGGTTTTGCGCGCTACATATTCGAGATCAGCCGGACGCAAGATGGCCCGCACGCGCGAGTGCGCGACATCACGACCCGGGACTACCCGACTAAGGCAAAACGCCCAGCCAATTCGCGACTGTCGAGCGTGAAATTCGCAGCCATGTTCGGGTGGTCTGCGCCGGAGTGGCAGGTTTCCGCCCAAATTGTGGTCCCCCGCTTGGTGGAAGGGAACCTGGGACTTCGATCGCGAGATGGCGCCACGAATTTGTTTCCCGATCCCGATCCGAGTGGTTTGACGCCAGTCAAGGACAGTCTGCGACAATGAAAAAGCCAACAAGCTCGCGGAGGAGCCGCAGTCTGCAAGAGAATGTGGTATCGACGGACGCCGGCGAACAGTTGCTTCACCAGCTCTACGACGTCCATGACGGAAAAGTCTCGGACAAATGGTCGATTTATCTCGACGAGTATGATCGAATTTTTTCGAAATATCGAAATGAACCAGTTCGGATACTAGAAATTGGAATCCAGAACGGCGGCTCGCTTGAGATATGGAGCAAATATTTTCCCCGCGCAGAGGTTATCGTCGGCTGCGATATCAACCAAGCCTGCGGTCTGTTGAATTTTGATGATAAGAGAATCTGCGTTGTTGTCGGCGATGCTAACGCCGATGGCACCCAACGCAATATCCTTGAGAAGTCCGAGGCATTCGACATCGTCATCGATGACGGCTCACACAGATCTTCGGATATCGTGCGAACCTTCTCGCGTTATTTCCCTTATCTTGCTGAAGGCGGGGTTTTTGTCGTTGAAGATCTGCATACGAGCTACTGGCAGGACTTCGAGGGCGGTCTCTATGATCCGCTTTCCTCGATGTCGTTCTTCAAGCGGCTGCTTGATCTGATCAACCACCAGCATTGGGGGCTGGACCACAGTCGAACCGATGCCCTCGCGGCTTTCGCCAGCCGCTACGGAATTGCATTCGATGAGACGTCGCTAACGTCGATCCATTCCATCGAATTCCTGAACTCGCTCTGCATCATAACCAAAAGGCCGCCCCCGGAAAACCAACTGGGTCCCCGGTTCGTAGCCGGTCGGAGCGCTCTCGTTGCGCCAGACATTTTGACCGTAGATGGCGCAGTCGCCGCTGCCGCCGACGAGTCCAGAAATTCATGGTCCCTTCAGTCGGTGACAATCGAGCAGGAGATTGCGGAAAATCGGAAAGCAGTCAGCCGACATGCGGCACATCTGCGGGCGCTTGTCGACGAGCTTGTCGAAGCAAGAGAAATGATGAGAAGCAGGGAAGCCGAGACGGCCCGTGCAAAGGCCGAGGCCGCCGGAATTGCCGAGCAATTGCAAGTCCTTGCGGGTGAGACAGCCGGCGCGAAAGCCGACGCTGCCAGAGCGGCTGAGGAGCTTCAAGCCATCAAGAGGCAGCTCTCGATCGTACATGCGGCTTCCAGCTCGTTGCTCTCCGATCGCGATCATGCCCGTTCGGAAGAGAAGCGCCTGCATGATGTGCTAGATGCCGTCTACGCCAGCACGTCCTGGCGTGTGACCCGCCCTTTGCGCGGGGTCCGGCGCAGTGTCGGTTCAATTGGTGACGCGCGGGGCAAGGTCCGCAAGTCGGCCACGCGCGGAGCTCAAAAGGGCTGGCACTGGCTTCCGCTCCCGACGGGCGTCAAGCAGAGAGTGAAGAGCGCCGTTTTTTCGACGTTCCCGTCGTTGTTCAAGGCAACAAATGCCTACCGCGCCTGGAAGAATCTCCAGCCGCTCGGTGGCCAGGGAAGCGCCCCTCCGTCGTGGCAACCTGCATTGTCCGGCTCCGACCATCACGTGGCGCGCACGGCAACCTATGTTCCGCGTCTTGAAGCCCCGCCGCTGCCGCGAAAACCCGTTCGGATTATCGCTTTCTACCTGCCGCAATTTCATCCGATCCCGGAGAATGATGAATGGTGGGGAGAGGGTTTTACCGAGTGGACGAATGTCGGCCCGGCTCAGCCGCAATTCGTTGGTCACCACCAGCCGCACGTGCCCGATGAGTTGGGCTACTACGATTTGCGCGACGTGGCCGTGCAGCGCCGGCAGATTGAACTCGCGAAGCTCTATGGCATCGAGGGGTTCTGTTTTTATTTCTATTGGTTCGGCGGCAAGAGGCTGCTCGAAGAGCCGCTTGAAAACTGGCTGGCCGACCGCAGTCTCGACCTCCCGTTTTGCCTGTGCTGGGCAAACGAGAACTGGTCGCGCCGATGGGATGGGCTGGACCAGGAAATCCTCATCGCGCAAAACCATTCTGCTGAAGACGACCTCGCTTTCATTGCAGAAGTCGCCCCCTATCTTCGTGATCCGCGCTACATTCGTATCGAGGGCAAGCCATTGCTGCTTGTCTATCGACCGAGCTTGCTCCCGGCGTCGGATCAAACAGCACGGCGGTGGCGCACCTGGTGCCGCGAAAACGGCATAGGCGAGATATTTCTCGCCTACACCCAATCGTTTGAGGCGGGGGACCCGGATCAGTATGGGTTCGACGCGGCTGTTGAGTTTCCACCGAACAGATCATCACCGCCGAACGTCACGCATGCCGTGGTTCCGTTGCGAGAGGATTTTTCGGCGAACGTCTTTGACTGGTCGGTCTTTCCCCAGCGCAGTGAAAACTATCAGCCCCGCCACTACAAACTCTTTCGTTCCGTTTGCCCCGGCTGGGACAACACCGCGCGTCGCAGGCATGGCGCTGGCGTATTCATCAACAACACTCCGGACCTTTACAGAACGTGGCTTGAGAACGCCATTGAGGATACGCTCAACCATATCAACTCGCCGAGTGAGCGGCTCGTCTTCGTCAACGCATGGAACGAGTGGGCGGAAGGCGCCCATCTGGAGCCGGATGCGGCAACCGGTTTTGCTTATTTGCAGGCGACCCGCGATGCATTGGAGGCGGTGAATAGGAAACGCAAACCTCGGATCGTCGTCGTTTCCCATGACGCTCATCCGCACGGTGCGCAGTATCTGGCCCTGGCGATGGTTCGCGAGTTCGTAGCGTTGGGATTCGACGTCGATATGGTCGTCCTGGGCGACGGTCCCATGCTGCCCCGCTTCGCCGAAGTCGCAACCGTTCACCGGATTGCCCTCGATACCGAACCGGCGGGCAGGGTGCTTGCAAAACTGCAGGCCATGCAGAGTGCAGGCGCCGACGTCGCCATTGTAAACACGGCGGTATCTGGTCTCATTGTTCCAATCTTAAAGGAGGCGGGCTTCCGTACGGTGGCGCTGGTCCACGAACTGCCAGGGGTTTTGCAGCAGTACCATCTCGAGAAACACGCCGCGGCCATTAACCGGTATGCCGACATCGTTGTCTTTGCGGCTCCTATGGTGCAGTCGGGGTTTGAGCAATTCCTGGGTGAGCCACTCGGCAAGGCCGTCATCCGCCCGCAAGGCCTGGTGCGGAAAAACCCGTTCAAGCATCGGGCCGAAGAAGCCCGCCGCTTGGTCTGCGAGCAGCACGGGCTCGCTCCAGACACTCGCTATGTTCTTGCTGTAGCCTTTGTCGACCACCGCAAGGGGCCGGACATTTTCATCGACATGGCGCAGGAAGTGCTCCGCACACATCCCGATACGGCTTTCATCTGGGTTGGTCACTTCGATGCCGGCATGGAAGAAGAGATTGCGTCCATACTGGACAAGCGGAAGTTGACGGAGCGGGTGAAGTTCGTCGGTTTCGTCCAGGAGCCAATGGCATATTACGCAGGCGCATCCGCCTACGCACTGACCTCGCGCGAAGATCCGTTTCCGAATGTCGTTCTGGAATCTGCGGAAGTCGGAGTGCCGGTTGTAGCCTTTCAAGGGGCAACTGGCGCGGCCGATTTCATACTCGAACATGGCGGGCTGCTCGCAGAGAACATGAACAGCAAGGATTTTGCGGCGAAGGTGCGGGATGTCCTGAACGGCCCGGCTCAACCGAACGTCGATGGCGTAGGATCCATGCGACAATACCTGCTGGATCTACTTCACTACGCGACCGGGCTTCAGCGGGTATCTGTAGTGGTTCCAAACTACAATTACGCGCATCACCTGATGCAGCGGCTGAACAGCATCGCGGACCAGACCTGGCCAATCTATGAGCTGGTCGTGCTTGACGATGCCTCCACCGATGGAAGCGCCGGCATTGTCGACACATTCCTGGCCGAGCGATCGGAACTTGATGGTGAGTTGATCGTCAACGAGCAAAACTCCGGTTCCGTGTTTCGGCAATGGGCAAAGGGGATCGCGCGGTGTCGCGGCGATGTCGTCTGGATTGCGGAGGCGGATGATTTTGCGGCGCCTGATTTTCTGAAGGAACTCGTGCCGGCCTTCAACGATGCTTCTGTGGTGATTGCCTACAGTCAGTCTCGCCAGGTCGATGGCGCCGGGTTTGCGCTTGCAGAGGACTACAGCGCCTACACCAGGGATATCTCCAACAAGTGGTCCGCTGATTATGTGCGCAACGGTTCCGACGAAATCAGCGAAGCGATGGCGGTCAAGAACACGATCCCGAATGTCAGCGCCGCAATCTTTCGCCGCACGGCTCTGAACAGGGTGGTCGCCGACCTGGGTGAAGAGTTGTTCAGCTATCGCGTGGCGGGAGACTGGCTCGTTTACCTGCGGGTGCTGTTGCAAGGCAAGATCCGGTTCAGCGCAAAGCGCCTCAATTCTCACCGGCGTCACGCAAGCAGCGTGACGAGGGCGGAAATGGCGGCGAGGCACCTCGATGAGGTGCAGCGGATGCAAGAGCTCGCGCGCTCTTTTGTGGGCATCTCAGCTGAAACACGACGTAAGGCCGATGCCTGGCTGGAACACGTTCGCAGCCATCTCGGTATTCAAGGTGCGGATGCGGCATGACATATGAATACAAGCCGCAGCCCAATCTGCGGAAAAAAGCAGTCATCCTTGGCGCCTCGGGCTTTATCGGGGTTAATCTCGCACGCAAGCTCGCGAAAGAGGGTTTCGACTTGACCTGCTTCGCGCACAGGGCATCTGAGAACTGGCCGGCTTCGGCGCGGGCCATCCTCGGCGATCTGGTTTCCCCGCCCAGCCCGCTTCTGCAGGCAATGGAGGGAGCCATTGTCTTTCACCTCATCAGTTCGACACGTCCGACGGCAAAAACCGAAATGGCTGTAGCCGAGATCGCAACCAACCTGATGGCGACGGTAGGCTTGCTCGAGACCACGCAGGGCGCAGGCTGCCGCTGGGTCTTTTCATCGTCAGGCGGGACCGTCTACGGCGAGACCGATGCCGCGCTGGTTTCCGAGGAGCATACGAACGTTCCGATCTCGTCCTACGGAACGGTCAAGCTTGCAATCGAGCGGTACTTCAGTCTCTACCGGACCTTGCACGGCACCGACTTCGTGGTAGCGCGAATATCGAATCCATTTGGCCCCTTTCAATCGGCAGCGAAAGGTCAGGGGCTGATCGCCGCGTTGTTCGAGAGAATTGGCAACGGGACGCCGGTCGAAATCTGGGGCGACGGCAAAAATGTTCGCGACTTCGTTTACATCGACGACGTTACCGATGCTCTGACCGTGCTCGGGGAGCGCGGAAGACCGGGAGAGGTCTACAATGTTGGCTCAGGCGTAGGCACAAGCGTAATCGAGCTGGTGACCAAGATTTCCGCCATTCTTCGCGTTCCGGCAGAACTTGTCTACGCGCCGGCCCGTGGAGTCGATGTCCGCCGAAACGTTCTCGATATACAGAAGATCGAACGTGAACTCGGTTGGCGCCCGGCTCATACGCTTGATGAGGGCGTCGCTCTCACGTATCGCTGGCGGCAGAGCCAAAGCCCAATTCCTGGGGAGTTCGCGACAGCCGGCAACGGCTGAGCCACATGCCGCCCCCCAAAGGGACACGTCTAAGAAACCTGTGCCGAGCGCTGGAACGCACGGACGGCCCACTTTGCAAGCGATTTGACCGCTCCTGAGATGCTTGGCTTGATCGGCGGCGACGCGGTGGTGATCTCTGCACCTTTGGCGTAGGGCGCGCCAGGCTTCCTCAAGATGTAGACCTCGGTCATGGGGCCAAGGACGGCAATGGCCTTCGATTGAATTCTCCGGACTTCGACGTCGAAACCGGTACGGCGCTGGATCAACAGGGGCAGATCGTAGCCGTACCGCCAGGTGACCAGCGATCCGGTCGGATCTTGAGGGTTGCCGTGATATTCGGGCTCGCCGACGATCCTGATGCCACCGGACTCTCGAAAAGCAACCTGTTCCGAAGCTCCTCTCTCGGCGTATGTCGGCGCAGTGAAGATACAAATCCCGCCATGGTCGAGAGTGCGAAATATCTCGCTTAACGCCGCGAACGGGTCGAACAGGTGCTCCATCACGTCGAGGTGGATAACGAGATCGAAGCTACGATCGGGAAATGTCTGGTCTTCTAGGTCTTCATTCCTGATGTGCCCAACCATCGTTCCGAACGACTTGTCCGGATAGTAGCCCGAAAACACCTTTTGCTTGGCGTTGTGCCAAAGCCAGAGCGAAAGCCCCCGGCCGCCTGGCGCCGATTCATGGACGCGGAGCGTCTTGAAAGTTTCTCTTGGGAAGAGCGAGAATACGACGTCAGCGGCGGCCCGCTCGCGCGTCACGCAATTGTTCAGCGGACAATCAATGCCCCGCAAAGAATCTCGGCAACTATTGTAGTCGTCTGGTGCAGTGAACGTCTTGCGCTCGGCGCAAATCGGGCAAACGCCCGGAAATTCGATCAGTGGGGACGGATTCTCCATTGATCCTCTCTGAGCCAATCCTTGACGGTTGGTCAAGACCAGTGCCCCGATTCTGGCGGCGCCCGCCACGTTTCAAAAGGAACTTCCCTTCAAAGACGAGGCGAAAATGTTGACGATAGGGGGCAATGTGGGGCGCATCTTCTCGACACGTGTCTTGTAATTCGTCTCCCGTAGTTTTCGCAGGCTGGAGCGCTTCGACCGATGGCTAAGGCGGCGATTGGCTATCCACGATTGCCACCGTCTGCCCAAACGTTCTCGACAATTCACAAGATCCAACGTGAATTCCTTCGGCACCCGCTTTGCGCGCTTGATGATGGCGTCCCCTTCAAGTATCACTTGCGATGACGCCAAGGTTTAACTGGGCGACTTGGGTACGGCGTTTAGCAGCGAACTAATCAAGGCTGTGCCCGCGCCGCCACAGAGGCTTCTTATGTCGGTGTTAAGCGCCTAAGAGGAGCCTGTAGGTGTCGTACTGAACCTGTGTTGAACTCGATGGCGGTCTGCGCCTCCTCTGATAGACACGAGAACATGAAACTTGTGATCCATGCCGGCTTTGGAAAAACTGGAAGCAGCGCCATTCAAGAAGCATTGCACGTTTATTCGGCGGCGCTTGAACGGGATGGTATTCGCAAGATTGGCGGTGATCTGACGTTCGATCAGCCTGGGATCCCGCAATGGTTGGTCGAAGAGGCATGCGAGAGAGGCGAGGTATTGACTGAGCGGCTCGATAGGGAAATCAAAAGAGTTGCGCCGTCTGTCACAGTACTTTCTGCAGAAAATCTTGAATCTCCAAATAAGCCGAGGCTCTTCTCCGGAATTGATCGCGAGATCGATACAATCGTTGTCCTGTACATGCGCCCGCAATTCCAATGGATACCAAGCGCGTGGAAACAGTGGTACATGAAAGATGCCACCAGCCTTCGGGCCTTCGTCGAGCGTTGCTTGACAACCGGAATGCCAAATTGTCTAGCATCGCTAAACGCGTGGCGCGCGGCACTACCACGAGCTCGGGTCATTGTCAGGCCGCTTGGACCGACTCTTGTCGGAGGTGGTGTTGTCCCGGACTTCTTTGGTTTGATTGGGAGCAGCGTCTCCCCTCTAGACCTGCGGGCAAACGAGGGGATCGACTATTCTCTCCTCCACCTGATGGCCAAGGGCGCGCGGGATCTCTTCTCGGGATATCACGACGTCGAACTCGAAACATGGTTGCTGACAGTGCTACCCGACGAGTACAAACGAGCCAACGTTCCCATGCTCGACCTCGTGACGGCCCAGAGTATCGCAGAACGTTTCCGGGAAGAGAATGTAGAGGTTCTCTCCGATTTCTCCGATGTCTCCGAGCCGGCACAATTCTTGGATCGACATTGGCGCCCGGAAGTAAACCAGATGTCATATCTTGAGATGACCGATGCCGACATGACCTCTCGCGGATTGGCTATTCTTAGTCAGATCGGGCCTGACGTTTTGGAACGTTTCGCTATACGGTCTGAAAGATGACTGCGGCTGGAAGGGTGCCTGCGACGCTTGATGTGGCCAAAGCGGGATTGCCCGATCATACCTTGTGAGGGCGAGCACATCGTGGTTGTTCGCCCATCCGCGCTCTGAAAAGGAGGCTACGCGGACACCTGGAATGCTGGTAGCAATTTCCAGAACCTTCGACGGGCGCGTCAGCGGCGTGTGACTCTGGGATGATTACCAATATCGCCAGCTATTGCTTCACAGTTGCTGTTCTAGCGAAAGCTATAGCTAATGAATCGCAGTAGTTCTTTGAGCCAGCGAAGCGAGGAGAAACTGCGCCACGCAGTGCCCTTCATCGACAGGTCGTCTTTCGGCATCGAAGAGCCAACGATCACGAAACTGGCGATCACTAGGACCGCAGTCGCCATCCCCAAGAGATGTTGCGCATTGTGGTTTTCGGCTGGCTGCTCACTCGATCCTCATTTCAGCTTTACAACGACCATCTTGTTTCGGATCGCTACGGACTCCGGCGCCGGCCATGCTGGCATATCGGCGGACGCCAAAATAGCTGACTGGGCGATTTCCTGCGATGGAAAGTTGCTCAGCGGGAAAAAGAACATCAGGGCGCGCGTCGAAGACCATTCGTATGCATACATGCTCGCAAGCATGCTGTTACCCACGGTGCCTCGTGACGTGTCGAACAGCCGATAAGGCAAGTAAGAAGTATCTTGCAGGGTACCGACGAGCGTAATCGCCATGCCCGGCCTGTAGTCAGGCAAGTCCCTTATCCGAGCGGCAAGCAATTGGGTCATGTCCATGTCGGCCCGATTACGCAGGTCCATGAACTGATGCCAGATGTTCGCCTGCAGGACGAAGATCGTCACAAGCAAGACCCCAAGGACGGTCACAACAGATCGCAAGCGCGGGTCGGTCAAGGCCCAGGCCAACAAAAAGGTCCCAGCGTAGACTCCGACGAAAGAGAACAATATGCGATCGAAAAGCATCTGGTTTGGCGGGTACGTGACCCAAGCGGCGCCAAAAACGAAGAGCGGCGCAACGATCACGAGCAAGATGCCGACCAGCCTTCGGTTCGTCGCCAATGCCAACAGCAGGAGGGCGGTCAAGGCCAGAAATGCATATTTCGCGACGGAAGGGAAAAAGAGCACCCCCGTGCCCCACAGTTCGGCGAGTGCCCGAGAAAGTGTCTTCACGACGGTAACAAACTGCTCGATGTCGGCTACCGGATGGACGAAGCTGCCAAGTCTGCCACCGCCAATGTGAAAATAGCGGGTCGCAAGCAGATAGACGGCGCCGTACAGGAGAAGACCCACCACAACCATGATCGCCCGTGGCACTGCGAAGGATCGCAAGGCAGCGGCGGTACTCATTCCATTGGCGGCCCGATATGCTGTGACGTAGACTGCGACGATCACCGCCAGATAGAGCGATGACTGGTAGGTTGCCAGCGCCATGCATATGAGGACCGCGCCTACAAGCAGGCTGGGAGCCGCCAGTGCAAGCATCGCCAGAAGGGCCGCCAGGGGGACCGTCAAGCGCGTCGACGCATAGGACCAGATCTCGAACATCATCGGAAACGTCGCAAACAGGCAGCAGGCAATCGTCACCGGCAGCCAATGCCTTACTTCGAGCAGGTAGCAGAAAATGATGCCGCACCCGACCATGCAAAGAAGGCCAAGCATGAGCAGCAAATTCGGGGGCAGGAAGCCGAAAAATGCCAAGCGGACTATTTCTGCTAAGTAGCGTCCGTCTTGTGCATATGCGTTGTAGTTCAGATAGAGGGTGTAAAAGTAGTCGTGCGAGAAAGTCGTGTAGCCAATCTCTGGGAGGTAGGCCGCCAGCAAAATAGCAAGAACGGTGCAGTAAAAACGCGGCACCCATATCGCTTGCAAGTATCCAAGATCGAAGCTCTGGAAAGCTTTGCCGTCGTTCATTGAGATAGCTCATCTTTCGGGGGCTTGATGCAGCCCTTCTTTGCAGCCATCCCGAGCACCTTTCAAGCTCTATCTTGTCGCAGTTGACGGCCAGACGGGAGGCTTAGCCTCCGGCTCACCAGCGAAAGGGTAAGCGACTATGGCAAGCAAGGGCAAGGCACAGATCTATTTCGTTAGAAGGCGCCCGCGATCATGGATCGCCTGATGGCGGATTTTCCGCAATGGGATGAAAACCACGCTGCAGCGGATCTCGGCAACATGAAGAACCATGTCGGGAAGCCGCAGAAAACTGCAAAGCATGCGTACTCCGCCACGGACAGCTCATACTTGTCGATGATGTCCATGACCAGCAGATATGCGCCAACACAGCCCAAGCCAAAGATGCCCGGCGTGAGAAAAGGTACGATGGGGTTAGGAAGGATAAATGTCTCGATGAGGTAGGCGCCCCAGCGCCCTTGGATGATCCAGATCGACGCCTCTGTTCTGAAGGCTGCGATCTCCTCATCAATCGATAGTTGGAACGAGGCTAGCTCAGAGAAATACATCACGGCAAAGATCGCGAAGAGATTGATTGCCTGCCGGATTGTGTTTGGGCGCGTCAGCATGATCTGCGGAGTATCCAACGAGAAATCAAGAAGTTGAGGATGGTCGTCGTGGCGAGGGTTGCGAAGAATGCTACCGCCGTGTTTTGCAAGACTCTTTCGAGGACCCGAAGACTAACCAATCCGATTACGAACACGATTACGATCGAGGCGCCGATTGCCAGTCGGTCCGCGAAGCCGGTACGGCCTCCGGGAAAGACACGATCTGGATAGAACACCATCGCAAAAACGAGGCCTGCCAGCCAGGCAAGCCCGTAGGAAAAACTCGAAGGGAACACTGTTAGGCCAGCAAAATATATGAGGCTGGTCAGCGCGGTGTTTAGGCCGCCGGCGACAAGAAAGCGGATAGCGTCTCGGCCCACACGATCAGCGGCCATCCTGCCCGACCGCATTGAGGAAATCTGAATAGTCCCGGATATAGTCGTCTGCATCATATTGATGCGAGGCCATCACCAGCAGGGCCGTGTCTGGCTGAAATTTGTACTGAATCCCCCAGATTCCGGGCGGCAAATAGAGGCCGATCGAAGGTTCGGTCAATGACACCTCTTTCCTGTCATGTCCGTCATCCACGACGACCGAAAGGCGACCATGGGTCGCAATAAGGAACTGATGGCACTCGCGATGCGCATGCTCGCCTCTGACCTTGTCGGATGGGACTCCGTAGACCAGAAACGAGCGGACCGGCTTGAAGGGCAGGTTCAAACCGAATTCTAGTGGAGCGAGTTCGCCGCGCAGGTCGCCAAAATGCGGTAACCGCCAGAGTTCGCACCCGCCAATGCCAAGCGGCATTTTCTCGCCAGCTGTGCCGGGAAAGGTTTGAGTCACGACCGGCTCCACTCGCGGGCCGGTCTGGTAGCCGATGATCGTGGCGGGATTCCCGACAACAACGGCGTTGGCGGGGACGCTCTTGGTCACCACGGCGCCGGCTCCGACCATCGCCTGACGACCGATGGTTATGCCTGGGAGAATGGTCGCGTTAGCGCCGATTGATGCGCCATCCTCGACGGTCGTCAGCAGAAAAGTTTCGGGATATTCCTTCGAGCGTGGGAAACGGTCGTTTGTGAAAGTCGCATTCGGACCAACAAACACACGATTGCCCAAGCGAATTCCGTCCCACAGCTGGACGCCGCTCTTAATGGTCACGTCATCGCCGACGATCACGTCGTTCTCGATGAAAACGTGGTCGCAGACGTTGCAATTCGAGCCGATCACAGCGCCCTGAAGGACGTGGGCGAACGCCCAGATGCGTGTTCCATCTCCGACATGCGAGCTTTCGCAAATACCACGCTCATGCACGAAAAATGGCGTGTCCGTCATTTGGCTGTTCCGTCAACGACGCGGCTGATAATTCTGAGAGGGCGTGACTTGGTGTTTTCAACTGCCCGCCAGAGATAGCAGCCAAGAATACCCTGAACCAGGAGACTGGCAGAACCGAAGCCCGTGATCAGCAGCACCAGCGTCGTGTAGCCGGCGGGATCGATATTGCCAAGCAGGCGGGCAATCACGGTAACGGTGGCAAATATCAGGCTCAAGACGCAGCCTGCGAAGCCCACCCAGAGTGTGAGCATGATCGGAAAATCGGAGAACGAAAAGACGCTGTCCATCATGTATCTGAACCGCCGTGCCATGCCCCAGGCGCTTGTCCCGTGCTCCCGTTCGCGCCGGCGATAAGGCACGAATTCCCGCCTGAAGCCGACCCAGAACAGCTGCACGACAAGCGAACTGTTCGGCTCTTCGATGGACAGGATCGCTTCCAGCACCGGGCGATTGCAGGCGAAGATATCCACCCCGCCGCTCGGCATGCTGGGCAGGACCAGCCTGCGGTAGGTGGCCCAGAAAGCCTTCGAGAGAAATTTGGTCAGAGGCGGATCGCTACGTCCGGCTCGCTGCCCAAACACCACGTCCGCCTCATCCTTTTCCAGTTTCGAAAAGAATTCGGCGATCAGTTCCGGCGGCTCCTGCAGGTCGGCCGCCATGGCCGCAACGTGATTGCCCGATGCGTGTTCGAGGCCGGTGCGGATGGCGGTGAAAGAACCAAAATTGCGGCTATGGAAGATGATCTTGTAGACGTAGGCCGTGCTCTTCAATTCCTTGATCAGCAGAGGGCCGGATTCGTCAGGTGATCCGTCGACAACGAAGACGAACTCGATGTCGCCCTGATATCTGGAATGGAAATCGGCGACCGCCTGCAGAAGGGAGGGAATGTTCGCCTGATTTCGATAGATCGGGAAAACGAGCGAGCGTGTTGTCACATTGCCTCCCATTCGCGGAGGGCCAGGCACACCTGCTCTATTTCGTCACTCGTCATGTCGGGATAGCAGGGAACGGAGCAGAGGCGGCTGACGCTGCCTCTTGAAATAGCGAGATTTTCCATTCCTTTCATAGGCAAGTCCGCCCAGCCGACCTGGTCGCAATCCAGCACAGGATAGTGAATGTCGGTATCGACGCCGCGCTCTTTCATGAACGCTCGGAATGCATCTCGATCGTCGCAGAGCGCGACGGCGAGATGGGCGACAGCGCCATCGCCACCGTCCAGGAACTGCAATCGATGCCCGGCGACCGACCTATATCGGTCGAGAATGGCACGTCGCTGCCCGTTGCGGATATCCACATCGCCCAGCAGAACGTCCAATATCGCCGCTTGAACCTCATCCATGCGAGAGTTGCGGCCGTTGGGCACGCCGACATGATATTTTGAACTCCAGCCATATTGTTGCAGCTGTCGCACGAGTGCGGCGGCTGCCGCGTCGGAGGTAAGAACGGCGCCACCGTCACCCATTGCTCCGAGATTCTTGGTTGGATAGAAGCTGAAAGTGGAGATATCGCCCAGCGAGCCAGCAACGTCGCTTCCGATCCTTGCCCCGTGCGCCTGCGCGCAATCCTCCACGATTGGAATATGCGAAAGGCCAGCCTCGGCAAGTCCCGCCCTGATGGCCCGGACATCGACGACGCCGCCATAAAGGTGGGTGACGACGATTGCAGCAGTGTCTGCGTTGGTTGCTTTCAGCACCGACTGAAGGTCTACGAGCTGACTGGCCGATTCGATGTCGGCGTAGTGCGGAATGAGGTCGTTGTGCCAGCAGGCGCAGCTGGCATAGCCCCCGGCATTGGCCGCGAGGACAACTTCGCGCCCGCGCGCGCCGCTGCGCTTGATGACCGCGGCCAATGCAAGTTCGATTGCATCAGTACCGTTGGCCACAAGGACGCATTCCGAAACACCAATAAATCTGGAAAAATTTGCTGCAAATCGTTTGCCGACCGCGCCGTTGAGCCACCATCCCGAACGCAACGTGCTCGCCACTTCACGTTCGATTTCGACTTGATAGCGCTGATATAGGCGCTTCAGGTCATTCATCGGAACGGGGTCTTGTTTCGTCATCTTTAACTCAACTGCTCAAGCATACTTCATTCAAGAATATTAGCAGAGCGGAACGTTCGGCAAGCTCAAGCGCCGCAGGCATGGCAATTCCGGAAATCTGCATTGCGAGTGAAGAGATCGGAATGAAGAGGCACAACTATTGGGATTCTGTCACCACCGCAACAGGCTTCAGATCGATTGCGAACGATACTCGCTAGAGGTGGCAGAATATCCGGGAAGAGGATCGAAAGCTTCTAATGCTTAGCTACCTTTGCGGCACGCTTTGGTAGCTCTGTCGTGAGCGATTCTATCCGACCACTCCTGAGCGTCAATTTCTTCGTGCATACGCTTTGGATAAGCGCCTCACTATGGCTGGCCAGAACGATAATGCCGGCCTTTTCCGCGAGCTCGTCCATGCGCCTTTTGGCCTTGTCCTGGAAAGAGGCGTCGCCGGCGCCAATCCACTCATCCATCAACAGAATCTCGGGATCGAGCGCTGTCGCCGCCGAAAAGGCCAGTCGCGCTGCCATACCCTGGCTGTAGGCCTTGAACGGCAGATCGATGAAATCGCCGAGCTCGCTGAAAGCGATAATATCTTCCATCTTCTCTTCGATCTCGGCTTCCGTCCATCCGCTGATCAATCCGCGCAGCACGATATTCCGGCGGCCGGTGGCCTCGCGGCGGAAGCCAATGTTGATGTTGAAGAGAGCGTCGACCTTGCCCTCTATCGCGACGCTTCCCGCGGACGGCTCGTAGATTCCATAGAGCACCTTGAGAAGGGTTGTCTTGCCGGCGCCATTTGGGCCGACAAGGCCCAATCGGTCGCCCGCCTTGAGTTCGAAACTAACGCCGTCGAGCGCTTGGACAAACTGCTTTCTGCCCGAGCCTTCGATTCTGCCGCCAGGGCCACTCACGCGCTTGTCTGGCGCGGAAAGCGTCAGCTTCTCGTGCAGCTTGTAAACAAGACTAACATTGTTCAGTTTGATAGAAACCATTGAGAACTCAGATGAGAAAGACGACTTGTTTGCGGTACCGGCCAAGCAGCAGCAATGCAATCACCCATGTAAGCAACGATGCGATGATGGTTACAACAAAGGCATGAGTTGGAAATTCTCCATTTATGATTGGCAGGCGGACAATTTCCAGGAAATAGGTGAAGGGGTTCCATTCATAGGCATATTTTTGGATGGGGTCTTGACCGTTGTTCATCCAGAAGACCGGTGTGAAGAACATGCCGACGCGCAGCAAATTGCCGACTATGAACTGACTGTCAGGGAAGAAGGTCCCGAGAAACGCGAAGACGGTGGTAAGGGCGGGCGTGACGAACAAGATCAGCAACAATCCTGCCAACGACCACAGCCATGGAACGGCGACCGGTGAGCCACTCAAGATCAGTATGACAACGCAACCAGCGATCGCGTAGCCGGCTCGGATGACAGACTGCAACCCCAATCGCATGACATAGACAAACAAAGGCAGCGTCGTGCCTTCGATGAAGCTCTCTTCGCGTTGAAAGAGCGCCACGCTCGTCGACATAACCTCCATCAGATAGAACCATACCAGGAGGCCTATTGCCACATAGGCGGAATAACCCGAGGCATCCTTGCCGGCAGGCTTGAACACGAAAACGAACGTGCCCACGAAAGCGACGTAGTTGACCAGAAGCCAAAGGGGTCCGAGCGTCGTGCGTCTGTGCTGATCGCCGATATCTTCGCGAGCAAGCGCTACCCACACCCGATGCAGCTTCATAGCCTTGCTGATATCGTCGACAGCGCCGTTCAGTGCTGCAATCATCGTTCCTGGTGCCGCAATCTCTGTTGTTCCGCTTAATGGCCCATAGCTTCGAAACGCCGCCAAAGGCGCCTCTTCATAGCCATTGCGGCGCGCATTTAGCAACGTATTGCGTCGCAATGAAGTCGGCAGCGGGCACGAATCGCTTGCGACATGTCGACTCTCTTGCGACAAGTCGGCGCCCGCAAGCCCCGGGATCGCAATCCGCGCGCGATAGCCCGCCTGTCGAAACACCTTGGCCCGGTGCGTCCGACTTGACCACTCCGGCGAGAAGCAGTCGGCACCGTTCGACGCGTCTCGGATCGATTCATGAACGGCGCGAATCACCAAGTTCGCGGACTTTCGACCGCAAACAGGCGGCGCATCTTCGAACCCGGCTGCACTCGCTTCTCCAGCGCTGCAGCTGCAGGCCGAAGGCACGCAGGTCGTTCCAGTGGCTCGACTTTTTGCCAAATCTCACGAAAATATCGCCCGACCGAGCGCCCAATACCTTAACCAAGCAGGCTCTCAAAAAAATATCTGGCGATGACCGCAAGTCCACGCTATGCGATACAAGGCGGCGGGGCTGAGGATTGGCACTCTAAACAGGTAGGCGGTGACGGAAGATATTCGCTCTCGCGCCACGTTAGTGTCCAAATCCTTGCGCCTGGAGTTCAGTACTACCCAATGACATCCTACGTAGAAGTCGTGTCCGGACTTCGGCCGAAGCTGCGGCGCGCCATTATCATGATCCAGGACATCGTCATGGTCCTGGTCTCGGTGGCGCTCAGCCTGGTGCTGTCGAGGTCGGATCTGTCGTTCGGGGTGCTCTCTCCCACGGGTCTGGCATGCTGGGCGAGCATCGTCGTTCTCAGCCATCTGCTGTTCAGATATTGCGGCCTCTACAACACAGTGTGGCGGTTCGCCTCGACGCCCGACTTCTTCAACATCCTGAAGAGTTGTGCGACTTTGACTGTCCTGCTCTATGCCGCCTCGCTGACGTTTCGTGCCTTCCAGCCTGTGATCGGCCTCAATGAGCGCCAGTTCATCGTCTTCTTCCTGGTCTCGTTCACCGTCATATCGGCGCCCCGGCTCTACTACCGGTTCCTACGCGACGGCGCGAGCTGGCGAATCCTGAGCCGCGGCGCAGATAATGAACTGGTCAAGCAGGCGCTGTTCGTCGGCAGGCTGGGCGAGGCCGACGTGATCATCCGCTTCACGCGCACTGCGGAGCCGGCGGAATACGCCATCGCCGGGATCATGGCGATCGAGAACGGAGCGCCGTTGGGCACCCGGATTCAAGGGGTTCCAGTGGTGGCCATCCGGCCGCGCCTGGTGGAAGTGCTGGAGGAGTATGCCAAAGGCACGCAAAGCCTCGACATGCTGATTTTCGGCAACGGGGCCGAACGTGAGATCGAGGAATATTCCGAACTGGTTCGCGTCGCCCGCCATAGCGGCATAGCCGTTGTGCAGTTCTCCGGCTTTTCCGAGCTCGGGCAGGGGGGAAAGCTGGTTCTCGACGCCGTCGAGATGGAAACCATCCTGCGCCGCTCGACGGTTCCTTCCGACATCGAGCGTATCGGCGCTTTTGTCGGCGGCAAGCGCGTCCTGGTGACTGGGGGCGCCGGCTCCATCGGCCGTATTCTGGTCAAACGCTCGCTGGAACTCGGTGCCGAGGCGGTTCTGGTTGCCGATATTTCGGAGTTCGGGATCTTTCAGCTCGACCAGTATATCGACGAAAAGGACCACGATCGTCTCAAGAGCCGCATCATCGATGTCACCGACCGGCGGCAGATGACCCGCGTCGTCAGCGAGTTCAAGCCTGATATCATCTTCCATGCCGCCGCGCTCAAGCACGTCCCGTTGCTCGAGGAAAACTGGGAGTCGGCGATCCAGACAAACATTTTTGGCACGCTGGTCTGTGCCGAAGTCGCCGCCAAATGCGGAGTTCCGCAGTTCCTGCTCATTTCGAGCGACAAGGCGGTCGACCCGACCTCCGTGCTTGGCATGACCAAACGGGCGGCCGAGCAGATCGTCAGTTCGCTGCACGAAACGCACGAAACGGAGCCGAACGGGCATCGTTCCGGCACCAAGTTCATCGCCGTGCGGTTCGGCAATGTGTTTGGCTCCAATGGGTCGGTGGCAACCATATTCCAGGCGCAGATCGAGGCCGGCGGCCCCGTCACCATCACCGATCGGCGTATGACCCGCTATTTCATGACGGTGGCGGAAGCCGTTGACCTCGTCATCATGGCGGCAGCCGATGCCGAGACCCGCCAGGGCAAGGACGATTATGCCATCTATATGCTCGACATGGGCAAGCCGGTACCGATCCTTGAAGTCGCTGAAACGATGATCCGCATGGCCGGCAAGAGCCCTTACACCGACATTCCGATCCGTTTCACCGGCATCAGGCCGGGAGAGAAGCTGCATGAGGTGCTTCATGGCGAGAACGAGGAAGTCGTTGCGCTCGACATCTCGAAGATTTTTGGCCTGAGCACGGATGTCGTGGATTGGTCCAGGGTCCAGGCCGCGCTGACGGCGCTGCAGGCGGCAATGTGCGATCAGGACAAGGCATCGGCACTCGCAGTCCTGGCAGGGCTCCATCAGGTCGAAGCACCTGCCAGCGACGCGGATCGGGAAACACGCGCGAAAACAGTCGGACAAGCAAGCTAGAGCATGATCCCGAACCGAAGGTCAGCGCAGCAAAAAGTGTGAACCGGTTTTCGGAAAAGATCATGCTCGAACAAGAAGATAGAGCCCCATCCCGATTCCGTCGGGATGGAACAGGCTCTAGAGCCTGTTGCGGGCGGCTGGGATTGGGTATTCAAGGCAATCCGATAGCCGCTCGCGCGTATTGCAGGTGATTCGAAGCCGGTGAACAAACAAGATCAGCGCGTGGCCATATTGCTGGCCACGAAAGATGGCGCATCCTTCATCGGCGAGCAGTTGGACTCCCTGCTTGAGCAGTCGCATCCCCTTGTCGATTTGTGGGTTTCCGACGATGGCTCCACCGACGGCACGGATGCCGTCATCGGCTCCTGGCAAACCCGCTGGCACAAGGGCCGATTGACCCTGGTGAACGGACCTCGCCAGGGGTTTGCCGCCAACTTCCGCTCGATGATCGTCGATCCGCGCATCGACGCCGACTACTACGCCTTCTGTGACCAGGACGACATCTGGGAGTCGGACAGGCTGGAGACCGCGATTGCCTGGATGCAGGCGCACGATGCCGCAATACCGCTGCTGTTTTGTTCGCGGACCGCAACCATGTCCGAAACCGGAGCAGCGCTAGGGCACTCGCCGCTTTTCCAAAGGCCGCCGTCGTTTCGCAATGCGCTCGTGCAAAGCATTGCCGGCGGCAACACGATGATGATCAACCGCGCGGCGCGACAGCTGCTGGCAAAGGCCTCGGCAAGGACCGAGTTCGTCAGCCATGACTGGTGGACCTATCTCATCGTCACCGCCGCCGGCGGCATGGTCTGCTATGATCCGCGGCCGCTGGTGCGATACCGCCAGCACGAGGCAAATCTGGTCGGCGCCAACGTGTCGTGGAAGGCAAGGCTGTCGCGGCTCGGGCGCCTGTTCAGGGGCGAGTTCGCCGACTGGACTGATCACAATCTCAACGGCTTGGCCGCCAATCGCGACATCCTCACCAAGGATGCAGCCGCCTGCCTTGGCCTGTTCATCAGGTCGCGAAAGGGTGGTGTCTTGCGGCGCCTGCGTCTTCTGCGCCGAAGCGGCGTCTATCGCCAGACGCTGGCTGGTACTCTTGGGCTTTATCTGGCCTTCATCTGGCGGCGGATCTAGAGCATGCAGAGCCGGCCATGAGGGGACCCAAGCGAGTTTTCGACCTCGTCGTGGCGGCGCTGCTGCTGCCGCTGGCGTCGCCTTTCATCCTGCTTGCCATGCTGGCAGTCAGGCTGTCGTCGCCGGGACCCGCACTGTTTTCTCAAACCCGGGTCGGACAGCATGGGGTGCCGTTTCGCTGCCATAAGCTGAGGACGATGCTTGTGGGAACGCCGTCACTGCCCTCGCACCAGGCGCCGGCAAATTCCGTCACTGCCGCCGGCCAAGTGTTGCGGAAGTTCAAGATCGACGAGCTGCCGCAGCTCTGGAACGTGCTGATGGGCGAGATGAGCCTGGTCGGACCGCGCCCCTGCTTGCCCACGCAAACCGAGTTGATCGAACGCCGCAGGAAATTGGGTGTTCTTGCAGCGCTTCCCGGCATCACCGGCCTGGCGCAGATGCGGGCCATCGACATGTCAGACCCAAAACTCTGCGCCGAAACCGATGCCGAATATCTCAAGACGGCCTCAATCGGCCTCGATATCCGCATTCTCATCGGCACGATTTTCTACCGCGGCTGAGCAGCGCCTGATTTGGTGCTGCGCGCGAGTTCCACCAGCTGTTCGAGCGTATCGGTCCGTGGCGCCCAGCCTTCGGACACCAGCAGCGATGGATCGCAAATTTGGGTGGCTGTCATCGCCTGCCATGCCTTGCGCCTGCCCAGCAAAGTCGCCACCGCCCGCAACAGGCCGGCAGGCACGGCAGACAGCCGCAACGAGTACCCAAAATCGTCCCGAAAAGCCCCGATGATTGCCGAGACCGGGAGAGGGGGGAGGTCGCAGGCGACGTAGACGGGGCGAAGCGGCTGCGGACGGCTCAACAGATACAGCACGGTCCGCGCCGCCGCCTCGCATGACATCAGCGATCGTATTCCGCTAAATACCGCCGCCGGCAGTGGCAAATTCACTGGCATGCCGGCCATGCGCATCAGGTACGCCAGGTTTCCCTTCATGCCTTCGCCATAAATCGGCGGCAGGCGCAGTGCCGTCGCATCGGAGGGCCTGGACGCATAGGCTTCCAGCGTCCTGATCTCGCCTTCGCGTTTCGAGCGCCCATAGGCGCATTGCGGAGCAGGGGGCGTCGCCTCGCTGATTGTGCCGCTGAAGCCGGGACCGGCCACCGCCCGGATCGAAGACAAATAGATGAAGCGCCCGCTTGCCCGCCAGGCGGCCGCGCGCGCCAGCTGTGCGGTCAGTGTCCCGTTGGCGGCCAGCAAGTCGGCTTCGCTTGCGTCCCGGTCATTGTTGAGAGCCGCGCAGTGGACGACATGGGTGACATCTCGCATCATCGCCTCGAACGCCTTGGCCGGGGCGTCGAAGTCCGGCAACAGGACGGCATCGCTCGCGGGATCGAGCCGTTCCGGGTGACGCGATGCCATGCGCACCTCGAACCCGGCCGCGCGAAACTGGTTGGCGACCTGGCGCCCGACGAAACCCGTCGCGCCTGTCACCAGCACTTTCATGGCGAGCTTGCCGGCGGCGTCATGGCCGGTGCTGGTCGTTCCGGCAACATCTGTTGCCGGCCCGAAGCAAGATATGTCCCGGCCACCAGAAAGACCATCAGCGTCGAATCGAGAATGTCGTGGCCAACCAGGATGCCGGTCAATCCGCCTGTCAGGTAAGTGATCACGGTGACCACAATCATCGTGGCGCCGAGCCGCTCGACCGGATCGTCGCTGACACGCAGGACCCTCGCCGCGTTCCGCCCGGCAACCACGAAGATCGCCGCGAGCGTGATTGCGCCCAACAGGCCGGCCTGTACCAGCGCGGTCAGGAAACCGTTGTGGAAATGGCTAAAACCCCGGTCCAAGCCGAACTGGTCCTGGAATCCCTGATGCATGAGCGCCTGGCTGGCGGCGATCCCATGGCCAAAGATCGGAGCGTCCCGGAAGGCGCCGAGTCCGATCTGCCACAGTGCCACGCGCAGCCCAAGCGCCGTCGAGTGGTCGCCCTTGGTGGCGAGCGCGTTCCAGTCGCTGAAGAGGAAATCGGCGCGTTCCGATATGATGGGGTATCCGACGGTGACGATCGCTATCAAGAGGGCGCCGGCGACCGGCAGCAGGCGAATCGAATTCAGGCCGGCGAGCCTGCGCCGGTTGACCAGAAGAACCGCGATGGCGGCAATCAGCATGGCTAGCCAAATGATGCGCGTGCCCGAAAGAAGGATGGCGATTGTTCCGGCCAGCGCCGCCGAAATGAGCAGAACCCTGGCCTTTTCGATGCCCGACAGCGCGCCGGCCAGGCAGATCAGGACGCTAAGGCAGGCAACAGTCGCGAACGGGATCGCATTCCCGGCGCCGCCTTCGGCCCGCATGCCAAGCCAGTAATATTGCACGACGGCCAGCACGAGCGCGCCAAAACATGCCGCCGCGCTGGCGACCACGACGATGCGGGCGAGAGTAGCCTTCGCAGTGATGCTCCATGTCGAATAGGAGATCGGGAAGAACAGGAAGGTGATCAGCGCCGCAAGATGCGGCGCATCCACCTTGAGCGCGTTGTTGGCGATCGACGCCAGGACATAGGCCGCGCAATAGGCATAGATCGCGACCGTCATCGCAAGCATCGGTCGGTCGTAATTGAAGCGCCGCCGCTTAAGGGCAAGCAGAAACACCGACCACACGCCGCCGCCATTGAACACGAAACTGACCACCGATCCCAGGACAGGTGGAGAAAAAAAGCAGACCACGGAAAAGTAGATATTGATCCGCGAAGGCGTGAAATGTTGTTTCAGGGACGACAGACGGTTCAATGCTCTAATTCACAATTTTCTGGTCTTCGGGACGACGGATCTATTTGGTGGAAACGCACGCGTTCGCTTCGAAATTCGCTTGGGATTGGGACACGTCTGGTGCGTCGGATTTCCGGATCGGTATAGCCGCTGGGTACGGTTTTCGATAGAGCGGGCAGGGCCGGGCCAGCAGCAAAAATCGACAGCGCGGCCGGTGCGGCCGTGACGGTGCGAGTTCGCCGCCGGCAGGTGAGGGATCGTTCCCGGTCCAGGCAATATTTTCCCAAGCTTTGCCAGCGTATCCGCCCGTTGAGCAGAAATTTCCGAGTTTTGGCGCCTGTGTGGAAAATTCATTCCCGATCCACCCCGTGGCAGGCCTGTCTTGCGTTGTTATGAACAAGGACGATCTGCTAGAACGCCGGCACGAAAAATATTGTCCAGAAGTGAAGCTTGAACCGGGTGCCTGAAAAAACTGCGCCTGATGCATCGAGACAAGGTCTGGATGGCACGAGAGAACGCTGACAGTCCATGAATATCGCGCTTACGCACCTGCAGCGGCTCGAGGCCGAATCCATCCATATCTTCCGCGAGGTCGCGGCCTCGTTTTCCAAACCGGTCATGCTCTATTCGGTCGGCAAGGACTCGTCCGTGCTGATGCATCTGGCGATGAAGGCGTTCTATCCCGCCAAGCCGCCTTTTCCGTTCCTGCATGTCGACACCACCTGGAAGTTCCGCGAGATGATCGCCTTTCGCGATCAGATGGCGCAAAAGCTCGGCTTCGATCTGCTGGTCCATGTCAACGCAGATGGCGTGCGCGACAACATCAATCCCTTCGACCACGGCTCGAACACCCACACCCATGTCATGAAGACCGTGGCGCTGCGCCAGGCACTCGACAAATACGGTTTTGACGCAGCTTTTGGCGGGGCGCGGCGCGACGAGGAAAAGTCGCGCGCCAAGGAGCGCATCTTTTCCTTCCGCAACGCCCAGCATGTCTGGGATCCGAAGAACCAGCGGCCGGAGATGTGGAAGATCTTCAACACCCGTATCGCGTCGGGTGAATCGATCCGCGTGTTTCCGCTGTCGAACTGGACCGAGCTCGACATCTGGCAGTACATTCTGCAGGAAAACATCCCGATCGTGCCGCTCTATTTCGCCAAGGAGCGGCCGGTGGTCGAACGCGACGGCATGCTTATCCTGAAGGACGACGACCGCATGGTATTGCGCCCTGGCGAGACCGTGGAGAACCGGCTGGTGCGCTTCCGCACGCTTGGCTGCTATCCGCTGACCGGGGCTATCGAATCCGAGGCCGATACGCTGGAGGCCATCGTCGGCGAAATGCTCACCGCACGCACCTCCGAGCGGCAGGGGCGCCTGATCGACCGCGATGAAGCCGGCTCGATGGAAAAGAAGAAGCGCGAGGGGTACTTCTGAGCATGCGCCACATCATGGCCAAAAGCCTCGCCCCCACCGACGGCGTCCGCGACTATCTGGCGGCGCAGGAGAAAAAGTCGCTGCTGCGCTTCCTAACCTGCGGCTCGGTCGACGATGGCAAGTCGACGCTGATCGGCCGCCTGCTTTCGGACACCAAGCAGATTTTCGAGGACCAGCTTGCCGCACTCGAGCGCGATTCGCGCAAGCACGGCACCACCGGCGACGACATCGATTTCGCATTGCTGGTCGACGGCCTCGAGGCTGAGCGCGAGCAAGGCATCACCATTGATGTCGCTTATCGCTTTTTCGCCACGCCGAAGCGCAAGTTCATCGTCGCCGACACGCCCGGCCACGAACAGTACACGCGCAACATGGCGACGGGCGCCTCGACGGCCGATCTCGCCATCGTGCTGATCGATGCCCGCCAGGGCGTGCTGCGCCAGACACGGCGCCATTCCATCATCGCCTCGCTGCTTGGCATTCGCCACGTCGTTCTGGCCATCAACAAGTTCGACCTCGTCGGCTTCGACAAGGCGGTCTTCGAACGGATCATCGAAGATTACGGGCAGTTCTCGAAAGAACTCGGCTTCCAGACCATCGTGCCGATCCCGATGTCGGCCCGTTACGGCGACAACGTCACCAGCCGTTCGGACAAGACGCAATGGTATTCCGGCCCGACGCTGATCGAACATCTCGAAACCGTGTCGGTCGACGAGGCCGCGGTCGAATTGCCGTTCCGCTTTCCGGTGCAATATGTGAACCGCCCCAATCTCGACTTTCGCGGTTTCGCCGGCACGGTGGCGTCCGGCTCGGTTTCGCCGGGCGACGAAGTCGTCGTCGCCAAATCCGGTAAATCCTCACATGTCAGGCGCATCGTCGCACATGGCGGTGACCTGCAGAAGGCAGTCGCCGGCCAAGCCATCACCCTTGTCCTCGACGACGAGGTCGAGGTTTCCCGGGGCAACATGCTGGTGTCGCCGGCAGCACGGCCGCAGGTCGCCGACCAGTTCGCCGCCAACATCGTCTGGTTCGACGAGCATGCGCTGTTGCCGGGGCGCTCCTACATCCTGCGCACCGAGACCGACCAGACCAGCGCCACCGTCACCGACCTGAAATACCGGGTCAACGTCAACGACTTTGCTCATGAGGCGGCCAAGTCGCTGGAGATGAACGAAGTCGGCATCTGCAACATCTCGACGCGCGCGCCGATCGCCTTCGATACCTTCGCCGAAAACCGCACCACCGGCGCCTTCATCCTGATCGACCGCATCACCAACGCCACGGTCGGCGCCGGCATGATCCTGCATTCGCTGCGCCGCGCCGAAAATATCCATTGGCAATCGCTCGATGTCGACAAGCGCGTCCGCGCCGACATGAAGCATCAACGGCCCGCCGTGTTCTGGTTCACCGGGCTTTCCGGCTCCGGCAAGTCAACGATCGCCAATCTGTTCGAAAAGAAGCTCTACGCCACCGGCCGCCACACCTACATTCTGGATGGCGACAATGTCCGTCATGGCCTCAATCGCGATCTCGGCTTCACCGACGCCGACCGCGTCGAGAACATCCGCCGCGTCGCCGAGGTCGCGCGCCTGATGGCGGATGCCGGGCTGATCGTCATTGTTTCCTTCATTTCGCCGTTCAGCGCCGAGCGGCGCATGGCGCGCGAGTTGATGGCCGACGGCGAGTTCGTCGAGGTGTTTGTCGATACGCCGTTCGAGGAATGCGCCAGACGCGATCCGAAGGGCCTGTATGCGCGGGCGCTGAATGGCGAGATCAAGAATTTCACCGGCGTCGATTCACCCTATGAAGCTCCGGAAAAACCCGAAATTCATCTCAAGACACTCGGCAGATCGGCCGAGGAGATGGTAGAGGCCCTGGAACTCTGGCTGATCGAGCGCGACATTGCTGAAGACCAATATGACAACGGCGGCGGCATCTGACGACGAACTGATGCTCGCCGTGTTCGAGCGCCTGGCGCTCGCGGCCGGACGCGAAGTCATGCGCGTCTATCGCGACGGCTGTGCGGTCGACCGCAAGTCGGACAGTTCGCCGGTCACCGAAGCAGACCGCGAAAGCGAGAAGATCATTCTCGCCGGTCTGCGCGCGGCATATCCCGGCATTCCTTGCGTGGCCGAGGAGGAAGCGTCGGCCGGCATCGTGCCGCCCGATCTCGACGGCGCCTTCTTCCTGATCGATCCGCTCGACGGCACCAAGGAATTCGTCAACCGCAGGACCGATTTCACCGTCAACATCGCGCTGATCCGCCATGGCGTGCCGGAGGTCGGCGTCGTCTTTGCGCCTTGCACCGGACGTTTCTTTTCTGGTCGGCCGGGCAGGGCGGAAGCCCTCGAAATCAGTGACGACTACCAGATCGTCGGTCGCCGGCCGGTCTCCGTAAGGACCGGTATAACGCCGCTGACCATTGTCGCCAGCCGCTCGCACAACACACCTGAGACCGACGCTTACATCCGTGACCTTGGCGTCGCCGAGCTCGTCTCGGTCGGCTCGTCGCTGAAATTCTGCCTTGTCGCCTCCGCCGAGGCCGACGTTTACCCGCGCTTCGGCCGCACCATGGAATGGGACACCGCGGCGGGTGATGCGGTGCTGCGCGCCGCCGGCGGCATGACGCGCACGCTCGACGGCCAGCCGCTCGCCTACGGCAAGCGCAAGCAGAGCGACGACGAGGACTTCGCCAATCCGCATTTCATCGCCAGCGGGAAGACGGCAAACGCGAGCGCGTGATCTCCCCCTTGAGGGGGAGATGTCGCCGAAGGCGACAGAGGGGGTCGGTGCGACCGGGCGCGACTTCCTGCCACAGATGAAGGTCAGCGCTCCACGCGCGGCGACCCCCTCTGGCCTGCCGGCCGTCTCCCCCTCAAGGGGGAGATTAGGCGCTTCTAAGCCGCCGCGACGTGCGCCGAATTCGAGCCGATATAGTTGCGGATCGTCTCGATGATCCGGTCCTGGTCGGCTTCGCTGAGATAGGGGTGCATCGGCAGGCACAGGATCCGCTTCGGCAGTTCTTCCGAAACGGCAAGGCCAGTCGGCGTGCGCGGATAGTCGCGATAGGCGATTTGGCTGTGCAGCGGCTTCACATAGTAGATCACCGACGGAATGCCCTTTTCGCCGAGATGCGCCTTCAGCCCGTCGCGCTTCGGCGTCTCGATCGCGTATTGCGCCCAGGCCGAGCGGCTACCGTCCAGATTGCGGGCTGCGGTGACGATGTCGCCGAGACCTTCGGTATAGCGCTTTGCCACCACCTGGCGGGCAACCATCTCGTCTTCGAGAATGGCCAGCTTCTCGATCAGGATCGCCGCCTGGATCGTGTCGAGCCGTGAATTGATGCCGACACGGACATTGTCGTACTGCGTCTCGCCCTTGCCGTGGAAGGCAAACGAACGAAGCTGTTCGGCCAGCGCGTCGTCATTGGTGAACATCGCGCCGCCGTCACCATAGCAGCCGAGCGGCTTGGCCGGATAGAAGCTGGTCGAGCCGACATGGCCGAACGCGCCGCACATCTTGCCATCGGCCGAACCGCCCATCGACTGGGCGGCGTCCTCGATCACCATCAGATTTTCACGATTGGCGATGGTCATGATCGCCTCGTAGTCGGCGGAAAGGCCGAACAGGTCGACGGGGATGATCGCCTTCGGCTTCAGCCGGCCTTCCTTCTTGATCATGGCGATCGCCGCTTCGAGGCTGGCGATATCAATGTTGTAGGTCGCCGGGTCGACATCGACGAAAACCGGCTCGGCCTTGGCCAACGCCACGACTTCGGCCGTGGCGGCAAAGGTGAAGCTCGGCACGAACACCGCGTCGCCCGGGCCGATGCCGGCGGCAAACAGCGGCAGCAGCAGCGCGTCGGTGCCGTTGGCGCAAGCGATGACATGCTTGGTGCCGACATAGGCGGCGAGCTTGTTTTCGAATTCGGTGACCTGAGGCCCGAGAATATAGCGGCCGTCCTCGACGACGCTGTCGATCGCCGCTTTCAGCCGGTCGCGGATTCGTTCGCGCTGCGCGCCAAGATCGATGAACTGCATGTCGGCCTCAATGGTTTAGCCAGATAATTGGCCGCTGGTACCAGAGTTGGCGCGGCCGAGAAAGCCGCAGGAGCAAAACCGCGAATTGCCTATGTGTCGCAGTCTGTTACCCCAAATTTCCGGCCTGTCCTCGCCGGATGCCGGAAATCAGGGCTTCGGCGGGCATCATCCGGCCTTTTTATCGCATTTGTCCGGCCCGGCGAAACATAAAGTGATCAGCCGGTAGCGCACATTCTTGACCAAATGGTCATCGGATCAGGCGATTTCATGCCGCCAGGGCGGATTGGCGCCAGCGCGCGATACGGTCACCGCAGCCGCCTTGGCGCCGAGCGCCAGCGCCTTGTGGATGGCGTCTTTCGACAGGCCGGCAATCGCCGTCTTCGACAGCAGGCCTTGCTCATGCAAGGAGGCGAGGATGCCGGCGTTGAACGTGTCCCCGGCGCCGACCGTATCGACCACCTTGACCTTTTCCGGCATCACCGTGACGGCGTGATCTCGGGTGTAGCCGACAGCGCCTTCGCTGCCATGGGTGACGACGATCAGCTTCGGACCGCGATCCAGCCAGTTGCGAATGACGTCTTCGTGCGACCCGGCTTCGCCGAACCAGTTCAGGTCCTCGTCCGACAGTTTGACGATGTCGGCCATCGCCATCATCGAGCGGATGCGCCTCAGATGCTTGGCCTTGTCGGGGATGAAGTTCGGCCGGATGTTTGGGTCGAGCATCATGACGCGACGCTCATGCTCGCGTTTCATGAACTCTTCATAGGCCCCTCCGGCCGGCTCCGAGATCAGGCTGATGGCGCCAAACAGCATGGCTTCAATCTCTGGGCCAAGCTCCGGCAGGTCGTCGATGGTCAGCATGCGGCCGGCGGTGTTCTCGTCATAGAAGGTGTAGGTCGCCTGGCCGTTGTTCAGCCGCACGAAGGCAAGCGTCGTCGGCCGCGGCGAGGTGTGTGCGTAGGTGGAGCTGACCTTGCTCGCCCCCAGCGCATCCCGGAACTGGCCGCCGAACAGGTCCGACGACAGGCCGGAAAAGAACGCCGCGGGCGCGCCCAGCCGGCCAAGCGCGATGGCGGTGTTGAACACCGCGCCGCCGACATAGGGGGCAAAGGCCGGCTCGCCCTCCGTCGTGGTACGCGGCAGCATGTCGATCAGGGCTTCGCCGCAGCAAAGGATCATGGCTTCTTGTCCCCCGGCGGATAGATCACGCCCTTGCGGATGATGATGTTGGCATAGAGGCGCGGCTCGCTGGTGGCGACAATCGCATGCGCCGACCTGACCCGTGCATAGAAGTCGGCGCCGGCCAGCGCAACCACCTTGCGGCCCGGCGCATGCTTGGCGCAGATCGCCTCTATCTCGTGGTGGACGGGATCGGCCAGCGAGGGGTTGCCTTTGACCGAGGCGCGAAACAGCGCTTCCGGCACGGCGTCGTCGACGGGCAAGACGCTCAATATCGCATCAAGCACCGGAATAAGCTGATGACCATCGGCCCGGATGAGCCGGTTTGCCTGTTCTTCGGCCGGGTAATTGCCGTCGACAAGGGCGATCTCGTCGCCATGGCCCATGGCGCGCAACGTCGCCAGAAGCTCCGGACCGAGCAGCGCCGGGATTCCGATCAGCATTCAGGTGCTCCTGGAAATGGTCGTCGAGCCGATGAGGAAACGTTCGGAGAGCGGCAGGCTGGCACCGCCCAGTGCGCGTGCATGAATGCCGACGGTGCCTTCGCGAACGGTTGGCAATTTCAGGCCTTCGCCGTCGATCGTGGCGATGGCTTCGATGACGGCATCGACAAGCCGGCGGCGGACGGTGAGCGGCATCCATCCATCGATCACCGCGGCCTCGAAATCGATGACCGATGATGCCGAAACGATCGCATAGGCCAGCGCCTGCGCGGCAGCGACGATCCAGTCGTCGAGCTCGACACCGATCTCGCCCCAGTCCTCCGGTGAGGTCCACAGATGCGAGGCTTCGACGCCGCGGGCGTTGAGCGCCTTCTCCAACATGGCGATTGACGCCACGTCGATCAATTGCGCCGGCTTGCCGTCGGGTCCAGGCACCGGCATCGAGCCCAGCGCGCCGGCATTGCCGGTCGGGCCGCCGAAAAGCCGGCCGTTCAGCACGATGCCGCCGCCGGCAAAGGCGCCGATATAGAAATAGACGAAGTCACGCGCGCTCGCCTGGCCGAATACCAGCTCGGCGCCGCAGGCCGAGGTGGCGTCGTTCTGCAGATAGACCGGAAATTCGCATTGCGACTGGATGTCGGCGCGGATGTCGCGATGGCGCCATTCGTCCATGATGTCGCGCGGCGCGCCGGCCGTATCGGCCCAGTTCCAAAGTTCGAACGGCATGGCGATGCCAAGTCCGGCAATGCGCTTGTCCTGCGCCGGGGTGAGTTCGCCGCGCATTTTCTTCATGCCGGAGGTGACGAATTCCACCGTCTCGCGCGGCGCGGGGTAGCGGTAGGAATGCTGCAGCATCGAGCGCACATGCCCAAGGAAATCGATCAGCACCAGCTCGGCGCTGCGGCGGCCGATCTTGAGGCCGATAAAATAGGCGCCGTCAGGATTGAGCGCCATCGGGATGGAGGGTTGGCCGATCTTGCCGCGCAACGGCGCCTGCCGGACAAGCAGACTGTCCTCCTCGAGCTCGCGCATGATCACCGAAACCGTCTGGGCCGAAAGCCCGGTCATGCGCGCAATGTCGGATTTGGCCAGACTGCCGTGCTGACGCACCAGCGACAGCACCAACCGCTCATTGTGGTCGCGCATGCCGCTCTGGTTGGTGCCGCGATGCAGATGGCTTTCGGCCGCCTCGGGCGAACCGTGCCTCGCAATGCCGGTCTCCACCCTTGTTTCCTCCCGTCGTTTCCCCTCAATGCTTTTGGGCCAGAATGAGTGAACGGAGCAATGCTGTCAATAATAAATAAGAGTGATTTAATTATTGACAGAGGTTTCGGACTGGTGTCTGTTGGAGACAGCGTCCACGCTGGGAGAACTTCGTTGGATGTGCTGCAGGATGCCGGTTGGCCGGCATCCGGAATGGTTCCACTGGGAGGAAAATCGTGACCAAGTCAAAATTGTTGAAGTCCACCGTGTTTGCCGCTGCCGGGTTGGGTCTGCTGGCATTTGCGTCGTCCGCATCGGCAGCCGGCGTCGGCGCCTGCCTGATCACCAAGACCGACACCAACCCCTTCTTCGTCAAGATGAAGGAAGGCGCGACCGCGAAAGCCAAGGAACTCGGCGTCGAACTCAAATCCTACGCCGGCAAGGTCGACGGCGACAGCGAGAGCCAGGTGGCGGCAATCGAGAGCTGCATCGCCGACGGCGCCAAGGGCATCCTGATCACCGCGTCCGACACCAAGGGCATCGTCCCAACGGTGAAGAAGGCGCGCGACGCCGGCCTGCTGGTGATCGCGCTCGACACGCCGCTTGACCCGATCGACGCTGCCGACGCAACCTTCGCGACGGACAATCTCGAAGCCGGCAAGCTGATCGGCGCCTGGGCTGCGGCGACGCTCGGCGACAAGGCCAAGGACGCCAAGATCGGCTTCCTCGACCTGACCCCCTCGCAGCCGACCGTCGACGTGCTGCGCGACCAGGGCTTCATGATGGGCTATGGCATCGATGTGAAGGACCCCAACAAGATCGGCGACGAGGACGATGCGCGCATTGTCGGCCATGATGTCACCAACGGCAACGAAGAGGGTGGCCGCAAGGCGATGGAGAACCTTCTCCAGAAGGACTCCGGAATCACCGTTATCCACACCATCAACGAGCCGGCCGCTGTCGGCGCCTATCAGGCGCTCAAGGCTGTCGGTCTTGAAAAGCAGGTGCTGATCGTGTCGGTCGACGGCGGCTGCCCCGGCGTGAAATCGGTTACCGAAGGCGTTATCGGTGCGACCTCGCAACAATATCCGCTGCAGATGGCGGCACTCGGCATCGAGGCGATCGCCGCCTTCGCCAAGGACGGCACCAAGCCGAAGCCGACCGAAGGCAAGAACTTCTTCGACACCGGCGTCAACCTCGTGACCGACAAACCCGCCGCCGGCGTGAAGTCCATCGACACCAAGGAAGGCCTCGCCAAGTGCTGGGGCTGATGCTGGTCTGACCGGCAAAAAAGAACCGATCGGCCGGGGGGCTTGATCCCCGGCCGTTTCGGGTGGACGATGTGTCACTGTAGACGCGAATAATCCCGGCGGCAGACCGGAAAGGCGTGGACGGGTCTCAGCGCGCGGCTGAGCCCCACGGGGAGGAAACATGGCTCAAGCTCAGGAATTCGAGAAAGTTCTCTCGAGCAGCGACACAAGCGTTGCCGCTTTTGACGAGCACAAATCGGCCGTCAAGCGCATCCAGCATTTCCTGCATTCGACGCCGGCCGCGGTGCCGCTGATCGTGCTGGTTCTGGCGATCATTGTCTTCGGCATCACCATCGGCGGGCGGTTCTTTTCGTCCTACACGCTGACGCTTATCCTGCAGCAGATCGCCATTGTCGGCATTCTCGGCGCCGCGCAGACGCTGGTCATCCTGACCGCCGGCATCGATCTGTCGATTGGCGTGATCATGGTGATTTCGGCCGTGATCATGGGCAATTGCGCTGTCAGCTACGGTATGCCGGCCATTCTCGCCGTGCCAATCGGGCTTGCCGCTGGCGCGGCCTGTGGGCTGCTCAACGGGGTGCTGGTCGCCTACATGAAGCTGCCGCCCTTCATCGTGACCCTTGGCACCTGGAATATCGTCATGGCCACGAACTTCATTTATTCGGCCAATGAGACGATCCGCGACACCGACGTCGATGCTCAGGCGCCGCTGCTGCATCTTTTTGCCATGAGCTTCAAGATCGGCTCTGCGGTACTGACGCTCGGCGTCATTGCCACGGTCGTGCTCGTCATGATCCTCTGGTACGTGCTCAATCACACCGCATGGGGCCGCCATGTCTACGCCGTTGGCGATGATCAGGAGGCGGCAAAGCTGTCGGGCATCCAGACCAAAAAGGTGTTGATGACGGTCTACACCCTTGCCGGGTTGATCGCCGCTTTCGCCGCCTGGGTCTCCATCGGCCGCAACGGCTCGATCTCGCCGTCAGCCGCCGTCACCGACTACAATCTGCAGGCGATCACCGCGACGGTGATCGGCGGCATCTCCCTGTTCGGCGGGCGCGGCTCGATCCTGGGCACGCTGTTCGGCGCCATGATCGTCGGCGTCGTCTCGATGGGCCTCAACATGCTGGGCGCCGATCCGCAATGGAAAGTGCTGCTCACCGGTATGCTGATCATCGGCGCCGTTGCCATCGACCAATGGATCAGAAAGGTTTCGGCATAACCATGACCCAGGAACCCATCCTCACCGCGCGCGGTCTGATCAAGCGCTATGGCCGCGTCACAGCTCTCGACAGTGCCGATTTCGACCTCTATCCGGGCGAAATCCTTGCTGTCATCGGCGACAATGGCGCCGGCAAGTCGTCGCTCATCAAGGCGATTTCCGGTGCGGCCGTGCCCGACGAAGGCGAGATCCGCCTCGAAGGCAAGACAGTCGCCTTCAAATCGCCGATGGAGGCCCGCGAAGCCGGCATCGAGACCGTCTATCAGAACCTGGCGCTGTCGCCGGCACTGTCGATCGCCGACAACATGTTCCTTGGCCGCGAGATCCGCAAACCCGGTTTTCTCGGTGACTGGCTGCGCATGCTCGACCGTCCGGCGATGGAAAAGCGCGCCCGCGACAAGCTCACCGAACTTGGCCTGATGACCATCCAGAACATCAGCCAGGCGGTGGAAACGCTCTCGGGCGGCCAACGCCAGGGCGTGGCGGTGGCGCGCGCTGCCGCCTTCGGCTCAAAAGTGGTGATCATGGATGAGCCGACAGCCGCCCTCGGCGTCAAGGAAAGCCGCCGCGTGCTCGAACTGATCCTCGACGTCAAGAAGCGCGGCCTGCCGATCGTGCTGATCTCGCACAACATGCCGCATGTCTTCGAAGTGGCGGACCGCATCCACATTCACCGTCTGGGCCGTCGCCTGTGCGTCATCGATCCCAAGCAATACACCATGTCCGACGCCGTCGCCTTCATGACCGGGGCGAAGGTTCCGCCGGAGGCGGCGCTGGCGGCCTGAGCAACTGGCGGCCTGGGCACTGGCGGCCCGGATTGCCAAATTGCCGCAGGGCCGGTTGGAGCGGTGGCCGGCTAAATCGATTGAATATATAATAAGATGCAGTAGCATGGGCTGGGAGGAATGGTGAAAGCCGGTATGATCATGGCAACCGCACGAGAGGCAGCATGACGCGCGCGATGACATCCCAAGCCCCCAAGCCCATTCTTGAAAACCCAGATCCCAAGACGCTCGCTGACGAAGTCTTGAAGGCCCTTAAATACCGGGTCGGCAAGGACACCACCGTCGCCACCCAGTACGACTGGCTCACCGCCTCGATCAAGGTCGTGCGCGACCGCGTCGTCGATCATTGGATGCAGGCGACGAAAGAGGCCTACGACCAGCAGGAAAAGCGCGTCTACTATCTGTCGCTGGAATTTCTCATCGGTCGCCTGATGCGCGACGCCTTCTCCAATCTCGGGCTGATGGACAATATGCGCGAAGCGCTGTCGTCGCTCGGCGTCGACCTCGACCTCATCGCCGCGCTCGAACCCGATGCCGCCCTTGGCAATGGCGGTCTCGGCCGTCTCGCCGCCTGCTTCATGGAAAGCATGGCGACGGTCGACATTCCCGCGCACGGCTACGGCATTCGCTATGCCAACGGCATGTTCCGCCAGGAGATCCATGACGGTTGGCAGGTGGAACTGCCCGAGACCTGGCTCGACCACGGCAACCCTTGGGAGTTCGAGCGCCGCGAACGCTCCTTCGAGGTCGGCTTTGGCGGCTCGGTCGAATCGATCACCTCGAAGACCGGCCGGCTCGAGCGTCACGTCTGGAAGCCGACCGAGCATGTTCTGGCGGTCGCCTATGACACGCCGGTGGCCGGCTGGCGGGCCAACCGCGTCAACACGCTGCGGCTCTGGTCCGGCATGCCGATCGACCCGATCCTGCTCGACAAATTCAACGCCGGCGACCACATCGGCGCGCTTGCCGAAAGCAACAAGGCCGATGCCTTGTCTCGCGTGCTTTACCCCGCCGATTCCCACAAGGCCGGGCAGGAACTGCGGTTGCGGCAGGAGTATTTCTTCTCCACCGCCTCGCTGCAGGACATCGTCCAGCGCCATCTCAGCCAGTATGGCGATTTGCAGTCGCTGCCCGACAAGGCGGCGATCCATCTCAACGACACCCATCCGGCCATCGCCGTGCCCGAACTGATGCGGCTCTTGATGGATGTCCACGGCATGGATTTCGACCAGGCCTGGAGTGTCACCAAGCGCACCTTCGGCTACACCAACCACACGCTGCTGCCCGAAGCGCTGGAAAGCTGGCCGGTGCCGCTGTTCGAGCGGCTGTTGCCGCGCCACATGCAGATCGTCTACGCCATCAACGCCGAGGTGTTGCTCGAGGCGCGAGCCTCCAACCAGTTTTCGGACGAGCAGATCAGCCGCATCTCGCTGATCCAGGAAAACGGCGACCGACGCGTGCGCATGGGCAATCTGGCCTTTGTCGGTTCGCATTCGATCAACGGCGTCTCGGCGCTGCATACCGAATTGATGAAGGAGACGGTGTTCGCCGACCTTCACAAGCTCTATCCCGACCGCATCAACAACAAGACCAATGGCATCACGCCGCGGCGCTGGCTGATCCAGTGCAATCCTGGCCTCACCGCACTGACCCGGGAGACGATCGGCGACCGCTTTCTGGATGACATCGACGCCATCAAGGGCCTCGAAGCCTTTGCCGGCGACGCCGCCTTCCGCGACAAGTTCGCCGCCGTCAAGCGGGCCAACAAGGCGCGGCTGGCCAATCTCGTCGCCGACCGTCTTGGCATCAAGGTCGATCCTTCGGCGCTGTTCGACATCCAGATCAAGCGCATCCATGAATACAAGCGCCAGCTTTTGAACATCCTCGAAGCGATCGCGCTGTATGACCAGATCCGCTCGCATCCGGAGCGCGACTGGATGCCCCGCGTAAAATTCTTCGGCGGCAAGGCGGCGCCCAGCTACCACAACGCCAAGCTGATCATCAAACTCGCCAACGACGTCGCCAAGGTCATCAACAGCGACCCGTCGGTTCGTGGCCTGCTGAAAGTGGTGTTCGTGCCGAACTACAATGTCAGCCTGGCCGAAATCATGATGCCGGCAGCCGATCTGTCGGAGCAGATTTCGACCGCCGGAATGGAAGCGTCGGGCACCGGCAACATGAAGTTCGCGCTGAACGGCGCGCTCACCATCGGCACGCTCGACGGTGCCAATGTCGAGATCAAGGAGTGCGTCGGCGACGACAACATCTTCATCTTCGGCCTGACCACCGCCGAAGTCGCCGAGCGGCGCGGCAACGGCTACAATCCGCGCGCCGTGATCGAGGCATCATCGGAACTGGCGCAGGCGGTGTCGGCCGTTTCGTCGGGCGTCTTCTCGCCTGACGATCCCGATCGCTATCGCGAGCTGATCAACGGTCTCTATCAGAGCGACTGGTTCATGGTCGCCGCCGATTTCGACGCCTACGCCACAGCCCAGCGCGAGGTCGACGCCGTCTGGCGCAACAGTCCCGACTGGTACGCGAGAGCAATCCGCAATGTCGCCCGCGTCGGCTGGTTCTCTTCCGATCGCACGATCCGCCAATACGCGAAAGAAATCTGGAACGTGCCCGTCTGATATGCTTGCATGAGGCCACGAACAATGTGGTCCAGTGCATGTCGCCCAAAAGTGCCCAGCGGTTTTGGGGTCACGACATGCACAACAACAAAGAGGTGCATGTCGGCGCAACGACATGCACAATAACAAGACTAGGTACCCAGGGAGGGTCACTGCCTGATGAGGAAGCCGCGCGCGACCGCGACGACAAGCGGGTCGGACGGACTGGCACCAGCCAGCGATGTCGCGGCGATTGTTGCCGGCACGCACGGCGATCCGTTTGCAGTGCTCGGTGTGCACGAGGTGGGCAAGGGCTTCGTCGCCCGCTGTTTCGTCCCGCATGCCGAGTTCGTCACGGCCTATACGCTGACCGGCAAGAATGCCGGCGAGCTGTCGAGGCGTGACGATCACGGTTTCTTCGAGGGCAAGCTCTCGCTGCGCAAACGCCAGCCGCTGCGCTATCACGCCAGGAATGCCACTGCCGACTGGTGGCTGACCGATCCCTATTCCTTCGGCCCGGTGCTCGGACCGCTCGACGACTACTACATCGCGCAAGGGTCGCATCTCAGGCTGTTCGACAAGCTCGGCGCCCATCTCATCGATCATGAGGGTGCGTCCGGGGTGCATTTCGCCGTCTGGGCGCCCAATGCCAAGCGGGTGTCGGTGGTCGGCGACTTCAACGAGTGGGACGGTCGCCGTCACACGATGCGCGACCGCCGCGACACCGGCATCTGGGAGTTGTTCATTCCCGACATCGGTGCCGGCCGGCCCTACAAATACGAGATCATCGGACCCGATGGCGTCCGGCTGCCGCTGAAGGCCGATCCCTTCGCCTTCAAGTCCGAACTACGCCCAGCCACCGCTTCGGTGACGGCGGTGCCGCCGGCGCATGAATGGGGCGATGAGGCGCACCGCAATTTCTGGCGCAACGCCGACCACAGGCGCGAAGCGGTGTCGATCTACGAGGTTCATGCCGGTTCGTGGCAGCTGCGCGACGACGAAAGCTTCCTGTCATGGGACGAACTCGCCGACCAGCTGATCCCCTATGTGGTCGACACCGGGTTCACCCATATCGAATTCATGCCGATCTCCGAACATCCCTATGACCCGTCATGGGGTTATCAGACAACCGGCCTTTACGCGCCGTCGGCCCGCTTCGGCGATCCCGACGGTTTTGCCCGTTTCGTCGACGGCGCCCACCGCGCCGGCCTCGGCGTCATCCTCGACTGGGTGCCGGCGCATTTCCCGGTCGACGCGCACGGCCTGGCCAATTTCGACGGCACCGCGCTCTATGAGCATGCCGATCCGCGCAAGGGCTTCCATCCCGACTGGAACACCGCGATCTACAATTTCGGCCGCCGCGAGGTGGTCTCGTTCCTCGTCAACAACGCGCTGTTCTGGGCCGAGAAATACCATGTCGATGGTTTGCGCGTCGATGCGGTGGCGTCGATGCTCTACCTCGATTATTCGCGCAAGGCCGGCGAATGGATCCCCAACGAAAAGGGCGGCCGCGAAAATCTCGAGGCGGTCAGCTTCCTGCAGAAGATGAACAAGGAGGTCTACGGCCATCATCCCGGCGTCATGACGATCGCCGAGGAATCGACCTCATGGCCGAAGGTTTCGGCACCGGTGCATGAAGGCGGGCTGGGGTTCGGCTTCAAGTGGAACATGGGCTTCATGCACGACACGCTGGAGTATTTCGCCAAGGAGCCGATCTTCCGCAAGCACCACCACAACGAACTCACCTTCGGCCTGACCTACGCCTTTTCCGAGAATTTCGTGCTGCCGCTCTCCCATGACGAGGTCGTGCACGGCAAGGGCACGCTGCTCGGCAAGATGGCTGGCGACGACTGGCAGAAATTCGCGACGCTGCGCGCCTTTTACGCCTTCATGTGGGGCTACCCCGGCAAGAAGCTCTTGTTCATGGGCCAGGAATTCGCCCAGCGCCGTGAATGGAGCGAGGCGCGCGCGCTCGACTGGAACCTGCTCGAGTTCCGCCTGCACCGCGGCGTCTGGCAGACGGTGCGCGACCTCAATTATCTCTATCGTTCACGTCCGGCGCTGCATGCACGCGACTGCGAGCCGGAGGGCTTCTCCTGGCTGATCGTCGACGACAGCGCCAACTCGGTCTTTGCCTGGCTGCGCAGCGCACCGGGCGGCAATCCGGTCGCCGTGATTTCCAACTTTACGCCAGTGCCGCGCGACAATTACCGCGTGCCGTTGCCGCAGGCCGGCAAATGGCGCGAGATCATCAACACCGATGCTTCCGACTATGGCGGTTCGGGCAAGGGCAATGGCGGCGTGGTCGAAGCCAGGGCGCAAGGAGGAGGCATTTCGGTGACGATGCTTTTGCCGCCGCTGTCGACGATCATGCTCGAATTTGTTCCGGACTGAGCGATGTTCCAGACTGAGTGATTTGGGAGGGTAAAAATGGCAGAAACGAAACGAACCCAGCCGCTGGCCCGCGATGCCATGGCCTATGTGCTGGCCGGCGGCCGCGGCAGTCGCCTCAAGGAATTGACCGACCGGCGCGCCAAGCCCGCGGTCTATTTCGGCGGCAAGACGCGCATCATCGATTTCGCGCTCTCCAACGCGCTCAATTCGGGCATTCGCCGCCTCGGCGTCGCCACCCAGTACAAGGCGCATTCGCTGATCCGCCACCTGCAGCGCGGCTGGAATTTCTTGCGGCCCGAACGAAACGAAAGTTTTGACATCCTGCCGGCCAGCCAGCGCGTTTCGGAGACGCAATGGTATGAAGGCACGGCCGACGCCGTCTACCAGAACATCGACATCATCGAGGCCTACGGACCCGAATACATGGTCATCCTCGCCGGCGACCACATCTACAAGATGGACTACGAACTGATGCTTCGCCAGCATGTCGACGCCGGCGCCGACGTCACCGTCGGCTGTCTCGAAGTGCCGCGCATGGAAGCCACCGGCTTCGGCGTCATGCATGTCGACAAGAAGGACAACATCATCGCCTTCGTCGAAAAGCCGGCCGATCCGCCGGGCATTCCCGACAAGCCGGAATTCGCCCTGGCCTCGATGGGCATCTACGTCTTCAAAACCAAATTCCTGATGGAGCAGTTGCGCCGCGATGCGGCCGAGCCGGGCTCAAGCCGCGACTTCGGCAAGGACATCATCCCCTACATCGTCCAGCACGGTAAGGCGATCGCGCACCGCTTCGCCAAATCCTGCGTCCGCTCGACGATGGAAAACGAGGCCTACTGGCGCGACGTCGGTACGGTCGACGCCTATTGGGAAGCCAATATCGACTTGACCGACATCACGCCGGAACTCGATCTATACGACCGCGACTGGCCGATCTGGACATACGCAGAATTGAAGCCGCCGGCAAAGTTCGTGCATGACGAGGATGGCCGCCGTGGTTCGGCTGTGTCCTCGCTGGTGTCGGGCGATTGCATCGTCTCGGGCGCTTCGCTGAAGCGCAGCCTGATCTTCACCGGCGCGCGCATCAATTCCTATTCGACGCTCGAGGAAGTCGTCATGCTGCCCGACGTTCATGTCGGCCGGAACGCAAAGTTGAAGCGCGTGGTCATCGATCATGGCGTAAGGATACCGGAGGGGCTGGTGGTTGGCGAAGACCCCGTCCTCGACGCCAAGCGCTTCCGCGTTTCCGAAAAAGGCATCTGCCTTGTCACGCAGGACATGATCGACAAATTGGGGCTCTAGCGCATGCAGGTTCTGTCGGTCACGCCCGAGATTTTTCCGCTGATCAAGACTGGCGGGCTGGCCGACGTAACCGGCGCCTTGCCCATCGCGCTGGCGGCCAAGGGCGTGACCATGCGCACGCTCATCCCTGGCTTTCCCGTGGTGATGGACGCCTTCAAGAAAAAGAAGGCGGTGCACCAGTATCCGCTGCTGCAGGGCGGCAAGGCCTCGGTGCATGCCGTCCAGGTTGCTGGGCTCGACCTGTTCGTGCTCGACGCGCCGCATCTGTTCGACCGTCCCGGCGGTCCCTATGGCAATGCGGCCGGCGCCGACTGGCCCGACAATTGGCGGCGTTTCGCGGCCTTGAGCCAGGTCGGCGGCGACATCGCCGGCGGTGCCATTTCGGGCTATCAGCCCGACCTCGTGCACGCCCATGACTGGCAGTCGGCAATGACGCTCGCCTATATGCGCTACGGCAAGGCGGTCGGCATCCCGTCGATGATCACCGTCCACAACCTCGCCTTCCAGGGCCAGTTCGGCGCCGGCATCTTTGGCGAGCTTGGCCTTCCGGCGGTCGCGATGGCGCTCGACGGCGTCGAATATTATGGCGGCGTCGGCTTCCTGAAAGCCGGCCTGCAGGCCGCCTGGGCGATCACCACCGTCAGCCCGACCTATGCGCAGGAGATCCGCGCGCCGGAATTCGGCATGGGTCTCGATGGCCTGATCAACATGCGCTCCACCGATCTCTACGGCATCGTCAACGGCATCGACACCGACATCTGGAACCCGGAGACCGACAAGCAGCTTGTGTCCACCTACACGGCCAAGACACTCAAGGCGCGATTGCCCAACAGGGCCGCTGTCGAGGATCGCTTCAGCCTCGACCGCGACGACAGCCCGATCGTCTGCGTCATCAGCCGGCTGACCTGGCAAAAGGGCATGGACATACTGGCCGCCGTCGTCGACGGCATCGTCGCCCGCGGCGCGCGGCTGGCGATCCTGGGCTCCGGCGACGCCGGCCTCGAAGGCGCGCTGCTTGCTGCCGCCGCCCGTCATCGCGGCCGCATCGGCGTCGTCGTCGGCTATGACGAGGTTCTGTCCCACACCATGCAGGGCGGCTGCGATGCCATTATCATCCCGTCGCGTTTCGAGCCTTGTGGGCTGACCCAGCTTTACGGCCTGCGCTATGGCTGCGTGCCGGTCGTCGCCCGCACCGGCGGTCTTGCCGACACGGTCATCGACGCCAATGAAGCCGCCGTCTCCGCCGGCGTTGCAACCGGCTTCCAGTTTGCGCCCGCCAATGCCGGCGCCTTCCTGCACGCCATCCGCCGGTTGGTGGAGGCGCACGCCAACCCGGCGGTCTGGACGTCGATCCAGCGGCAAGGCATGAAGGCCGATGTGTCGTGGGATCGAAGCGCTGAAAAATACGTTGAACTCTATCGCTTGCTGCTTTCGAAAAGGGCTGCCTGAGGCATGATAAGAACCGTCGCCACCAAACCTTATCTCGACCAGAAGCCCGGCACCTCCGGGCTGCGCAAGAAGGTGCCGGTGTTCCAGCAGGAGCACTATGCCGAGAACTTCATTCAGTCGATCTTCGATGCGCTGGAAGGGTTCCAGGGAAAGACCCTGGTGATCGGCGGCGACGGCCGCTTCTACAACCGCGAGGTCATCCAGAAAGCCATCGCCATGGCGGCGGCCAACGGTTTCGGCAAGGTGATGGTCGGGCAGGGCGGCATCCTGTCGACGCCGGCGGCCTCGCATGTCATCCGCAAATACAAGACCTTCGGCGGCATCATCCTGTCGGCCAGCCACAATCCGGGCGGCCCGCACGAGGATTTCGGCATCAAGTACAATGCCGGCAATGGCGGCCCGGCGCCGGAAAAGCTGACCGACGCGATCTTCGAAAAGACCAAGACGATTTCCAGCTTCAAGACCGCCGACATCGAGACGATCGACCTCGACAAGATCGGCACGGTCAAGGCGGGCGGCATGACCGTCGAGGTGATCGATCCGGTCACCGACTATGCCGAGCTGATGGAAAGCCTGTTCGACTTCGACGCCATCCGCGCCAATTTCAAATACGGTTTCCGCATGCGCTTCGACGCCATGCATGCGGTCACCGGGCCCTATGCCAAGGAGATCCTCGAACGGCGGCTTGGCGCGCCCAACGGCACCTGCCGCAACTTCAAGCCATTGGAGGATTTCGGCGGCCACCACCCCGACCCGAACTTGGTCCACGCCAAGCACCTCTATGACGAGATGATGGGGCCGGACGCGCCGGATTTCGGTGCCGCCTCCGACGGCGACGGCGACCGCAATCTGATCATCGGCAAGGGCATTTTCGTCACCCCGTCGGATTCGGTGGCCATGCTTGCCGCCAACGCCCATCTGGCGCCCGGCTACAAGGCCGGCTTGAAGGGCATCGCCCGCTCGATGCCGACCAGTGGTGCCGCCGACCGCGTCGCCGAAAAGCTCGGCATTGGCATCTACGAAACGCCGACCGGCTGGAAATTCTTCGGCAATCTTCTCGATGCCGATATGGCGACGATCTGCGGCGAGGAAAGCGCCGGCACCGGCTCCAACCATGTCCGCGAAAAGGATGGCCTGTGGGCCGTGCTGTTGTGGCTGAACATCCTGGCGGTGCGCGGCGAAAGCGCCAAGCAGATCGTCACCGAGCACTGGGCGAGCTATGGCCGCAACTACTATTCGCGCCACGACTACGAAGAGGTCGAGAGCGACCGCGCCAATGCACTGGTCGACGAACTGCGCGCCAAGCTCGCTTCGCTGCCGGGCACCAGCGTGCGCGGCATGAAGATCGCCAGCGCCGACGATTTTGCCTATCACGATCCGGTCGATGGCTCGATCAGCAAGAACCAGGGCATCAGAGTGCTGTTCGAAGGCGGCTCGCGCGTCGTCTTCCGCCTTTCCGGCACCGGCACCTCAGGCGCCACGCTGCGCGTCTATGTCGAGCGCTACGAGCCGGACACGTCGAAGCACGATCTCGACACTCAGGTCGCCCTTGCCGATCTGATTTCGGCGGCCGACGATATCGCCGGCATCAAGAGCCACACCGGCCGCAACAAGCCGAGCGTTATTACTTGAGGTTGGCGGTGCGCGCCTTTCCTTCTCCCCCTGTGGGAGAAGGTGGATCGGCGCGTAGCGCCGAGACGGATGAGGAGTGTTGGACGGATCGCATACCTTGGAGTTTGTCCGAAACGCCCATCGCTTCGTCATCCACGGGCGAAGCAAGGAGCGCAGCGACGCGGCGCAGACCCGAGGATCCATGCCGTAACATCAAGGCGTTGCCCCAGTGCAGAATTCTGCTCCGCCGCGCTCTTCGTTTAAGGTCACGGCATGGATCCCAGGGTCTCCGCGACGGAGCTTCGCTCCTGCTTCGCCCTAGGATGACGAAGTCGGGAAAGCCTAGGCCAATCTCCAACGTTTTCAAAACCCGACAAGCCTCGCACCCGTGACCCAACTCGGCGCCACCATCACCCCGGAAGGCATTCGCTTTGCCGCCTGGTCATCGTCGGCGCGGCGTCTCTGGGTCTCGATCTTCGACGGTGCGGGAAGCCGCGAGATTGACCGGGTTGAACTTCAGCCGGAAGGCAAGGGCGTCTACGCGCTTTTCGTTGCCGGCCTTGCCGCGGGCACCAGATACGGGTTCCGCGCCGATGGCGACTATGCGCCGGGGCGCGGGCTGTGGTTCGATCCCGACAAGCTGCTGGTCGATCCCTATGCCGTCGAGATCGACAGGCCTTACGCCTATGACTGGCGGCTGACCCAGCGCCGTGGCGAGGGGGCCGACACCGCCCCGTTGCTGCCGAAGGCGATTGCCAGCGCTTTGCCGATGCCGCAGCCAGCCTTGCCGCCGCTGTTCCAACCGGGCGGCCTCGTCTACGAAGTGCCGGTACGCGCCTTCACCATGCTGCATCCTGATATCCCGGAGCAGCAGCGCGGCACGATTGCAGCGCTTGCCCACCCTGCCATCATCGAGCATCTGAAAAGGCTCGGCGTCAGTGCGGTGGAGCTGATGCCGGTGACGGCATCGATCGACGAGCGGCACCTGCCGCCGCTCGGCTTGAGCAACGCCTGGGGTTACAATCCCGTCACCTTCATGGCGCTCGATCCGCGCCTTGCGCCCGGCGGCCTGGCCGAATTGCGCGAGACGGTCGCCGCGCTGCGCGTCGCCGGCATCGGCACCATCCTCGATCTCGTCTTCAACCACACTGGTGAAAGCGACAGGCTTGGCCCGACGCTGTCGCTGCGCGGGCTCGACAACCGCGCCTACTATCGGCACGAGGCCGGCAACAGGCTGGTCAACGACACCGGCACCGGCAACACGGTTGCTTGCGATCATCCGGTCGCCCGGGGAATGGTCCTCGACACGCTTCGTCACTTTGTCAGTTATGCCGGCGTCGATGGGTTCCGCTTCGATCTCGCGCCCATTTTGGGCCGTGTCGAGGGGACCTTCGACGCCGACGCGCCGCTGCTGCAGGCCATGAAAAGCGATCCCGTTCTCGGTGATCGCATCCTGATCGCGGAGCCCTGGGACATCGGGCCGGACGGCTATCAGCTCGGCAATTTTCGTCCGCCTTTCCTCGAATGGAACGACAAATACCGCGACGACATCCGCCGCTTCTGGCGCGGCGATCGCGGCATGGTCGGCGCACTCGCGACAAGGCTGGCTGGCTCGTCGGACGTGTTCTCCAGGGATGGCCAGCAGACCAGCCGCTCGGTCAATTTCATCGCCGCCCATGACGGCATGACGCTGGCCGACCTCGTCGCCTATGAGCGCAAGCACAATCAGGCCAATGGCGAGCAGAACCGCGACGGCCACAACGACAATTTGTCGTGGAACAACGGCGTCGAAGGGGAGAGTGGCGACGCGGCTGTCGCAACAGCCCGGTTCGATGACCAGCGCGCGCTGCTGGCCACGCTGTTTGCCTCGCGCGGCACGATCATGCTGACGGCGGGCGACGAATTCGGCCGCACGCAGAAGGGTAACAATAACGCCTACGCGCAAGACAACGAGATCACCTGGCTCGACTGGACCGGCCGCGACCAGGCGCTGGAACGCCATGCCTTTGCGCTTGCCGCAACGCGCCGCGCCGCGCCGATGCTCTCGGACACGCGCTTTCTCAGCGGCCGGCCGGCTGCGGGGGCGGACATACCGGACGTTGCCTGGCTGATTGAAACCGGTGCGCCGCTCGATGAGGCAGGCTGGCACGACCCGGAGCGGCATCGTCTTGTCATGGTGCTCGGCGGTGCCAGCGACGGCGATGGCCGTCTTGCCGTCATCTTCAACGGCGATCGCCGGGCCTGTGTTTTCACCCTGCCGCAGCGCGACGGATTTCTGTGGGCTGCGGCGCCAACCGACGCTGCCGACATTGCACGGCCGGTGCCGGGGCGAACGGTGATTTTCAGGATCGAACGCAAGGCCGGGCAGGCTGGCGCGAAGGAGAGACTTTAGTGGCCGACAACAATGCGCAGTGGTGGCGCGGCTGCGTCATCTACCAGATCTACCCGCGCTCCTATCAGGACACGACGGGCGACGGCAGCGGCGATCTCAGCGGCATCACCTCCAGGCTGGCTCATGTCGCCTCGCTTGGCGTCGACGCGATCTGGCTGTCGCCCTTCTTCAAGTCGCCGATGGCCGACATGGGCTATGACGTCTCCGATTATTGTGATGTCGATCCGATGTTCGGCACGATTGACGATTTCGATGCGCTGGTCGCCGAGGCGCATCGGCTCGGCCTGAAAATCATCATCGACCAGGTGCTGTCGCATTCCTCGGACAAGCACGAATGGTTCGTCGAAAGCCGCGCCAGCCGCGATAACCCCAAAGCGGACTGGTATGTCTGGGCCGACACTAGGCCTGACGGCAACGCCCCCAACAACTGGCTGTCGGTGTTCGGCGGCCCGGCCTGGGAGTGGGATTCGACGCGCCGGCAGTTTTACATGCACAATTTCCTCGCCTCGCAGCCAGACCTGAATTTCCACAATCCCGAGGTTCAGGACGCGCTTCTGGAAACGGTGCGGTTCTGGCTGGAGCGGGGTGTCGACGGCTTTCGGCTGGATACGGTCAACTATTACGTCCATGACCGCTGGCTGCGCAGCAATCCGCCGCTGGCGGCGAGCGTTGCCGGCACCAACACCGAAACCAACACCTACCTCTATCAGGAACATCTGTTCGACAAGACGCAGCCGGAAAACCTCGGCTTCCTCAGGCGCTTCCGGGCGCTGCTCGACGAGTATGAGGGCCGTGCCGCCGTCGGCGAAATCGGCGACGAAGGCCGTTCGCTGCAGACGCTGGCCGCGTACACCTCCGGCGGCGACACGCTGCAAATGTGCTACACATTCGACCTGCTCGGTCAGCAATTCTCGGCGGCTCATGTGCGCGGATGCGTCGAGGCATTCGAGGCGGCTGTTGCTGATGGCTGGGTCTGCTGGGCGTTTTCCAATCATGATGTCGTTCGCCATGTCAGCCGCTGGACGCGGCCTGGTGGCGACCCGGACACCGTAGCGAAGTTCTCCATTGCGCTTTTGTCCTGCCTGCGCGGATCGATCTGCCTCTATCAGGGCGAGGAACTAGGGCTGGAGGAAGCGGAACTCGCCTTCGAGGATTTGCGTGATCCGTTCGGCATTCGCTTCTGGCCGGGAATCAAGGGCAGGGACGGTTGCCGCACGCCGATGGTCTGGGAGGCGGGCGCCGAAAATGCCGGCTTCTCCTCGGGCAAGCCGTGGCTCCCAGTGCCGGAAGCCCATCGCGCCCGTGCTGTCGATGTGGAGAATGGCGAGGAGGCGTCCGTGCTCGCCGCCTATCGGGCGACGCTTGGGTTGCGCAAAGCACATCCGGCACTGGTGGACGGCTCGATCAGCTTTCTCGATGCAGAGGGCGATGTCCTTGCCTTCATCCGCGAAGGCGGCGGCGAACGACTGCTCTGCGTCTTCAATTTTGCCGACGAGCCGGCCAACTGGCCATTGCCATCTGATCTGGCCGCCATAGATAGCATTGATCTTGGCGGTGCCGGTGCGGTGTTGCAGGAAGGCGGGCTTGCGCTGCTGCCGCTGGGCTGCTTCCTCGGACGGGCCAGCTAGCCAGTTCCGCGGCGATTTGGTGAACGTCGCTGCTTGCCTCGATCCGTATCGTAATGCAACCATGCCGGGCAGAAGAGGTATCGAAAGACGGCACCTGCAGGGTAATCGATCGCCGGTGTCGCCGAGGCTGTTGGCCTGCAAACGTCAACTCGAAGCAGGGCTTTTGGCATTCGTGGGCGTGGTGCGGCGAATGCCAAAACAAGTGGATCAACCGGAAGATGCAGCCAGTTGAAAGATTGCGTTTAACTTTAGCCTTTGCTGTTTTAGCGCGCAGCTACTCACTTAACGTCAAGCAGGGGGCGGTTGAAATAAGATTTCCGTCTGTCTAGTCTCCTGCCACCAGCTGCCGGAAAGGGAACCGGCGGTGCGCTCAAAGGGGCCAGATATCGGTTTCGGGGCGTCAACACTCGAAAGGCGTGGCTGATGGCCGTGCCACAGGGAGAAACTTCATGCTGAAAAACATGCTGAAGGCGACAGTGTTCGCCACAACCATGACCTTGGCTGCCGGGACGTTCTATACGCCGGCCTTCGCCGAGACCGTCTACAACCGTGGCACCGCCGCTGAATCGGAGTCGGTCGACCCGCACAAGACCTCGACAGTTTACGAAGCCAATGTCTTGCGCGATCTGTTCCAGGGCCTGGTCATGCAGGACGAGAAGGCGAACCTCATTCCGGGCGCTGCCGAGAGCTGGACGGTTTCCGATGACGGCACCGTCTACACCTTCAAGCTGCGCAAGGACGGCGCCTGGTCGGACGGCAGCCCGGTGACCGCAGAAGACTTCGTCTACGCTTTCCATCGCCTGGAAGACCCGGCCACGGCCGCCGAATACGCCTCGATGCTTTATCCCGTGAAGGGAGCCGAGGACTTCAACACCAAGAAGGGCAAGCCAGAGGATATGGGCGTCAAGGCGATCGACGCGACCACCCTTGAGGTGACGCTGAAGGCGCCGACGCCTTATTTCCTCGAGATGCTGACCCACCAGGCGACCTATCCGGTCAACAAGGCCTCCATGGACAAGCTCGGCGCCGACTGGATCAAGCCGGGCAATCTGGTCTCCAACGGCGCCTATACGCTGGCCGAATGGGTCCCCAACGACCACATGAAGCTGGTCAAGAATCCGAAATTCTGGGACGCGGCGACAGTCAAGTTCGACGTCGTCAACTACATCCCGACCGAGGACCGCTCGTCGGCGATGAAGCGTTTTGAGGCCGGCGAACTCGACAGCTATGACGATTTGCCGACCGAACAGCTGGCCGACTTGAAGACCAAGTTCGGCGATCAGATTCACGTCGGACCGTATCTCGGCACATACTATTATGCGATCAAGACCGACAAGGCGCCGTGGGACAATCCTGAACTGCGCACCGCCATTTCCATGGCCATAGACCGCGACTTCATCGCCGAGAAGGTCTGGCAGAACTCGATGCTGCCCGGCTATTCGATGGTGCCTCCAGGCATCGAGGGCTACACGCCGGCCATGGCCAAATACGCCGACATGTCGCAGATCGACCGCGAGGACGCTGCCAAGAAGATCCTCGAGAAACTCGGTTATACGCCCGAGAAGCCGTTGAAGATGGAGATCCGCTATAACACTTCGGAGAACCACAAGAACACGGCCGTCGCCATCCAGGAACAGTTGAAGCCGCTTGGCGTCGAAGTCACGCTGCTCAACACCGACACCAAGACCCACTACTCCTTCCTCGAGCAGAAGGGCGACTATGACGTGGCGCGTGCCGCCTGGATCGCCGACTACAAGGATCCGGAAACCTTCCTCGGCATCTCGCGCAAGGCGAGCGGCAACAACTATTCGGACTACAACAGCCCGGCATACGAGGCGGCCATGGACAAGGCAGCTGCCGCCGGCGGCAAGCCCGAAGAGCGCATGAAGGAACTCTCTGAGGCCGAGCGCATCCTCATCGACGACGTCGGCCAGATCCCGCTTCTCTACTACAGCTACCACGACATCGTTTCTTCGAAGCTGCATGGCTTCGTCGACAATGTGATGGACGTGCATCCGTCCCGCTTCGTCAGCAAGGACTGAGTTCCTTGGCCGAGCCGCCGCCCCCTTCGGGCGGCGGTTCCGGTTTGCCGTCGCTTCGGCCCGAACTTCGGAATCGACTTTCGGAAAGCACGAAGCGAAGATTTGAAGCGCTGGAGCTTGCTCGTCCAACTGGACGCGTCGCTCCACGTCAAGCGGGGCACCGATGCTGCGTTATGTATTCAGGCGGCTTCTGACCGCCATTCCGACGCTATTCGTCATTGTGACCATGGCGTTCTTCCTGATTCGCGTCGCGCCGGGCGGCCCCTTCAACCAGGAGCGGGGCCTGAGCCCCGAGATCAGGGCCAATCTTGAGGCGCAGTTCGGTCTCAGCGATCCGCTCTGGCTGCAATATGTCCACTATCTCGGCAATCTGCTGCGCGGCAATTTCGGCCCCAGCTACAACATGCCTGACTTCACCGTCGGCGAACTGTTCGCCAAAGGCCTGCCGATATCGATCCAGCTTGGCGCCTCGGCGCTGATCCTGGCGCTGCTGCTGGGCAGCGTGCTCGGCACCATCGCCGCGCTCAACCAGAACAAGCTGGGTGATTATGCGGTGATTGCGCTGGCGACCGCCGGCAGCACCATCCCGACCTTCGTCATCGCACCGGTGATCCAGCTCGTGTTCGGATTGACCTGGAAGCTGTTGCCGATCGGCGGCTGGGGCGACGGCGCCTTCCTCAACAAGATCGGCCCGATCCTGACGCTCGCTCTGCCGCAGATCGCCATCGTTGCCCGCCTGATGCGCGGCTCGATGATCGAATCGCTGCGCTCAAACCACATCCGCACCGCGCGCGCGCTCGGCCTGTCCGACTGGTCGGTGGTCGTTAAACATGCGCTGCGCGGCGCCGTCCTGCCGATCGTCTCCTTCACCGGCCCGGCGGCGGCGGCATTGCTGACCGGCTCGATCATCGTCGAGACGATTTTCTCCGTTCCCGGCGTCGGCCGCTATTTCGTCGATGCCGCGCTCAACCGCGACTACACGCTGGTGATGGGCACGGTGGTGATCATTGCGCTGTTCACGATCCTCTTCAACCTGATCGTCGACGTAATGTATGCCGTCGTCGATCCGAGGGTGCGCTATGACTGAGATCGCAGCCACCGCTCCGGCCGTTATCGGGCGCTCTTTGTGGGGCGACGCCTGGGCGCGCCTCAAGGCCAATCGCGCCGCCATGTTCAGCCTCTACTATCTTGCGGTAATTGCGGTCGTCTGCGTGTTCGGCCCCCTGTTCGTGCCGCACCAATACACGACGATCTATGCCGACTATGTGCGCATGCCGCCGAGCTTCTCGGCCTATCCGAAAGCCGACATGATCGAGACCGCGCTCAATGAGGCGATCAAGCGCATGCGTGTCGACATCAAGGAGTGGAAGCAGGAGGGCAATCGCGTCTTCGTCACCGTCACCTCGTCCAAGCCGCTCGACGACCGCAACATCCGCTATCTCGATCGTTCCGACGCCTTTGACGACACCAAGATCGAAACCAAGTCGCCCGACGGTCTCGAAGTGACGATGAGCGCGGCGATCAAGCAGCAATACTTCCTGTTCGGCACCGACAACACCGGCCGGGACATGCTTTCGCGCACGCTGATGGCCGGGCGCATCTCGCTGGCCATCGGCCTGCTTGCCGGCGTCGTCGCCGTGGTGATCGGCGTGCTCTATGGCGCCGCGGCCGGATTTTCCGGCGGCAAGATCGACGAGGTGATGATGCGCATCGTCGACGTGCTTTATTCCTTACCGTTCATCTTCTTCGTCATCATGCTGGTGGTGTTTTTCGGCCGCAACTTCGTGCTGATGTTTTTGGCGGTCGGCGCCGTGCTGTGGCTCGATATGGCGCGCATCGTGCGCGGACAGGCGCTGTCGATCCGCCGCCAGGAATATGTCCAGGCGGCCGAGGCCATGGGCGTCGGCCAGCGCGGCATCCTGATCCGCCACGTCATTCCCAATCTGCTCGGCCCGGTGGTGATCTACATGACGCTGCTGGTGCCGCAGGTGATCATCCTGGAAAGCTTCCTGTCCTTCCTAGGCCTTGGTGTCCAGGAACCGATGACCAGCTGGGGCGTGCTGATCTCGGTCGGCGCCAAGAACATCGGCACCGCCAACTGGCTGCTGTTGTTTCCGGCCTTCTTCCTCGTCTCGACTTTGTTTGCGCTAAACTTCGTCGGCGACGGCCTGCGCGACGCGCTCGACCCGAGAGATCGATAAGGATGGGGATCGCAGAGATGAAAACTCCCGAAACGATCCTCAGCGTCAAGGATCTGCGCGTCCGCTTCCGCACGCTTGATGGCGCGGTCGAAGCGGTCAAGGGCATCAACATCCACGTCAAGGCCGGCGAAACCGTTGCCGTGGTCGGCGAATCCGGCTCCGGCAAGAGCCAGACGATGATGGCGGCGATGAGCCTGCTGGCCTCGAATGGCGAGGCATCAGGCAGCGTCGACTATCGCGGCCGCAACCTTCTGACACTGAGCAAATCCGAGCTCAATCAGGTGCGCGGCCGCAAGATCAGCATGATCTTCCAGGAGCCTATGACCTCGCTCGATCCTCTCTATTCGATCGGCAACCAGCTGATCGAACCAATCCGCCGGCATCGCGGTCTTGGTGCCGCCGAGGCGAGGGAAGAGGCGCTCAAGCTGTTGCGGCTGGTGCACATCCCCGATCCCGAGCGGCGGATGAAATCCTATCCGCACGAAATGTCGGGCGGCCAGCGCCAGCGCGTCATGATCGCTATGGCGCTCGCCAACGATCCCGATATCCTGATCGCCGACGAACCGACGACGGCGCTCGACGTCACCATCCAGGCGCAGATTCTGATGCTGCTCGCCGAACTGCAGCGCAAGCTCGGCATGGCAATCGTCTTCATCACCCACGATCTCGGCATCGTCCGCCGCTTTGCCGACCGCGTCTACGTCATGCGCTACGGCGAGGTGGTCGAGGAGGGCGAGGCGCAGGCACTATTCGCCAACCCGCAGCATGCCTACACCAAGATGCTGATTGCCGCCGAGCCGACCGGCACCAAGGCGCCGCCGCCGGCCAACGCGCCTGTCCTGCTCGAAGGCCGGAATGTCGAGGTCACCTTCAGGATCGGCGGCGGTTTTCTCGCCGGAGAGCCGCTGATGCTGCGGGCGGTCGACCGTATTTCGATCCGGCTGCAACGCAACCAGACCATCGGCATCGTCGGCGAATCCGGTTCGGGAAAATCGACGCTCGGCCGCGCTCTGCTCAGGCTTCTGCCTAGCGACGGCGTCATCCGTTTCGGCGACCGCGATATTTCCGGCGCCGACCGCCAGGCGATGCGGCCGCTGCGGCGCGAATTGCAGCTGGTCTTCCAGGATCCGTTCGGCTCGCTGTCGCCACGCATGACCATCGGCCAGGTCATCACCGAAGGGCTTCTGGTGCACGAGCCGAGCCTGTCCGGCAAGCAGCGCGATCTGCGCGCGGTCGAGGCGCTGCTCGAGGTCGGGCTCGATCCCAATTCGCGCAACCGCTATCCGCACGAATTCTCTGGCGGCCAGCGCCAGCGCATCGCCATTGCGCGCGCGATGATCCTCAAGCCCAAGGTGGTGGTGCTCGACGAGCCGACCTCGGCGCTCGACCGCTCCGTGCAGAAGCAGATCGTCGAACTGCTGCGCAAGCTGCAGGCCGACCACGAACTGTCCTACCTCTTCATCAGCCACGACCTCGCCGTCGTCCGCGCCATGGCCGACTACATCATCGTCATGAAGCAAGGCAAGATCGTCGAGGAGGGGCCGACCGAGGCGATCTTCAGCAATCCGCAGGATATCTACACGCAGACGCTGATGGCGGCAGCGATCGACGTTACGCGGTTTAGGTTGAGTGCCTGAGGCAAACGGCGACAGCCAGGCGTTCTGGCTGTGTCAGCTCATTCCGACGATGCCTGGCATTTGCGGGCTCTGACGGCCGAAATGGCCTCTTGCTGCTGCTTCAGCCGTTCGATCCTGGCCGTTTCGCGATCGGCGACGGCGGTCTTGACGCGTGTGCCGCCCCAGAGCCAGCGCGGCACGCTGGTGTTCSCGACCTTGCCGCGACTGATGGCCGTTTGTGAGATGTTGCGGGCGATGCTTCCCACTTCGTTGTTGAGCTCGACGCAGGTCATCGTGTCGTATTTCGCCGGATTGACCGCTCCGCCTATAGACGAGCAGCCGCCGACAGCCAGCAGGAGGAGCAAAAGAGGGAGCGGCAACCGTGCCGTCGGAATCAACTGCATGTCGGCAACCTCACTCCAGCACCGCCATTTCGGCAGCTGATCATAGTGTCGAGGTAGAGCAGGCTATCGTTTCGTCAAAAGCGGCCCGCGCTGTCAAGTGCAAGCTGGAATGCGGCAGCAGCAGATGCTGCGCGGCTGACCTTGGCCTGCCAGTATCAACCAAAACATTTTCCAGGAGATCGCGGTTTTTCGGGAGAACAGCTAAGTCGCTGTTTTTTCTGGTCGGAGTGGCAGGATTTGAACCTGCGACCCCATCGTCCCGAACGATGTGCGCTACCAGGCTGCGCTACACTCCGTGACCAGACCGCGGGCTTATAGCCGCCGTACTTCGTTCCTGCAAGCGCCAATGGCAGCGGTTCTGTCGCATTTCGTCCGCTTTCGTCGGGCATTGCCGCAAAGGCCGGATTTCCTCCCCGGGATAAACCCGGCTTAAAGCCTTATGTGCTAAGCCGCTGCCTCGATAGATCGTATTTCCGCCGCTCTGGAGCTCTGCAGTCTTGCCCCTGAAAATCGTTGGCGACGCCCGGCACAACACCTTCGAATTTGAAACCTCGGCGCTGATCAAGGCGTCCGGGTTTCGCGAATATGACGCCCGCTGGTGGTTCGGCCATCCGGGTTCGGAACTGCCGCCTCAGCTCAATTTGATCGGCGTCCAGGCGCTCGGGATGGGGCTCGGCACGCTGATTCGGCGCCTCGGTGCCGGGCCCGACATCGTCACCGGACATGATTTCCGCTCCTATTCGCTTGGTATCAAGCTGGCGCTGGTGTCCGGGCTGATGGCCGCCGGCGCGCGGGTCAGGGATATTGGCCTGGCGCTGTCGCCGATGGCCTATTTCGCCCAGTTCGCGCTCGATGCCCAGTCGGTCGCCATGGTCACCGCCTCCCACAACGAGAACGGCTGGACCGGCGTCAAGATGGGCGCGGCACGTCCGCTGACCTTCGGTCCGGAAGAGATGGGCGCGCTGAAAAAGATCGTGCTTGCCGGCGACTTCGACCTTGTCGGCGGCGGCTCCTATGATTTCGTGTCCGGGTTCCGCGAGAACTATCTCGACGACCTGACTGCGGGCAAGCGCATCTCGAGACCGCTGAAGGTGGTCGTCGCCTGTGGCAATGGCACCGCCGGCGCTTTTGCGCCGGAAGCGCTGGCGCGGATCGGCTGCGAGGTTATCCCACTCGATGTCGAGCTCGATCACACCTTCCCGCGCTACAATCCCAACCCCGAAGACATGCGGATGCTGCATGCCATTCGCGACAAGGTGCTGGAATCCGGGGCCGATGTCGGCCTCGGCTTCGACGGCGACGGCGACCGCTGTGGCGTCGTCGACAATGAAGGCGATGAGATCTTCGCCGACAAGGTCGGCGTCATGCTGGCGCGGGATATTTCGCGGCTCCACCCGGGCTCGACCTTCGTCGTCGACGTCAAGTCGACCGGATTGTTCAACACCGACAGCGTGCTGCGGGAAAATGGCGCCGTCACCGACTACTGGAAGACCGGCCACTCCTACATCAAGCGCCGTGTGGCCGAACTCGGTGCCATCGCCGGCTTCGAGAAATCCGGCCACTTCTTCTTCAATCCACCGGTCGGGCGCGGCTATGACGATGGCATCGTCACGGCGATCGCCATCTGCCAGATGCTGGATCGCAGCCCCGGCAGATCGATGGCCGATCTCTACCACGACCTGCCACTGACCTTCGGCACGCCGACCATGTCGCCGCACTGCCCGGACGAACTGAAATATGGCGTGGTCGAGCGGGTGGTCTCCGACTTTCAGGCCATGAAGAAGGATGGCGCCGTCTTCGCCGGCCAGAAGATCGCCGACCTCATCACCGTCAACGGCGTGCGTGTCGTGGCCGAGGACGGCACCTGGGGGCTGGTGCGAGCCTCATCGAACGAGCCGTCGCTTGTCGTGGTGGTGGAGAGCCCGGTATCGTCCGAGCGCCGCTGGCAGATGTTCGAAGCCGTCAATGCCGTGCTGCGCCGCAGCCCGGAAGTCGGCGCCTACAACCAGACCTTTTGAATGGGCACTTCATGACCGAGCGTATCGTCAGTTTTGTCATGAGTGGCGGCGTCGGCTCGCGGCTCTGGCCACTGTCGCGCGAAGACAACCCGAAGCAATTCCATGACCTGTCGGGCGACGGCTCGATGCTGGCCAAGACGTTGCGCCGGCTGACGGACAGGCCCAGCGGCGAAACGCCGATCTTCCTGATCGCCTCGGAACGGCATGCCGAGCGCGTCCGTGCCGACCTCGCCGGTATCGACCTGTCCGGAGGCGGGCCGCTGTTCGAGCCGACCGGTCGCAACACTGCCGCAGCGGTGGCGCTGGCGACGCTGCGCACATTGTCCGACTTCGGCGACAGCCTGGTGCTGGTGGTGCCGTCGGACCATGAGATATCAACGGCGCGGCAGTTTTGGCAGAGCGTCGAGGCCGGAAGCGCGGCGGCGCGCGCGGGCCGGCTGGTGGTGTTCGGCATCAAGCCGACCCAGCCGGAAACCGGTTACGGCTATATCGAGGTCGCTGGCGAGAAGGGTGGCGTCTTCGACGTGTCGCGTTTCGTCGAAAAGCCCGATCTTGCAACGGCGCAGGATTATCTCAAGGCTGGAAATTTCTACTGGAACACCGGCATCTTCCTTTTTCGCGCCAGCGCCATGCGCGACGCTTTCGCCGCCTTTCAGCCGGATATCTGGAACACGACCGAGGCGGCCTACAAGGCTGCGACATCGGACCTGTCCGGCCTCTACATGCCGCTGGAGCTCTATGCCGCCATCCCGTCGAACTCGATCGACTATGCGATCATGGAGCACGCCAAGGGCATCGCGATGGTGCCGGCCGGCTTCCGCTGGAACGATCTTGGCTCCTGGCAGTCGCTGCTCGATGTCGGTCCCTCCGACAGCGCGGGCAATGTCATCGTCGGCGACGTCGTCGCCATCGATTGCGAAAACTCCTACATCCGCAGCGACGGCCGGCTGTTGTCGGCCATCGGCATGAAAGACGTCGCCATCGTCTCGACCGCAGACGCCACCTTCGTCGCCCCGGTCAGCCACAGCCAGCACGTCAAGAAGATCGTCGAGCAACTGGAAAAATCCGGCCGGCTGGAGACCCGATTCACGCCGGCGCATGACCGCGTCATCGAAAGCGGCGCCTGGCGCCGCCGCGTCCATCACTGGCTGTTTCAGGAGACCTTGCCACTCTGGTCGACGGTCGGCGTCGATGAGCGCCATGGCGGTTTCCACGAGGCACTAGGTTTTGACGCCACGCCGCTGATGAAGCCCAAGCGCATGCGGACCCAGGCCCGCCAGATCTATGCCTTCGCCGTCGCCAAGGAACGCGGCTGGGACGGTCCCGCCGACCGGCTGATCGGCCACGGCATCGACTTCATCGCCAGCAAGGGCCGCACCGGCAGGGGCGGCTGGGTGCGCACGCTCCATGTCGATGGCAGCGTCGCCGACGCCACGGAGGATGCCTACGATCATTCCTGCGTGCTGCTGGCGCTGGCGCACGCCCATATCTCGGGCAATCCGGATGCGCTGCGGCTTGGTGAGGAAACCTTCGCCTTCCTCGACGCCCACCTCGAGGACAGCCGCATGACCGGTTTCCTCGAGACATCGAACGGCGAGGGCGAACGGCGTTCAAACCCGCACATGCACCTGCTCGAGGCCTTCCTGGCCTGGCATCAGGCGTCCGGTGAGCGCACCTATCTGCGTCGCGCCGCCCGCATCATCGACCTGTTCCGCAGCCATTTCTTCGACACGGAAAGCTGGACGCTCGGCGAGTATTTCGACGCCGAATGGAAACCGGCGGCTGGCGAAAAAGGCTCATGGACGGAGCCCGGCCACCATTTCGAATGGGCTTCGCTGCTGGTCGATTTCGCCGCGCGCAGCGGCCAGAGCGAACTGACCGGCTTTGCCCGAAAGCTCTACGCCTCGGCCATCGCCAACGGCCTCAACCGCGCCACCGGCCTTTCCTATGGCGCCGTCTCGCGGCAAGGCCTGCCGCTCGACCTGATGTCGCGCAGCTGGCCGCAGGCCGAAGCGGTGAAAGCGGCGATCGCGCTCGACGGCTCGGGCGGGCCGGACCTCAAGCCCGAGATCGAGGCCCGTGTCGGCCGGCTGTTCCGCTGGCACATCGACCCGGCGCCGCTCGGCCTGTGGATCGACCGCATCGACGAACGCGGCCGCTCGCTGGCGTCAGACGTACCCGCCAGCATTTTCTATCATCTGGTCTGCGCGCTGACGCAGTATCTGGATGGGACGGCCAGCAAGGGGTGAGACGTTGAAGCAGCCAATCTCCCCCCTTGCGGGGGAGATGGCCGGCAGGCCAGAGGGGTCGGTTCGACTGGACGCGACCTTCTTGCGGCCGATGAGGGGTGGCACTTCACGCGCGGCGACCCCCCTCTGTCGCCTTCGGCGACATCTCCCCCTCAAGGGGGGAGATTACGCGCTCGCCCGATTTCGCCAATCAATACGGACTGGCCACATCCCCAGTCTCGACGTAGATCGATTTCAGCTGCGAATAGAGCGCCAGTGCTGCCAGTGAATTTTCCCGCCCGATGCCCGACTGCTTGAAGCCGCCGAACGGGATTTCGACCGGCGTCAGATTGTAAGCGTTGATCCAGCAGGTGCCGGCCTGCAGCTCGGCGATGACGCGGTGGGCGCGCGGCAGGTCGCGCGTGAACACGCCGGCGGCGAGGCCGAATTCGGTGTCGTTGGCGCGATCGATCACCTCGTCCTCGCCGTCGAATTTCAGCACGCTCATCACCGGTCCGAAAATCTCCTCGCGGGCAATGCGCATGCTGTCGGTGACGTCGGTGAACACCGTGGGCTCGACGAAGAAGCCGCCGCCAAAACCCTGCAGCGACGGCACGTTGCCGCCGCAGGCGAGCGTCGCGCCGTCCTGCTTGCCGATCTCGATATAGGAGACGACCTTCTCATGCTGCGCCTTCGAGACCAGCGGCCCCATCTGCGTCTCGGGATCGAGCGGGTCGCCGATGCGGATCTTTTTCGTCCGCTCGACCAGCCGTTCGACGAAGCGGTCGTGGATGCCGCTCTGCACGAACACGCGTGTGCCGTTGGAGCAGATCTGGCCGCTCGAATAGAAATTGCCGAGCATGGCGCCGCCGATGGCGTTTTCGAGATCGGCGTCGTCGAACACGATCAGCGGCGACTTGCCGCCGAGCTCCATGGTGGCGTGCTTCATTTTTGAGCCGGCGAGCGCCAGTACCTTGCGGCCCGTCGGCACCGAACCGGTGACCGAGACCTTGGCCACGACATCATGGCCAACAAGCCCGGCGCCGACATCGCCAAAACCTTGCACAACATTGAACAGCCCATCGGGCAGGCCGGCTTCGGTGTAGATTTCGGCCAGCGCTAGCGCCGATAGCGGCGTGTTCTCGGACGGCTTGAACACCATGGCGTTGCCCATGGCCAGCGCCGGTGCCGATTTCCAGCCGGCGATCTGGATCGGATAGTTCCATGCGCCGATGCCGACGCAGACGCCGAGTGCCTCGCGCCGCGTGTAGGCGAAGGGTCCGCCGAGATCTATTGCCTCGCCATTGTAGGCAGCGACCGCGCCGCCGAAATATTCGAGGCAATCCGCTGCCGACGGCGCATCCGCGACCAGTGTTTCCTGGATCGCCTTGCCGGTGTCCAGCGTCTCGATGCGCGCCAGGTCGGCATTGCGGGCGCGCAAAATGTCGGCGGCGCGGCGCAGGATGCGTCCACGCTCGACCGGCTTCAGCCGCGCCCACGCCGGTTGTGCTGTCCGCGCCGCCTCGATCGCCAGTTCCAGCACGTTCGGCGTCGCCGAGCGCAGCATCGCGATGGTCTCGCCGGTCGCCGGATAGATGACCGGCAGCGGCGCGCCGCCTTCGTCTTCGATGTAGCGTCCATTGACATAGTGCGATGCCGTGGGCTGGGCGCGCATGATTTTCTCCAAACTGTATTCGCTATTGCGGAGCACTCTGCCCGACAATGCCCTATCGATCCGCCACCTGCCAGCGCGGATTGATCCAGGGTTCCTGGTTGGACGGCGCCAGTGGCGTGCGGCCCAGAATGTGGTCGGCGGCCTTCTCGCCGGTCATGATCGACGGCGCATTGAGGTTGCCATTGGTGACGCGCGGGAAGATCGAGGAGTCGGCGACGCGCAGCCCTTCGACACCGATGACGCGGCATTGCGGATCGACGACGCTCATCGCATCGTCGGCACGGCCCATCTTGCAGGTGCCGCAAGGATGGTAGGCGCTCTCGGCATGATCCCTGATGAAGACATCGAGATCGTCGTCCGACTGGACGTGACTGCCCGGCGAGATTTCCTTGCCACGATAGGCGTCGAATGCCTTCTGGCCGAAGATCTCGCGGGTCAGTCTTATGCAGTGGCGGAACTCGGTCCAGTCGTCTGGATGCGACATGTAGTTGAAGCGGATCACCGGCTTCGATTTCGGGTCGGGCGAGCGCAGCGTCACCGAGCCGCGCGACTTCGACCGCATCGGCCCGACATGCGCCTGGAAGCCGTGCGACTGCGCCGCCGCCTTGCCGTCATAGCGCACCGCCGCCGGGATGAAATGATACTGAATGTCGGGATAGTCGACGCCGGCCTGCGAGCGCACGAAGGCGGCCGCCTCGAAATGGTTGGTGGCGCCGAGCCCGGTTTTGAAGAACAGCCATTGCGCGCCGATCAATGCTTTCGAGAATGGGTTGAGCACCGAATTCAGGGTGATCGGCTGTGTCGATTCCTGCTGGATGTAGAGCTCCATATGATCCTGCAGATTGCGACCGACGCCGGGCCGGTCGGCCACCACGGCAATGCCGTTTTCGCGCAAATGCTCGGCCGGGCCGATGCCGGACAGCATCAGGATCTTTGGCGAATTGATCGACGATGCGGCAACGATCACTTCACGTCGTGCCTTAACGACCTGAATCTGTTTGTGAGCTTCGATCTCGACGCCGATGGCGCGTTGATTCTCGATGATCACCCGCCGCGCGAAGCCTTTGACCACACTGACATTCTTGCGTTTCAAAGCCGGCTTCAGATAGGCGCTCGCCGCCGACCAGCGACGGCCGCCGCGGATGGTCTGCTCCATCGATCCGAAGCCTTCCTGCTTGGAGCCGTTGTAGTCGTCGGTCAGTTCGAAACCGGCCTGGCGGCCTGCCTCGACGAAGGCGCCATAGAGCGGATTTCTTCTGGGGCCGCGCTGGACATGCAGGGGGCCGCCGTGGCCGCGCCAGCCATCCTCGCCGCCGTCCGAGTCTTCCATGCGCTTGAAATAGGGAAGCACGTCCGCGAAACCCCAGCCGGTCGCCCCTTGTTCGGCCCAGTGGTCGAAGTCACGTGCATGGCCGCGCACATAGACCATGCCGTTGATCGACGACGAGCCGCCGATGACCTTGCCGCGCGGCGTTGCCAGCACGCGGCCGCCGAGATGCGGCTCCGGCTCGCTGGCAAAGCCCCAGTCGTAAAGGCTCATGTTGAGCGGGATCGACAGCGCCGACGGCATCTGGATCAGCGGCCCGATATCGGTGCCGCCAAATTCGATGACGATGACCGAATGCTTGCCGTCCTCCGACAGCCGGTAGGCCATGGCAGAGCCGGCCGAGCCGGAGCCGATGATGACGAAATCTGCTTCAAGCATGGTTCATATGCGCCATAAAATCGGCGAGCGAGACATTGCCGCCGGTAGCCACAACCAGGACGGTTTTACCCGCCACATCCACCTTGCCGCCGAGCAGTGCTGCCAGCGACGCGGCGCCCGAAGGTTCGAGCACCAGCTTCATCCGCTCAAAGGCGATCTTCATAGCGCGGCGTACCGATTGGTCGTCGACAGTGATGCCACGAACGCCGGCAGCCTTCACCGCCGCGAACGGCGCGTCGCCGGGCCGTCGCGACATCAGCCCGTCGCAGATCGACTTCGGGGCGATCGGCATGGTCTCGATGGCGCCATGCTCCAGCGATGCGCCCATGCCGTTGAAACCCTCCGGCTCGACGCCGATGATCTCGGTCTTCGGCGACAGATAATGGAAGGCGAGCGAGACGCCGCCGATCAGTCCGCCGCCGCCGACCGAGCAGAACAGAAGATCGGCGCTGGCGCCCTTGGCATCGAGTTGCTCGAGCGCCTCCAGCCCAGCGCCCGCCTGGCCGGCGACGATCTCCGGATCGTCAAACGGATGGAGCAGTATGAGGCCCTCGGTCTCGGCGATCTCGCGCGCCTTGGCGGCGGCAACTTCCTCACGCGCCCGATCGCCATGATCGGTCAGCACGACGCGCGCGCCATAGCCAGCCGTGGCGTCGCGCTTGGCGGCCGGCGCATCGATCGGCATGACGATGGTGACGGGAATGCCAAGCGCCTGGCCAGCGGCGGCCAGCCCTTGCGCGAAATTGCCGGAGGAGTAGGCGACGACACCCTTTTTGGCCTCGTCAGCCGACAGCTTCTTCAGCCGCCAATAGGCGCCGCGCACCTTGAACGATCCCGCCCATTGCAGCGATTCCGGTTTGATGAACACGCGCGCCGCACCGGTCTCGCGGGCAAGGGCTGCCGATTCCAGCAACGGCGTGATCTGCGTCGCCCGGGAGGTGACGGCATAGGCCTGCTTGAGGTGGTCGAGGGAGGGGACGAGAATTGTTGTCATCATTCGCCTCGCGGATACCGTTTGCTCTCTTCGAGATTGTCGAGGTTCATGTGGTTGCGCATGTAGCGCTCCGAGGCCTTTTGCAGTGGCTGGAAATCCCAGGGGTAATAGGCGCCGTTGCGCAGCGCCGGATAGACGACCCAGCGGCGCGCCTGGCTTTCGCGTACGGCGGCGTCGAACCCGGCCATGTCCCAGCGCACCCGAACCTTGTCCATGAACGCGGCCACCAGAGCTGCGTTGGCCGGATCGGTGGCGAGGTTGTTGCGCTCGAGCGGATCGGATTCGAGATCAAACAGAAGCGGCGGGTCGAGCTCGCAATGGACGAATTTGTATCTGCCGTCGCGGATCGCCACCAGTGGCGCGGAGGAGCCTTCGGCGGCATACTCGATCAACACCGGCGCCGTGCGCGGCTCGCCGTCTGTAAACGGCAGCAGCGACCGGCCGTCGGTCCATGGCGCGATCGCCCCGATATCTATACCGGCGAGGTCGCAAAGCGTTGGCGTCACGTCGAGATTGGAGACGGGCGCCTCGATCAGCCCGGCTGAAACACCCTTGCCGGCGATCATCAGCGGCACCCGCGCCGAGCCCTCGAAGAAGCTCATCTTGAACCACAGGCCGCGCTCGCCGAGCATGTCGCCATGGTCGGAGCAGAACAGGATGATGGTGTCGTCGAGCATGCGCGTTCGGCCGAGAACGTCGAGAAGCTCGCCGAGCTTGTCGTCGACATAGGAAATGTTGGCGAAATAGCCGCGCCGCGAACGACGCACCTGCTCAGGGGTGATCTCGAAGGACGAATAGTCGCTGGCGCGGTACAGCCGCTGCGAATGCGCATCCTGATCGTCATAGGCGATGAATCCCGTTTCCGGATCCAGCGCCTGGCAATGCTCATAGAGATCCCAATACTGCTTGCGCGCCACATAGGGATCGTGCGGATGCGACAGGGAAACGGTGAGGCACCAGGGCCGATGCTTCGCATCGTCCTGTTCGCGCGAAAGCTGATAGAGTTTCTGCGTGGCGAGGAACACGACCTCGTCGTCATATTCCATCTGGTTGGTGGTCTCGGCGACCCCCGCACCGGTCACCGAACCGAGATTGTGATACCACCAGTCGATCCGCTCGTCGGGCTTGCGATAGTCCGGCGTCCAGCCGAAATCGGCGGGATAGATGTCGGTGGTCAGCCGTTCCTCAAAACCATGCAACTGGTCCGGCCCGACGAAATGCATCTTGCCCGACAGGCAGGTGTAGTAGCCGGCGGCGCGCAGATGATGGGCGAAGGTGGGGATCGACGAGACGAATTCGGCGGCGTTGTCGTAGACCCCGGTGCGCGACGGCAACTGCCCGCTCATGAACGAGGCGCGACCCGGGGCACAGAGCGGCGACGCGGTGTAGTTGTTCTTGAAGCGGGCCGAACGCGCAGCCAGCGCCTTCAGATGCGGCGCATGCAGGAACTCCGCCGGCCCGTCCGGGAACAGCGTGCCGTTGAGCTGATCGACCATGACGATCAGGAAATTGGGTTGCTTGGCTGTCACTGCTGCTGTCGCCGGCTGAGTTTGGTTTCCAGATAATCCTCGATCAGGCCGATCGCGGTCGCGGCATCGGGCACGCCGTCCTTCAGCGCACGCCTGATATAGAGCCCGTCGATCATTGCCGCCGTCGCTTCGGCAACGCGGTCGGCCTCGCTGCGCGGTAGGATGCGGGTCAGCCCGCTCAGCAAATTGGAGTGCAGGCGCCGCGCATAGACCTTGAGCAGCCGGCGTAGCGCTGTCGATTTCTGCGCCTCGACATAGAAGGCGAGCCAAGCGGCGATGGTCTGCGGATGGAACTGGACGTCGGAGAAGTTGACCGCGACCACCGCCGAGACGCGCTCACGCGGCGTCGTGGCCGAACCCAGGGCGCGCAACGTGTCGGCGGTCAGCTCGGCCAGGATGTAGCGCATTGTCGCCAGCAGGAGTTCATCCTTGGCGCCGAAATAGTGGTGGGCCAGCGCCGATGACACGCCGGCACGCCCGGCGATTTCCGACATGGTCACGTCCAACGAGCCGCGCTCGCCGATCGCCGAGATCGTCGCGTCGATAAGCGCCCGGCGGCGCAGTGGCTCCATTCCGACTTTCGGCATTGTTGTTCCCGGCTCTTGCCGCCATGATTATTTTTTATTGACGGATCAATCAACAAAAATCCAACGCGATTTCGAGGCGAAGATCAGGTGGCCCAACGACAGGCGTTTCTGGCTCTTCACGCGGCGAGGAAAACGGTTCATGATTGAACAATATTCGAAGCGCAGGCGCCGCAGGACGTGCTAGGCTGGCGTCGAGGATGGAGGTTGAGATGACAGCATGCATCGTCGGCTGGGCGCATTCGCGCTTCGGCAAGCTCGAAGGCGAGACGCTGGAGAGCCTGATCGTCAAGGTGGCAACGGACGCGCTCGACCATGCCGGCATCGGCCCGGACGAGGTCGACGAGATCGTGCTCGGCCACTTCAACGCCGGCTTTTCCGCCCAGGATTTCACCGCAAGCCTGGTTCTCCAGGCCGACGACCGGCTGCGCTTCAAGCCGGCGACGCGGGTGGAGAACGCCTGTGCCACCGGCTCGGCGGCGGTCAGGCAAGGCATCCGCGCCATCGATGCCAATGCCGCTCGCATCGTGCTGGTGGTCGGCGCCGAGCAGATGACGACGACATCAGGCCCCGAGATCGGCAAGAACCTGCTCAAGGCCTCCTATCTGCCCGAGGACGGCGACACGCCGGCTGGCTTTGCCGGCGTCTTCGGCAAGATCGCGCAAGCCTATTTCCAGCGCTACGGCGACCAGTCGGATGCGCTTGCCATGATCGCCGCCAAGAACCACAAGAACGGCGTCGACAATCCCTATGCGCAGATGCGCAAGGATTTCGGCTATGAGTTCTGCCGCCAGGAAAGCGAAAAAAACCCCTTCGTTGCCGGTCCCTTGAAGCGCACCGACTGCTCGCTGGTCTCGGACGGCGCCGCGGCCTTGATCCTTGCCGACACCGCAACCGCGCTGAAGATGCGCCGTGCCGTTGCCTTCCGCGCCAACCAGCATGTGCAGGATTTCCTGCCAATGTCGAAGCGCGACATCCTGACCTTCGAAGGCTGCGAGCAGGCGTGGAACCAGGCGCTGAAGCAGGCCGGCGTCACGCTCGACGATTTGTCCTTCGTCGAGACGCATGATTGTTTCACCATCGCCGAGCTGATCGAATATGAGGCGATGGGTCTGGCCAAACCGGGCGAGGGGGCGAAGCTGGCCATGAGCGGTGAGACCGCGAAGGACGGCCGGCTGCCGGTCAATCCCTCCGGCGGGCTGAAGGCCAAGGGCCACCCGATCGGCGCCACCGGTGTCTCCATGCATGTGCTGACCGCCATGCAGCTTGTCGGCGAGGCCGGCGGCATCCAGGTGCCGGGCGCAAAACTCGGCGGCATCTTCAACATGGGCGGTGCCGCGGTCGCCAACTACGTTTCCATTCTCGACCGGATCAGATAAACCGCCCGCATTTACGGGAGGTGACATGACAAATCCGGTTCTGGTCGAGGTCTTGCGCGGCGCGATCGTCGAGAGCGGCCATCGCGGCGCCGTCGCGGTCTTCGATGCCGACGGCAAGCCGTTCCTGGAGATCGGCGACACGACGCGCCCGGTGTTCCCGCGCTCGGCGGTCAAGGCGATCCAGGCGCTGCCGTTGGTCGAAAGTGGCACCGCCGATGCCTATGGCTTCGGCGACCGCGAGCTGGCGCTGGCCTGCGCCTCGCATTCCGGCGAGCCGGCGCATGTCGAACTGGCGCGTGCGATGCTGGCCAAGGCCGGCCTCGATGAGACCGCCCTGGAGTGTGGCGCGCACTGGCCATCGAGCCACGACGCGGAGATTGCGTTGGCCCGCACCGGCCGCGTGCCGAACCCGCTGCACAACAACTGCTCCGGCAAGCATTCGGGTTTCCTCTGCACCTGCGTCCACGCCGGCATTGCCCATCGCGGCTACGTCAAGGCGGGCCATGCGCAGCAGGAGATGGTGCGCGATGCCATGCAAGCGGTGACCGGCGCGAGCCATGGTGCCGAGGATTGGGCGATCGACGGCTGTTCGATCCCGACCTACGCCGTGCCGCTGCGCAGTTTTGCCTTCGGCTTTGCCCGCATGGCGACGGGCAGGGGCTTCGCGCCCGAGCGCGCCAAAGCGGCGAAGCGGCTGCTGTCGGCCTGCATGGCCGAGCCGTTCCTCGTCGCCGGCACCGGCAAGGCCGACGTCGCGCTGATGCAGGCCGCGCCCGGCCGTATCTTCGTCAAGACCGGCGCCGAAGGCGTCTATTGCGCAGCACTTCCCGAGCTCGGCCTCGGCATCGCGCTCAAATGCGATGACGGCGCCGGCCGCGCCGCCGAGGCGATGATCGCCACCGTGCTGGCCAAGCTGCTACGGACCGACGCGGCTCTCGCCGCGACATTGACCGAACAGGCAAATCCAGCCATCGCAAGCCGGATCGGCGCCAAGGTCGGCGCGCTACGGCCGACAGCGGCGCTCAGCTGACGAATACACGCCTCCCGGTGAAAATTCGGGTCAGGCCGAGCCGAAAATGGTGGGTTCCGAGAACCGGAACGGAGCGTACTTTGGTACGTGAATACCGGAAGCGGAGGGAGCCACCATTTGCAGGCCGGCCTCACCCGAATTCTAGCTGACGTGGTTGCGCTCGACAGTGAGATGCGCGTATCCCGCATTGCCTAGCGAGGCGAGATCGCCGGTCACGGGCTCGGCCCAGCGCTGGCCAATGATGGCGCCGTTTTTCGCGCCGTCGATGACATTGTCGGAAATAACAGCTGTCCCGGCTCCTTCGACCACGGTGACGGCGATGCCGATTCCCACCTTGCGGATGATGTTCCCGGTCGCCACCACATTGCGCATATACGCACCCCAGCCGATCTGCATGCCGTAGAGCGGCGCGTTCTCGATGACGTTACCGGAAACCGTGGTGTCGGCCTCGACGCTGATGCCGACACCGAAGCCGGGCACATCGGCGGGGTAGGGACCTGACGTCGAGAGGTTGCGCACGATGTTGTTCGAGCACACGCCCATGCGGCCGCCTTCGTTGAAATTGACGATCGAGATGCCGTTGGCAGCGCCGTCGACGATGTTGTTGCTGAGGATCGCGCCTTCGAAGGCAAATTCGGAATAGAGCGCCGTTTCGCCCGACCGCGAGCAGGTGTTGCCGGTGACCTGCAAATTGCTGGAACTGTTGGCGCGGATCGCCGAGAACGCGCAGTCGGAGACGATGTTGCCCGAGATCGAGACGTTGCCGGCGCGAAAGGCATTGATGCCATTGCCGTTCTGGCCGGTTCCGCCGCTGCGGGCGCCAATGCGCTGGACGCGGTTGCCGCTGACGATGGTGCCGTCTTCAGCCACTTGCCAGCGATGCACGAGGATGCCGCCATTGCCGCAATCGGATACGGTGTTGCCTGTGATTTCCAGTCCGCCGGCCTCGACGGAGTAGATGCCGGCGTCGGCAGCACCCGAAATCTCCGAACGCTCGATGCGGCCCGACGCGTGCTCGAGCGCCAGTCCGTGCTTGCCGCTGCCGGTGATCCGGCAATTGTCGACGACGAGGTGGGCGATGTGGCGCAAATCGAGCAGGCCTTGCACGTAGTCGGCCATCCAGCGGTTGGCGCCGTCGAACACCAGCCCGCTGAATTCGATATGCTCGGCCTGTTCGGTCATCGCCAAATGGCCGTTGCCGCCATAGACGATGCGCGAAGCACCCGGCACGCCGGAAAGCCTGACGCGGGCAGGCAAGGTGAGGTTGGACACGACATAAGCGCCTGGTGGCAGGAACACCGGCATGTCGCCCTCGCTGGCGTCGCGCAGCAGCTTGGCGAAGGCCTTGCTCTGATCGTCAAGCGTGCCGGGTTGCACGCCGAGATCGGTCGCGTTGATCGAACCGCGCATCGAGGCCTTCTCGATGCCGGGCAGGCTGGCAGCGGCTGCCTTGCCGAGCGAGAGGCCGATCACGGCAAAGCCGGCGGTCTGCGTCAGCAGCGTTCGTCTGTTCAACATCGGCACAGAATCCTGGCGTCCGGTCGTGATATCGCAGGATTCGTGCCAGGCGCCGCAGGCCCTGAGGTCGGCTTGCCGGCAATGGCTTGTGCAGTCGCAGCGACGCGCCTAAATTCCATGCATGAGCAGAGCTTTCACCCGCGAGGAAGACAGCGAAAATGCCATTGCCGGCATCGGCGAGCGGCCGGTCAGCCCGCACCGCAATCTGGTGACGGAACACGGCCTGGCGCAGATCGAGGCGGAACTCGCTGGTCTGCGCGACGAACTGGCCAAGGCGGAGAAGAAAGCCGAGCGCGAGCGCATCGCGCTGGTGTCACGCGACCTGCGCTACTGGACCGCACGGCGTGAGAGCGCCGAACTGTCCGTGCCGGAGCCCGGCAGCGATCTGGTGCGCTTCGGCATGGGTGTCACGCTGCAAGGCGATGACGACAGGAAAGTCCACTGGAAGATCGTCGGCGAGGACGAAGCTGACCCTGCCAAAGGCAGCATTTCCCACGTCTCGCCGATGGCCTTGGCCTTGTACGGCAAGAAGGTCGGCGACGTGGCGAGCGTCAACGGCAAGGAGTGGGAGATCGTCAAGCTCTCGGATAGCTAGAGCTTTCACCTCTGGTGCGCCGATTGGCGCCTCTAACCGCCAGTCAGCAGCCGATCCATCAGCCGCTCCGCCGCTTCCGGGATGACCGTGCCCGGCGGGAAGATTTCCGCCGCACCGGCCTGCAGCACCGCGTCGTAATCCTGTGGCGGGATGACGCCGCCGGCGACGATCAGCATGTCGTCGCGGCCGAGCTTCTTCAGCGCGTCGCGCAGTTCGGGAATGAGCGTCAGGTGCCCCGCTGCCAGCGATGAAGCGCCGACGATGTGGACGTCATGTTGGACCGCGAGCTTTGCGATCTCTTCCGGCGTCTGGAACATCGCGCCGACGGTGACGTCGAAGCCGAGATCGGCAAAGGCGGTGGCGATGACCTTCTGGCCGCGATCATGGCCATCCTGTCCCATCTTGGCGACGAGGATGCGCGGCTTGCCGCCGTTTTTCTTCTCGAAGGCCTCGATCTTTTCCTGCAGCCGGTCGACCACCGGGTTGTCGCCGAGCGCGTTGCGATAGACGCCGGAGATCGTCTGCACCGAAGCGACATGGCGGCCGAAGACCTTTTCCAACGCCAATGAAATCTCGCCGACCGTGGCATTGGCGCGCGCGGCACGGATGGCGAATTCCAGGAGATTTTCACCGCTCTCGGCGGCACGGGTCAGGGCATCGAGCGCGCTCTCGGCAGCGGCGACATCGCGTGTACCCTTCAGCCGTTGCAGCTTCGACAATTGCCGCGCCCTGACTTCGGCATTGTCGATCTTCAGCACATCGACGTCGATGTCGTTCTCGGGGCGATGCGCGTTGACGCCGACCAGCATCTGCTCGCCGGAATCGATGCGCGCCTGCGTGCGCGCCGCCGCCTCTTCGATGCGCAGCTTGGGTATGCCTTTTTCGATCGCAGCGGCCATGCCGCCGAGGCTCTCGACCTCCTCGATATGGGCGAGCGCGCGCGCCGCCAGATCATGCGTCAGCCGTTCGAGATAGGCTGAACCGCCCCACGGGTCGACAATGCGCGTGGTGCCGGACTCCTTTTGCAGGATGAGCTGTGTGTTGCGGGCGATGCGGGCCGAATGGTCGGTCGGCAGCGCCATCGCCTCGTCGAAGGAATTGGTATGCAGTGACTGCGTATGGCCTTGCGTCGCCGCCATCGCCTCGATCATGGTGCGGATAATGTTGTTGTAGGGGTCCTGCGCCGTCAGCGACCAGCCCGACGTCTGACAATGGGTGCGCAGCGACAGCGAGCGCTCGTCCTTCGGCGCGAAATTCTTCTTCATCAGGCTCGACCACAAAAGGCGCGCTGCCCTCAGCTTGGCGACCTCCATGAAGAAGTTCATGCCGATCGCCCAGAAGAAGGAAAGCCGCGGCGCGAAACGGTCGATGTCGAGGCCGGCGGCGACGCCGGCGCGAGCATATTCGATGCCGTCGGCAATCGTGTAGGCGAGCTCGAGGTCGGCTGTCGCGCCCGCTTCCTGCATGTGATAGCCGGAGATCGAAATCGAATTGAACTTCGGCATGTGCTTCGACGTGTAGGAGAAGATGTCGGAGACGATCCGCATCGAAGGCTTTGGCGGATAAATGTAGGTGTTGCGTACCATAAACTCTTTCAGAATGTCGTTCTGAATGGTTCCGGCCAGATCCTTCTGCGCAACGCCTTGTTCTTCCGCCGCCACGATGTAGAGCGCCATGATCGGCAGCACCGCGCCGTTCATGGTCATCGACACCGTCATCTCGTCGAGTGGGATCCCGTCGAACAGCTGGCGCATATCGAGGATGGAATCGATGGCGACGCCTGCCATGCCGACATCGCCGGCCACGCGCGGATGGTCGCTGTCATAGCCGCGATGGGTGGCGAGATCGAAAGCGACCGACAGGCCTTTCTGACCGGCGGCAAGATTGCGCCGGTAGAAGGCGTTGGATTCTTCGGCTGTCGAGAAGCCGGCATATTGCCGGATCGTCCAGGGTTGCTGGACATACATGGTCGGATAGGGGCCGCGCACGAAGGGCGGCATCCCAGGATAGGTGTCGAGGTTCGGCAACCCCTTGAGGTCGCTTTGATTGTACAGATGCTTGGCAATCAGGCCTTCCGGCGTCAGCCGCTGGCCCTTGATTTCGACAGGCGCGCGGCGTGGCGGCACCCAGCCTATCTGGCTGAAATCCGGGATCAAGATGCTGCTCCGATCGACTGGTCGATACGAACAGGAAACAGCGGCTCGCACACCGCCACACCTTCGGTGAAGGCTGGCCGCCGCTCGGCTGCCAATGTCTCGACCGGACGTTCGCTTGTCTGCGGATAAAGCGTCGTGCCGATGATCGCCCTTTCGCCGGCCAGATAGGCGGCGTTGCGGCCGGCGGCAGCCGCCTTGACCCGTTTCTGGATATGCCCTTGCTGCAGGCTGGACAGCACGCCGCCTTCCGCCTCGATCTTCTGGAACTCGTCCCAGGCGGCTTCGCAGAGGCCCAAAGTCAGCGCTTCGACGGCGCCCGAGCCATAGGCGGGGTCGGCGACATGGTCGATATGGCTTTCATTGGCCATGATCAGCTGCGCGTTGCGCGCGACGCGGCGGGCAAAGCCGGCCGGCAAGCCATGCGCAATAGTGTGCGGCAGGATGGAGATCGAATCCGCGCCGCCAGCGGCTGCTGCGAAACAGGCGATCGCGGTGCGCAGGATGTTCGTCTCCGGATCCGCCATCGTCATCATGCGGAACGACGTTTCGGCGTGGACATTGGCGGTCGAGGCGGGGATCGAGCAAGTCTCCTGGATCCGCGCCCACAGCCGGCGCAGCGCCCGGACCTTGGCCATCGACAGGAACTGATCCTGGTCGACGCTCAGCGCAAAGCCGATATGCGGAGCCGCATAGACAAGCGGCTGGCGCGCCTGCTCGAACATTCTGAGATAGGAGACCGCCGAGGCCAGCATGGTGCCGAGCTCCTGCGCCTCGGTGGCGCCGGCATTGTGGAACACCCGCCCGTCCGCCTCCAGAAGCACACCGGGCACACCCATCGAGAAGAAATGCGCCAGCGATTGCGGCATCGATGCCTGCAAGGCCTCGATCGACATGCGCAGCCGGCCGGTGCCAGCAAAGATCGCCGCCGGATCGATGCCGAAGGAGAGGTTGAGCTTGGCTGGGTCGGAGCGGCGTTTACCGAGGAACGCCACCAGCCAGTCGGCCACGGCGCGGCTCCACGGATGCGCGTCGATGCGCACCTGGATGCGGTTGAGCGGCACGCCGTCCAGAACCGTTTCCAGCGCCTTCGCCGTCCGCGGCAGGCCATAGCCGAACGCATTCGGCGCCCCTTCGAAGACCAGCGACAATCCCGTGGCGCCCTGTGCGACGTCGTCCATCGCCTGGGCTTTGGCACGCCCGACATCCGGATCGTCGATGCGCTGGCTGACGATCCACGGCGATCTCGGATTGACGCGGACCAGCGGTTCAGCCGTCAGCGAACGATCATAGAGCGGCTCGATGCGGATGCCATCGTCGGTATGGGAGACCAGCTTTTCCTCGAAGGAACCGCCGGCGAGCGCCTTCTCCGCCAATGCCAGCCATCGCTGCCGGTCAGCGTTCGGAAGGTCGTCATCCCTGGTCAAGGCACCGGCGCCCATCCACATTCCTCATTTTGTCGGCCGCATCAGCCTGAAACGTCAGTCTACGGTCCCCGGTTCGATATCACAATGCAACATGCTGACCGCGAACCAGCAACCGATTGCCAAACATGCGCAAAATCCGCAAGCGGCAAAAAGCCATTTCGACGATGGCCATTGTCGCTGCGCAATGGCCTGACTATACCTGCGGCGAGGCCGCTTTGCCCTCAAAAGATCGGGCCTTCAAAGGATCGGGCATCGATGCCATCAGCTTTGCGGAGACCGACATATGGCTGACGACACCAGCATTTTCCTTGGCGCCAGCCGCAAGCCCGATGACAGCTATCAGCGCGCCGAACAGCTTTTGCTGCAATATGGCAATCGTCATGGCCTGATCACCGGCGCCACCGGCACCGGCAAGACCGTATCCCTGCAGATTCTGGCGGAGGGCTTCTCCAATGCCGGCGTGCCGGTGTTCTGCGCCGACATCAAGGGCGACCTGTCCGGCATCGCCATGATGGGCACAGCCCAGGATTTCCTGGTCAAGCGCGCCGCGCAGGTCGAGCTCGATCCCTATGATTTCCAGGAATTCCCGGTCATCTTCTGGGACCTGTTCGGCGAGCAGGGCCATCCGATCCGCGCCACCGTTTCGGAGATGGGGCCGCTGCTTTTATCTCGGCTGATGAACCTGTCCGAGGCGCAGGAAGGCATCATGAACATCGCCTTCCGCATCGCCGATGAGGACGGGCTGCTGCTGCTCGACATGAAGGACCTGCAGGCGCTGCTCGCCAACATCGCCGACCGCGCTGAGGAGATAAGCTCCCGTTACGGCAATGTCACCAAGCCGTCGGTCGGCGCCATCCAGCGCACGCTGCTTGTGCTGGAACAGCAGGGCGCCACGCACTTCTTTGGCGAGCCGGCCCTGCGGATCGCCGACATCATGCGCACCACGCGTGACGGCCGCGGCGCCATCAGCGTGCTTGCCGCCGACAGACTGATGATGAACCCCAGGCTCTACGCAACCTTCCTGCTCTGGCTGATGTCGGAGCTGTTTGAGGAATTGCCCGAGGTCGGCGACCCCGACAAGCCGAAGCTGGTGTTCTTTTTCGACGAGGCGCATCTGCTTTTCGACGAAGCGCCGAAGGTGCTGATCGACCGCGTCGAGCAGGTGGTTCGCTTGGTCCGCTCGAAGGGGGTCGGCGTCTATTTCGTCACCCAGAACCCCCTGGATATGCCCGAAAAGGTTTTGGCCCAGCTCGGCAATCGCGTCCAGCACGCGCTGCGCGCCTATACGCCGCGTGAGCAGCAGGCGGTGAAGACCGCCGCCGACACCTTCCGGCCCAATCCCGACTTCGACTGCGCCACCGCCATCACTCTGCTCGGCACCGGCGAGGCGCTGGTCTCGACGCTGGAAACCAAGGGTGTGCCGTCCATGGTGCAGCGAACGCTGATCCGCCCGCCATCATCGCGGCTTGGCCCGATCACTTCAGACGAGCGCCGCAAGCTGATCGCCGAGAGCCCGGTCGCGGGACAATACGAAGAGACCATCGATCGCGAATCGGCCTTCGAGATGCTGCAGAAGAAAGCCAAGGATGCCCAGGACGCCGAAGAACAGGCGCAGCAGGCAGACAGCGGCCGCTCGCGCTGGACCATCCCCGGCTTTGGCAATGACGATCCGGCGCCGCAGCCCACCGGCCGGCGGGCGCCGGCGCCGCGGCCGTCCAATCGCCAGACGGTGGCCGAAGCCGCGATCAAATCGGTGGTGCGTTCGGTCGGCTCGTCTGTCGGCCGCGCCATCGTGCGCGGCATATTGGGGAGCCTGTCCAGAGGACGCTGAGAAAGCCGGAGCGGCGAAAGCCCGCCGCTCCTTCGCTTCGGCAGATCAGAAGATCGAGTTGGTGATCGCCTTGACCGGGCCGAGCAGGATGGATCCTTCCGGCACGCCGGCATCGATCGGAATGGCTCTGCGGTTTGCCGTCGCAACCATGTCCTGACCGACATTGGCGGTGACGATCACCGGCGACTTCGAGGGCACGCGGTCGAACAGATCGATGATGTCCTGATTCATCAGGCGCACGCAGCCCGACGAGACGGATTTGCCGATTGAGTTCCATTCGGGCGAGCCGTGCAGGCGGTAGAGTGTGTCGACATCGCCCTGGAACAAATAGAGCGCACGTGCGCCGAGCGGGTTCTTCAGCCCGCCGGGCATGCCACCATTCTTGGCGCTGTACTGCTCCAGTTCAGGCTGCCGGGCAACCATCTCGTCCGGCGGCGTCCATTTCGGCCATTTCTGCTTCCATTGGACAACGGCGTCTCCTGACCATTCGAAGCCGGCGCGGCCGAGGCCGACGCCATAGCGGATGGCCTGGCCACCTTCGCGCACCAGATAGAGGAAATGGTTCGTCGTATCGACGATGATGGTGCCGGGCCTCTGGCCGGTCGGGTCGGGAACGATCTGGCGCAAGAACTGCGGGTCCATCTTGTTGATCGGGATGGCCGGCAGGTCGAAGCCGCTGTCTGAAATTGGGCCGTACATTGTCGCATAGTCACCGAGGGGGGGCTCTTCATAGGCCGGCGGCGGCGGTTCGACCGGCGGCGCCACCGTGGCGCAAGCGGAAACCGCAATCGAGGCGGCGCCAAGCGCTGCGGCATTGAGAAAGCCGCGACGGCTCACACGATAGGATTCGATTTCGGTTGTGAACATGGTTGCCTTTATGAAGTCTCAAGTAGAAACAAAGCGTCAATACGCTAGCCGGTACGGCGCTAACCCTACCAATGCCCGGCGCGATAGGCGGTTCCGATTCTGGCCTGAGGGTGGGCAAACAAAGGCAAAGCTGTGGCGGCTCTGCCACTGTTGCTGGGCGGCAACAGGTGTTCAGCCGCCGGTCAAGAGCCCTTCGAGCGACGGCAGGATCAGGGCCGGCGGAAAATCGCGGTATTCCTCGGGCTGGTTTGAGCGGTTGATCCAGACCGTCCGGAAGCCGAATTTGGTGGCGCCGGCAATGTCCCAGCGGTTGGACGACTGGAACGACACCGCACTCGGATAGAGGCGCCAGCCCGTCGTCACCATCTCGTAGACAGCAGGGTCGGTCTTGAAGCGCCTGACCGCGTCGACCGAGTAGATGTCGTCCAGAACCTGGTCGAGTGCCGCGGATTTGACCGCCGCTTCCAGCATTTCAGGCGAGCCGTTGGACAGGATCGCCAGCCTGGCGCCCGAAGCCTTGAGCGCCTTGAGCACGGCCGGTACTTCCGGGTAGCAGTCGAGCCGCCAATAGGCCTCGAGCAGCTTGGCCCGCAGCCCCTTGTCCGCCGAGGGAACCTTGCGCAAGGCGAAGTCGAGCGCCTGTTCGGTGAGCTGCCAGAAATCGGCATAGGCGCCCATCAGCGTCCGCACCCAGGAATACTCCAGCTGCTTGGCGCGCCAGATCTCTGACAGCAGCTGGCCGTCCGGTCCGATCTGGTCGGCGTGACGGCGCACGGCGGCGTGCACGTCGAACAGAGTGCCGTAGGCGTCGAAAACATAGGCTGCATGGTGCATGGCTACAGTCTTGAGGCGCGGCAAGGCAAGGTGCAAGCGCTGATTGTAGCTAAGCTCTGCTGGCCTCAACAAAATCTGGCTCATGCCGGTTGACGGCGCCGGCCAAAGCATCTTCCAATGACCGAACGCGATAGGATCGGAACGGAACCAAGCAATGACACTGGCGGCAGCGGCGCAATCCGTGACATGGACCTTCGTCGATGGCGACTGGCATGAAGGCAACGTCGCCATTCTAGGACCGCGCAGCCATGCCATGTGGCTCGGCACCAGCGTCTTCGACGGCGCCCGCTGGTTCGAAGGGGTGGCTCCCGACCTCGAGCTCCACGCCGCGCGGGTGAATTCCTCGGCCATCGCCCTTGGCCTCAAGCCGACGATGAGCCCCGACAAGATCGTCGGGCTGACCTGGGACGGGCTGAAGAAATTCGACGGCAAGACGGCGGTCTATATCAGGCCGATGTATTGGGCCGAGCATGGCGGCTATATGGGCGTGCCGGCCGACCCGGCCTCGACCCGTTTCTGCCTGTGCCTCTACGAATCGCCGATGATCTCGCCGACCGGCTTTTCGGTCACGGTGTCGCCGTTCCGGCGGCCGACCATCGAAACCATGCCGACCAATGCCAAGGCCGGCTGCCTTTATCCCAACAATGGCAGGGCCATCCTCGAAGCCAAGATGCGCGGCTTCGACAATGCGCTGGTGCTCGACATGCTGGGCAATGTCGCCGAGACCGGAAGCTCCAACATTTTCCTGGTCAAGGACAGCCACGTGCTGACGCCAGCGCCGAACGGCACCTTTCTGTCCGGCATCACCCGCTCCAGGACGATGACGCTGCTTGGCGAATACGGCTTCAAGACCACCGAAAGGACGCTGTCGGTGCGCGATTTCCTCGAAGCGGATGAAATCTTCTCGACCGGAAACCATTCGAAAGTCGTGCCGATCACGCGCATCGAAGATCGCAACCTGCAGCCCGGGCCGGTGGCCAAGAAGGCGCGCGAACTTTATTGGGATTGGGCGCATTCGACTTCCGCCGGCTGAGCCGCTAAAAAGGGAACCGGCGCTTCATCCCGGAGTTGTTCCAGACCAATCCAGACCTATGTTTATCCGGTATCGACACCGGATTTTTTCCACGAGGAGTATGACCGATGGCTTTTGAATTGCCCGCCTTGCCTTACGACTACGAGGCCCTGCAGCCTTACATGTCGAAGGAGACGCTGGAGTATCACCACGACAAGCACCACAAGGCCTATGTCGACAACGGCAACAAGCTGGCCGCCGAAGCGGGCCTCGGCGATCTCTCGGTCGAGGACGTGGTGAAACAGTCGTTTGGCAAGAATGCCGGCCTCTTCAACAATGCCGCCCAGCACTACAACCACATCCATTTCTGGAAGTGGATGAAGAAGGGCGGCGGCGGCACCAAACTGCCGGGTGCCCTGCAAAAGGCCGTCGACAGCGACCTTGGCGGCTACGACAAGTTCAAGGCCGACTTCATCGTCGCCGGCACCACCCAGTTCGGCTCGGGCTGGGCCTGGGTTTCCGTCAAGGACGGCAAGCTGGCCATCTCGAAGACGCCGAACGGCGAGAACCCGCTCGTCCATGGCGCGTCGCCCATCCTCGGCGTCGATGTCTGGGAACACTCCTATTACATCGACTACCGCAACGCCCGGCCGAAATATCTCGAAGCCTTCGTCGACAGTCTCATCAACTGGGACCATGTCCTCGAGCTTTACGAGAAGGCCAAGGCCTGATCGATTTGCTGAAAAGCCCCGGCGCAACCGGGGCTTTTCTTTTTTCGGGTCCAGGGCTGACATTCCAGAAAACCGATAATTTCAGAAATCACGCAGCCTCGAGGTCAAATCCGGGAATATTCAACCCATCGTCGCCGTTACCGTTCTGTCCCAAACTCTGTCCATCATGGAGCCAAATGAATGAGAAAGCTTGTCCTCGCCATCTCTATGTTCGCTCTCGCCGGTTCGGCGGCCTTTGCCGATCCGGTCCTCGACCGGCAGGCTCTGATGAAGGAACGTGGAAAGATCGTCGGCGGCCTGTCGAAAGTGGTCAAAGGTGAGGATCCGTTCGACGCCGCTGCCGTGCTCACCGCATTGCAGGCGCTGCAGGCCAATGCCGAGAAGGTCGATGTCGACGCGCTCTTCCCCGCCGGCAGCGACGCTGGCGACACCACGGCATCGCCGAAGATCTGGGAAGATATGACCGGCTTCAAGGCAACCAACGACAAATTCATCGCCGACGTCAAAGCGGCGGTCGCTGCGGCGCCTGCGGATGTCGACGCGCTCAAGGCGCAGATCGGCACCCTCGGTAGCGATTGCGGCACCTGCCATCAAACCTACAGGGTCAAAAAAGGCTGATCGCAGCCGATGCCCTGGCTGAAAAAATTCATCGGCGCCGCCCTTGTTCTGGGTGGCGTCGGCGCGGTTGCCGGCTGGGTGCTGTCGGCGCCGGCCAGGCTGGACGCCGAGACCGTGGCAAAGCTCGGCCCCGGCGATGCCGCCAGGGGCAAGCGCATTTTCAACGCCGGCGGCTGCACATCCTGCCATTCGAAGCCGGGCTCGAAGGGTGACGCCCGCCTTCAACTGGTTGGCGGCCTCGAACTGAAGACGCCGTTCGGCACCTTCGTGCCGCCCAACATCTCGCAGGATGCCAAGGACGGCATCGGTGCATGGTCGGTCGAAGACCTGGCCAACGCCATGCTGAAGGGCGTGTCGCCGACCGGCGAGCATTTTTACCCGGCCTTTCCCTACGCCTCCTATGCGCGCATGAAACCATCAGACATTGCCGATCTCTATGCCTTCCTGAAGACGCTTCCGGCGGTCGCTGGCAAGGCGCCGGACCACGCCTTGAACTTTCCCTTCAACATCCGTCGCGGTCTCGGGCTTTGGAAACGCCTCTATCTGAGTGACCAGCCGGTCGTTCCCTTGCCCGACGGCACGCCGGATCCGGTGATGGCCGGCCGCTATCTAGTCGAGGGGCCTGGCCATTGCGGCGAATGCCATACGCCGCGCGCCTTCACCGGCGGCAGCAAGAAAAGCCAGTGGCTGGCGGGCGCCGCGGCCGCCGAGGGCAGCGGCATCGTGCCGAACATCACATCGGGCGAGGGCGGTATTGGCGACTGGTCGGAGGTCGACATCGCCAACTATCTCGAAACCGGCTTCACGCCTGATTTCGATTCCGTCGGTGGCGCCATGGTCGATGTGCAGAAGAATATGGCCGAGCTGACGCCGGAAGATCGTGCGGCGATATCAGCCTATCTGAAGGCGATACCACCGCACCCCAACGGCTATCCGCCGCGCAAAAAGCCGGCGACCTAGATACCTGAAATCTCGTTTGAAGATACACGCCGGAGATCGGCCTCTACCATCTCGGCGACCAGATCCTCCAATCGAACAGATGGCCTCCAGTCAAGCACGTCTTTCGCCAGAGAGGGATCCCCGACAAGCAGGTCAACTTCGGATGGTCTATAAAAAGTCGGATCGATAGCCACAACGATGTTTCCGCTTGCTCTGTCGATTGCCAACTCGTCGTGCCCGGTTCCTTTCCAATCCAAGGCGATTCCGCTGGCGTCAGCGGCCATTTCGATGAACTCACGAACGGTGTGCGTTCTGCCCGTCGCGACAACAAAATCCATTGCAGGCGTCGACTGCAGCATTCTCCACATAGCGTCGACATAGTCTTTGGCGTGACCCCAATCCCGCTTTGCCTCAAGGTTGCCAACCCTCAAAGGACCTTCCCCTCTCACGGCATATTTTGCCATGCCCAGACTCACTTTTCGAGGCAGGAATTCTTTCCCCCTTAAGGGCGATTCATGGTTGAACAGGATGCCGCTGCAGCAATGTAGTCCAAACGCCTCTCTATAGTTTACGACGGCCCAATGCGCGAAAAGCTTGGCGATCCCATAAGGGCTGCGCGGATAAAAGGGGGTCTTTTCGGTCTGCGGAACCTGTTGCGATTTGCCGAACATTTCGGAACTTGAAGCCTGATAAAATTTCGCCGTGGGAAGGACGGTCCTGACGCTTTCCAGCAGTCTCAAAGCGCCAATTCCAGTAACCTGGGCTGTGTAAATGGGCTGCGTGAACGAATCCCCCACAAAGCTTTGAGCCGCGAGGTTGTATATTTCATCCGGTTTGACCTTCTCCAGAATCGTTCGGACGTTAGATTCCTCGGTCAGTTCCATCGACTCGAATTCGATGTCACCAAGAACCTGCAATTCCTGCAAGCGCCACGTTCCAATCCCCGACGTGCGACGCATGGAGCCGACTACGCGGTATCCCTTGTCAAGCAGTAGCCTGGCTAAATACGCTCCGTCCTGACCGGTGATGCCCGTTATCAATGCGGTCCTTTTTGCCACGGCCTTTTCCCTTGCGAGTTGTATTATGGAGGCTTTTGACGTGCGCTATGTCGATGTTTTGATGCGAAGGCAAAGGAAGATTTGAGCCGAGCACGCGTTTTCTACGATTTCGTCCTGGACTTATCTCCGCTATCCAAGAGCACTGGCTCCTTCCTCTCCATGGCCCGGATTTTTTCATGTGGTCCGGCTTAAATTCCTGGCTCTGGGTCATAACCCTTATCGAGCAGGGAGTTTGGCGAGATAGCATCCGTCCTAATCGGTGACAAAGGCGCGCTTAGCATTTGCAGCCGTGTGTCAGTGCGGTCGTGAGGTCGAAGACAAAGCTGCCTCAAAGAATAACCGAGCCGACTGCGACCAGGTCACGGACTGAAAGACTGCTTTGGTGTGTGCGGCGAGTCTTCGAGGTTCGGCGTCGCCGGTGAGCCAGGCGCGCAGCCGCCGGGTCCAGGCCTGCTCATCGTTTGGATCAAGGCAGATGGCAAAGTCGCCGACAATTTCCGGTATGGGACCTGTATTCGACGCGATCAGTGCCTTGCCATGCTGAAGCGCCTCGACAGGTGGCAGTCCAAAGCCCTCGTAGAGCGGTGGATAGAGGCAAAAAGCAGCGGCTTCATAAAGAGAGTTCAGTGTCGCGTCATCGACGCCCTCCAGATGGATGACAGTCGACGACAGCATGGCGTCGCCTTCGAGTTCGGCGAACAACTCGTCCATCATCCAGCCCTTGCGGCCGACAAAAACCAGCTTGAACCCGGAGCGCCCAATAGTTCCGTCCTCGATCAGCTGGCGCCAGACTCGGATCAAGAGGCGATGGTTCTTGCGCGGTTCCAGCGTGGACACGAACAACGCGAACCTGTTGGGATGCAGCATTGCTGGGAGTGGCGAAGGCTGCGTGATCGGTATGAAAGGGTTTGACCCCAACGGGACGATCCGGCAATCAGGCATTTCGAGACCGTTTGCCAGACAATGCTGCTCCACATCTTTCATGGTGTTTCGGGATGTGAAAACACAGCGATCGGCACGAGCGAACGCCAGGTCGAAATAGCGGCGGAAAGCCACGACATCATGTGGAGCGAACCATTCCGGAAATCGGATCGGAATGATGTCATGACACAGGACAACATGTCGCGAGCCCGTTCGATCTCTTTGATCCAGAATCGGCCCAATCGCCGTATGCGTCCAGTCGTTCTGGATAGCCACAGTGACGTCGTTCTTGCCGAATTGCAGGGCTTGGCCGGCCAACTGGTCGAGACTGGGGAGGTTGACCCTCTGACCCCGGTCGTCGAAAAAGACTCGACGCAATTTTGGGCTGAGAATCCGCTCTTGCAGTCGCGCCCATCTGCTTGCGGCGATTGGCGAGACCGCAGCAATGCGGCGCTCTTCAAGCGCGAGCGCGAGCGTTCGCCTGAATTTCGTCAACCAAAAGAAAGGCATCCGCAAGGACTGTGGAATCGTGTCGACGAAACGAACTTTCGTTTCCCCAGGGATTTTCGACATCCCGAGGTAGAGCTTCGTGCGCCCCTCAATCACGGATTCGACAAGGTGATGCGAGATTGGGCGCAGGCAGAGCTGCGATGGGTCAAAGACGGTAAATACCGTTCCTGGGATGTTTTGATACGCATACAGAGCATATTGCTGCTGGCAGCGCGTGATGCCGACCGCGGGTCCGTGCCATTGCAGCAGGGTCGACAGATCGATGACAAGACGGCTCACTGGCGGGCCAACAGTTTCACGCGCAAGGCAAGGAGCGAAGCCACCGACAGTTGGCCCGAGAGCATCGCGATAATCTCTCTCCTGAGCTTCTTGCCCAACATTCGTCGTCCCTGACACGCGCGAAGAATCAAGGCTATCTCCTTCCATTCACTTTCGCCGAATGCGACGCCTGAGTTGACTCGCGCGGTCAGATAGCTGGTGAAGGGATCATTGGTGGCAGCAACTCCAGTCTCCGGCCCAACGGCAAGGGGACTGAAGAATCGAAGTCTCGCCAATGCCGCCCCCGCCCTCTGGTCCAACCGGTGGAGCCTGGACGTCTGGTTGCGATGCCTGCGCAAACGCATTAATCGATCAGGCAGGGAACCGATCGGACCTTCACGGGAAAGCCGCAGCCATAGATCGTAGTCCTCAGCATAGGGAAAGCCGCCCCGATATCCGCCCACTTTCCTTAAGGCCGCATTTCTTATCATTGCGGTTGGGTGCAGAATTGGATTTTGCGTGCGAAGCTGGTGTCTTATGCGGTCAGGATCGATCTGCATGTCGATGGGCGCGCCCAACTTGCCATCGCTGTCTATCGTCCATGCCGAGCTTCCGAGAACAACCAAATCCTGTTTTCGCATCATCGCTTTGCGCTGCAAATCGATGCGACTGGCCTCGGCGACGTCATCGGCATCCATCCTGGCGACAAGTGGCGCGATCGTGTGTGCCAGCCCCGTATTGAGTGTGTCGACGATCCCTTGCCCTGATGTTTTCAGGAGCGTGACGCGCTCATCTTGAGCGGCATGGACGGCCACGATCTCTGCGGTATTGTCAGTCGAACCGTCATCGACGACGATTATCTCAAGATCGCTGAATGTCTGATCGCGGATGCTGCCAATCGCAGCGTTCAGGAAAATGCCGCCATTGCGGACGGGTAAGACGACGGCGACTTCGGCGCTGAACTTGCTCACCACATCATCACTTTACAGGCTCCCAACGCGGGTCGCTCATTCTTTCGCACGGAAGGTGAAAATTAGCCGGCAGATGCGGCGCCAGCAACTCCACCACCGCTTTTCGTTTGCGATAATTTAGCACCGGATCTATCGACCAGGTCCATCCGACTTCATGGATCCAATCACCTCGCCGTTCGATCCCTGCTTGGTGATCGTCGACCCCGGCCAGGATGGACATCCATTCCACGGGACGTGCTGGCAACGTGTCGCGTGGCAAGTGCTTATACAGAACATCCCAGTTTGCGCCCCCAGTGTCGAGCCCCACGAACCAATCGAGCCCAAAGTCCAGCGGTTGATCGCTCACGCTGGCGAAACGGTAGAAACAAAATCCGGCCCAAAGAAACCAACGGTCTGCTGCCACGCGGACATCGCCGTAGTACGGATACTTGTCCAGGGGAGCAAACGGATTGGGGGCGATGGCGTAGAGGTCGTCATCAACAAAGCCGAAGGCGTTCGGCTCTCCCGGCTTCAGAACGTTGTGCCAGATCCAGTTGAGGGCTATGCCATGGGACCGGCTGCCGTTACGGCCTGTCCAGGGATTGGCAGGCAAGCAGACATAGTTCGCATGGTAAGCTTTCGCGACCTCGGCGTTAACGACGCGCGTCTTTTCAAGCCTGGAATTGTCGAACACGATCACCTGATCCAGAACGACGTATTTCCTGAGAAGAGCCAAGTGAAGCGCCAGGCAGTCAGGATCCTCAAAGGCGACCGTCGCTATGACGTTCTTGCCGCGGATACACTTTACGATATCGGCGAATTCAGTCGACTGGACAGGCATCTTCACATACTTGTCATCGACAAAGCGGTAGCGGAGCGTCTTATACCGTTGGGTGAGAGGCCTAAGATGCAAGAAATCGTTCAGACCATAGTCAGAGAGTTTTCTGGGCATCGCGCGACCACACACAGCGCTTTCTCAGGCGCCGACCTCGACGCTGCAAAACCATATGGCTTTGGCAAGTAAACGGTTTGGTGCCGCCCGTGAAGATTGCGCTGGGAATTTTTTCGCTTGATCCGCGGGGTGGGCTCGAGGATTCGGCACTGCGCCTTGCGGGTGAATTGTCTCGACGAGGTCATGAACCCGTCTTCTTCGTCGCGCGAGCAAAAAATCCGATACCTTTTCCAACCGTTTGCCTTTCGATGAATGACAACGCTTTCACAAATCATGAGAGAATGAGGCGGTTTGGTCAGAACTTCGTGGAGGCCTCCAAGCGTGGGTTCGACAAAACGGTAGCGTTCCAGATGATGGCTGCAGTTGATGTTTTGTTCCTGGCGGACCCGATACTCAACAGGCCCAATCTGCCACTCTGGAAACGGCTTACTCCGCGTTATCAGACTTTGCTTCGTATTGAAGCCAACGCATTCGGACCTCGATCAAAGACTGTCGTTCTGTGCCTGTCTTCGCGGCAACTGGATGCAGCAAAGAGCGCATACCCTGCAGTGAAAGATCGAATTCTTGTTCTGCCACCAACGGTTTCGCGGGACCGGGTTTATCCAGATGCCCGCGCTTCCCATCTGCGCGCGGCATCGCGCAGCGAGCTTGGGCTGCCGGCCGACGCAAAGGTGTGGCTCTGGCTGGCCCTACAGCCGCATACAAAAGGTCTGGACCGCGTGATCGAGGCACTGGCCAAATCCCACGACGCGCACTTGGTGGTCGCGGGTCTCGAAGTCGCCAGTCCCAAGCTTAGGCCCTACAGGGCTACGGTCACCAGGCTCGGTTTGGAACACAGGGTCCATTTCGTTGGATATGCGTCCGATGCCCGTCTCAAGGCTGTTTTGAGCGCATCCGATGTGCTTGCTCACCCGGCGCGCGCAGATGTCACGGGTGGGGTAATCCTCGAAGCCATAGTCAACGGCTTGCCGGTCGTTGCCACCAGCGTCTGCGGATTTTCAGACCACATCTCCAAGAGCGGCGCAGGGGTCGTTCTCCAAGAGCCTTTTGATCTCGACGAGTTTGTCCGGGCGTTGGCTCGGCTCTGTGGGATCGAGGCAGCTGATTATTGCCGACGTGGGGTCGAATACGCTGACCAAAACCTTTTCTCAGGTCTTGCCCGGGCGTGCGACATAATCGAATCAACCCATCCGAATCAGGTCACTGAAAGTCTTGGCCGCACTGAATGTGCTTGAGATCAGCGTTCTATCGGCCGGCCGGCGCCTGGCTCAGGGAGTGCAGGGCTGCGTCGACAATGCGGTGACCTATTGAAGCTCTGCGGTGGTGTGTCAGGGCATGATCGCGAGCAGCCGCGGACATTGTGGCAAAGACAGCCACTTCGGCTTTCTGTCTCGGGTTGACTGGCTTCTAGACTGGAGTACGCCAAGTATACCCGAACCCTGCGGTACGAATGTTGCCTTGATACTCGTGTCTAGTTTTCCGGCGACAAATGGCGGTCGCCGAGAAAGTCGAAGCCCGTCTCGAAGAAATGATTGTAGTCGCAGGTCAGTTCCTCGCCGGGCGCGATATCGCGCAAGGCGTATGTTTCCTCAGGTGAGGAGACGTCGCAATTCGGCTCATCGGCATGGTTCATGAAGCGCGCATCGTCGGCTTCGAAGACGATGTAGTTCGGGTCGCGCCGGTCGGGGTAGGAATAGCGGTCGAGATAGCTCTTCACCGATCCGCTTTCGCTCTCGTAAGTTTCCACGTCGATGATCCGATCGAATCGCGGGTCCAGCTTCCAGATCAGCGTGCCGCGCGGAATGTGGGCCCTGGCAAACACACCGATGCCCTGGATGGACGATTTGTCGAGATAGACGTCAACGAGCAACATGGCGAAACCTTGCGAGATTTGATGACGTGGCTGTAAAAAAAGCCGCGCACTGGGTAGCGCGCGGCGGTAGCAATTGCGAGTGGAAAATCAGCTCAAAACTTCGTGTGCGACAAGATCGGCCTTCCCCGTCACCTCGGGTTCGGGCTTGCCCGTAACCTTGAGCGCGAAGGCATAGGTGAAGGCGATCTCCTCGAGCCGCGAAAACCGGCCCGATGCGCCGGCGTGTCCTGAGTCCATGTTGATCTTGAACAGCACCGGATTGTCGCCGCTTTTGCGCTCGCGCAGCCGCGCCACCCATTTGGCCGGCTCCCAGTAGGTGACGCGCGGATCGGTGAGGCCGGCCTGCGCCAGGATCGGCGGGTAATCGAGTGCCGCGACATTGTCATAGGGCGAGTAGGCTGAAATCGTCCGGTAGTCCTCCTCCGAAGCGATCGGATTGCCCCATTCGGGCCATTCAGGCGGTGTCAGCGGCAAGGTGGCGTCGAGCATGGTGGTCAGCACGTCGACGAAGGGAACCTCGGCAACGATGCCGCCAAAACACTCCGGCGCCATGTTGGCGACCGCGCCCATCAGCATGCCACCGGCCGAGCCGCCTTGCGCGACGATGCGGTCATGGGTGGTGTAGCGCTCGGCGACGAGATGACGGGCAACCGCGATGAAATCGGTGAACGTGTTCATCTTGTGCGCCCGTTTGCCGTCGTCGTACCAGCCATAGCCCTTGTCCTTGCCGCCACGCACATGGGCAATCGCATAGACGAAGCCACGGTCGACCAGCGACAGGCAGTTGGTGTTGAACGCGGCCGGCACGGTGATGCCGTAGGAGCCATAGCCGTAGAGCAGGCAAGGCGCCGATCCGTCGAGCGGCGTCTGCCGGTGATGGATCAGCGAGATCGGCACCAGTTCGCCGTCAGTGGCGGGCGCCATCAGCCGGCGCGTGACATAGTGGTTCGCATCGTGGCCGGACGGGACTTCCTGGGTCTTGAGCAGCACGCGCTCGCGGCTGCGCATGTTGTAGTCGAAGACCTGCGCCGGCGTCGTCATCGACGAATAGGAAAAGCGCATGATCTCGGTGTCGTATTCGTAGGACCCCGACAGGCCAAGCGAAAAGGCTTCCTCGTCGAGCGAGATGAGGTGCTCCTCGCCGCTCTTGCGGTCGTGCACGACGATGCGCGGCAGGCCTTCCTTGCGCTCGAGCCTGACCATGTGATCCTTAAAGCCGATCACCGAAAGGATCAGCCGGCCAGGTTCGTGCGGCACCAGTTCCTGCCAGTTGGCGCGCACCGGCTCGCTGGCCGGCGCCGTCATGATCTTGAAGTCCTTGGCGCCGTCGGCATTGGTGAGGATGAAGAAGATGTCGCCGCCTTCTTCAAGGTCGTATTGCAGGCCGGTCTCGCGCGCTGCAACCAGCCTGGGTTCGGCGAACGGCTCGCTGGCGCGCATCAGCCGATATTCCGATGTCTCGTGATCGTTGATGCCGATCATGATCCATTCGTTCGAACGGGTGCCGCCGACACTCATGAAGAAGCCGGGATCGGTTTCCTCATAGATCAGCCGATCGTTTTCAGGCTGGTCGCCAAGGCCATGGAACAGCACCTTGGACGGACGATGATTGGGGTCGAGGCGTGTGTAGAAAAACCCGTCATTGCCGTCATTCCAGACGCCGCCGCCGCCAGTGTCGGTGATGATGTCGGCCAGCTCTTCGCCACTGGCGAGGTCGCGTACTCTGAGCGTGAAGAATTCGGAGCCCTTGTCGTCGAACGCCCACAACAGTCTGCCGTGATCGGTCGAATGGTCGACCTCGCCGAGGCGGAAATAAGGCTTGCCCTCGGCCTCGGCGTCGCCGTCGAGCAGGATCTGCTCCTCGCCGCCGTCGCGCGGCATGCGGAAATAGCGCGGCTGCTCGCCGCCAAGCTTGAAGGAGGAGCCATAGGCGTAGGGTCCATCCTTCATCGGTACGGTAGAGTCGTCTTCCTTGATGCGTCCCTTCATCTCGGTGAAAAGCTGCTTCTGCAACGGCACGGTGTCGGCCATCAGCGTCGCCTGGTAGGCGTTCTCGGCTTCGAGCTGGGCACGGATCTGGCCATCGAGCAGGGAAGGATCCCGGAACATCTCTTGCCAGTTGTCGGCCCTCAGCCAGGCGTAGTCGTCGCTCCGCGTGATCCCATGATGTGTGTCGAAGACCGGCCGTTTCTCCGGCTGTGGTGGGCTGGCGGTCGGGAATGCTGGAGATTTGGTCATTATGTCTCGCTGTGGCAGAAATCTTGAATGGCGAATGAACACGCCGATCAGCGCGGGTTCAAGAGCCAGGCTCTATTGGCGTCGTCAGGCTCCAGGCAGAGGGGCCGGGAGGAGAGAATGATGAAGTTCTATATCCGCACCGCTGCGGCTTTGGCCGTCGCTTCGACAGTTTTGGCCTTCGCTGACCAGTCTCATGCAACTGCGTTCGCAGCTTGGCAAGTGACCGGCGTGCCGTTTGGCGACACGCTCAACGTGCGCAAATACCCGTCGGGCACATCCCAGAAGCAGGCCGCCTATCCCAACGGGACGGTTCTGCAGATGACCGGCAAGTGCACAGGCGGGACAAACCTGCTCGATATCGCCAATCAACCGCACTGGAAGCAGGAACAGACAATCCGCTATCGCTGGTGCGAAGTCTGGCACGATCCGGCGCAGAACGGCAATTTCACCACCGGCTGGGTGTATGGAAAATACATCACCCCTTACTGATGAGGCTCGTCTTGGCGGCGCCGGCATATCCGATCATGAACATTCAGTAATGGTTTTCAACCTGTGATTTCATTAGAGCCTGATAACCGGCTGACCCATGGCGCGACCAAGCATAGCCGAAGCATTCGAACCATTTTACCTCACGCCGCCGATGTAATGGTGGACGTGACGCAGCGTCAGCCGTTGCTGGCCTGACCAGAAAAATATCGCAAAGTTACACAGTGCACCGAAGATTGAAGCTGAATGCGGAATGTTTGACTAATATCGTTGAATATAGCGCAACAAGCGAATTGACTTACTTGGTTGACTGGCTCATTAAGATGCCCCGACGCGAATCGTGGAGGTTCTTCCTGCCTGAAATTCGCGCGATGCCCGTTTCCAGAAAAAGGGCGCAGACAGAAACAACCTCGTTGGGGTCTTGAACACTATGGATATCGCCGAAACGCCTTCCCGAAATAGCGATGCGCTGATCGAACTGACCGCCGATGTGGTGGCCGCCTATGTCAGCAACAATCCCGTGCCTGTCGGCGAACTGCCGAACCTTATTGCCGATGTGCATACCGCTCTCGGGCGCGTGGGCGGGGTTGCCGAAGCGCCTCCTGCCGACAAGCAGAAGCCTGCGGTGAACCCGAAACGCTCTGTTCATGACGACTACATCGTCTGTCTTGAAGACGGCAAGAAGTTCAAGTCGCTCAAGCGTCACTTGATGACCCACTATGGCCTGACGCCCGACGAATACCGTGAAAAATGGAACCTGGACGCAAGCTATCCCATGGTAGCGCCCAACTATGCAGCTGCCCGTTCGCAGCTTGCCAAGAAGATGGGTCTTGGCCGCAAGCGCAAGGGGCGCTGATACCGGCTTCGTTTCCTAAATTTCGACCATAGACGGCGCCTGTGGGCGCCGTTTTGCTTTTTGGCGGATGCGTCCGGCTGATGCCCGGCTCTCCATGCCGACGCGCAATCGCGCGCCCGATCATCCTTCGCCTCAGGGTCTGATCAGGCGGTCTGTTTCAGCGCCACTTCGGCGTCGCGCTTGATGCGCTTGACCATCGAGCGCAGGCCATTGGCGCGCTGCGGCGAAAGGTGTTCGTCAAGGCCGAGCCCCTTCAACGTGGCTTCCGCATCGGTTTTCAGGATCTCGCTGGCCGGTTGTTCCGAAAACAGCGCCAGCATGATGGCGACCAACCCCCGAACGATATGGGCGTCCGAATCGCCGGTGAAGGTGATCACCGGGTCGGCGCCCGCTCCCTGTTCGGTGGTCAGCCAGACCTGGCTGACGCAGCCGGGCACCTTATTGGCCGGGTTGCGTTCCGCGTCGGGAAACGGCGGCAGGGCCTCGCCCAGCTCGATCACATAGCGATAGCGGTCTTCCCACTCGTCGAGCAGGGAAAAGTCGTCACGGATCGTCTGGATCGTTGTCGTCATCACGCCGGATATAGTGATCCAGCACCGCCGCGTCACGGAAAAAGAAGAAAGCACCGCAGGCGCCGAGAGGTCTGCGGGCCTGCGGTGTAGCCATAGACACGGCTGGAAGCTGTCTCAGTTTTTCGCTGGAATGTTGACTGTTGCCGGCAGGACGATCTGCTCGGCCACGCTGCCAGTGGAAACGGATGTGTCGGGCTCAGTCGCTGTCTTGTCGTCCAGCATGGCGGCCGCGATCTTGGCGGTCTCCTTGGCCCGGGCGGTGATCGTGTGCATCGCCGACTTGCCGGTCTCGCAGACATCGGGCTTGCGTTCGCAGATGCCGGCGATGTCGCCGACAGCTTCACGCGCCGCAAACAGGGCCTGGAGCGGGCCGACACTCTCGCGGCCTGCCTCGTCGGGACCGACGGTCAGCGGCAGCGCCAGAAGCACCAGCGAAAACCAGAAAGCCATTCTTATCAGAAAGCCCATCTCAATGCCCTCTCGTCCGTAGCCGGATCATGCGTCCATGCGGCATGACCTCTTTTATGGGCACGATACTGGCACAGACGCGCAAAGGACGGCTTGCAGGGACAGTGAGAATTTTCCGCAAATTTTAGGCAAATTCGAAACCATGCGTTTTGCAATAGATTTGCCGCAAATGCCGCCGGTTTTCTTCAGCACTCAGTAACCATCTATCTAACTGTTTTCTCTAGGTATTTCTGAAAATGGCGAAACGCCGGCGCGGACTGTCGTCGGCTTCAGGGCGCTCCGCGCGGATAACGCTCCGTTTACTATGGCGGCAATTGCCTGGGATTTCATGGCACCGCACCACAATATTTGCCGCAGGGCGGGCGTTGGTCGGTTCAGCCTTATCCATTCCTTAAACGCTGGATGCGAGTTTCAAATCAACAAAAGCCACCTGCGAAGCAGGGCAGTTCACGACCGGGTGCGAGTGCGTTGCATTGAGTTCGATTACGGCCAGATACGTTGGATTGCCTGGCGCGCTGGCTGCCAGCTGTGAACGTATGGTCCACCCTGATATCATCGGGCGGGATGACCGCCTGCGCCAGCGCCGCTTCATCGGCGTCATGCTGGCTGCGCCGTTCTTCACCGCCGGTGCCGCGGTCACATTGGTCACTTCGGGCATGGGCGCGGCCGTCACGGTCGCAACGATCTTCGCCGCTTTCGGCTTTTGCTGGTTCGCCGCCTTGCTGGTGGCGGCCTCGGGCAAGATGGCGCTCGCCAGCCAGGTCGCGCTTGGCGTGGGCGGTCTTGCGCTTGCCGCTGTCATTGCCGCGGCGGGCGGCCTCGCCTCGCCGGTCGCCCTGCTTGCCGTGGCGCTGCCATTCGAAGCCTGGTGGATCGGTGCCTCGCGGCGCGCAGTGCTGTGGGGAGGCGTCTCCGCTCTGCTCGCCGTGCTGCTGCAGCCCTTTGCCGGCTCCGTACTGCCCTTCGGTGCCACGGAAATCGCCGCGTGGCACTGGCTGCTGCCGCTGGCCTGGGCGCTGACGCTGGTGCCCCGGCTTGCCGCCTTCGGCGATGCCGCGCAGGCACAGCCCGCGCTGGCCGCACGCGACCGGCTCGAGGATACAATCGACGCCGTCGTCCTGCGCATCACCAGGCAAGGCGAAGTTGTGGACGCGTCGGCAAAGGCGCGCACCATCCTGAAGCTACCGCCGGAGCTGCTGTTCGGCACCGGCCTGTTCGATCGCATCCATCTGTCCGATCGCGTCGCCTATCTCAGCGCGCTCGCCGATATGCGCGATGGCGCGCCGGCGCGCCGGCTCGATCTTCGCGTCCGGCTGCCGCAGAACGGCGACGGCCCGACGGCTGACAATTATCGGCCGTTTTTTCTCGAACTGGTGCGGGGCGAACTGCAGCAGGACATCTTCACGCTGGTGCTGCGCGAGGACGGCGAAATTGCCCGGCTGCGCGAGGATCTCGCCGTTGCCAATGAAGCGGCCGCGTCGGCCGAGGTGGCGAAGGGACGGTTCCTGGCGATCGTCAGCCATGAGCTGCGCACGCCGCTCAACGCCATCATCGGTTTTTCCGACATGCTGCTGCATGAGATGTTCGGCGGCTTCAAGGATCCGCGCCAAAAGGAATATGTCGGCCTGGTCCGGGATTCAGGCCAGCATCTGCTTGACGTCGTCACCTCGATCCTCGACGTGTCCAGGATCGAGGCCGGCGCCTACGCGACCCAGCCGGAGCCGTTCCGCTTCATCGACGCCGTGGAAATGTGCCAGTCGATGATGCAGCTGCAGGCCGAGGCAAAGAACATCGATCTGCAGGCGCAGATTGCGCCGGACGCCGGCGAGATTAACGCCGACCGCCGCGCCGTGCAGCAGATCCTCATCAACCTCGTCTCCAATGCGATCAAGTTCACCCCCGATGGCGGCGCTGTCGTGGTCGGCGCCAAGCGCATCGGCTCGCGGCTGCATTTCTGGGTCAAGGACACCGGCATCGGCATCGCCGAAGAAGACTTTGCCAATCTCGGCAAGCCGTTCATGCAGATCCAGAACGACTATACGCGCCGCTTCGAGGGAACCGGGCTTGGCCTGTCGCTGGTCAAGGGGCTGGTGGCGCTGCACGAGGGCACGATGTCGATCGAGAGCATGCCGGGCGAGGGCACCACGGTTGCGATCAGCTTTCCGGTGAACGGACCGAAAGGTCGCTCGACCGACAAGACCGGCGTGTTGCCGATGCCCAAAGCCTGGACGAAGGGGGAAGCGAAAGGGGACAGGAATGGCTCGCTCCGCAAAACAGCTTAAGGCGGTCAAGCACCGCAGCAACGCCTTCGAGGACGGGGCGCTGGCTGTCCGCAGCATAATCTCGCGCAATCCGGTCCTGGTCGGCGGCTCCACCGCATTCCTGGTGACGCTGTTCTACGTCTCGGCCAACGCCTTGTGGTACCAGCCCTTTCCGCATGCCGGCGCATTCTTCGCCACCAGGAGCATGGAGAGCTTTTCGCGGGCGGGCAGCGACGAACCCGAGACCACCATCAACATTGTGCGGCCAGGCCCAGTCAAAAGCGACCCGGTCGTCGAACAGGTCCAGGGCATATTGAAGGACCTCGATTTCTATTCCGGCACTGTCGACGGCCTTTCCGGCCCCAACACGCGCAAGGCCATCCAGGCCTATCAGCAGAAGGTCGGGCTGCCTGAAACCGGTGAGATCGACGCCGTTCTGCTCGACCAGCTCGGCGCCAAGCAGACGACAGCGGGCATCCCGCATCCGGTCCCGCGCCCGGTGGATATGGCCGCTGCTCCTGCCGCCGCGCCAGCGACTGCACCGGTTGCCATCCCGGTCTCGGCGCCCGCATCCGCTCAGGCGCCTGACGCCCGCATCGTCAAGATCCAGGCCGGGCTGAAGGCCTTCGGCAATGACGACATGCAGCTCGATGGCGTCGTCGGCGCCCGCACCAAGGCCGCGATCAAGGAATTCCAGTCGCTGTTCGGCCTGCCGCAGACCGGCGAGCCCGACGAGGTCGTCTACGTCAAGATGCGCGAGATCGGTCTGACCAACTGACGGTCGAAACGAGGCTCGCCGATCGGCGAAAATCCGGCTAAGACCCGTCGCATGTCGTCCGGAGCCCTGCCATGCGCGTGACCACCGACCTATGGGTGTCGGCTTTGCTGCGCCGGGTTTTCGGCGCCGGCGGTTTTGCCGCTGTCGTCAAGCGCGGCGCCACCGAGGCGGGTGCCGTCTTTGTGCTGGCGCGCGGCAGGCTGGGTGAAATTACCCTGTTCGGCCCGGCGCCGCAGACGAGCTACGATTCGGCCAAGCCCGACGACCGGTTTTTCAGCCTGCTCGGCACTGGCGATGACGCCGCCCTGTTCGATGCCAGGTTGGAGCGGGAAAAAAAATTCGATCCCGACATCTGGGTGGTCGAGATCGAGGCCGGCGCGGTTCCGGTCGAGGAGCTTCTCTCCGTCAAGACGCCTTGAGGCTGCCGGCAGCGTCGTCGCTGTTCGATGCCTTGCGTGCATCGGCATTCACGGCGGTGTTGGCGGTGGCGCGAACCGCCCTCGACAGCGTCTCTGCTTTCCAGTTGCGGACCTTGTCCACTGCCGCCTCGCGATGCAGCAGATGGTAGCGATCAAGGAAGGTCCGAATGGCCTGCGGGTGCGGAAACGCATTGGGATAGACGGCAACCGTGATCAGGAATGCCCTGTCTTCGCTGAGGTCGAGCGCTCGTAAGGCGGCAAGCAGCGAGGCATAGGTAGAGCTTTCCGTCAGCGATCGCGCCGTCGAAAAATCGATTTCGAGCGCGTCGGCAAGCGCGGTCTGGAAGAAGGCCGCGTTACCGGTCAGCGCCGTCTCGCGCAGCCTGGCATAGGTGCTGGAGCCGACGAACGCATTTGCGGCAACCCCTTCACTCACGGCATCAGTGCGCATCATCGAACGCAGCCGCTGCCGGGCGTTTTCAGCGGCAACGCCCGGGGTCTCCTGCCGGTCGGGCGCAACGGTCGTGGCTTCGGCGCTTTCGGTTGCTGGTTTCACGATCGCTTCCGGTGGCCGCACCCGCACCAGCGTCGGCTTTTCAAGCACCTTGATCAGCTGGGCAATGGTCGGGTTGAGGTCCTTGCGACGGGCAATGGCGCGCGCATGCGGCAGGCCGTGACGTCCGATCAGGGCGATGAGGTCGATGTCGCTGAGCGCGCGCGAGCGGATGAGCAAAGGGGCGGCAATGTCGACCGGTTCCTCGCAAAGCCGCCGCACCAGTGCGGCCGGCGCATATTCGCATTCGGAAAGGGCGGCGGCGACGTAGCGGCGCGATTCGACCGACACATTGTCGAACAGCGGCAGCGTCAGATCCTCGAGCTGGGCGATCTCGCGGCGCGACGGACGGGTCAGGCAACAGAACGCCGAGACCACCGCGCGGAACAGCCTTTCGGCTTTTCCCGATTCAGCCCGTATAGCGATTTGCCTGAAATCCGAAGCTGACACGAAGGATACGCCTGACACTCGACACAATCTGGACCACGCTCGACCGGGACTGTGTCGGTTTCGCGCTCGTCTAGAACAAAGATCAAGTTAGCGCTGATCCGTTAGCGCTCCGTTAACCCTCTGCCTGCCTTAATCACATTTGGAGGCGTTGCGTTGTGCTCCGGGGCAACCGAGAGGAATACGCGAACCATGGGCATGGTCCTGTCTTTCGTGCCGCGAACGGCGGCAACCAGCAGAGCAAGTCAAACCACCGGCACTCCGGCGGCAGTCATCATTTTCCCCGGCGTCCGCTACGAACAGCGGTCGCTGGCGGGCGAGGCACGGCCAGGCGGCGCCGGTCCGGACAAGCCGGGGTCACCGGGCTCGCCGGGATCGATGCCCGTACCGCATCACTGAGCCGACTTCGGGGTAGGCTTAGTAGTCCTGCAGTTCGCAGGAACTCTGCTCGAGAAACCGCGATACGACAGGCTTCCAGCTGTCGTCGGGCACGAACGAGCGGATGACGAATATGCCTTCGTCGATCGGGGCTTCGACGAAGATCGCGCCCTGCAGATCCTCGGGCAGTTCCTTGCGCACCTCGATCATCTGCGCCGGCGTCAGCACGACGGTGTCGAGCACGCCGCCGGTCGCGGTGTGGTCGTTGAAAGAATAGAAATTGTGACCGTTGCGGTCATAGACGGACACCGACCAGAACGGCACATTGCCCGGCGCCTTGACCCGCACCATCCCCTCGGCGAGATCGAAGCGGCAGGCCGCCGCATAGAATAGCGGATCGACGGACTTGACCACCGGCGCGCCGCCGGCCTCGGCATCGAGCCTGGTCATCTTGTAGAGGTCCGAGGCCATGGCCAGTCGCGACCAGGCGTCGCGTTCGGAAAACTCCGGCACCAACAGCAGCACCACGATGTGCACGATGCCGGCGCCGACCAGGCCAAGCAGGACGGCGTGCAGCAACCTACGCATTGCAGTCGACCTTCTCGATCTTCGGCAGCGTCACATCCGAAAGCCCGGTGCTTGAGGCGATCGGCGTGTCGTAGAAGGTGAGCACGAAATACATCCGGCCAAAGCCGTCGGTCAAAAGCCAGTTGCCGGGGGTGGGGCGGTTGCCGACGGAAATGATCACCGAATTGTCTGGCTGGCGCAGCACCTGGTAGGATTGCAGCGCCGCCAGCCTCGGCTTGCCCGTCTCGACCACGCCAAGCGACTGGTCGGCGGCATAGAGGGTCCAGAAGCGGGCGGTGGGAAATCCGCCTTCGATCCGGTAGGCGCATTCCCGCTTCAGCTGGTCGCCCCCGGCATCGTGCTCGGCGATGAAGGACAGCCCTTCGGCCTGTCCGAGCGCCAGCACGCCCTCACGCGCCACGCGCGCCTTCGAATAGGGGTCCGCGCCTTGCGTGCCGATATCGGGGAATGCGGTCCATTGGCCGATCCTGATGGCGCCGACGCCGTCCTGCACTTTGAGCGCATACCAGACGCTGCCGCCGCCACCACCGATGGCTATGGCAAGCGCGAGGAGCGTCAGGAAGGCGTTCTTGAGCATGAAAGGCCGGGGACAAGCAGGATTGCCGCTCGGGGATATCGCGGCGCAGGGGCATGTGGCAAGCGGGCGTCGCGCAATTGCCTGGTCACAGCGCCGACAGGGTCTCCGGCGTCGCAGGGCTCTGGAGCACCGGCGCGGTCTGGAACAGCCTGGTCATGTCGCGTAGCGTCTGCGTGGTCCGGCTGGACAGCACCGCCGGGCGCTCGGCAGCTGCGTCGGCGGCTGCCTGATCGGCATCCTTCTTCTCCGCTTCCTMGGCCTTGGCCGCGATTTCCGCGTCGATGAAGGGGTGTTCGAGGCCGGGGATCGGCTTGAGGTCGATGTTCTGGTGGGCGTAGACCATCAGCCGCTGCCACACCATCGCCGGCAGCGAGCCGCCGGTCATCTTGTTGGTCGGAGTGAAGTCGTCATTGCCGAGCCAGACGGCGGCCGTGTAGTTGCCGGTGAAGCCGACAAACCAGGCATCGCGGTAGGACTGCGTGGTGCCGGTCTTGCCGGCGACGACGATGTTGGGAAGCTGGGCCCGCCGGGCCGTGCCGATCACCGGCACCGCCGCCAGCATGGTGTTCATGTAGATGAGCGCCTGTTCCGACAGCACCCGATGCGGCGGCGGCGCATCCTTGGCGAAGTCGTAGACCACCTCGCCGGTTCGGGTGACCAGCTGCGTGATGCCGTGGCGCGAACCGACGAAGCCGTCCTGCGCGAACACGCTGTAGCCTGTCGCCTGGTCCATCACCGTCATGCCCGACGTGCCGAGCACCATCGTCTTGTGCGATTCGAGCGGCGATTCGACGCCGAATGATTCGGCCATCGCCTTGATCGGCGCGATGCCGAGATGGTCCTTGGCCAGCCGCACCGGCACGGTGTTGATCGATTTGGCGATCGCCGTGATCAGCGTGACATTGCCGGCCGATCCGCCACTGTAGTTTTTAGGAGACCAGCCACCCCAGGTGATCGGCCCGCCGGAAACAACCGAGTCCGGCGTGAAGCCGTGTTCCATCGCCGTGGCATAGACATAGGGTTTGAACGAGGAGCCGGTCTGGCGCAGCGCCTTGGTGGCGCGGTTGAACTGGCTGGCGCCGTAGTCGCGGCCGCCGACGATGGCCCTGACCGCGCCATTGGTTTCGATGACGACCACCGCGCCCTCGGTGACGTTGTACTCCTTGCCGAACTGGCGCAGGTGGAATTCCATCGATTCCTCGGCCGCCTTCTGGATGTTGGCGTCGAAGGTGGTGTGGGCGACCAGCGAATGCTGGCCGGTCTTGGCGGCGATTTTCTTGACCTCGTCAAAGGCCCAGTCGAGGTAATAGTCCGGGCTCTTCTGTTCGCCGCGGTCGACGATTTCGGCCGGATGCAGCCGCGCCTGCAGCACCTGGCCTTCGGTCATGAAGCCGGAATCGACGAGGTTCGACAGCACCACATTGGCCCGGGCGCGGGCCGCCGGCAGGTTGATGTGCGGCGCGTATTTGGTCGGCGCCTTGAACAGGCCGGCCAGCATCGCCGCCTCGGCGAGGTTCAAATCCTTGACGCTCTTGCCGAAATAGAAATCGGCCGCTGCCTCGATGCCGAAAGTGCCGCCGCCCATATAGGCGCGGTCGAGATAGAGCTGCAGGATTTCCTTCTTCGACAGATTGGCCTCGAGCCACAGCGACAGGAAGGCTTCCTTGATCTTGCGCTGCAAGGTCCGCTCATTCGACAGGAACAGGTTCTTGGCCAGTTGCTGGGTGATGCTTGATCCGCCCTGCACGACGGAATTTGCCCGCACATTCTCGAAGATAGCGCGCGACAGGCCGAGCACGTCGATGCCGTAATGCTCGAAGAAGCGCCGGTCCTCGGTAGCCAGCACCGCCTTGATGACATGGTCGGGCATCTCGTCGACCGGCACCGAATCGCGCTGGATGATGCCGCGCTGGCCGATCTCGTTGCCGTAGCGATCGAGGAAGGTGACGGCGAAGTCGCCCTGCGTGCGCCAGTCGCCGGTGGTGATCTGGAAGGCCGGCAAGGCCAGCGCCAAAAGGACGACGATGCCGCCGGCGCCCATCGTAAAACCTTCGCTCAACACTTCGATGATGCCGCGGCGCCAGCCGGTCACGCGGAAGCGCCGGAAAAAGATGGTGGCCGTTTCCCAGAACTGACTGGCCTTGAAGCCGATCTCGTACAGCGAGGAATCGAGCCACGCATCCACCGCCAGCAATGCTGCGGCGATCGGGCCCCTTCTCTTGCGCGGTTCCAAAGGACTGGTCATTCCAGAATTCCGCCCCACGCCGTTACCTGAGACCCGCTTGCGGGCAATTTCAGGGCGGCGCACCAGGCAAGACTATTCGTCCATTTTAGCACCGCTCACAAGGGCGGCGAAGCCACACGGCACGGTTTGTTGACCGGGTAGAGATGGCTTTGATTCTGGTATCGTCAGGCGGAGCTCACCGTGCCGCGATGAAGCGCATGAAATGCGCGACATCAGCCTCGCTGGGCTCCAGGCCGGTAAAGCTGCGCAGATAGGCAGCCAGATGGCTGACCCGCGCCTCGACCGGCTCCTTGAGGTCAAGCACGTAATAGCCGATCTGCATGTAGTAGAGCACACGCGCCCGGATGAAGGCGTCCTCCTCGTCATAGCCGTGGCGGCGATACATGTCGCGAATGGCGCCCAGCCGGTCATTGTCGGCCTTGTCGATCGCCCGGCGCACATCGTCGGAGCGGCGCGCCCATTCGCGGATGGCGAAGTCGAGCCTGGGGTCGAACAGCCGCTCGTCGGCCCAGCATTCGAACACGTTCATGACGCCCATGATGATCGATTGCGCCTGCCGCTGCGCACGTTCGACGATCGCCTTGGTGTTGGTGTCGTGCCAGTGGGCGAGCAACTGGTCGAGCAGATCCTGGCGGCTCTGGAAATACCAGTAGAAGCTGGAGCGCGACACGCCGAGCTTCTGGCCGAGCGGCAGGATGCGCACGCTTTCGATGCCATCCGAAATCAGTGTCTGCAGGGCAAGATTGATCCAGTCCCAGCGCGTCACCTTGATGTTGCCGGGCGCCGGCTCGTCTTGCGGAGCGATCATGATCATGGACACACAAGTGGCATGGTGCGAAGCGGTGCGCAAGCCAACTGTACACAAGTGTCTAGACACATGTGTACAGAGTTTGTATGATGAGGCTTCCAACGAGAGGGAGAGGCTCGTGAAGTCGCACTATCGTGCAGTCGTCATCGGGGGTGGGGTGGTCGGAGCCTCGGTGCTCTACCATCTGGCGCGCTTCGGCTGGAGTGATGTCGCGCTCATTGAGCGCGCCGAACTGACCGCCGGTTCGACCTGGCACGCGGCGGCAGGGTTCCATGCGCTCAACGCCGATCCCAACGTCGCCGCCCTGCAGGACTACACAATCAAGCTCTACCGCGAGATCGGGGCCGAATCCGGCCAGAATGCCGGCCTGCACATGACCGGCGGCGTCAACATGGCTAGCGATCCCGCCCGCTGGGAATGGCTGAAATCGGCCTGGGCGGTGTTCCAGTCGGTCGGCATCGAAACCGCCCGGCTGGTGACCCCCGAAGAAATCAAGGAAATCTGCCCGATCGTCGATGTCAGCGACGTGCTGGGTGGCCTCTACGATTCCAACGAAGGCCATCTCGACCCCTATGGCACCACGCATGCCTATGCCGGAGCCGCCAAAAAGCGCGGCGCCGATGTCATCCTGCGCAACCGTGTTCTCGACCTCAAGCCGCGCGCCGACGGCAGCTGGGATGTGCTGACCGAGCAAGGCACGATCGTTGCCGAGCATGTCGTCAATGCTGGTGGTCTGTGGGCCAAGCAGGTCGGCCGCATGGCCGGCGTCGACCTGCCGGTGACGCCGATGGAGCACCATTATTTCATCACCGAGGACATTCCGGAGGTCGCCGCACTCGACAAGGAGCTCGGTCTCGCCGTCGATCTCGACGGCTTTGCCTATCTCCGGCAAGAGCGCAAGGGCGTCCTGCTCGGAGTCTACGAGCAGAACCCGAAACACTGGAACATCGACGGCGCGCCGTGGGACTACGGCATCGAATTGATCCCGGAAGACATCGACCGCATCAGCCCGGAACTCTCCAGGGCCTATCTGCGCTTTCCTTGCCTGGCGACGGCCGGCATCCGCAAATGGGTCAACGGCGCCTTCACCTTCACGCCGGACGGCAACCCGCTCGTCGGTCCGGTGCGCGGCCTCAAAAACTACTGGGTCGCGTGCGGCGTCATGGCCGGCTTCAGCCAGGGCGGCGGCGTCGGCAAATCGCTGGCCGAGTGGATGATCCACGGCGAGCCGCAAGCCGACATTTTTGGCATGGACATCGCCCGCTATGGCGCCTTTGCCGCCAACCGCGAATATTTAAAGCAGACGACACGCCAGTTCTATTCGCGCCGCTTCGTCATGACCTTTCCCAACGAGCGCCTGCCGGCCGGCCGGCCGCTGAAACGCCCCGGCGCCTATGACGGGATGACGGCGGCGGGCTGCGAATGGACGTCGTCCTGGGGCTTGGAAATCCCGGCCTATTTCGCACCCATGGGTTTTCGCGAAAACACCACGCTGAAACGCTCCAACGCCTTCGACATCGTCGGCGACGAGGCGCTGCAGGTGCGCCGCGCCGCCGGTCTCATCGATACTTCGGCCTTTTCGCGTTACGCGGTGTCAGGCCCGGGCGCCGAGGCCTGGCTCGACCGGCTGCTTGCCTCGAAATTGCCGAAACGGGGGCAAGCCAAGCTCGCGCCGATGCTCGGCCATGACGGCCGGCTGAAGGGCGATTTCACAGTCTTCAACTGGGGCGGCGGAACGTACTGGATCATGGGCTCCTACTATCTCCGGGAGTTCCACATGCGCTGGTTCGAGGCGCATGCGGCCGACGGCGTTTCGATCATAGACCTCTCCGACATCATGGCCGGCTTCCTCGTCACTGGACCGAATGCGCGGGCCATCGTGGCGCGCACGACGCACCAGGATGTCTTGGCCGATGCCTTGCCGTTCATGGCCTGCGGCGAGTTCGACATCGGCATGGTTCGCGCGCGGGTTGCCCGCCTTTCCATCGCCGGCGAAGTCGGCTTTGAGATCAACTGTCCGGCCAGCATGCATGCCACTTTGCGCGAAACACTGCTCGCCGCCGGCGAGGATCTCGGCCTTGCCGAAATCGGCTTCTATGCGCTGAACGCACTCAGGCTGGAAAAGAGCTTTGGCATCTGGTCGCGCGAATTCACCCAGGCCTATACGCCAGCCCAAACCGGCCTCGACCGTTTCATCGCCTTCGGCAAGGGCGATTTCATCGGTCGCGAGGCGGCGTTGCGGCAACGGGACGATGGCAGCGTCCAACAACGCCTGGTGACGCTGGAAATCGACGCCGTCGACGCCGACGCCAGTGGTTTCGAACCGGTCTGGCACAACGGCCGGCGCGTTGGCTTCGTCACCTCCGGCGGCTATGGCTATACGGTCGGCAAGAGCCTGGCGCTGGCGCTCGTCGATCGCGATTTCGTCGGCGAAGGCACGGCGCTGTCGGTGCATATTGTCGGCATAGAGCGGCCGGCGCGCGTCATCCCGGCCTCGCCCTACGATCCCGAGGGGAAGGCGATGCGGCAATGAGGAGGTTTGGCCATGGTCGATGACGCCGCACGTGACGTCAGGCGCGAGCGCCGGCGCGGACGAACCGGCGAAGCCGGCAGCGAGTCCAGCCGCCGGCCGGATTATCGTTCGCTGAAAAACCCGTTCCTGCCGCAGCCGATCTTTTCGAACGACCAGGTCGCCGCCATCCACGACACGGCGCTGCGTGTGCTTGAGGAGCTCGGCGTCAAGGTGCTGCTGACCGAAGCGCGGCGCATCTTCGCCGGCGCCGGCGCGCTCGTCGATGAAGACAGCCAGATGGTGCGCATCGGTCGCGATATCGTGGCGGCAGCACTGGCCTCGGCTCCCAAATCGATCCGGGCGCTGGCCGGCGACCGTTCCCGCGACCTCATGCTCGAACTGGGCTCGATGACGTTCCTGGCTGGAGCCGGCGCCCCCAACGTCACCGATCTCGAGCGCGGCCGGCGGCCGGGGACGCTTGCCGCTTTCGAGGATCTCATGCGGTTGGTGCAGCATTTCGACGTTCTGCACATGCTGGGCCCCTGCATCGAGCCGCAGGACATCGACAATCGCTTCCGCCACTATGCCGTCAATCGTGCGCAGCTGACACTGTCCGACAAATTCCCGTTCGTCTTTGCCCGCGGCACGCCGCAAGTCGAGGACGGCTTCGAGATGTTGCGTCTGGCGCGCGGCCTGTCGGAGGACGCATTTCGTTCTGGCGCCCATTGCTACACCATCATCAACACCAACTCGCCGCGCCAGCTCGACATTCCGATGGCGCAAGGCATCATCGACTTCGCCAAAGCCGGGCAAGTGCTGATCATCACGCCGTTTTGCCTGGCGGGCGCCATGGCGCCGATCACCGTCGCCGGCGCGCTGACGCTGCAGCACGCCGAGGCGTTGGCCGGGCTGGCGCTGGCGCAGATCGTGCGGCCAGGTGCGCCGGTGGTCTACGGCTCGTTCTCGTCCAATGTCGACATGAAGTCGGGCGCGCCGGCCTTTGGCACGCCCGAGCATGTCAAGGCGACGTTGGGCGCCGGCCAGCTGGCGCGCTTCACCGGCCTGCCCTGGCGTTCCGGCGGCGGCAGCGCCGCCAACATCTCGGACGCGCAGGCCGCACACGAAACGCAGTTCGCGCTGTGGGGTTCGGTGCTGGCTGGCGCCACAGTGTGCATCCATGCAGCCGGCTGGCTCGAAGGCGGCCTCAGCGTCTCCTTCGAAAAGCTGATCACCGACATCGAGGCACTGCAGACCGTCGCGGAACTGTGCGCCGCCACACCCGGTGATGAGGATGCGATCGGTTTTGAGGCCATTGCCGAAGTGCAGCCGGGCGGGCATTTCTTCTCGGCCGGACACACGATGGCGCGCTACCGCACCGCTTTCTATGAGCCGCTGGTGGCCGATTGGTCGAATTTCGGCAACTGGACGCTTTCAGGGTCGAAGACAGCGACCGAGCGCGCCACCGGCATCTGGAAACGGACGCTTGCCGACTTCACGCCGCCGGTGTCCGCCATCGCCACCGCAGGCATTCTCGATGAGTTCATCGCCCGGCGCACTGAACAAGGCGGCGCGGCGCCGGTCTCGTGAGGTGGTGCCGGCTGGCGCATCGCTCTCAGCGATCAGCGGAGCCCGCCGCTCACGCGCCGGGCCCCTCCTTTGTCGTCACCGATCACGCATGCGCGTGCGGGTGATGGACGTCCCAGACTGCCCAGGCCGATGCGGCAACCACCAGCACGCCCAGGATGACATGCGTCGCCATCGCGTCAGCGTTGGCCACGAACCCCAGCAGCCAGGGTGAAACGATCAGCCAAAGTCCGAGAACAAGGTTCACCCACTCTTCCCACTCGGCGAATACGGAGAGCGTCGCGAAGGCCAGCGCACCGAGCACAACGCCAACAATCCAGGCGTTGTAAGCGGCAGTGGTTTCAGCGGCGAAGCCGATTATCCAGGGTGAGATGAACAGGCAAACGGCAAGGATCAGATTGATCAGATCCTGGCCACGTTTTCCTTCCATGAGTTTATTGGCCATGACAACCTCCATAGAGAAGCTTGACCAAAGCACTGCGTTTCGCGTGCACCGCACGCTTAGTCATTGATATAATTACGCTTCAAATGGCCTTCAAGGACCTGCCTAGGGAGGTCAGCGCAGGATGGCGACCGCCTTGCGCGAGTAGATGGTATCGTCGAGCTGGCCGAGCATGAAGGCCGCCACATCGGCACGTGCCAATGTTGGCAACAGGGACGACGCCCGAATACCGTTGCCGTGGCGGAATTTGCCAGTTGCCGCAGCGTTTATGAGCTTTGGTGGCCGCACAATGGTCCAGTCGAGACTGGATTGGACGATAAGGTTTTCCTTCGCCTCGTGATCGGCCACTTCACGACGCAGCACAAGCGGTACGATGATGCCGCAGAGCAGCGGCCCCAATTGCCGCCGGCTGTCGCGGACGCCAAGGAACGAAAGATAGATGAGCCGGCCGGTCCGGTCCGCTGCATGGCATCGACGATGAAGCCGATGCCGGCAACCACAACCGGGTCGTGTTTCAGCGGAACGCCGACCCCGAGACAGCTGAAAACCGCTTCATGGCCGGGAACGGCGCGCTCCACCGCCTGCCGGTCGGCGACGTCTCCGACAATCACCCTCAGGTTTTCATGGCTGACGGCAAGCTTGCTTGGGGTGCGAACGAAGGCGGTCACGGCATGGCCCTTTGCCAGCGCTGCCGAGACGAGGACTCGTCCAGTCGCACCTGAGGCGCCAAAGATCAGCAGTTTCATCTCCGCCTCCTGGACGGCTACAGCCAGGCTTGCGACCAACGTTCAATGACAGGCGCCCCTGCGTGGGTGCGCTGCCGATCACCCGTATCTTAACACGGCGGGCGCTGGGCTCGTGACGAAACGCGGCGCGCGCCTCACATCGGGCGTTTGTCGCCGGCCTTTTGCGGATCGCGGCGTATCGTGCCGGTGTCGGTCTGTCTGTGCTTGTCGGCGGCAATCCTGCGGATGCGGTCGAAGCGGCTTTCCTCGGCCGGCTTGGTCGCCGGAACGCCATTTGGCTTCGGGACGAAGGTAATCATCTGTCGATCTCCCTGTCGTTGCTGACTGATGGAACTCTTCCTGACTGGCGGAAATCCTTGGCGCGCCGGGGGAGTGCTCCCGGCGGCCGTTGTTCTGGTTTGGCCCGTCCGGCTTTGCCGGGCGGGCACTTCAGGCGATGGTCAGTAGCCGCTCATGCCGCCGCCGGCCGAAGCCGCGGCATCCTTGGCCGGGATGTCGGTGATCATGGCTTCCGCGGTGATCAACAGCGCAGCGATCGAGCCGGCGTCCTGCAATGCGGTGCGCACCACTTTCGCCGGGTCGACGATGCCGGCCTTGATCATGTCGACATAGATCTCGTTCTGGGCATCAAAACCCTGATTGTGATCCTTGCTGTCGGAGAGCTTGCCGACGACGATCGAACCTTCGACGCCGGAATTCTCGGCGATCTGGCGGATCGGCGCTTCGAGTGCCCGAAGCACGATCGAGATGCCTGCATTCACATCGGCATTGGCGCCGGTCATCCCGTTGAGCACCGACCTGGCGCGCAGCAGTGCGACACCGCCGCCGGGAACGATGCCTTCTTCAACCGCCGCGCGCGTGGCGTTCAGTGCATCGTCGATGCGGTCCTTCTTTTCCTTGACTTCCGACTCGGTGACGCCGCCGACACGGATGACGGCAACGCCGCCCGACAGCTTGGCGAGACGCTCCTGCAGCTTTTCCTTGTCGTAGTCCGAGGTGGTTTCCTCGATCTGCCCTTTGATCTGCGAGACGCGCGCCTGGATGGTCGCCTTCGGGCCGGCGCCGTCGATGATCGTCGTCGTGTCCTTCTCGATCAGCACGCGCTTGGCGCGGCCGAGCATGTCGATGGTGATGTTTTCCAGCTTGATGCCGAGATCCTCGGAAATCATCTGGCCGGCGGTTAGCACGGCAATGTCTTCCAGCATCGCCTTGCGGCGATCGCCGAAGCCCGGCGCCTTGACGGCCGCAACCTTGAGGCCGCCGCGCAGCTTGTTGACGACCAAAGTCGCCAGCGCTTCGCCTTCGACGTCCTCGGAGATGATCAGCAGCGGCTTGCCGCTTTGCACGACTGCTTCGAGGATCGGCAGCAGCGCCTGCAGATTGCCGAGCTTCTTTTCATGGATGAGGACGTAGGGATCCTCTAGCTCGACGCGCATCTTCTCGGCATTGGTGACGAAGTAGGGCGAGAGATAACCGCGGTCGAACTGCATACCCTCGACGACGTCGAGCTCGGTGTCGGCGGTCTTGGCTTCCTCGACGGTGATGACACCGTCATTGCCGACCTTGTCCATCGCCTTGGCGATCATGGCGCCGACGGTGGCGTCGCCATTGGCGGCGATCGTGCCGACCTGCGCGATCTCTGCCGACGACTTGACCTTCTTGGCACGCGCCTGGATTTCCTTGACCACGGCGGTCACGGCAAGGTCGATGCCGCGCTTGAGGTCCATCGGGTTCATGCCGGCGGCAACGAACTTGGCGCCTTCGCGCAGGATCGAAGCGGCCAGCACCGTGGCGGTGGTGGTGCCGTCACCGGCGAGGTCGTTGGTCTTCGAGGCCACTTCGCGCACCATCTGCGCGCCCATGTTCTCGAACTTGTCGGCAAGTTCGATTTCCTTGGCAACGGTGACGCCGTCCTTGGTGATGCGCGGGGCGCCATAGGCCTTGTCGATGATGACGTTGCGACCCTTGGGACCGAGCGTCACCTTGACGGCATTGTTGAGGATCTCGACGCCGCGCAGCATGCGGTCACGGGCATCGGTGGAGAATTTGATTTCCTTGGCAGACATGATTTTTCATCCAGTTCGTTTGGAGAGCAGCAAGGCATGGACAGCGTCGTCAGGCGGCTTTCTTGGTCGCCACGGTCTTGTCGATGGTCTCGCTCTTGTCGATGATGCCCATAATGTCGGCTTCCTTCATGATCAGAAGGTCCTCGCCATCGATCTTGACCTCGGTTCCGGACCATTTGCCGAACAGGATGAAGTCGCCGGCCTTGACGTCGAGCGCAATCAGCGCACCGCTTTCGTCGCGTGCGCCCGGCCCAACGGCGATCACTTCGCCTTCCTGCGGCTTTTCCTTGGCATTGTCGGGGATGATGATGCCGCCCTTGGATTTGGTGTCGCTTTCCGCGCGCCTGATGACGACGCGGTCGTGGAGTGGCCGAAATTTCATGGGGACTTCTTTCTGGGGCCGGCATAGGCGGCCGCTGCCTCCATATAGGCCCGTTGGCACTCGATAGATAGGAGTGCCAAAAATTAATCGCGGGACGGCAGAAATATTGGGTAGTATTATTCGACCGGTTCAATTCCGGGAATTCGAAGATCGCAAAATAATCCGAAAATTGAAATTTCGCTTTCGAGTGCCTATTTTAGCGGGGAAACGCATTTTCACATTCTCGCGTCAAAAAGGAGATTTCGTCCATGGCTGAAGTCGCTCAAACGATCATGGAAAAAGCTGAGGCACGCTTCGTCGACAAGCAGAAGAAAACCGCCGAGCGCAGCAAGGCGACTGCCGAATATATGTCCGAGGCGAGGCTCCGCGTCATCAAGACGGCCAGGCTGCGCGAATTGCGGCTGGCCAAGGAAGAGGCCGACCGGGTGGCGGAAGCCTTGAACCCGACGCCGAAGAAGAAGCGGGCGGCAGTCAAGAAAGCCGTCGCCGCGCCAAAGGGAGTAAAATCATGAGCCTTACATTCCCCAACCGAAGCCGCAGCTATGACGAGGCGGGCAAGCGTATCCGCTTTGTCGGCCATGACGGCATGTTTCAGATTTCCTTCTCTGTCACCGCCGATGCCATCTCGAAGGCGCCATCGGGGACGGCGACCTCCGAGGCCACCTATCTGGCGGCCTTCGACACGGCGTCCAGCTCCATCCACGACATTGCCAGGAACGCCTATGCCCGCACCCGCAGGAGCATGTATGTGCTGACCGCGGCTGATTTCGGCTAATGCACGTCGCCCAAAACTGCGCAGCTTTTTTGGGATAACGACGTGTATGAAATCTAGGATCAGCCGGCGTCCATCTCCTCGACCATGGCCCGTATCTTCACGGCCCTTTCAAAATGGTCGAGCCGGTGGGTTCTGATCCACCATTCCGCAGCTTCCATGAGAAGTTCGGGGTCGTCATTCCTGTTTGCAAAGAACGCATAGAACGACAGGCTGACGCCGGCGCCTTTCTCCGCGATCTTGCGGTCGCAGACGTCCAGGACCTTCTGTTTCAGGCTCGGTCTCACGGCAATCCCCTGTCTGTAGAACATTCAGCCGATGCGCACCCTTCCGCGGTAATCCGCCCGGGTTACGATCAGGTCCCGCGGTCTGCTTTCGCCCGCCGCTTGACGTCTCGGCTATTCAGCCGGTCGACCGTCGCCTCGGCGTCACGCATGTCCATGCCGACCATCACCTGGTGCTTGAGCTCGACGGGCTGGCCGGTGAAAATATCGAAAATGGTCCAGCTGCCAGGCTGCTCCATGCGCAGTGCGTAGCGGTTTGCCATGCTGACGTCCTTTGATTGCCACGTTCGAGCGACCGACGTCGCTGGCGTCAGGCCTTGGTGATGAAGAACACCGCCGCCAGTACAACGACTGTCCAGACCACCACGGACAGCTTCAAAACCAGGCCACCATGTGCAGACAGGGCCGCCCGCAGGCTGGTCATCGTCTTCTCCAGTCCCTTCGACGCGGTCGGCGCGGCAATCACGACCGGCGCCTTGACCCCGAGTCTTCCGAAGACAGGCAGCACCGATGGCTCGCGCACGAAAATGACCTCGACTGTTTTGGAGAAGACCAGGCGCCGTCATAGCACCGTTTTTCAAACACCTTGCATACCAAATAAAAACCAGCTTGGCCGTAAGGGGCGCCGCTGCCGCCAAGGGCCGCACATGACGACCGGGGTGATCTAGCGCCGGAACATCAGCGCGGTTAGGCTGGAACGAGAAAGCGTTGACGGGTGCGCAGCCTGTTCAACTGCGAAGGGCGAGGGGATTGACGAATGACGGCGCCCGGCGATTTGCAGCAGGCCTTGTTCCAGAGATTGAAAAGCGATGCGCCGCTGTCGGCGCTGTTGGCTGGCGCCGGCCTGCTTGAGCAGGCAACCGACAACGTCGCCTTTCCCTACGTGACCTGCGGCCTGACCAGCGCTTTTGATTGGGACACTGGCGCCGATAACAACGCCGATCAGCTGGTGACACTGCATGTCTGGTCAAAGGCCCATGGCGAAGCCGAGACGCTTGCCATCATGGACCGCATCAAGGCGCGCCTCGCCGACGCGGCGCTGGTCATCGGCCCGCGTGGCCAGACACGGCTGTCGCTGGAGTTCGCCGAGGCCCGTTATGACGAGGATCTTGCCGTCCATCATGGGCTGCTGCGCTTTCGCGCCATCACGCGGGAAGACGCCTGAGCGCTTTCAATATCGGTGAAACGGAGTCTAGACTGGACTTACGCCGGTTTCACCGGGTTGGGCGGTGAAATCTCAGGTTGAATGTCTCGAGTTGCAAGGGGTGTGGCGGGCATGTTTTCAGTAGCCTTCACCGTTCATTTCACGTTCAGCACCGATGCGTTACAACGCTGACCATGACAACGCTTCGCTCCCATCTCCGAACCGCGACACTGGCGCTTTGCGCGGCCGGACTGTTTGCGTCGCAGGCGACCGCGATGCAGGTCGCCATGCCCGCGCAGGTCCAGCCGATCGTATTGGCCGCGTCCGACTGCTACGCGATCGGCCAGCAGGTTGCCGAGCAGAGCGGTGGCACGCTGGCCAAGGCGTCGCAGTCGACGCGCGGCGGCCAGCCGGTCTGCGTCATCGTCGTGCTTGTCCCGGGCAAGGACGGACAGCGCCCGCGCCGTTCCGAAATCATCGTTCCGCAGAACTGACCCGATCTTCCATCCTACTGGCCTCCGTTTCCCAGGCTGCTGGAATCGGCCTATATCTGAGCCCGACGCTTCAACAGGCCAACTCTTCAACAGGTATCGATCCCCGCATGCGCGTACTCGTGGTCGAAGATGACAAGGATCTCAACCGGCAGATATCGGATGCGCTGGTCGACGCCGGTTATGTCGTCGACCGCGCCTTTGACGGCGAGGAAGGGCATTTTCTCGGCGACACCGAACCCTATGATGCCGTCGTGCTCGACATCGGCCTGCCGCAGATGGACGGCATCAGCGTCGTCGAGCGCTGGCGTCGCGGCGGCCGCAAGATGCCGGTACTGATCCTGACGGCGCGCGATCGCTGGAGCGACAAGGTCTCCGGCATCGACGCCGGCGCCGACGACTACGTCACCAAGCCGTTCCATATCGAAGAGGTGTTGGCCAGGGTCAGGGCGCTGATCCGGCGCGCCGCCGGCCATGCCTCATCCGAATTGACCTGCGGGCCGCTGCGCCTCGACACCAAGGCTTCCAAGGCCGACGTCAACGGCGTGCCGCTGAAGCTGACCTCGCACGAGTTCCGCCTGCTTGCCTATCTGATGCATCACATGGGCGAGGTGGTCTCGCGCACCGAGCTGGTCGAGCATCTCTACGACCAGGATTTCGACCGCGATTCCAACACTATCGAGGTTTTCGTGGGCCGGCTTCGCAAGAAAATGGGCATCGACATGATCGAAACCGTGCGTGGCATGGGCTATCGCATGCGCGAACCGGAGGCGTAAGGCGGAACCTCTTCCTACAAAGCTGGCCGCCTCAAAAGCGCTTTCAGTGCGGTTCTGGCCGCGTTCGCTGGCGTTTCGCGTCATCGCCTTTTCCACGGTCTGGGCGATCCTGACGCTTGTCGTCATCTTCACCCTCATCACCACGCTCTATCGCCAGGCCAGCGAGCGTGGTTTCGACAGCCTGCTTTCGGCGCATCTGTTCAACCTGATCGGCTCCGTCGGTGTCTCCGAAGGCGGGCAGCTGACCGGCGCCCCCGACCTTGGCGATCTCCGTTTCTCGGAACCGAATTCAGGCTGGTACTGGTCGGTGGAACCGGCCTCGGAGGGCGTTCATGGCGACCTGCATTCGTCCTCGATGACCAAGACCATCCCGTCGCCAAGCATCGCCGAAGTCCCCTTCAATGCCAGCTTCCAGCGCAGCTATGCGAGCGAAGGCATCAAGGGCGAGGCGGTGGAAGTGTTCGAGAGCGAATTCGTCCTCGATTCGAAAAACCGTGCGGCGCGCTTCCGCGTCATGGGCAACCAGAGCGAGCTTGAACAGGAGATCGGCAGCTTCCAGCGCCGTCTGTTGACCTATCTCTCCCTGTTCGGCGTCGGCATGATCGCCATCAACGCCATCGCCATCCTGCTTGGCCTGCAGCCATTGCGCCGGGTCCGCAACGCGCTCGCAATGGTGCGCGAAGGAACCGCGCAAAGGCTCGACGGCCGCTTCCCGGCCGAGATCGAACCGCTCGCCAACGAAACCAATGCGCTGATCGAGAACAACAAGCGCATCGTCGAGCGCTCGCGCACGCAGGTCGGCAATCTTGCCCATTCGCTGAAGACGCCGCTGGCGGTGCTCATCAATGAGGGCCGGGCACTCGGCGGCGCCAAGGGCCAACTCATCGCCGAGCAGGCAGCCTCGATGCAAAAGCAGGTCGACCACTATCTGCAGCGGGCCCGTGTCGCCGCGCAGCGCGACAGCGTCGTCTACCGCACGCCGGTGGCGCCGCTGGTCCAGCGCATGGTGCGGGTGCTGCAGAAGCTCAACCCGCAGACCAGCCTCTCGCTGTCCTTGCCGGCCTCCGACATCGTCTTTGCCGGCGAGCGCGAGGATCTGGAGGAGTTGCTCGGCAATCTGCTCGAAAACGCAATGAAATGGGCAAAGAGCGCCGTCGCTATCACCGTCAGGCCGGTTGTCGGCAAGGACGGCGCGGCAAACCTGTTCGAGATCGATATCGACGATGACGGTCCGGGCATTCCCGAAGACAAAGCGCGCGAGGCGCTGAAGCGTGGCCGGCGCCTCGACGAGACAAAGCCGGGGACGGGGTTGGGACTTGCCATTGTCGCCGACCTCGTCAACGAGTATGGAGGCGTTCTGGCGCTGGAACGCTCCGTCATGGGCGGGTTGAAGGCGGTGGTTCGATTGCGGAGCCTTCAGTGATACTTTTCCAAGCGGCTGCGTGCAGCCAAATTTCCGACAAATATCAATACTATGGCCACATCAGCTTTCCGATGACGCGGCCCCCGGCTCATCCACAGCAGGCATAACTCAAGAAAACCGGTTGTTGGCATGAAGATTCGCGTCGCGCTCCTTTCCGCACTGGTGGCCCTTTCGGGCTGCGGGACGCTGGGCAAGGGCAGTGGCCCGGACATCACGGTCACCGAGCCGCCAGCGACGAACCCTCCGTCCGGCGCCAAGGTCACGGCGACGATCATCTCGGCCATGGCCGGCGGCCTAGTTGGCGGATCGATCGGCTCAGGTCTCAGCGACGCCGAAAAGCGCAGCGCGCTGGAGGCGGAATACAAGGCGCTTGAATATACGGCGAGCGGCCAGAAGGTGACGTGGAAGAGCGACCGGACCGCCCATTACGGCGAAGTCGTCGCCGCCCAGCCCTATCGCGTCGGTTCGCAGGACTGCCGCCAGTACACCCACACCGTCTTTACCGGCACCGCCGGCGCCACCGCGCGCGGAACCGCCTGCCGCAACGCCGATGGCAGCTGGACGCCGCTGACTTGATCAATGCATGTCGCCCAAAGGCGCGCAGCGGTTTTGGGACAACGACATGCATAAAACAAAGATCGGGCCGGATACTGACTCGGTCCGGTTGATATCGATCAAGGACATGCGGCGCGCCTGTCGTCAAAGCGTCGCAGGACGCCTGTGTTGGCAGGGCAGGGCGCTGCCGCTATTGGATGAGACATGCTGTTCTGGGTCATAGCCGCAATCCTCACGCTGGGCGCAAGCCTGGCGGTGCTGCTGCCGCTGGCCGGCGGCGCCAAGGGTGCTTCGACCAGCAGCGATCACGACCTGGAAGTCTATCGCGACCAATTGGCCGAGCTTGACCGCGATGCGGCGCGCGGCCTGATCCAGCCGGCGGAAGCCGAAGAGGCGCGCGCCGAAATCGCCCGCCGCATCCTTCGCCTGGACAGTGCCGGCCCGGCCGACAAGGCGGTGACACGGCAGCCGTCAAGGGCAACACGTCTGGTCGCAACCGCTGCCGTATTGGTGGTTCCCCTGGTCAGCTGGGGCCTTTACAGCCAGCTAGGCTCGCCTGATCTGCCGTCGCAGCCACTCAGCGAGCGGCTGGCCAAGAACCCCGCCGATAGCTCGGTCGACGAACTGGTGGCGCGCGCCGAAGCCCACCTTGCCGCCAACCCTGGGGATGGCCGCGGCTGGGACGTGCTGGCCCCGGTCTATCTGCGCCTGCAGCGATTTGCCGATGCAGTGACAGCCTATCGCAATGCCATTCGCCTCGATGGCGACAGCGCTGCCCGTCAGGCCGGCCTCGGCGAGGCGATCGCCAACGCCGCCGGCGGCATCGTCTCGGCGGATGCTCAAACCGCTTTCGAGGCGGCGCTGAAGCTCGATCCGGCAAATCCGAAGGCGTCCTTCTATCTGGCCATGGCGCTGGCGCAGGAAGGCCAGACCGACAAGGCCATTGCGGCCTGGCAAACCATGCTCGCCACGCTGCCGCCGGACTCGCCATGGCGCGGCGCGGTGCAGCAGGCCCTGGTGGAATCCGGCAATCGTGCCGTGGCGTCCGGACAGCCGGCGAAGGGCCCTGACGCTGCGGATGTCGATGCGGCCTCGTCGATGTCACCGCAGGACAGGGAGGCGATGATCAACACCATGGTCGCCGGCCTCGACGAGAAACTGAAGCAAAATCCGCGCGACGCGGAAGGATGGATGAAGCTCGTTCGTTCCTATGTCGTGCTGGGCAAGGCCGACCAGGCACGCGATGCGCTCAATCGCGGTATCGCCGTGTTTGGGGCGGACAGTGATGAAGCGAAGAAATTCACCGCCTTTGCCGCTTCGCTCGGCGTGACGGCGACGGAGTAGACCATGACGCGCAAACAGAAACGACTGTCGGTGATCGCCGGTGGGCTGGCGTTTCTCGGTGCCGCCACCGGTCTCACCTTCTATGCGCTCGGCCAGAAGGCCTCCTATTTCTACATGCCCGCCGATCTGACCACTGCCAGCCTGCAGCCGGGACAGCGCATCAGGCTCGGCGGCCTCGTCGAAAAGGGCACGATCGAGCGTGGCCAGGGCGCAACCGTCGCCTTTTCCGTCACCGACAAGCAGAAATCGGTCAAGGTCACCTATACCGGAATCCTGCCCGACCTGTTCCGCGAAGAGCAGGGCGTCATCACCGAAGGCGCCTTCGGCCCGGACGGCACCTTTGTCGCCGACAGCGTGCTGGCCAAGCACGACGAAAACTACATGCCCAAGGAAGTGGCCGACGGCCTCAAGGCCAAGGGCGTGTGGCAGGAGAGCAAAAGTGAATAGCGAAAACCATCATGGTTGAAACCGGGCATTTCGCGCTGGTTCTCGCGTTCGCGCTGTCGCTGGTGCAGACGCTGGTGCCGCTGTTTGGCGCCCGCACCGACAACCAGAAGATGATGGCTGTCGGCGGTCCGGCGGCGGTGACCGGCTTTGCCCTGACCGCGCTGTCCTTCGCCGCACTGGCGACAGCCTATGCAAGCTCCGATTTTTCGGTGGCGAGTGTGTGGGAAAACTCGCATTCGCTACAGCCGCTGATCTACAAGATCACCGGCACCTGGGGCAACCATGAAGGCTCGATGCTGCTCTGGGTGCTGATCCTGACCTTCTTCGGCGCGCTGGTCGCCGTATTCGGTTCCAATCTTCCGGCATCGCTGCGGGCCAACGTGCTGGCCGTGCAAGGCGCGATCGGCGCCACCTTCTTCCTGTTCATCCTGACCACGTCCAATCCGTTCATCAGGCTCAATCCGGCGCCCATCGAGGGCCGCGATCTCAACCCGATCCTGCAGGATCTCGGCCTCGCCATCCATCCGCCGTTGCTCTATCTCGGCTATGTCGGCTTCTCGATCTGCTTCTCCTTCTCGGTCGCCGCCCTCATCGAGGGTCGCATCGACGCGTCATGGGCGCGCTGGGTGCGGCCATGGACACTGGTCGCCTGGATGTTCCTGACCGGCGGCATCGCCATGGGATCCTACTGGGCCTATTACGAACTCGGCTGGGGCGGTTTCTGGTTCTGGGATCCGGTCGAGAACGCCTCCTTCATGCCGTGGCTGGCGGGCACGGCGCTGCTGCACTCGGCGATCGTCATGGAAAAGCGCTCGGCGCTGAAGATCTGGACGCTGCTGCTGGCGATCCTGACCTTCTCGCTGTCGCTGCTCGGCACCTTCCTGGTGCGCTCCGGCGTGCTGACCTCCGTCCACGCCTTCGCCACCGATCCGACACGTGGCGTCTTCATCCTTTGCATCCTGACACTGTTCATCGGCGGCTCGCTGGCACTGTTTGCCTTTCGCGCCTCGCGGCTGACGGCCGGCGGCCTCTTCCATCCGATCTCGCGGGAAGGCGCACTCGTCCTCAACAATCTGTTCCTGACCACGGCCGCGGCAACCGTGCTGATCGGCACGCTCTATCCGCTGGCCGTCGAAGCCCTTTCGGCCGACAAGATCTCGGTCGGCGCTCCGTTCTTCAATCTGACCTTCGGTCCGCTGATGGTGCCGCTGCTGGTCATGGTTCCCTTCGGGCCGCTGCTCGCCTGGAAGCGCGGTGATATTCTCGCCGTCGCCCAGCGCCTGATGGCGGCTTTCGCCGCGGCCTTTCTGGCCGTGCTGGTGACGGGGCTGTTCATCGATGGCGCGTCGGTGTTCGCCGCCCTTGGCGCCGGCCTTGCCTTCTGGCTGATCTGCGGCGCGCTCACCGATCTCGCCGTCAAATCCGGCTTTAGCAGTGTCGCGCCCGGCATCATGCTGCGGCGCTTCGCCGGCCTGCCGCGCTCGGTCTTCGGCACCACGCTCGCCCATCTCGGGCTCGGGCTGACGACGCTCGGCATCGTCGGCACGCTGTGCTTCGGCACCGAGAAGATCCTGTCGATGCATGCCGGCGAAACCGTCGAATTGTCGGGCCACACGCTGCGCTTCGAAGGGCTCTATCCGGCGCGAGGATCCAATTACAGCGAGGATCGCGGCCGCTTCGTGCTGCTCGGCGCCGACGGCGTCAGCGCGGCCGAAATCACCTCGGCCAAGCGCTTCTACCCGGTGCGTCAGATGACGACGACCGAGTCCGGCATCAAGACGATCTGGTTCAGCCAGCTCTATCTGTCGCTTGGCGACGAGGGCACCGACGGCTCCGTCGTCGTGCGCCTGTGGTGGAAACCGCTGGTGACGCTGATCTGGGGCGGCGGCCTGGTGATGATGGCAGGCGCGGCGATGTCGCTGCTCGACCGCCGGCTGCGTGTCGGCGCGCCCTTGCGCCGCCGCAAGCTTGCGGCATCGGCGAGCCTGCCATGACAGCCCGACTTTCGCTGGCCTCGCTTGTCCTGTTGTTGGCGCTGCTGTTTGCCGGCGTCGCCCAGGCGGTCAAGCCGGATGAGGTTCTCGCAGATCCGGCTCTGGAGGCGAGGGCGCGCTTGCTGTCCGAAGGCCTGCGCTGCATGGTCTGCCAGAACCAGTCGATCGACGAATCCGATGCCGACCTGGCGCGTGACCTGCGCATCCTGGTGCGCCAGCGCCTCGTCGCTGGCGACACCGACCAGCAGGTGATGGACTATATCGTCTCGCGCTATGGCGAGTTCGTGCTGCTGAAGCCGCGCTTCAGCATGCGCAATGCCTTGCTGTGGGGTACGCCTGTCGTCCTGCTGTTGGTCGGCGGGATCTTCATCGTGCTGACCGCGCGCTCGCGCCGATCGCTGGCAACCAAGGCGTTGAGCATCGAGGAACAGGCGGCGCTGGATAGTATTCTGCGCCGCGACTGACAGCGGCCGGCGCCTGCCAACATTACAAAAGTTTCATGCACCGGAAATGGCGCCGTAATGTACGCCACTCTATTTCTCTTCACCCGAGGATGCCCATCGAAGAGCATCCCTTGAAAGAGGATACGAGACCCATGAATATTGCCCCCAATTCATATTCCCGCACCCGCAAGCGCTTGATGGCTGCTGCCGCGTCGCTGGCCATTGCCGGCGCCATCGGCTTTGGCGCCGTCACCACCGGAACCGCTCCCGTTCTGGCCGACGCCGTGCGGGTCGAGGCGCCGCAGGTGCCGGGCTTCGCCGATGTCGTCGAGCGCGTTTCGCCGGCTGTCGTCAGCGTCAAAGTCAAGGCCAAGATCGAGCCGGCCGCCGATGACGGCTCCGACCAGTCCGACGGTCAGGACGGCATGAACAATCTTCCCGACAATCCGCAACTGCGCCAATTCTTCAGGCAATTCCGCGGTTTCGGCGACCAGAATGGCCAGGGCCAGGACGGCATCCGCCGCTTCGGCCACCGCGACCGCAACAACGATCAGCCGCGGCCGGTCGCACAGGGCTCGGGCTTCTTCATCTCCGATGACGGCTACCTCGTCACCAACAACCACGTCGTCGAGGAAGGTTCGTCCTTCACCGTGGTGATGAATGACGGCAAGGAGCTTGATGCCAAGCTGATCGGCACCGACCCGCGCACCGATCTGGCCGTGCTCAAGGTCGATGGCGACGGCAAGTTCACCTATGTCGACTTCGCCGATGATTCCAAGGTTCGCGTCGGCGACTGGGTGGTGGCCGTCGGCAATCCGTTCGGCCTTGGCGGCACCGTCACCGCCGGCATCGTCTCGGCCCGTGGCCGCGATATCGGCGCCGGCCCTTATGACGACTTCCTGCAGATCGACGCCTCGGTCAACCGCGGCAATTCGGGTGGCCCGACCTTCAACCTTAACGGCCAGGTCGTCGGCATCAACACCGCGATCTTCTCGCCCTCGGGCGGCAGCGTCGGCATCGCCTTCGACATTCCCGCCTCGACCGCCAAGACGGTCGTGCAGGATTTGATGAAGAGCGGCAGCGTCGAACGCGGCTGGCTCGGCGTCGAGATTCAGCCGGTCACTTCCGACATCGCCGAATCGCTCGGTCTGAAGTCCGACAAGGGTGCGCTGGTTTCCAGCGCCCAGGACGGCGGTCCCGGCAAGAAGGCCGGCATCACCGCTGGCGACGTCATCACCCAGGTGGACGGCAAGGACGTCGATTCGCCGAAGGAACTCGCTCGCTTGATCGGCGCCTATTCGCCCGGCAAGCCGGTCGACGTCACGGTGTGGCGTGACGGCAAGAGCCAGTCGATCAAAATCGATCTCGGCAAGCTGCCGTCGAGCGACAAGCAGGCATCGGCCGACCAGCCGGCGGCTCCGGCGAAGGCCGACACTTTGGCCGATCTCGGACTCACCGTCACCAAGTCGGAAAACGGCAAGGGGCTGGTGGTGACCGATGTCGATCCCGACAGCGATGCCGCCGATCGTGGCATCCAGCCCGGCGACGTCATCACCTCGGTCAATTCGATGGAGGTAAACGGCACCGAGGACGTCACCAAGGCGATGGCCGATGCGGTCAAGTCCGGCCGCAAGGCGGTGCTGATGCAGATCACCCACGACGACAGCAATCGCTTCGTCGCGCTGCCTGTCGCCAAGGGCTGACCGGCCGTTTCGACTTTTCCCGTGCGGCGGTTTCAAACACCCCCGAGCCGCCGCATGGGAAAGCATGGAGCCCGAATACGTTAGTCAGTCATCGTGTTCCGCTCCGGCGGCAGCGGGCCTCCCATCGCCCGCTGCCGCATTACCTCATGATGTCGCTCAAAAGTGCGAAGCGGTTTTTGCCCACGACAAAGAAGCATGTCGCCCAAAGTGTGTAGCGTCTTGGGGCAACTTTCAGTGAAGGCCACAATCCATATGCCGGCCACTCAATCTTCCAGCGAAATCGCGTATAACGGCTCGATGAAGATTCTCGTCATAGAAGACGATCGCGAGGCGGCCGACTACCTGCAGAAAGCCTTTGGCGAGGCCGGGCACACGGCGCATGTCGCCGGCGACGGCGAAACCGGCTTCGCGCTTGCCGATGCCGGCGACTATGACGTGATGGTCATCGACCGCATGATGCCACGTCGCGACGGCTTGTCGGTCATCGCGGGCCTGCGCTCCAGGGGCAACACGACGCCGGTGCTGATCCTGTCGGCGCTCGGCGAGGTCGACGACCGCGTAACCGGCCTGCGTGCCGGTGGCGACGATTATCTGACCAAACCCTATGCCTTCTCCGAGCTGCTCGCCCGCGTCGAGGTGCTGAACCGTCGCGCCAGCGCCAAGGAAGCCGAAACCATGTACCGGGTCGGCGATCTCGAACTCGACCGCCTGTCGCATTCGGTTCGCCGCGCGGCATCCGAGATCACGCTGCAACCGCGCGAGTTCCGGCTGCTCGAATATCTGATGCGTCACGCCGGCCAGGTGGTGACGCGCACCATGCTGCTCGAAAATGTCTGGGATTATCATTTCGATCCGCAGACCAATGTCATCGATGTTCACATCTCGCGGCTGCGCGGCAAGATCGAAAAGGGCTTCGACAAGCCGATCCTGCACACGATTCGCGGCGCCGGCTATATGCTGAAGGGCGGCTAAAGCCCCATGGCGTTGTCCATGCCCGCCATCATGAGGACAACGGCTGCCCGGTTATCGGCGCTTTATCTGCTGCTGTTCGCGCTTTGCGCGGTGCTGCTGGTCTTCTACATGACCTCGCTGTCGGCGCGCATGCTGACCGCGCAGACTCAGGAAACCATCAACGACGAAGTGCTCGGTCTCGCCCATGCCTATCAGCGCGGCGGCCTGCCGGTGCTGGTCCGCGTGGTCGAGCAGCGCTCCCGCCAGCCCGGCGCCAACCTCTATCTGATCGCCGATGCCAATGGCCAGATCCTGACCGGCAACGTGCAGAGCCTGGAGCCGGGCGTTCTCGAGATCGACGGCTGGACAACCGAGCCGTTCTCCTACCGCCGCTTTGGCGAAGGCGAGCTGGAGCGGCAACGCAATCCGGCGGCTGACCAGAACGCAACGCCAGCCGACCCGAACGACGTCCAGGTCGAAGGCGAAAAGGGCCACAACGCCATTGCGCTGGTGCTGCGCCTGCCCAACCAGATGATCATGCTGGTCGGACGCGATCTCGGCGAGCCGGAGCGCTTCCGTGCCGTCATTCGCCGTGCCTTGATGCTGGCGCTGGGCATGATGGGGCTTGGCGGGCTGCTGATCTGGTTCTTCGTCGGCCGCGCCGCGCTGAAGCGCATCGACAGCGTGTCGGAGGCCAGCCGCCGCATCATGGGCGGTGACCTGACAGGCCGGCTGCCGGTCACCGGCGCGGGTGACGAGTTCGACCGGCTGTCGGAAAACCTCAATTCCATGCTGGCCAGAATCGCGACGCTCAACGAGGGGCTGAAGCAGGTTTCCGACAACATTGCCCATGACCTGAAGACGCCGCTGACCAGGCTGCGCAACCGCGCCGAAGCGACGCTTTCCGGCAAGCACAAGACATCAGACTACAGGCAGGCGCTGGAAGGCACGATTACCGAGTCCGATCAGCTGATAAAGACCTTCAACGCTATCCTGATGATCTCGCGGCTGGAGGCAGGCTATTCCTCCGAGAGCACCAGCCGGGTCGATCTGGCGGCCGCGGTGCGCGATGTCGTCGAGCTCTACGAGCCGGTGGCGGAGGAAGCTTGTGTGGTGATCGAGACCGCCGTGGAAGGTGACTTCGCCGTCAACGGCAATCGCGAGCTGATCGGCCAGGCGCTGTCGAACATCGTCGACAACGCCATCAAATATTCCACCGACGCGACCGACAAGCCCACGGTTCGGGTGGCGTTGGAGCGCGTCGGCGGAGAGATCAGGCTCTCGGTGACCGACAATGGCCAGGGCATTCCCGACGATGCCGACCGCGCCAGGGCGACCGAGCGTTTCGTGCGGTTGGAGAAAAGCCGTTCGCAGCCGGGCTCCGGCCTCGGCTTGAGCCTCGCCAAGGCGATCATGACATTCCACAACGGACGGCTTGATCTTCTGCCTGTAAATCCCGGATTGTCCGTTGTCATGAGTTTTCCCGAACGGGAGAACATCTGATGGCGGTGAGGGCGGTCGTGCAACGGATCGAAACGGACTGGCTGTTGAAGCCGGCGGCAAGGCTCGAGCCGCTGGACGAAAGCCGTGCCCGGCGGGAACTGTCGGAGATCGCCTCCGCCGCCCACGACGAGGACTTGCCGCGGCTGGCGAAGTTCCTGGCCGGCGAGGGCGCCGCTCAGCATTTTCTCGCCGCTGTGTTCGACCTGTCGCCGTTCCTGCGCGACACGGTGCGTCGCCGGCCGCAAATCCTCGACGCGCTGTTCGACGAGACGGTCGAGACCCGGCTGACGGCGATCCTGGCCGGGATCGACAAGGCGTCGCGCACCGAGACCGTCTCGGAATCGAGCCTGATGATGGAACTGCGCCAATCGAAGGCGGAAGCGCATGTCCTCATCGCGCTGGCTGATCTCGCCGGCGAGGCCGAGACGGCGCTGACGGTTCGGCGATTGAGCGATCTCGCCGATGCCTGCACGCGCGCCGCCGTCGATTTCCTGCTGCGCGACGCGCATCAGCAAGGCAAGCTCAGACTGCCCGACCCTCAGCAGCCGGCGCGGCAGTCGGGCTGGATCCTGCTCGGCATGGGCAAGCTTGGCGCGCATGAGTTGAACTACTCCTCCGACATCGACCTCGTCGTTTTCTTCGATCCGGACGCGCCGGCAATCGTCGACCCGCTCGACGCGACTGAGCTGTTTGCACGCCTGACCCGCCGGCTGGTCTGCATCCTGCAGGACCGCACCGAGCATGGCTATGTCTTCCGCACTGATCTCAGGCTGCGGCCCGATCCCGGTTCGACCCCGCTGGCCATCCCGGTCGAGGCAGCGCTGCGCTACTATGAGGCGCGCGGCCAAAACTGGGAGCGCGCCGCCATGATCAAGGCGCGACCGGTGGCCGGCGATCTGGCTGCCGGCGAGGCCTTCCTGAAGGAGTTGCAGCCCTATGTCTGGCGCAAGTACATGGATTACGCGGCGATTGCCGACGTCCATTCGATCAAGCGCCAGATCCACGCCCACAAGGGTCATGGCGAGATCGCGGTGAAGGGCCACAACGTCAAGCTCGGCCGCGGCGGCATTCGCGAGATCGAGTTCTTCGTTCAGACCCAGCAGCTCATCGCCGGCGGCCGTTTTCCCGAACTGCGCGGCCGCGAGACCGTGCCGATGCTCGGCCAGTTGGCCGTGCGCGGCTGGATCACCGCCGATGCGCGCGACGCGCTCACCAAGCAGTACTGGTTCCTGCGCCGCGTCGAGCATGCCATCCAGATGGTTGCCGACGAGCAGACGCATATCCTGCCCGACAATGACGAGGGGCTCGAGCGCATTGCCCACATGCTGGGTTTTGCCGATGCGGCGGCCTTTGCCGAGGCATTCCGAGCCGCGCTGCATCAGGTTGAGCGCCACTATGCGGCGCTGTTCGAAACCGCACCCGAACTCTCGGCGGGCATCGGCAATCTGGTCTTTACCGGCGATGTCGACGACCCCGACACGTTGAAGACCTTGAGCGGCCTCGGCTTTCAGCGGCCGAGCGACATCTGCCGGGTCATCCGCGGCTGGCATTTCGGCCGCTATAGGGTCACCCGGTCGGCCGAAGCACGCGAGCGGCTGACGGAGCTGACGCCGGCGCTGCTGCAGTCCTTTGGCCAGACACGCAGGGCGGACGAAGCGGTGATGCGCTTCGACGAGTTCCTCGCCGGCTTGCCCGCCGGCATTCAGCTGTTTTCTCTGCTGCAGTCCAATCCGGCGCTGCTCAAGCTGATGGCGACCATCATGGGCGCCGCACCGAGGCTGGCCGCGATCATCACCCGCCGGCCGCATGTTTTCGATGGACTGCTCGACCCGGCACTGCTGACCGAATTGCCCAACCGCGCTTACCTGTCCGCCCGGCTTTCCGCCTTCCTCGAAGGCGACAGGGCCTATGAGGACGTGCTCGACCGCTTGCGCATCTTTGCCTCCGAGCAAAGATTCCTCATCGGCGTCAGGCTGCTTGCCGGATCAATCGATCCGGCCCGTGCCGGCCGCGCCTTTTCCGATCTCGCCGATCTCACCATCGAAGCAGCCTTGCTGGCGGTCACCGCGGAATTCGCGCGGCGCCATGGCCGCATCGCCGGCGGCACGGTTTCGCTGCTCGGCATGGGCAAGCTCGGCAGCCGCGAACTGACGGCGGGCTCCGACGTCGACCTCATCCTGCTCTACGATCACGACCACGATGCCGACGAGTCCGACGGCGACAAGCCGCTTGCGCCATCGCACTACTACACCCGCATGACGCAGCGGCTGATCGCTGCCGTCTCCGCGCCGACGGCCGAGGGCGTTCTCTACGAACTTGATCTTCGCTTGCGGCCATCCGGCAACAAGGGACCGGTCGCCACCCATATCGATGCCTTCAAGAAGTACCAGCGCCAGGAGGCCTGGACCTGGGAGCACATGGCGCTGGTGCGAGCCCGTGCCATTGGCGGCGACGCAGCACTTTGCGCCGAGGTCGAGGCCGAGGTGGCGGCAGTGCTCGCCCTGCCGCGCGACAGCGCCAAGGTGATGGCCGAGGCAACCGAGATGCGTGCGATGATCGAGAAGGAGAAGCCGCCACGCGACCTCTGGGACATCAAGCTGATCCCGGGCGGTCTCATCGATCTCGAATTCATCGCGCAGGTGGCTGTGATATCAGGGCAGGTCGAAGCCGGCCGCCGTGCGACCGGGACAGCCGAAATCCTGTCCCGCCTGGCGCCGGATTTTGCTGACGTCCAGGTCCGGCAGGATCTCGGCGAAGCCTACGCGCTCTATCTGGCGCTGACCCAGATGACGCGGCTCTGCCTCACCGGCGTGTTCGAGCGCGATGACGTTCCGCCTGGGCTTTCGGATCTGCTTCTGGCGGTCACCGACCTGCCGGATTTCGGTGTGCTGGAAGCACACCTCAAAGAGACGTCGCAAAAGGTCAGAAAGGAATTTGACCTTCTGCTTCGTACGAAACGACCGTGACGGCAACAGGCCGCACGTTCTGTTTCGAGCATCGGGGGTGACGATGCAACAGGAGAAGACCATGAGAACGACAACCAGACTTGCCATCGCTTTCGTCGCCCTGGCCGGCGCCGCCGGCTCTGTGGCCTATGCCGACGAACACTATGGCGGCCAGCCGCGCCACGGCATGATGATGCGCCTCGACAAGGCGATGAAGGATTCGAACGGCACCATCACCTTCGACCAGTTCTCCGACGCCATGAATGATCGGCTGAAGAAGATCGTCGCCGACAATGGCGGCAAGCTGACCGTGGCGCAGCTCGCCGACGCGCTGGAGAAGGCGCGCTTCGAGCAGATGGCCAAGCGCATCATCGCTCGCTACGACTCCAAGGGCGACGGCACGCTGACGACCGACGACATCACCAGCCGTGAGAAGAAGGTCTTTGCCATGCTCGACAAGAACAATGACGGCAAGATCGAAAAGAGCGAACTGCCGAAAGGCGGCCGCATGGGCCATCGCCGTCAATGGGGCGGTGGCGACGACAGCATGGAGTAATCGGCGACAAAAGCTCCGGCGGTGCGAGCCGCCGGAGACATGTCGCGGATCAGGCGGCGGCCTTCACCGGCTGCGACGACTTCTTGATCGGGATGCGCACCGACACGATCGTGCCGACGCCTTCGGTCGAGCGGATTTTGAGCGCACCGCCCTGCAGCTCGGCCAGCGAGCGCGAGATGGCGAGGCCAAGGCCGGAGCCGGCATGGCTCTTGGAGAACTGGTTCTGCACCTGTTCGAACGGCCGGCCGAGCTTGCCCAGCGCCTCCTTCGGAATGCCGCAGCCATTGTCCTCGATGGTCAGCACCAGCGCGCCGGATGTGTTGCGGGCGCGCACCGAAATGTGGCCGCCCTGGCCCGTGAACTTCACCGCATTCGATAGCAGGTTGATGGCGATCTGCTTGATTGCCCGGCGATCGGCGAACAGCGTCATCGCATCGGCGATGCGGGTTTCCACCGTGATCGATTTTTCCGCCGCTTGCAGCGAGACGACGCGCACCGTCTCCTTGATCAGCGGACAGAGATCGATTTCCTCGCGGTCCATCGAGAACTGGCCAGCCTCGATCTTCGACATGTCGAGTATGTCGTTGATGACGCCCAGCAGATACTTGCCGCTGCCGTTGATGTCGGTGGCATATTCCTCGTAGCGCGACGAACCGAGCGGCCCGAACAGGCCCTGTTCCATTAGTTCCGAAAAGCCGATTATGGCGTTGAGCGGCGTGCGCAATTCGTGGGACATGTTGGCCAGGAACTCGGATTTGGCCCTGTTCGCCGCCTCGGCGCGCTCGGTTTCTTTCATGTATTTGCGGTTGAGCTCGACCAACTCGCGCGAGCGCTCTTCCTCCGCGCGCCGTGCAAGGCTGAGATCGTGGATGGTCGCCATCAGCCGGCGTTCGCTGTCGACCAGCTTCTCCTGGTGGAGCTTGATCTGGGTGATGTCGGAGCCGACCGAGACGGTGCCGCCGTCGCGGGTGCGCAATTCATTCACCTGCAGCCAGCGCCCATCGGCCAGCTGCCGCTCGAAAGTGGCGCCGCCTTGCGGGCCATTGCTGTTGGCAAGCCGCCGTTCCGAGGCGAAGGCCAGCATGCGTTCTTCCAGCACGGCGCGCGAGGCACCCGGCATCACGTCGCGGTCCGACAGGCCATTGTCCTGCTGGTATTTGGAATTGCACATGATCAGCCGCTGGGYGGCATCCCACAGCACGAAGGATTCGTTGATGTTCTCGATSGCGGTSCGCAACCGCAGGTCCGCCGCCTCGGAGCGCAGCGCCAGGTGCCGTTGCTCGGTGACGTCGACGGCGATGCCGATCAGCTGGATCTCCGGCGCTTCCGGGTCGATCACTTGCGCCCGGGCGCGCATCCACACCCATTGTCCGTCGGCATGGCGCATGCGGAACACCTGATCGATATGGTCGATCTCGCGTTCGACGATCCGGTTGGCGAGTTGGAACAGATCGCCGTCCTCGGGATGGATGATCTCGTCGACCTCGCCGAACGACAGCATTGTGTCGCAGGGCTCGTAGCCCAGCATGTCGTACATCGAGCGCGACCAGTACATCTTGCCGCGCACCATGTCCCAGTCCCACAGGCCGCAGCGGCCGCGAACCAGCGCCATGTCGATGCGCTGGTGCGCTTCGAGATAGATACGGTCGGCTGTCTGGGCGCGCGATGCCTGGCCGAAATAGGCGTAGAGGATGATGATCAGCACACCGGCCGTCAGCACGAACAGGGTGACGTTGAGCGAGACCGTCTTGCGCCAGGTATCGAAGATCGCTTCCTGCGGCACCAGCACTGCCGCGGCATTCTTCCTGTCCTTGGTCAGGCTGACAGCGGCAAACCAGTCCTGTCCGCCGATGCTGACATTCATGACCCCGGCGCGGTCGCCGAACATGAACAACGGCTGGCCGCCCTGGACGAGGCCGTCGAGCGACCGTCCCTGCCAGCCTGTCGTCAGCGGCGACACCGCTACGATCTTGAAGGCGCCGTCGGTGATGGCAAGCACATGGCTGCGGCCCATCGCGCCCTGGCGGCTGGTGTTCTCCAGAAGATCCTGGACGGCGCCGGATGCGGCATTCGGATCGGCCGCGATCGCGCTGGCCATTTGACCGGCGGCCAGCGACAGGATCGCCTTGGCGTCGCGCTCGACATCGTCGCGCTCGTTCATCAGCGACAGGACCCGCAGCGCCGCTATGACGATCAGAAAGGTGATGATGAGAGCCGGTATCGATCGGCGCAGCAGCGGCTCGGCTGCCAGCAGCCGCCGGTAGGCAGGTTCGGCGATGAGCCGCGTGTTGCCGGCGAGACCGTCGCCTCGCGCCTCGCGCCGTTCAAAAGCCGTCCCTTCGGGCGCGCCCCACGCGTCCGCCTTGGCCATAAATGGCACTCCCCGAATTTCCGTACGCTTGACGATCCGGCAACACCGCACTTCCGAATCGTCTGTAAAGAATCAAAGGTGATTCGCCTTGTCCATAGGCGCGGGGAAAAAAGATTAAAAATTGATTGAAATAACGCAGGAATCCCTCCCCCTTGAGGGAAGGGTGGCCCGAAGGGCCGGGTGGGGTCCTCGGCGAAGTGCTCGACTTGTTCAATCACGGTCGAAGTTGGTCGAGGTCGCGCACTGCTGCAACGACCCCACCCGTCCATCCGCCTTCGGCGGCTGTCCACCCTCCCCTCAAGGGGGAGGGATCAAGCCAGCGTGCGCTCGACAATATCGCGCAGATCCGCCGACAGGTTCTCGGCACCGGCGATGGCCAGCAGCGCTTCCCTGGCCTTGGCCTGGCGGCCGGGCTCAAGCGCGCGCCATGACCTGAGAGCCGTCGCCAGCCTCGCCGCCACCTGCGGGTTGCGTTTTTCGACCTCCAGAACGGTTTGCGAAAAGAACCGGTAGCCTTCGCCGTCGGCGCGGTGGAAGCCGGTCTGGTTGGCGCTGGAAAACGTGCCGATGAGTGAGCGCACCCGGTTCGGGTTGGCCATCGAGAAGGCCGGGTGACTGGTCAGCGCACGCATCGCGTAGACGGTTTGCGGACCCGGTACGCTGGCCTGGATCTGGAACCATTTGTCCATGACCAGCGCATCGGACCCATATTTCGCCTCGAAATCCGCCAGCGCCTTGACCGCCTCGGGCGCACCATGATGACGGTGCGCAAGCACGGTGAGCGCGGCGGCGCGGTCCGTCATGTTGGTCGCGGCCCGGAAATGCTCGGCGGCAAGTGTTGCACCGCCCGGAAGCAGCGCGAGATAATCCAGCAAGGTGTTGCGCAGCGCCCGTCGCCCGGCGCTGGCCGCGTCCGGGCTGAACGGGCCGTCGTCGGCAAGGCGATCGTAGAGGCTGGCGAAGGTGTCCCGGTTCGCCTTGGCAATCGCCAGCGCCAGCGCCTCGCGGCCCGAGAAGATGGCGTCGGGATCGATGCTCTTGCCGATGTCGCGGGCAATGTCGGACTCGCCGGGAAGCGCCAGCGCCAGCGCCCGATAGGCCGGCTCCAGTGTCTCGTCGCCGGCGATCTTGCCGGCAAGCCCGGTCAGCCGGGCGGTGAACTCGGTCTGCTTGCCGCCAAGGGTCTGGCGGAAGGCGGCGATCAGCGCATCGGTCAGCAGCGTGTTGAACGCTTGCCAGCGCGAGAAGGCGTCGCTGTCATGGGCGGCCAGGAAGAACTGGTCGTCGGCCCTCTGCTCGACCGAAAGCGTTATCGGCGCCGAAAAGCCGCGGTTGAGCGACACCGCCGGGCGCTCGGCAACGCCGGAAAAGCGCACCATGTGCCGGCGCTTGCGGATATGGATGACGCCATCCTCGACGACAGCGCCTTCGACGCCGCGCCAGGCAACCGGCTTGCCGCCGGCGCCGACCAGGCCGAAGGCCAGCGGAATGTGCATCAGCCGCTTGCGGCTTTCCGACGGTGTCGGCGGCACCGACTGTTCGATTTCGAGCGTGAATTCCTGCGCCGCCGCATTGTGCGTCGAACTGACCGTCAGATTGGGCGTGCCCGCCTGATGGTACCACAGCGAAAACTGCGACAGGTCGCGGCCGGATACATCCTCGAACACCTTGACAAAATCCTCGATCGTCGCCGCCTGGCCGTCATGGCGCTCGAAATAGAGGTCCATGCCGGCGCGGAACGTCTCGGCGCCGAGGATGGTGCGGATCATGCGCACCACTTCCGAGCCCTTTTCGTAGACCGTCGCCGTGTAGAAATTGTTGATCTCGCGGTAGCGACGCGGCCGCACCGGATGTGCCAGTGGTCCCTGATCCTCAGGAAACTGATGCGCGCGCAGCGTGCGCACTTCGGCAATGCGCTTGACCGGCCGCGAGCGCTGGTCGGCGGAGAATTCGTGATCGCGAAAGACCGTCAGCCCTTCCTTCAGGCAGAGCTGGAACCAGTCGCGGCAGGTGATCCTGTTGCCGGTCCAGTTGTGGAAATACTCATGCGCGATGATCGCCTCGATATTGGCGAAATCGGCATCCGTCGCGGTCTCCTGGTCGGCCAGCACATATTTGTCGTTGAAGATGTTGAGGCCCTTGTTCTCCATGGCGCCCATGTTGAAATCCGACACGGCGACGATGTTGAAGACGTCGAGGTCGTATTCGCGGCCGAACGCCTCCTCGTCCCATTGCATCGACCGCTTGAGCGCATCCATGGCGTAGCCGGCGAGCCGTTCCTTGCCCGGCTCGACATAGATGCCGAGCTCGACCGTGCGGCCTGACATGGTGACGAAACTGTCGGCCAGTTTGCCGAGAGCGCCGGCCACCAGCGCGAACAGATAGGACGGCTTGGGGAAGGGGTCGTGCCATCCAGCATAGTGCCAGCCGTCGGCAAGCGCGCCGCTGTCGGCCGGGTTGCCGTTGGAGAGGAGCAGCGGCGCCTCATCGCGCTTTGCCTCGATGCGCACCGTATAGACGGACAGGATATCGGGGCGATCGAGGAAGTAGGTGATGCGACGAAAGCCTTCTGCCTCGCATTGCGTGCAATAGACGTTGCTCGAACGATAGAGGCCCATCAGCGCCTCGTTGCGCGCCGGCGCCAGTTCGGTTTCGATGAGCAGTTGGAAGCGGGTCGTTGCCGGTGGCTGAAGGATGGTCAACTGATCCGGCGTGGCCAGAAAATCGGCCGGCGCAAGTTCGTGGCCGTCGATGGCGACACGAATGAGCGTCAGCCCGTCGCCGTCCAGCAGCAGCGGCACTAAGGCCGCCACGCCGTCGCGGCGTTCGATCGTCAGCACGGCGATGACGCGCGTTGCCTCTGGCGAAAGGCGGAAAGTGAGGCTGGTTTCCGGAATGAGATAATCGTTGGGGCGATAGTCTTCGAGCTTGAAGACCTGGCCGGTATCGGTACGCATTCCCTAGGTTTTCCTGTCGATTTCCGTGGCGAAAAGTGTGTCCGCTGGTCCAAAAAAGTTGAAGTCCGCGCTCTTTACACGAAACGGTCCCTCGACAAAACTGCGGCAATGCCTATTTCAGGCGTTCGCTTTCCAATCATCATCGTGAGGCATGCATGACCGTGGTCACACCGAAATTCGGCATGGGCGCTTCTGTGCTGCGTGGCGAGGACCAAGCCTTCATCAAGGGTGAGGGCCGTTACACCGACGATATCCGGCCGGCAGGCCTGCTGCACGGCTATGTCCTGCGCTCGCCGGTGGCCAAGGCAAGCTTCAGCATCGGTTCGCTCGAGGCCGCCAAGGCGGCGCCCGGCGTCCATCTGGTGCTGACCGGTGCGGATCTCACCCATCTCGGCAAGCTGAAATCCGGCGTCATGCAGAAACAGCCGGACGGCACCAGGGCGCCGACCCGCGACATCCCGATCCTGTGCCGCGACCGGGTCAATTATGTCGGCGACGCCGTCGCCTTCGTCGTCGCCGACAGCCGCGCGCTGGCGCAGGACGCGGCCGAGCTGATCGACGTCGACTATGATGGCGAAGATGCCGCGTCAGGCACGGCAACGGCGCTTGCCGAAGGCACGCCGCTGGTCTGGCCGGAACTCGGCTCCAACCGCGCCTTCACCTATCACATCGGTGACAAGGCGAAGACCAAGGCGGCTTTCGCCAAGGCCGCCACCGTCAGCCGCATCGAATTTGTCAACAACCGGCTGGTCTGCAACTATTTGGAACCGCGCTCGGCGATCGGCGAGTGGAAGGCCGACGAGAACCGCTTCGTGCTGACCACCGGGTCTCAGGGCGTGCATTCCATGCAGTACATCCTGGCCGACCTGTTCAAGATCAAGAAGGACCAGCTGCGCGTCATCACGCCGGACGTCGGCGGCGGCTTCGGGCCGAAAGCCTTTGTCTATCGTGAACATCCGCTGGTGCTCGAGGCGGCGAAGCGGCTTGGCCGTCCTGTGAAATGGGCCGGCGATCGCACGGAGCATTTCCTCACCGATGCGCAAGGCCGCGACAATGTAGTGACCGCTGAAATGGCGCTGGACAAGGATGGCCGCTTCCTCGGCATGAAGGTCGATTTGCGCGCCAATATCGGCGCCTATGTCTCGCAATACGGGCCGTTTATCCCCTATATCGGCGTCACCATGTCGACCGGAGTCTACGACATCCAGGCGCTAGACGTGTCCGTGACCGGCCTCTACACCAACACCTGCCCGGTCGACGCCTATCGCGGCGCTGGCCGCCCGGAAGCGGCATTCCTGCTGGAAAAGCTGGTCGACGCCTGTGCCCACGATCTTGGCCTGCCGGTCGAAGAGATCCGTAGGCGCAATTTCATCCGGCCCGAGCAATTCCCCTACCGCACTCAGACCGGCCGTCTTTACGACACCGGCGAATTCGAAGGTCACATGAACCGCGCCATCGAGCAGGCTGAATGGAAAGCATTTCCCGAACGGGTGGCGCAGTCGAAGGCGACTGGAAAGATCCGTGGCATCGGCATGGCCACCTACATCGAGGCCTGCGCCTTCCCGGGTTCGGAACCGGCCTTTGTCGAACTCAACGGCGACGGCACAGTGACGCTGAAGATCGGCACCCAGACCAACGGGCAGGGCCATGCCACCGCCTATGCGCAGTTTCTCTCGGAAAAGCTCAATCTCGATATCGACAAGATCCATGTCCGTCAGGGCGACACCGACGAATTGAAGGCCGGCGGTGGCACCGGCGGCTCGCGTTCGATTCCGCTCGGCGGTGTATCAGCGTCTCGCGCCGGCGAGGATCTGGCCAACAAGATCAAGCGCATCGCCGCCGACGAGCTGGAGGCTTCAGCCGGCGATATCGAATTGTCCGATGGCGTTGCCCGCATTGTCGGCACCGACCGCACGATCGATTTTTCAAGCATTGCCAAGGCCGCCAAGAACCCGGACGATCTCAAGGGATTTGGCGAATTCGTCCAGGACGAGTGCACCTATCCGAACGGCACCCATATATGCGAGGTCGAGATCGATCCCGACACCGGCACGACGGCGATCGTCCGCTACACCATCGTCGACGATTTCGGTGTCACCGTGAACCCGATCCTGCTGGCCGGCCAGGTGCATGGCGGCGTCGTCCAGGGCATCGGCCAGGCGCTGACCGAGGACACCATCTATGGCGAGGATGGGCAATTGCTGACGGCGAGCTTCATGGACTACGCCATGCCGCGCGCCGACGATTTTCCGTTCTTCCATTTCGAAACCCGCAACGTGCCTTCAACCACCAACGCGCTTGGCATCAAGGGCGCCGGCGAGGCGGGCACGATCGGCTCGACGCCGGCAGCGCTCAACGCCGTGACCGACGCACTGCATCGCGCCTATGGCATCAGGCACATCGACATGCCGGCAACGCCGGCGCGCATCTGGGCGGCGATCCAGGAAGCAACAAGACAGTGACAGCGAGGCCGGGGGGCCACGCGGCCGAGAAACTGTCCGATCATCCCGGTCGCGTGCTGACCGGGATCATGCTCAAAGTCATGTCGGTGGCGGTCTTTGTCGGCATGCAAACCTGCATCAAGGCGGCCGGCACTTTGCCTGCCGGTCAGATCGTCTTTTTCCGCTCCTTCTTCGCCATCTTCCCGATCATTGCTTTTCTGGCCTTCAGGGGAAAACTGGGCACGGCGTTTGCGACCAAACGTCCGCTCAACCACATTGCGCGCGGCGTCGTTGGCGTCTGCGCCATGGGGCTTGGCTTCTTTGCGTTGACCAGGCTGCCGTTGCCGGATGCGATCACACTGAATTACGCGCAGCCTTTGCTGGTGGTGGTGTTCAGTTCGCTCTTTCTCGGTGAAGCCATCCGCGTCTATCGCTGGAGCGCGGTCGCGGTTGGTCTCGTCGGCGTGCTGATCATCTCCTGGCCGGAACTGACGCTGTTGAGTTCGGGCGCGGCGCTTGGCGACCAGGAAGTGATCGGTGTTATCGCCGCCCTTGTTTCCGCGGCAATTTCCGCCAATGCCATCCTGCTGGTACGCAACCTCGTCCAGACCGAAAGGACGGCGACCATCGTGCTGTGGTTTTCGGCGACGGCAAGTGTGATGGCGCTGCTATCGCTGCCCTTCGGCTGGCAGGCGCTGACGCCGCCGCAGGCGGGTCTGCTCGTCACCGCGGGCTTCTGCGGCGGGCTGGCGCAGATCTTGATGACGGCAGCCTATCGCCATGCCGAAGCCTCGGTCGTGGCGCCGTTCGAATACACCTCGATGATCCTCGGTGTTGTCGTCGGCTATTTCGCTTTCGGCGATGTCGCCACCATCAACACGCTCGTCGGCGGCGTGATCGTCGTCGCCGCCGGCATCTTCATCATCTGGCGCGAGCGCCAGCTTGGCCTGGAGCGCACCCGCACCCGAAAGGCGGCGCCGCCTCCGGAGTGATCAGGAGCGTTCGGCTCGCTCCTTCGCCAATCGCACCAGCACCGCTCGCGTCTGTTCGTCAGCGGGAAAGAAAGACTCGATCGCCAGTTCCGACAGCGTCACATCGAGAGGCGTGCCGAACACGGTGATGGTGCTGATGAAGGACAGCACTTGATCGCCATGCGCTAGCCGCAACGGATGCACGATGGCGTTGGGTTCGACCGGCATCGGCCGGCTGCCTTTCAAACCGGACGGGTAGGTCCGCAGCTCTTGCTCCAGCTCGACCAGGATCGGATCGCCGGAGGCATCGTTCTGGTGTTTCAGCCGCTCAAGCAGATGGGTGCGCCATTCCGCGAGGTTGACGATGCGCGGCGCGATGCCGCCGGGATGCAGGCTGAGCCGCAGCACATTGACCGGCGGCGTCAGCAGCGAAGGCTCAGCCACATCGGCCAGGAACGGACCGATGGCGGCGTTGGCCGAAACCAGGTTCCAGTGGCGGTCGACGGCCAGCGCGGGGAACGGCTCATGCCCCTTGAGCACGATGTCGACGGCCGCCATAGCCGGCGCCAGCGTTGCGTCGCCGAGCGACCGTTCGCCGAAGCTCGGGGCAAAGCCCGCCGCCAGCAGCAGCTGGTTGCGTTGCCGCAGTGGGATCGACAGCTGTTCGGCAAGATGCAGCACCATCTCGCGCGAGGGCGCCGCGCGGCCGCTTTCGACGAAGGAGAGATGCCGCTGCGAAATCTCGGCCTCCATGGCGAGGTCGAGCTGGCTCATGCGCCGGCGCGTGCGCCACTCGCGGATAAGGCTGCCGGCGGAGGTTTGGGCTGTTGTCATGGAGGCAAACTATGCCGGAACCAGCTCCATTTCCATTACCTCCGAGGTCATGGAAGAGGACAGCCGAGGCTAAATCCGAACTTTCCAAATGCCGGCCGGGTGAGGGGCGCCTTCACGCTGCTGCACTTCATTAACGCCAACATGCCATTCTCGCTGCTCTTGCAGGGGCGTGATGTGGGGCGAGTTGGTCGTTATCTTGCTGCGTTGGCGGCCTATTCGGCTCTGCTTGCCGTCCTCGGCAAGAGCTTTGCCTATTTACTGGGCTGGCTCGTTCTTCCTGTCGCCCTTCTTTTCGCTTTGCCTGTGCAACTGACCATCGGCGGCTTCGACTACCTTCTTGTCGCAGAGGCTCTCGTATTCTTTGCGATCGCATTTGCTATCGATGCGAAAGCGCCGAATGCAGGGAAATGGCTGGCACGTCTAGGCTTGGTGCTCTGCTTCGCTCAGATTACGTTCCTGCTGTCAGAGAGCGGGGTCGGCAGGTAAGAGCACGACCGCAGAGGCCGGCGGTCCTCCTCGCGCGCCCTCTGTCTCTAGGGACAAATCCCCTGAGAAGATTGGCTATTCTCCCAGCGACCGCAGTTTCGCCTTCACCTCAAGAAAGTCCCGCCACGCCAGCTTCTTGTGCGCTGGCGTTCGCAGGAGGTAGGCCGGGTGCAGTGTCGGCATGGCCGGAATGGCAATGCCCGAAGCCGTGGTGTGGACGCGCCAGTTGCCACGTAGCCGCAAGATGCCTTCGCTGGTGTTGAGCAAGGTTTTTGCGGAAGGGCCGCCGAGATTGACCAGCACCTTGGGATTGACCAGCTCGATCTGCCGCTCGATGAACGGCCGGCAGATCTCGGTCTCGTGCGGTGTCGGCGTGCGGTTGCCTGGCGGGCGCCAGGGAATGACATTGGCGATGTAGACCGAGGTCCGGTCGAGGCCGATGGCCGCCAGGATGCGATCGAGCAGCCGGCCTGAGCGGCCGACGAAGGGCAGGCCCTCGAGGTCCTCGTCGCGGCCGGGCGCCTCGCCGACCAGCATCACCGAAGCTTCAGGATTTCCGTCGGCGAACACCAGGTTCTTGGCAGTGAACTTGAGATTGCAGCCGTCGAATGCCGCCATGTGCTGGCGAAGCTCGTCAAGGGTTTTGGCAGTTGTCGCCAGCTGCCTCGCCAGTGCCGCTTGCGCCTCGTCGGGCACCGTGGTGGCGGGCATGCGCACCGGCGCATCCGGCAAGCTGCTGGCTTCGCCACGCGACAGGCTCGTCGAGCGTGGCTGTGGGGCGGCCTCACCGGCAGGCGCGGCTGTCACCGGTGCCCGCTCAGGCGGCTTCGGCGCCGCCTCGGCAAACCGGTTCACCGGCTGCTCCTCAAGCGCCTCATCGACGCCGGCGCTGGCGTAGAAGGCCAGGATGTCGGCGATGTCGGTCGGGCTGTTGGGGGAGGCGGCAGTCATGCCGCGCACATTCGTCCGGCGAGCGGCAATTTGCAAGTTCAGCCAGTTGGTATGCGCGGATCCTGCACCAGATAGAACGTCCAGCGCGGCGTGTAGTCGGTGATCAGGAATTCGAAGCTGCCGGTCTTCAGCGGGTCGATCTTGCCGTTCTTGAACAGCAAGCGGTCATAGGGTTCGAAGTCGCGGTCGAAATCGGCAAAACTGCTCGACCGGATGTTGTCGGGCGTCTTGTTGCGCTGGTCGAACGACAGGCCGTCGCCGAACACGCTCGGCCGGTCGAGGATTTCCTGCAGCTCGAACTGGAACTCGACCCAGGCCTGGCCGCTGTTGTTGAGCACGTCGATGCGCATGTACATGACGCCGTTGGCGAAATCGCCGGCAGCGCCGAAGGCCTGGATCGGCTTCGTCGTGCGGATGGTCAGCGTTACCGGCGTCGCCGAATTCAGCTCTTCGGTGATGACCAGCGGATCCTCCTTCGTGCCGGTGCCCGAAGCCCCGGTGATACGGAAGCCGCCAAGCTCATCGGAAAAGGAATAGGCTCCGGTCGCCCACACTTTTACCTGATCGGCATGGGCGCTTATGGGCGCCAGCGTTGAAAGGGCCAAAAGCAGCACGCGGCACATCCGGCCGGGCGTGGAAAAAAAGCGCGTCGATGAAAAGCCGGATGGCTCAGGAATGCGCATGGCGCGAAGTATGGCCGATATCCAAGCCGTCGAACAATTAAAATGTGGGAATTGCTTGCAGGCGGGGACGAAACGGATGTTATCCGCGACTTTTTGGCGAAATCGGCATTGTCACGTCCGCGCCGGTTTCCTGTCGCGGATTGATGCGCTATGCAGCGCATGAGCCAGCAAGATGCGTCAGTGCAGTAAGCCAGCGCGGAGGGGTTGATGAGCGATATCGAACGCGAAAGCATGGAATTCGACGTGGTCATCGTCGGCGCCGGCCCGGCGGGGCTGGCCGCAGCGATCCGTCTCAAGCAGGTCAACCCCGAGCTTTCCGTCGTCGTGCTGGAAAAGGGTGGCGAGGTTGGCGCCCACATCCTGTCCGGCGCCGTCGTCGATCCGATCGGCATCGACCGGCTGTTGCCGGGCTGGCGCGAGGACGAGGGACATCCCTTCAAGACGCCGGTCACCGACGACCATTTCCTGGTGCTCGGGCCTGCCGGCTCATTCCGTCTGCCCAATTTCCTGATGCCGCCGTTGATGAACAATCACGGCAACTACATCGTCTCGCTCGGCAATGTCTGCCGCTGGCTGGCGACCAAGGCCGAGGCGCTCGGCGTCGAGATCTATCCGGGCTTTGCCGCGGTCGGCCTGCTCTACAACGAGGCCGGCGCTGTCACCGGTGTCGTCACCGGCGACATGGGTGTCGAGAAGGACGGTTCGCACGGTCCAGGCTTTGCGCCGGGCATGGCGCTGATGGGCAAATATGTGCTGATCGGCGAAGGTGCACGCGGCTCGCTCGCCAAGCAGCTGATCGCCAAATACAAGCTTTCCGACGGCCGCGAGCCCGGCAAATACGGCATCGGCCTCAAGGAGCTCTGGCAGGTCAAGCCGGAGAACCACAAGCCAGGCCTGGTGCAGCATTCCTTCGGCTGGCCGCTCGACATGAAGACCGGCGGCGGCTCGTTCCTCTATCATCTCGAGGACAATCAGGTGGCGGTCGGTTTCGTCCTCCACCTCAACTACAAGAACCCCTGGCTGTCGCCATTCGAGGAGTTCCAGCGCTTCAAGACCCATCCGGCAATCGCCGGCACCTTCGCCGGCGCCAAGCGGCTGGGCTATGGCGCGCGCGCCATCACCGAAGGCGGCTGGCAATCGGTGCCGAAACTCTCCTTCCCCGGCGGTGCGCTGATGGGTTGCGCCGCCGGCTTCGTCAACGTGCCGCGCATCAAGGGTTCGCACAATGCCGTGCTGTCGGGAATGCTGGCGGCCGAGCATGTTGCCCAGGCAATCGGCGCCGGGCGCGCCAATGACGAGTTGGCTTCTTACGAAGCGGCGTGGCGGGCGACCGACATCGGCAAGGACCTGAAGAAGGTGCGCAACGTCAAGCCGCTATGGTCGCGCTTCGGCACCATCATCGGCGTCGGCATTGGCGGCCTCGACATGTGGCTGAACACGCTGTTCGGCTTCTCGCCGTTCGGCACGCTGAAGCACGGCAAGGCCGACTATGCGACGCTGGAGCCGGCCGCCAAGCACGAGAAGATCGTGTATCCCAAGCCGGACGGCGTGCTGACTTTTGACCGGCTGTCCTCGGTGTTCCTGTCCAACACCAACCACGAGGAAAACGAGCCGGTGCATCTGCTGGTCGGCGATATGGCCCTGCAGCAGCGCTCCGAGCATGATGTCTTTGCCGGGCCGTCGACGCGCTATTGCCCGGCCGGCGTCTACGAATGGGTCGACAAGGACGGCAACGCCGCCGCCGACCCCGAGGCCAAGGATGTGCGCTTCGTCATCAACGCGCAGAATTGCGTCCACTGCAAGACCTGCGACATCAAGGATCCGAACCAGAACATCAACTGGGTACCGCCGCAGGGCGGCGAAGGCCCGGTCTATCAGGGCATGTGAGACACCAGGACTGTTGAAACTGCCGCCTTCATGTGTTTCTTTCTCTGCCGACACGGAGAGACGACCATGCGACTGGCAGTTCTGACGTGCCTTGTAGCGATCGGCGCCGCATGTGGCTTGGCGCCGGCAGCCTCCGCCGGCACGAAGGTGCTGGTCAAAACACGGACGTACGACATCACCGGAACCACGGGTGCCGGGCTGGTCGTGGCCATGGACCGCAGGGGTCCGAAGCACGGCTTCATGACCCGCGCCATCGCGCAGACCGCCTACACTGTGGATTGGGACTTCGACGTCAGCCACAGCAACGGCGCCTGCCAACTGCGCCAGGCCAATGGAACGCTCAATCTCACCTACACTTTTCCTCACGTCGCCTCGACCGCGACGCCGGCGCTGCAGAGGCGCTGGGATCGGTTTTTTGCTGGCGTTCGCGCCCATGAAGAGAGCCATGGCCGCATCGCCAGGGAGATGATGCGGGCCAGCGAGAAATCGGTTCGCGGCCTGAAATTTGCCGGCGATCCATTCTGCAACAGGACACGCAACGAGGCACGGCGGCGTATCGCCGCCGTCTATGCTCAGTATGAGGCGAAGCAGGTGGCTTTCGACGTGCGCGAGCATCGCGACGGCGGCCATGTCGAGCACCTCATCAATGCTTTGGTGGGCTGGTAAACGGGCGCTCGGCTCATTTCGCCGGGCTGCAATTGCCGACATCGCGCGCGTTGGGTCTGCCAGCCTTCAAGTCGGAAAGTTGTGGGGCGGATTGATCGAATCCGCCGGCATATTTTTCATACACTTTCCGGTTCAAACCGATCTGCCGGCCTGAAGAGGTAATGGCCACCATGCCAGTCTTGCCTACATAGGCATGCGCGACCCGCATCCGACAGAAGAATTTCTTCTCGCCATTGGAGACGATCCAGCCCAGCGAGCCCGGTGCACCGTGCGTCAGCTTGCTCGTCTTGTATCCGTCGCTTTGCAGTTTGGAATAGGATTCCGCGCTTGATGACACGATCGATGCGAGCAGAAAGATGGCCATCGAACACAGGCCTAGCAAATTCGCTCTTTGCTTGATGCGCATGGTGCATTCCCCGCTGCCGATCCTGTCAACTTCCTAAATATTTGCCGCAGGTCAATGCAATGCATTTCGCCGGAAAGTGCGCGGCGGTTTTGGGAAAACGACATGCATAGAACGAAGACTTAAGGCCCAATGCGACGCACCTCAGCCGCGCGTCCGGCCGGGCAATGTCAGCGAGACGGTCGCGGTTTCGTCCTCGTCATCAGGCTTTTGCGCGTTCGACCGCAGTGAGAATTCCACCAACACCGGCAGGTGGTCGGAGCCGGTTTCCTCCAGCCTCGCGGCTGAATGGATGACAACCGCGCCCTTGCTGAACACCTGGTCGATCGGCAGCCCGACGAAGCGCCGCAGGAAATCCGGCAGCTTGATGTAGATCCAGGTCGGCCCCGCCGACGGCATGACGGTCAGCTGGCCAAGCGATGCGACGCGCCGCACCGCCGCGCTCCATGGCGCCGCATTGCAGTCGCCCGCCATGATCGCCGTCTCGCCGAGCGAGGCCAGCGGCTCCGACAATTCGCCGATCTGCCAGGCCTGCTCGCGCGGCCATGGCCAGCTGAGATGGATGGCCGCGACATCGACGCCGATGCCGCCGAAATCGACCTTGGCGATGGCCATCGCACCGCGCCGCTCGCAAAACGGCTCGGTGCCGGCGGCAAACGGCCGCCTGGACAAGAGGGCGACGCCGAACACGCCGTTGGGGTAGGGGCACAGGATCCGGTACGGGTACGCGCTGGTGATATAGCCAAGCTCGGTCGTCCACATCTCCGACACCTCGTCGAGGGTGATCACGTCGGGATTGGTCCGGCCGATCAGCGACAGCACCTTTTTCGGCGTCGGATTGTCGAAGCGCAAATTCATCTGCAGCAGACGGTAGACCATCTGGTCGCCCGGCGCGGCTTCGAAAGCCGCCTGGACCGGCCACAGCCGCGGCAAGGCGTTCGACGTGGTGACGAAGGCGGCCACGGCAAACAGCAGGGCTACAGCCGCCTGCAGGCGAAACGAGGTGGCGAGCAGCGGCAGCGCGCAAAGCGCCATCAGCACCGCCAGATGGACGCGAAAATGCGCGAAGGAATCGAAGGCCGGGTGCAGGAAGCCGAAAAACCCGGCCACCAGCGCGACCGAGCAGGCGAGCATTGCGATGAATGCCAGCGATATCGCCATGTTCCGGGTCCGTGCCATCTTGTGTCGTTATCGGCAGAAATGCGGCTCAATCAAGATGACGAAATGTCCCTTGTTCTACTGGAACGCCGTCTCCGAAAAACTTCTGAGCTTGCGCGAGTGTAGCCGCTCCATCGGCATTTCGGCGAGCTTTTCCATCGCCCTGATGCCGATGGTCAGATGCTGCGCCACCTGCCGCTTGTAGAATTCGGTCGCCATGCCCGGCAATTTCAGTTCGCCATGCAAGGGCTTGTCTGAGACGCACAGCAGCGTGCCGTAAGGCACCCGGAAGCGGAAGCCATTGGCGGCGATGGTCGCCGATTCCATGTCGAGGGCGATGGCGCGTGACTGCGACAGCCGCTGCACCGGCCCGCGCTGGTCGCGCAGTTCCCAGTTGCGGTTGTCGATGGTGGCGACGGTGCCGGTGCGCATGATGCGCTTGAGATCGTAGCCGGACAGGCCGGTGACCTCGGCGACCGCTTCCTGCAGCGCCACCTGGATCTCGGCCAGCGGTGGGATCGGCACCCAGACCGGCAGGTCGTCGTCGAGAACATGGTCTTCCCGGACATAGGCATGCGCCAGAACATAGTCGCCGAGCGCCTGGGTGTTGCGCAGGCCGGCGCAGTGGCCGAGCATCAGCCAGGCATGCGGCCGCAGCACGGCGATATGGTCGGTGATCGTCTTGGCGTTGGAAGGACCGACGCCGATATTGACCATAGTGATGCCGCCATGGTTCGGCTTCTTCAGATGATAGGCCGGCATCTGCGGCAGGCGCGCCGCCGCCACGCCTTCGCTGGGCGCGCTTTGTCCGGCCTTGGTGATGACGTTGCCCGGCTCGACGAATTCGGCATAGCCGTCGCCGCCCTTGGCCATCAGCTCGCGGGCGCGGGCGACGAATTCGTCGATATAGAACTGGTAGTTGGTGAACAGCACGAAGTTCTGGAAATGTTGCGGCGTCGTCGCCGTATAATGCGACAGCCGGTGCAGCGAATAGTCGATGCGTTGCGCCGTGAACGGCGCCAGCGGCCTTGGCTCGCCAAAAGCCACTTCGAACGTGCCATTGGCGATCTGGTCGTCGGTGCCGTCGAGATCCGGCACGTCGAACAGGTCACGGATCGGCCGCTTGATGCGCTCGGCAGCCGCGCCGTCGACATGGGTGCCTTCGAGGAAGGCAAAATGCAACGGGATCGGCGTGGTCGATTCCGAGACCGTGACCGGAACGCCGTGGTTGCGCATGATTAGGCGCAGCTGTTCGGTGAGATAGCTTTCGAACAAAGCCGGCTGGGTGATGGTGGTGGAGAAATGCCCCGGCGTCGGCATATGGCCATAGGCCTGCCGTGAGTCGATCTGTGTGAACGAGTTCGTGGTGACGCCGATCTCCGGATAGAAGGCGCGGTAGCGCTTGCTACTGTCGCCGCTTTCGGCCAGCGCCGCAAACGAGTCGCGCAGGAACTTGGTGTTGCGGTCGTAAAGGACCTGCAGCGCCGCGACAGCTTTTTTGGCGTCAGTGAAGCTTTGCCGCCCAAAAGGCTCCGGCATGACGACCGATTCGATGGCTTGGGGATAGATTCGCTTTTCCATGGCTCAATATAGAGACTTGGATGTGCGGTTGGGAGGGGTGTGGTGGCCGAACCCGGCCAAAGCGTCGTTTTTCTTTTTCTGATCCCATGTCCGCGGCGGGTTTGGGAGAACGACATGCACTATGACAAGGACACTTATCCGCGTTGCAGGCTGACCAGCAGCACGAAGCCAACGCCGTGGTTCTTCTGTGCCGGCGCTTCGATCGTGGTGTCGGCATTGGAGCGCATCGTCGGCACGGCCAGAACGGGGGCTGAAAGCACCGTCAGGATGAGCGCCGCCCGCGGCAGGAGCCGAAGGGTCTTCATGGCGTTGGCGGCGATCCGGTTCATGGCTTTTGCTTTTTTCTCTCTCTAGGTCTTTGTCGTTTCAGGGGCGAAAATGGTTCAGTTGCGCAGGTGGCTCGGGCAACCGAACCGGCAGGAATTGGAACTGGCTACATCCCAGGAGCGAGCCGGACGGCCGGCCTCGGCGACGAGGATGGCGAAGAACATTCCAAACAGGCTCATCAGCAGGCAGACGATGGTGAAGCGGCGGGCGAGCATTGCGTGGTGTCTCCTTCAACACGCATGAGAATGCCCTGATGCAACTGAACCGGCTCTGATGCCGGCGTTCATCTGCGGTTCAAATTGATTGACGATGTTTTGGCGGCGCAACCGGTCCCGGTTTCGATGCCGCGAGCGACGCCAGGTCCAGCCGTGTGGGACTGTCGTCGGTGAAACGAAAACGGGGCCTCTGAAGGCCCCGTCCTCATTCAGTGGAAATGCTGACAATCAGAGCTTGTGCCAGGTCTGGCTCTTGCAGATCAGGCCACCGAGCACGCAGCCACTCATCTTGAGCGAGGTGCCTGAAAGCGTCGCCTTGCCGGAATAGGTCTTGTCGGTGTCCGGGTCGGTTATGGTGCCGGTGTATTTGTTGGCGCCTGCTGCCTTGAACGAACCGATGTTCTTGCCGGCATGTTTGCCGGACTTGAGCGTGATTGAAAACGCACTGCTGCCGGCGATCTCCGCCGTCGAACCGGCCTGCGTCTTCCAGTTGCCTTCGATCGGGTCGGCCCATGCCGCCCCGGCCATCATCACTGTGGCCGCGAGGGCCAAGCTCACTCTTCGAAACATATCTGTCCTCCCTGTTGGGTCCGGGGGTGCTCCTCCGCCCCTTACGCAAACGTAAGCTAATCCACCTCCAGGCAAAACAAAAGCGGTGCCGCCACGGAAGCTTTCAGGATTTCTCACGCCGCCCAAACCGCTCTCGTCGCAGCAGAAATGAAACGTTCCGCCTGCTGCCTTTGTCTGCCGTGGTTAGCGGAGTCTTGACCCGCGCCTCACAAATTTTCGTCAAATTTGGCACGAAGCGGCGCGATTGCTGGCTTTGTATCCTTAACGAATTTCCGCGTTTACCTCTTGTTTTAGCTTTGTTTTCCTCAAATTAAGCACGCCATTTAACGACGGATTCAAGCCTCCGCTGCATTCTCGGAAGCATCGGAAGAGCAGCCGCCCAAGGGATACCGAGGGGCAGAAGGAAGCAGCTCTCGGGAGCCAGAACAGGGGACTAAAATGGCACGTTTTGAAATGCTTGAAGCCGGCTTCGGCGCCATGGGGGCAACTGCCCAGGCCGACATTCTTTTCGAACTGGGCATGATGTATGCGACCGGCCGCGATTGCGAGACCGACGTCGTCGCCGCCCACAAATGGTTCAACATTGCCGCCATCAAGGGCTCGGCCCGCGCCGCGGAACTGCGCTCGGAACTGTCGGCCGCCATGTCGAAGGTCGAGATCGCCAGGGCGCTGCGCGAAGCCCGCGAATGGATGACCATGCACTGAGTTTCTGGGTCCCCTGCAAGGGGACTGGGATCAAGGGCGGGAACACTTTGGGTCAAGGCCGCGAGAAGACGGCCGCCCACCAGGGACAAGGCCGCGTGAAGACGGCTGCGCTATCAAGACCAAGAACGAGGCAGGCCTCATACGGCCAAGCCGCGCGAAAAACAGGGAAGCGATCGGGTTTCGGGCGCGGGGGCGTTTGGGGACAGCTCGATCGGCAAAAAGCCGCGACCGGCCGAAACAAGGCTGGCGCGGCTTTTTGCTTTCCAGGCCGTACAAATCACCGAGCATGGTCAAGGCTAGACATTGCAGGCCCAATCGCGCGCCGCCGATGCGCCAAGACATATCCGGTGAAGGATGAAATTGTCCCGCCTTCTGAAAGAAGCGCGGCCGGAACGGCTGCGCGAGAGTGGGAGGATCACCATGAAAAAATTGAGTATTTTGAACGCGGCCATAGTCGGCCTGATGATGAGCGCACCGATCGCTTTCGCCGACGACATCACCGTTTCGGTGGTCGGGCCGATGACTGGTCAGCTGGCCACCATTGGCGATCAGTTCAAGCAAGGCGCACAAGCGGCCGTCGACGCAATCAACGCCGCCGGCGGTGTCGAAGGCCGCCAGATCAAGCTCGACGTCCAGGACGACCAGTGCGATCCCAAGCAGGCGGTGTCGGTAGCCAACCGTATTGTCGCCAACGGCACCAAGTTCATCGACGGTCACGCCTGCTCGGGCTCAAGCATTCCGGCTTCCGCCGTCTATGCCGAAGCCGGCGCGCTGATGATGAGCCCGGCCTCTTCCAACCCGGTGCTGACCGATGCAGCGGCGAAGGCCGGCTGGCCGACCATCATGCGCCTCTATACGCGCGACGATGCGCAGGGCGCTTTCATCGGCCCCTGGATCGCCAAGAAATATGCCGGCAAGAACGTCGTCATCCTGCATGACAAGAGCGCCTACGGGCAGGGCGTGGCCGATGCCGTCAAGGCGACGATGAATGCCGGTGGCCTCAACGAGGTTCTCTACGAAGGCATCAATGCCGGCGACAAGGACTATTCGGCTCTCGTCACCAAGCTGAAGGACCTCAAGGCCGATGTCGTCTATTTCGGCGGCTACCATCCGGAGGCCGGCCTGATCCTGCGCCAGTCGGCGGAACAGAGCGTCAAGTTCCAGCTGATCATGCCGGACTCGATCGCCTCGCCGGAATTCTGGCAGGTTGCCGGCCCGGCCGGTGAAGGCACGATGTTCGTCTTCCCGTCGGATCCGCAGGCCAAGCCTGAAGCCAAGGAAGCCATTGCCAAGATCAAGGCCGGCGGCTTCGTGCCGGAGGGCTTCACTCTGTTCTCCTATGCCGTGGTCCAGGCTTTCGCCGAGGGCATCAAGCGTGCCGGCAGCGACGACCCGGCAAAGGTCGCCGAAGCGCTGAAGAACGGCACGCCGATCAGCACCGTCGTAGGCTCGGTCACCTTCGACGAGAAGGGCGACTTGAAGAACGCCAGCTACGACATCAACCAGTGGCACGACGGCAAATACGCGCCGATCCAGCCCTGATAGAAGCCGTTGCCTGAAACGCCGCGCGTCCTCTCGGGCGCGCGGCGTTTTGCTGTGCGGAGGTAATGCATGTCGCCCAAAAGTGTGCAGCGGCTTTGGGACAACGAGATGCATAAAAACAAAGACTTAAAGCGCGTCGACGCGCTTTAGTAAGTCACGGTCACGACGACTGTGTCTGTGTAGAGGCCGGCCGAGGGTGTCGTTTGCGCGGGCACCCGGCCGTAGACGGTCAGATTCTGCGCCGCACCGCTGCCGGTTCCCGCAACCGTGCTGCCTGGCGTCGCTGCGTCGCCCCACACCTGGCTGCGTGCGTTATCCTTGTAGAGGCCGTAGGTTACGGTTTCCGCGCCCTTTTTCATCTTGCGCGCGGCCGGGGCCGAACCGTTCGCTCCGTTGTTGAGCGACACTGTGTACGGCGTCCCCGGGGTGCAGGTGATGGTAACCCCGCCGGTCGCATCGACATTGGCGCCCAGGATGCCGGTCGATCCGAAATCGATGTTCTGGATTGCCAGCAGACAATTGGCCGCCACGGTCGCGTTGATCGTGAATGTGGGGCTGTCGACGGAGCCTGCGCTGGTGCTGCAATCGTTGCTGAGGACGCTGGCTCGATAGCGGAACTCGACATGGGGGATTCCCGAAAATGTCGAGAGATAGGTCCCCGGCACCGCGGTAGCCTGTCCGCCCAATACCGTGCCATAGATGGTCCGGCTGGCGGAACCGCTGCCGAGCGCGTCCAGCACCAGCGCAAAGCCCGGCACCGTCGGCGCAGACGGCCACGCATAGGAGCCCCACACCACTGACGAGGTCGGGGGATCCGAATAAAGCTGGTAGCCGAGAGTATTGGCGCCGCTCAGCATATGACGGGTCGCACCCGTCGCGCCGCCGCTGCCCGTCCCCAGATTTGGACAGATGAGGATGCGCGTCAACAACAATCCACTGCAGGACACGTTGAGTGTGGCCGTTGAATTGTTTGGCGAACCGGAAAGCGTGTCGACCGAGCCGAAATTCATCGCCGATACAGCAAAGTTGCAGGTTTGAGCCCAGGCAGCGGTGGGCAAGAGCAAGATGGCCAGCAGCATAGCGAAACGGCGCATTGTTCGTCCTTACCTCAAAAACAGATGACGTCCTTGATGACCACCTGTTGGCCGGGTTCCGCTCGATAGGTGAATTCGGCTCGACATGAGCCGCCATCCGGCAATTCAATGGCCACGGCGTTTTGATGGTGAAGGGTGCGGATATAGGCCTCGCCATCATAGCCGATCACAAATTCCTCGTCGGCGCCCTCGACCCGGCCCTTGGCGCCGACGGCGATCGGCAGGCCTTTGCTGTCGACCAGGGAGACAAGTGCTGCATCGGCAGCCTTTGAAACGCCGAAATCAAGGACGACACCGCTGCGATCGGCCGGCATGACGATCTTGCGCGTCTCCGGCACATCGGCATCGACCGGCAGGTTCCTTGGATCGATGGAAATGGTGTTGTCCTCGTAGGAGTTCAGATCGGGAACCAGGATCTTCCCCTGCCGGTTGCTGACGCCGACCGGCCTGTTCTGGTGCTGGACTTCCACGCCGGCAACACCGACATCGACAACGGCGAACGCGTCGTTGATGTGGTTGGTCGCAAAAATGCCGCCGCCGGCGACGGCGATTGCCCCGTCGACCCCCAGGGTTCCACGAAGGCTCTTGTCGAATTGCTGGACGCCGGCCTCCATGCGCGCCCATGGCGAACGGTAGCTGACGGCAGCCGAGCGGTTTGGCGTGCCGCCCTCTGACGTCCTCGCACGCCAGCCGATGCTGCCGTTCTCCAGCCGTTCGGACTTGGCGATGTCGGCGACCACCGACACGCCATCGGGACCGTCGGCGACCCCGGTCGAGGCGGTGACATCGCCGCCGAGCGGAACGGAGATGCCCGCGAACACGCCAAAGCTGTTTTTGTCGTCAAGGTCGGTGAAAGCAGTGGCATAGAAGCTGCTGTCCTTGAACACCGTCTGGCTGTAGGAAACGCCGACGATCTGGCTGCTGTCTCCCTCGGCGCTCTTAATGTGCGCGTAGGAGAGGTTGAGGTTTGAAAAATCAAGCGGCATCGGCACGCTCAGCGTCACCTGGTCGAGCGCGCGAGGAACGCCGGCGCTGAAGAACTCGTCCGGGTCCGGTATCGGGTCGATGTCGGCGGTAACCGACGCGATGTCCGCGTAGTCGCCGAGCGCGCGCTGGATGCGGCCGTAGACCGACCATCCATTGTAGCTCATCTCAAGCGAGGCGTTGACGAGCCCGCCCGTCTGGCCGCCGTGGCGGCTGCCTGCCGCGGCAATGGAGGCTGCGCCGAAATAGCTGAGCGGGAACGCCACGCCAGCGCCGCCATTCACAAGATCTTCGCCGCCCTCGACGTGGCCTTCCAGCGTCAGCCAGTTGGTCAACCCGTAGCGCGCGCTTGCCGAACCGTAGATGCCACCGTCATAGTCACCGGATTCGACACCGAAATTGCGTCGTGGAGTGCCGACCTCGGCGGAGAAATCGAGCAGGCCCCGCCTCAGCAGCATGCTGGAATTGTAGAACGGCAACGTCACCGTGGTTTCGCGGCCGAGGCTGTCGCGCAGGACGATCTGAGCCTGGCCCGCTCCGGTGAAGACGGGCAGGTTCGTCACCTGAAACGGCCCGGCCGGGACGTCGCTGGTGTAGGTCCGCGCATTCTGTGTGTAGACCTCGAGCGTGGAGGGGACGGCAGCGGTTCCCGAGAAGCTTGGAAGCGGCAAGGTGATCAGGTCGGAACGCAAGGAAAAATTGCGCTGGACCTGAAAGCCGCCGAGATACACGGGCCTTGTCCACGCCAGCCCGCCCGAGACGAAGTCACCCGCTTTGTAGGTCTGCAGCCGCTCGGGATCGGAATAGCTCCAGGTCGTGTTCAGCCGGGTGAAGCCGGCAAGATCGCCATCGGACAGGCTGGCGATAAAGCCTTGGCTCAACGTTCCGTAAGGGCTGAAAAGCCGCGCGTCGAAACCGCCTGAGACGCCGCGAAAGAGCTGCGCGGTATGATCCTTCAGATCGTTGGTGCTGGCGAACAAGGAGTAGTTCAGCACGCCGCCAAAGCCGGATTGCGGCTTGAGCCTGTCCTGCTTTCCCTGCTGGCCAATGTCGATGATGCGGGCAGAGCGTGCCGCATCGGTGGCCGTCACATAGAGACGTTGCGTCGCTTCATCGATACGATAGGAGACGTCTGGCAGCCGATCGACCCGCACCAGGTGATCGGACCCCATCGCACTTTCGACAGGTTCCAGTCCAACCTCCCGCAATTCCTCCGGCGTAGAAGCCAGGCCGCCATCCGGCAGCTGCTTGAAAGCGCCGATCAACCCGGTCGAGACATCATTGACGAAGACTTCCAGATAAAGATCGCGGCTCTCGGCTGAAGCTGCTGCGACGTCCGTTATCGCGGGCGCCGGCAACACATCCTGGGCTTTGACCTGCATGGTGGAAAATGCGGCCACGACAATGGTGATAGCGACCCTATTGGCCTTTGATCGCAACTTTGGCATCGAAGGGTCCAAAATCGCTCTGGGCTGACAGCGAAACCGCCCCGCCTAAAAGCGCCTTCCCCGCGATCGGCCATTGCATGGTCGCACCGCCGAGCACGTAGCCGACAAGACCGATGCGGCTGCCGAGCTTTCGACCACCTTGCGTCAGCGTCAAATCGGACAATCTCAAGCGGCTTTGGCCGGTGTTTCTTGCTGTCAGCAGCAGCCCGCGGCCCTTGCCCGACAGGCTCCAGGAAACATTTGGAGCAGCCGCCTCGGCATTGCGAAAGAACACTGGGACCGAATAGCGCAACACCAGGCTGACAGTGCCGGCCTTCTTCCTCGACGGATCGGGAAGTTCGTCGATAATCACCCGGTAGCTTTCCTCGCTGGCAACGGGTGCTTTGGATACCCTCACGACCCGCACCAGATAGTTGGCCCCAGGGCCAAGCTTTGCAGCCGGGGGACTGGCAACGACATCGCTGGTCGGCTCAAGTCGTTCGATGCCATCCTGTTGCGTCCAGCGAAATACTCTCATCTGAACGTTGATGGGCTTTTTGGCCTCATTGCGCAGGGTCAGGGCCGCCGCGCTGTCCGGCGCGATCATCTCGATGTTGGTCGGCGCCACTCGAAGCGACGCTGCTTGCGCCAGACCAGGCGCGAGAAACAAAAGCGCAATCGCGCCAATGCCTTTGAGCACGGAACGCATGGCGTCCTCCTTGTTTGACAGCACACAAGTCTGACAGAACGCTAGTAGGTGACAGTAATCGCAACCGTGTCTGTGTAGACACCCGCGCCAGGCGTTGATTGCGGCGGAACCCGCCCATAGACCGTCAACGGTTGCAGGGCGCCATTGCCGGTGCCGGATACCGTATCGGTGCCGATGGTCGTGCCCCATACCTGGGCATACCCTGCGTCGCGATAAAGCGAGTAGTTGATGACCGCGGAAGCTGGGCTGGTCATCTTGCGGACGGCGATCGTCGCCCCGGAGCCAGCTCCAGCGCCCAGGCCGACATTGTAGGGCGTGCCGGTGGTGCATTGCACTGAAATGATGCTGGTCTGGTCGACATTGGCGTCAATGACACCTTTCGTGCCGAAATCCATATCGGTCGCGGTCTGAACCTTGCACTCCGCCTGGATGGTGATCCGGACCGTCATGTTGCCGCTAGCCGTCGCTCCCTGCGCCGGGCTGAACCACAGCAGCGGCAATACGGCAGTCAAAGCGAGCGCTTTGATTGAGCTCTTCATGGGGTTCCCTCGTAAGGTCGCGTAAGGAAATCCGCCTGATTCCGTTAACGCTAAGCCCTTGTTTGCAGTTACCAAACCCTAAATAGAGCATAATGTATTAACAATTCTAAAGCAAACGTCGGGACAATGCACAAGATGGAGGTCTTTTGTTAAGGTATACGCACTTCTGCTGTGAAAAGATCGCGGAATCATCTGCAATATCGATAATATCGATATTAATCTCTAGATTTGTATTTTATATCTTATTGGGCGACTAGCCGCTGGCTGTCGTGATCTCGCTTGTTTTGTTGGGGCGTCCAACGCGCCGTCAAATGCCGCACCAAAGCCCGCCCTTGTCCAGGGCATGGTCCGCGAACAAAGGGTTCGCGCAGCGAAAAGTGGAAGCCGGTCCTCGAAAAAAGATTGCGCTCAAACGCTGCGACAGAGTCCGTCCCGCATGCGGAACAGGTTCTAAGCGTTCGGCTCTTCGGCGAAGCGCACCAGCACAGTGCCGTCGGTGACTTGCGCGCCCTCCGCGGCGATCTCGGCAATCATCCCGTCATGGCTGGCGGCAATCGTGTGCTCCATCTTCATCGCTTCCAGGATCAGCAGCGGCTGTCCCTTGGTCACGGCATCGCCCTTTGCCACACGCACCAGCTTGACCAGGCCCGGCATCGGCGCGCGCAGGCTGCCGGAACTGGCAGCCGCCTCGTCGGTTCGCGCCAGCGGATCGGGCACGGTGAAACTGTAGCCGACCGCGCCTTCGAAAACGGTGACGTGGCCGGGCCAGCGGGCAAGGCGAGGGGCGGCGCGGAGCTCATGCGAATTGACGCTTTCATAGGGCGCATCCAGCGCTACCTCGAAGCGTCCGTCTGGCCGCACTGAAACGCGCGCTACAATATCGTCCTCGCCGAACTTCAGCCGCGTACGCCGTGCCACAGTGTGGAAATGCGCATAGCCGGCGAGCGACGACCACGGATCGTCGGACGGCACCTGCTCGCCCGCGCCGGAGGCGGCAAGCGCGGCGGCCGCAATGGTCTCAGCCGTTGGTGGCGGAATGGCAGTCAACGCCTGCTGATGCCTGCCGATCAGGCCGGTGTCGACATCGCCGGCGGAAAAATCCGCGTCGGCAGCAAGCGCCGCCAGAAACGCGGTGTTGACGGTCGAGCCGGCGATCTCGGTCTGCGCCAACGCTGTGCCTAGCGCGTCGAGAGCGGCCTGCCTGTCCTTTGCGTGGACAACCAGCTTGGCGATCATCGGATCGTAGAAGGGCGAGATAGCATCGCCGGCCCGCACGCCGGTTTCGATGCGCATGGTGGCGCCCTCGGGTGCGGTGTCGGGAAACTTCAGATGATGCAGCGTGCCCGTCGCCGGCAAAAAACCTTTTGCCGCATCCTCGGCATAGACGCGCGCCTCGAAGGCATGGCCGGAAAGCGCGATCTCGCTCTGCGTCTTCGGCAGCTTCTCGCCGGCGGCCACGCGCAGCTGCCACTCGACCAGATCGGTGCCGGTGACCATTTCGGTGACCGGGTGCTCGACCTGCAGGCGGGTGTTCATTTCCATGAACCAGAAGCGATCCGCCTTCAGCCCTTGCGAGGCATCGACGATGAACTCGATGGTGCCGGCGCCGGAATAGTTGATCGCCTTGGCCGCCTTGACCGCTGCGTCCGTCATCGCCTTGCGCAATGCCGGCGTCATATCGGGCGCCGGCGCTTCCTCGATCACCTTCTGGTGGCGGCGCTGCGCCGAGCAGTCGCGCTCGAAAAGATGCACGGCGTTGCCGAAATTGTCGCCGAACACCTGCACCTCGATGTGGCGCGGCTTGTCGACATATTTCTCGACCAGCACGCGGTCGTCGCCGAAGGCGGCTTTCGCTTCGCGCCGCGCCCCCGACAGCGCTTCGGAAAAATCGTCGGGATGGTCGACCCGCCGCATGCCCTTGCCGCCGCCGCCGGCGCGCGCCTTGATCAAGACGGGATAGCCGATCTCGCGCGCCTTGGAGGCGAGCAGCACGATCTCCTGCGCCTCGCCATGATAGCCCGGCACCACCGGTACGCCGGCCTTCTCCATCAGCCGCTTGGCCGCGTCCTTCAGCCCCATGGCGCGGATCGAGGCCGCCGACGGGCCGATGAAGATCAGCCCCGCCGCCACCACCTGGTCGACGAAGTCAGGATTTTCCGAGAGAAAGCCGTAGCCGGGATGGATGGCCTCGGCGCCGGTTGCTCTTGCCGCCGCTATGATCTTGTCGCCGCGCAGATAGCTTTCGCCGACTGGCGAGGCGCCGATATGCACGGCCTCATCGGCCATTGCGACATGCAGCGCTTTGGCGTCGGCGTCGGAATAGACGGCGACGGTGCGCACGCCCATCTTGCGCGCCGTGCGGATCACGCGGCAGGCGATCTCGCCGCGATTGGCGATCAGGATCTTGGCGAACATGGATGCTCCCGGAGTGGAGAATGGGCGCTGTCCAGCCGGCCTATCCGTGCAAGCTTTCTCATCGCCGCACCCTGCGATGCAGCCCGGCCGTTGTCAAAGCGTCGGGAAGGAAGGCCTGTTCTACTTGGAAGCGGCGACTTCGCAGCCCGCCCCTGTAATGACCTTGTAATGGCTGCGGGCGGCCTCGCAGGATTTCATCGCTCGTTCTTCGGCAGCTTTCCGTGACGGTGCATTCAAGCCCGAGCCGCAGATGATGTACAACGAACGGATCCGGGCATAGGGCGTGGTCGCGTAGGCCGAATGGCCGCCTGCCGCCACATAGGCGTTGTAAGCCCTGGTGCACTGGTCTTTCGGGTTTTTCGGTAAATACGGATAGAAATGAGTGTCGCCCTTGCTTCCCGCCAGCGATGCCGCGGCGCCGACGCCGGGTACTGCGAATATAAGCAAGCCTGCAAGTATCGAAGCAGTCGTCTTGCCCGAATATTTCAGCCTCATCTTTACCCCATCCCAGTTGCCCAATGCGGGACGAGCAATAGCGCCTATTCTCCAGCGCCGCCAGCCTGCTCACCGAAAATTGCTTTTGCACAGCTGGATGAACCATCTTCTCCATTCAGATTAGGCTCCGCCAAGGGCAGCAACGGCCTGCCGGTATAGTTCTGCCGTCTGTTGGTCGAAGCAACAGAAAGCAACGGTTTCCGGAAGGGCATTGCTGCCGATGAAGTCACTCACCGTGCTTACGGCGATCTGCGTCGCCTGGTCCTTTGGATAGCGGTAGACACCGGTCGAGATCGCTGGGAACGCCACGGTCCGGCAATCATGAGCGCGGGCGATCTCAAGCGACCTGACATAGCAGGAGGCGAGCAGTTCTGCTTCGCCTTTGCCGCCGCCTTGCCAGACCGGGCCGACCGTGTGGATGATGTAGCGTGCCGGCAGGTGATAGCCCTTGGTCAGCTTGGCCTCGCCGGTCTTGCAGCCGTTCAGCATTCGGCATTCAGCCAAGAGCTCTGGCCCGGCCGCCCGGTGAATGGCGCCGTCGACGCCGCCGCCGCCCAGCAGCGAGGAATTGGCGGCATTGACGATGGCATCGACCGAAAGCTTGGTGATGTCGCCGGTGTGAACGCGGATCCGGTCGCCGATCTCGCTCATCTCACATCCTGAACACGCCGAAGCGTGTTTCTTCGATTTCGGCATTGAGCGCGGCCGAAAGGCTGAGCGCCAGCACCTCGCGCGTCCGCGCCGGATCGATGATGCCGTCATCCCACAGCCGCGCCGAGGAATAGAGCGGATGGCCCTCGTGTTCGTACTTCATCAGGATCGGCTTCTTGAACTTCGCTTCCTCTTCTGCCGACCACTCGCCACCCTTGCGCTCGATGCCCTCGCGCTTGACCACTGCCAGCACCGTTGCCGCCTGTTCGCCGCCCATCACTGAAATGCGGGCGTTCGGCCACATCCACAGGAAACGTGGCGAATAGGCGCGACCGCACATGCCGTAATTGCCGGCGCCGAACGAGCCGCCGATGATCATCGTCACCTTGGGCACGCGTGCCGTGGCGACCGCCATCACCAGCTTGGCGCCGTCCTTGGCAATGCCGCCGGCCTCGTATTTTCGCCCGACCATGAAGCCGGTGATGTTCTGCAGGAAGATCAGCGGGATTTTCCTCTGGCAGCACAGCTCGATGAAATGCGCGCCCTTCACAGCGCTCTCCGAAAACAGCACGCCATTGTTGGCGATGATGCCGACCGGCATGCCTTGCAAATGTGCAAAGCCGGTGACCAGAGTGGTGCCGTAATTCTGCTTGAACTCGTCGAACTCGGAGCCGTCGACGACGCGCGCGATCACCTCCCGCACATCATAGGGCTGGCGCAGATCCGTCGGCACGATGCCGTAGAGTTCCCGCGCGTCGTGAAGTGGCGGAGCCGGTTGCTGTAAGGCCAGGCTGACGGACTTGCGCCGGTTGAGGTTTTTGACGATGCGGCGCGCGATCGCCAGCGCATGCTCGTCGTCCAGCGCATAGTGGTCCGCGACGCCCGACAGCCTTGTGTGCACGTCGGCGCCACCCAAATCCTCGGCGCTGACATCCTCACCGGTGGCGGCCTTCACCAGCGGCGGGCCGCCAAGAAAGATGGTCGCCTGGTTGCGCACCATGATCGTCTCGTCCGACATTGCCGGCACATAGGCGCCGCCGGCCGTGCACGAGCCCATGACGCAGGCGATCTGCGGAATGCCTGCCGCCGACATGTTGGCCTGATTGTAGAAGATGCGGCCGAAATGATCGCGGTCGGGAAACACCTCGTCCTGGTTGGGCAGATTGGCGCCACCACTGTCGACCAGATAGACGCAGGGCAGATTGTTCTGCAGCGCGATCTCCTGCGCCCGCAAATGCTTCTTCACCGTCAGCGGATAATAGGTGCCGCCCTTCACCGTCGCGTCGTTGACCACGACCATCACCTCGGTGCCTTCGACGCGGCCGACGCCGGCGATGAGGCCGGCCGCCGAGATTTCCTCGCCATACATCGACCATGCCGCGAATTGGCCGATCTCAAGGAAGGGCGAACCGGTGTCGAGCAGTTGCGCGAGGCGCTCGCGCGGCAACAACTTGCCGCGCGAGACGTGCCGCTCGCGCGCCTCGTCCGAGCCGCCGCGCTCGACGCTGGCCGCTTTTTCCGCAATGTCGGCGACCAGCGCCCGCATGCGCTCGGCGTTGGCGCGGAAGGTGTCGGAGGCGGGGGAGATCTCAGAAGTGAGGACTGGCATCTCAGACGCTCTCCGCCATGATTTCCCGTCCGATCAGCCAGCGGCGGATTTCGCTTGTGCCGGCACCGATCTCGTAGAGCTTGGCGTCGCGCAACAGCCGGCCGGTCGGATAGTCGTTGATATAGCCATTGCCGCCCAAGAGCTGCAGCGCGTCGAGCGCCATCTGCGTCGCTTTCTCGGCGGCAAACAGCACACAGCCGGCGGCGTCCTTGCGCGTGGTCTGGCCGCGGTCGCAAGCGGCGGCCACGGCATAGACATAGGCGCGCGCGGCGTTCATCACCGTATACATGTCGGCCAGCTTGCCTTGCACCAGCTGGAATTCGCCGATCGGCTGGCCGAACTGCTTGCGCTCGTGCACGTAAGGGATCGCCACGTCGAGGCAGGCCGCCATCAGCCCGATCGGGCCACCGGCCAGCACCGTGCGCTCATAGTCGAGACCCGACATCAGCACCTCGACGCCACGCCCTTCCTCATGCAGTACATTGTCGAACGGCACTTCGACATTCTCGAAAACCAGCTCGCCGGTGTTGGAGCCGCGCATGCCGAGCTTGTCGAGCTTTTGCGCCACGGAAAAGCCAGCAAAGGCTTTTTCGATGATGAAGGCGGTGATGCCGCGCGAATGGCGTTCCGGGTCGGTCTTGGCGTAGACGACCAGCGTTTCGGCGTCGGGGCCGTTGGTGATCCACATCTTGGTGCCGTTGAGCACATAGCGATCATTGCGCTTTTCGGCGCGCAGCTTGAGCGACACGACGTCGGAGCCGGCGCCGGATTCCGACATCGCCAGCGCACCGACCTTTTCGCCCGAGCACAAATCAGGCAGATATTTTTCCTTCTGCGCCGGCGTCGCCCAGCGGTTGATCTGGTTGACGCAGAGATTGGAATGGGCGCCGTAGGACAGGCCGACCGAGGCCGAGGCGCGCGAAATCTCCTCCACCGCGATCACATGGGCGAGATAGCCCATGCCGGTGCCGCCGAAATCGGGATCGGCGGTGATGCCAAGCAGGCCGAGCGCGCCGAGTTCCGCCCACAGATGCGCCGGGAATTCGTTCGAGCGGTCGATCTCGGCGGCAATCGGCGCGATCCTGTCCTGCGCGAAGCGGCGCACCAGGTCGCGCAGCGCCTCGATGTCTTCGTCATGCCCGAAGCTGAGCGTGTTCGTGTACATGGCCATCCTCCCTGCCGCCAATATTCGCGCCGACGAGCCGCATTGTCATTGAAAGATATGTTGTGGTGACTTCAGCGATCGACAGCCGCTCGCCCGGCCGGAACCAGACGATGACGCCCGTCATCATCTGGATCAGCGCCATGGCGGTCAGTCCGGTGTCGTCGATGCTGAAGGCGCCCATCTCTGCGCCGTCACGCAATATGGCGCGCAATTCTTTTTCATAGGCCGTGCGCATGCGCAGGATTTGCGTCAGGCTGTCATGCGACAGGCTACGCAATTCCATGTTGGAGACATGAGTGGAATGGCGGCGCCCGATATGGAAGGCGATGTGGTTCTCGACATAGGCGGCAAGCCGCGCCGTCGGATCGGCAGTGCCGGGCCGTGCCGCCTCCCATGCCTCGATCAGCCCTTCCATATGCTCGCGCATCAGCGTGAACAAAAGGTCTTCCTTGGTCGGAAAGTAGCGATAGAGCGCTGCCGCCTGCACGCCGACCTCGGCGGCGAGCTGGCGCATCGACATCGCCTCATAGCCGAAGCGTGCTATCAGGCTGACCGCGGCGTCGCGGACAGCAGCTTCGGTCTTTTCGCCATCGGAACCGGTGGTGCGCGCCATGATTGCTCATCGAGGAGAGGCAATAATAAAACGAACGTTCAATTAATTCAAGTGGCGGTTAATCCAGGCATGCCTATGCGACGATCCGGAAGCCGACTGGTGCGCTCCATCCCTTGAGTTCCTCGACATCGATCCGCGAAACCCAGGCACCCGCCGGGCCCTTTCGCAGACGTTCGATCATTGTCGAGACCGCCGCCTCGGCGCCGGCAAGCCATGCCGTGACCGAGCCGTCCCTTTCGTTTCGCACCCAACCGGCAAGGCCCAACTCCGTCGCCTCGCCTCGCACCCAGATCCTGTAGCCGACACCCTGCACCTTGCCGTGTACGCGCGCCTGTACTGCCCTTTGCCGATCATCCATCGCTCTCTCCCATGCACAGAGTCTGGCGCAGGATCGTACGAAAGCAACAGGCTTGAACGGCGACGACGGGCCGGCGGACTAGTTCCCACGCGCCGCGGCGAGCGCGCCGGGCAGTTCCTCGGCAAAAATGTCGAGCTCGTGGTCGAGGCCGACGCTGACCCGAATACAGCGGTCGAGCACCGGCACCATCGGCTTGCGGATGAACACGTCGCGCGACAGCAGGCCCTGCAGCACTTTCAGCGCGAAGGCACCGTCATGGCCGCAATCGATGGTGACGAAATTGGTTGCTGATTGCAGCGGCCTCAGCCCGTTCGCCTCAGCGATCCCGGCGATGCGCCGGCGACCGGCCGCGACCCGCGCCACCACGGTTGCGAGATAATCCTGGTCGGCAAGCGCCTCGACTCCGGCGATCTGCGCCATGCGGCTGACGCCATAGTGGTTACGGATTTTTTCGAAATCGCGGATCACCTGCGCCTCAGCCACCGCGTAGCCGCAGCGTATGCCGGCCAGCCCATAGGCCTTCGAGAAAGTGCGCATACGAATGACGTTCGGCCTGGAAACGTCGTTCGGCGGCAGCGCCGTAACAGGTCCCAACTCGCCATACGCCTCGTCGAGCACCAGCATGGTGGTCTCGGGCAGCGCTTCGATGAAGCGGACAAGCTCGGCCGCTTCCCACCAACTGCCCATCGGGTTGTCGGGGTTGGAGAGATAGACCAGGGGCGCCTTGTCCTTGACGACCGCCGCCAGCAGGCCGTCCAGGCTCTCCCGATCGTTTTCATAGGGAACCGCGACCAGCCGGCCGCCGACGCCGGCAATGTGAAAATTGAAGGTCGGATAGGCGCCAAGCGAGGTCACCACGGCGTCACCAGGCGCCACATACATGCGCGCCACCAGGCTAAGCAGCCCGTCAATACCTTCGCCGACGACCACGTTTTCGGTGCCGACGCCGAGATGGGCGGCGGCGGCAACCTTCAGGTCGAAATTGTCGGGGTCGCAATACATCCACTGGTCGCGCGCGACGCTTTCCATGCGGGCAATGACGCGCGGCGAAGGCCCAAAACTGCTCTCATTGGCGCCGATACGAGCGCGAAAGGCACGGCCGCGATCGCGCTCCTGCGCCTCCGGGCCGACAAACGGCACCGTCGAGGGAAGCGCGCCGATGAGCGGCGTGAGGGGAGGGCGCTGGCGCATGGCAAAAAGGCTCGGTTGAAACGGGCCTTCTTGCTAGCGTGCGCGATTGAGCGGTGCAAGTTCCCGGAGGGGCGGAAAGCGCGGCCGGGAAGGCCGGAGTGAAAATCGACGCCAGACAATGGCACGGGCGATTCACGAAACGGCCGGGATCACAAGAGGCGCGCCCGGGCGATTCGTCTTATGCTGGATTTCGCCGGTCGTTTTTGGTAGCGAGGCGCGATGAACACACGAATGCCGCCCGCCTGGTCCAAGCATCTGAAGGCCCGAACTGCGCCAATCACCCAGCCAGCAGTCAAACAGCCACCTGTCAGTCAACCAAAAGCGAATCAGCAGTCGCGCGCGCAAGCCGACGACATGTTGCTGCGACAGGCGATTGAACTTCAGCAAGCGAAGAAGTTTCCAGAGGCCGAGGAATTGTGTCATCGCGTTCTGGCGAGAACGCCCAACCACCCGCTTTCGCTGTACATACTTGGCACGCTGGGGCTCAATTTCGACGCCGAGCTGGCCTTGAGATATTTCGCGCGCGCGGTCGGCGAGGCGCCTCAAAATCCCTATTTCCACCTCAGTCTGGCCGAGGCCTATCTGAAGGTCGGCGAACAGGCGACTGCCGTCAGGCACCTGCAGCGCGCCTGTGAATTGAAGCCCGACCTGGTGGAAGCGCTTTGCGTGCTGGGGCGCGCCTATGTCGAACTCGGCAAGGCCGAGATGGCCCTGCCGCTGTACGAGAAGGCGCTCAAGGTCAACAGCAATCATCCTCTGGTCCGAACAGGTCTGGCCAGCGCACTTACCAGTCTCGGTCGGATGGACGAAGCCACCGTCTATCTTAGGGAGGCGATTGAGCGCCGCATCGAAATGCCGGGCGCCTACATCGACTTTGTGCAGACGCGCAAATTCACCGAAGAGCCAGCCGAACTCCAGTCAATCCTGCATGAACTCGACAGCCCCGACCTTGCCCCGGAAGGCGCGCAGCAGCTTCATCATGCCGCCGGCAAAGTGCTGAACGACCTTCGGCGTTATGACGAGGCGATGGAACAATTTCAGAAAGCCAAGCAGGCCGCTGGCTACGATTTCGACCTCGAATCCTATCGTCGCTGGGTCGATTCAGTGATCGACATCTTCAGCCCGGAGATGTTGGCAACCAAGGCCGGCTACGGCAGCCTGTCCGAAGCCCCTGTGTTTGTGCTCGGTATGCCCCGTTCGGGAACGACCCTGACGGAGCAAATCTGCGCGAGCCACCCTGATGTTCATGGCGCAGGGGAACTCAGCAAGCTACGGCGGGTCGCGAATGCAATCGGTTATACGAACCGGTCGGCAGCGCACCTGAAAGGATCGATCGCGTCGATCACCGCTGATCTGTCCAGGACGCTGGCTGAAGAACATCTGTCCTACCTCAGGCAGCGGGCTCCCGCCGCGCTCCGCATAGTCGACAAGATGCCGCACAATTTCGAGCTTGTCGGCCTCATCGGAATTCTCTTTCCCAACGCCCGCATCATTCATTGCCGCCGCGACGCCATCGATAATTGCCTTTCGTGCTTTGTTTTGAATTTCAACAAAGACCACAGCTACAACGCCGATCTGCGGAAACTTGGATTATATTACCGCGAGTATGATCGCTTGATGCGCCATTGGGGCAGGGTTTTCCCGGGCCGCATTTTCGAAAGCCGCTACGAGACGCTGGTTGCGGATCAGGAGACCCAATCGCATCATCTCATTGATCATCTCGGCCTGCCGTGGGACGACGCCTGCCTGGGCTTTTTCGACAAGGATCGCTCGGTCAACACCCCCAGTCGCTGGCAAGTTCGGCAACCGATCTACAAATCATCCGTCAAGCGCTGGAAAAACTATGAAGGTAAGCTCCAGCCGTTGATTGATGCCTTGGGTGACCTCGCGGACGTCTGAAGAGGTCATGATGGTGCTCGATGCGCGATCAAGGTTATGGAGACCCGCGACCCCGAGATCGGCTGGCTCATAGACTTTCGGGTTGCGACTGACGCGTGATCTCCAGACGGCGACCCGGTCTACGTTTGCGGCTGGCCGGGGTCGAAAGTTGTTGACATGAAAAAACCCGGCGGTTGCCCGCCGGGTTCGATTTCAGTCAGGCGTAGCCTGTTAGAACGAGCGCTGGAAGCGGAGGACGCCGCCGATGCTGTTCGTCTTGGTAGCGCCAGTCCAGTTGTCGAAGTTGTTGGTGCCAAAGTGGAGGTAATCAACTTCGCCCGTGAGCGTGAAGCCGGGGACAATATCGTAGGCGATGTTTGCCGCGACACCGACGTTCTTGCCTTCGTCATACGAGACCTGGGCGTTGAACTTGGTCTTCTCGTTGATGGTGTACGTACCGCCACCCCAGACTGCCCAGTTGCCGCTCCAAAGCTTGTAGAAGCTGCGGCCCTTGCCCGGGATGGCCCAGGTCGGATCCGTCAGATTGTCGTCCGTGCCGTAGCCGCCCATGATGAACAGCGACAGGTTCTGCATCGGGTTCACGTCAAGGCGAACCTTGCCAGCCCACTCTTCGTAGTTGCTGTCATAGGAGACGACGCCGGTAATCGCGCCCCAGCCCTGCGTGTACTTCACGCCGCCGACGACATTCGGGACGTAGCTGTCGATCGTGGCATCCGGAACGACGACCGAGCTGCTGCTCTGGTCGGAGCCTTCTTCCAGTGAGACCACCGCCGAGAAGCCGTTGCCGGCGTCGAAGTAGTACTGGATGACGTTGGTCTCGAAGCCGCCGTAGGGGATGAGCGTATCGTTGATGACGTTGCCGGCGTAGCCGATAAACGTATCGAAGGCCGATTCGTCAGCACCGACACGCAGACCACCAAGCTGGATCCAGGCGAAGTTCAGCGAAGCGCTTTGGTTGCCGTCCGAATAGTTGAAGCGGGTCTCGGTGTAGGTCTTCAAGGTGCCGAGTTCGGTTTCCTGGCCGGTATAGGTCTGCAGCGACAGGCGAGCCTGCTTGTGCCAGGTATCGTTGATGCCGCCGTCTTCGTGGTCCGTCGCCCGGCGGCCGGTGAACGCACCTTCGTCGCCGGCGCTGGCGTCATAGCGGACATAGCCGCCGATGCGCAGGCAGGTTTCGGTGCCGGGGATGTAGAAGTAGCCGGCGCCATAGACGTCGCAGATCTTGACGTATTCAGCGGGTTCCGGCTCGGCGACGACRACGGCGTCGGCGGCGCGCGCACCGGAAACTGCGATCAGGGCCGCAGCGGAGCCGAGAAGAAGGCTCTTGATGTTCATTTTCTGACCTCCAGTCAGAATCGAAGCTGGAGGTCGATGAAAAGCAGCGCTTTGTTCTGCTTTGCTGTTTTATTTCAAATAGATAAACCTTACGAGTCGCCTGCTGGCTCTGTCGGCCAAAACCGCTTGCTGGCGAAGGCCTTGCCTGATCCGGTCTTGAAATACCGCTCGAGCTGCCGTGCGTTGGCCTCGGTTTCAACCGCAATGTAGGTCTTCAAGGTCACAGGCAGATAGGCTTTTGTCGAAGTCACATAGCCCGATTGATGGGATTCGAGCCGGCGTCGGAGGTCGTTCGTCGATCCGACATAGACATCGCCGTTACGGAGCTGCAGGAAATACACGTACCACATGGTCCCCCTACACTACTTCGTAGCTTCGGGCGACACCCCACGCCCGCTTGCGGTTCCGGGTGGCCTGCCACCCGAAGCCCGCAGGGCGTAGGGTGGCGGAGAGGATGGGATTCGAACCCACGAGAAGCTTTTGACCTCTACTCCCTTAGCAGGGGAGCGCCTTCGACCACTCGGCCACCTCTCCGTTGCGCCGCTGGATAAAGAAAAGCGACGGCACAATCAACAAGCCGGGGCCATTATCATTGAAAAAACCGGCATCTGTCGAAACCCCACCTTCGCCATGCGGCGATTCTGCGGCAATTCGCTGGTTGGCGAGTCGGGACGTGGCCGCAATTCCGGCGGGCCATCGCCAGATTCAGCCTGAAAGCAAGGGCTGCAACGGGCCTGAAGGTTAATGAGAGCTTTCTGACTGAGGCCAAATCGTGTCATTTGTGCAACAACGCATTGGGATAGCGCCCGCATAGCCCTTTCGCCGGTACGATCATGGTTGAACGCTGCCGCCTCATGGGTAATGTCGAGTTCGAAGGAGCGGCGCGGTGCGCATCTTTTTCGGTAGTGGGGATGGGGCAGGGAACGCTGTCCTTCAGCAAAGAATACCCAGACCCGTTTTTTAACTTTTGACTGGAGGTCAGAAAATGAACATCAAGAGCCTTCTTCTCGGCTCCGCTGCGGCTCTGCTCGCAGTTTCCGGTGCGCGCGCCGCCGACGCCGTTGTCGTCGCCGAGCCGGAACCCGCTGAATACGTCAAGATCTGCGACGTCTACGGCGCTGGCTACTTCTACATCCCCGGCACCGAAACCTGCCTGCGCATCGGCGGCTATGTCCGCTACGACATCGGCGTGGGTGAAGGCGACGGCCTTACGGACGTCACCGATCACCTGGATGGCAGCCTCAACGACACCTACTACAAGCATGCGCGCTTCGCGCTGAAGACCTGGACCGGCCAGGAAACCGAGCTCGGCACCTTGAAGACCTACACCGAGACCCGCTTCAACTGGGAAACCCAGCGTGATGACGACAACTATGCCGTAGCTGCCGGCAGGGGTGTCTCGCTGAACTTCGCCTGGATCCAGCTCGGTGGTTTCCGCGTTGGTAAGGACGAGTCGGCCTGGGTGACGTTCAGCGGCTATGCCGGCAACGTCATTCAAGACTCCATCGTTGGTTACGGTGGCGATTTTGATACCGGCGTGGTCCAGTACCAGTTCGACGCAGGCAACGGCTTCTCGGCTGTGATCTCGCTCGAAGACGGCGCAGGCGTCAACACGGTCGACAGCTATGTTCCGCATGTCGTCGGCGGCGTGAAGTACACGCAGGGCTGGGGCTCGATCAGCGCTACCGGCGCCTATGACAGCGTCTGGGAAGAGTGGGCCGCCAAGGTTCGCCTCGACGTAACCCCAGTGCAGAACCTGGCTCTCTTCGTTATGGCCAACTACGGCTCGGACGATAACGTCAACCACAACTCCTTCAAGAACTGGGACGGCAACTGGGCTGCGTATGTTGGTGCCACCTACACCATCAACGAGAAGACCTCGTTGAATGCTCAGGTCTCCTATGATGAAGGCAAGGACCTCGGTGTGGCTGCGAACATCTCGTACGACATCGTTCCCGGCTTCACGATCATCGGTGAAGTCGACTACTTCAATCGTAAGGCCTTTACGGACGCTCAGGGTGTAGTTGTCCGCGCTGCTGACGACGATGGTTTCGGCGGCATGCTCCGCTTCCAGCGCTCGTTCTAAGGGCTGGTTCCTTACAGGTAAAATTCAGCCCGGGCGCTTCAACGCCCGGGCTGTTTTGTTTTCGTGGCTTGGCCATGGCAGGGAGAAGGAGAAGGGGGTTCGGGTAGCTGAACAGTCCGTGGGCTGATTTCGTGGGATCCACCGACGGTGGATGAAATCACGACTGCGTGATCAAATCTCTTGAAAGGACGCTTCCAAGCGGGTAGGTCTGATCCACCCACTCGGGGGTGTGGCAAATAATGACGAACGAAGCGATTCAAGAGGGAGAACCCTCCGATCAGTTTTCGATGTTTTCTTCTCAAAATTCCAAGATACGATACAGCTACAACAAGATCCGAGAAGTAAAGTCGCATAGGGTTGGAGAGCTATTTTCAGCATACCGGGACATACTTTGGGATGATGGGCGGCATAAATACAATGTCAGCTCTTTCATCGGCGAAATAGACGAGATTCTGCTCGGCGAGCGTTTCAGCGCCTTTGACCAAAGCACCCTCGACAACCTTATCGGCACCTTGCGCCAACGCGGTAACAGCAACGCAACCATCAATCGCAAGATGGCTGCCCTCAGCAAACTGCTGCGCAAGGCTCATAAGATGGGGGATATCCACAGCCTGCCCGAGTTCCGCCGCCAGAAGGAGCGGGCGGGACGGATTCGTTTCCTCGAAAGGGACGAAGAGGCGCGGTTGTTCGCCGCCATCAAGAGCCGCAGCGAGGATGCTTATCGGCTTTCTGTCTTCCTGGTCGACTCAGGATGCCGCCTCGGCGAGGCGCTCGGGCTGATCTGGAACGACATCCAGGAACATCGCGTCTCCTTCTGGATCACCAAATCCGGCCGCAGCCGCACCATTCCGATGACCGAACGGGTCAAAGAGGTGATCAAGCTGCCGGTCACGGAAGGCCGCCGGCCCAAAGGTCCGTTCACCAAACTCAGCCAGGCGCAGTTCCGCGCCATCTGGAATGATGCGAAAGCCGAAGTCGGCCTTGGCGCCGACGATCAGGTGGTGCCGCATATATTGCGTCACACTTGCGCCTCGCGCCTTGTCCAGGGCGGCATCGACATCAGGCGCGTGCAGATGTGGCTCGGCCATCAGACGCTGTCGATGACCATGCGCTATGCGCATCTGGCCACCAACGATCTCGACGGCTGCGTCGTCGTGTTGGAGACGCCCCGCGGTGAGGGACTGGCCGGCAACACGGAAAAGTCGGTGTTCTCGTCTCCGCTGACCACGCCTTCGGCACCTGCGCAAAAGGCCGAAGCGGCAGTAGCGAAAGCTGCGAAGGGGCCCAGGAAAAGCTCGAAGGCCAAATAGTCCCGCCGCCCTGCATATACTGCAACAGCGACCCCAGGGTCAGTTTTGATCTTGGGGTTTACTTTGTTTGAGCCGCGTTTTTCGCACGGTCCAGAAAAGCCGCGATGGCGCCGGGCAGGCCGCCTGTCTCGAGGAAGGGTGCGTGGCCTTGGCCGTCGGCGGTGATCGCTTCCATGCCGGGATGGCGCTTGCCCATCTCCTGGATCGTTTCGACCGACAGCAGTCTCGAATTGGCGCCACGTATGGCAAGCATTGGTATGGCCGCCAGCGCCTCGAACTGCGGCCACAGATCCGGCAACGGCTTGCTGAGGTCAAGACCCGCCAGTGTCTCGAGCAGCCTCGAGTCGAAATCCGGCATCAGCCCACGATCCGTCTCGCGGTAAAGCGCCGACACCATCCGCCCCCAATCCGCCTCGGTCAGCGCGGGAAAATCACCGCCATGCGCGGCGCGCTGGGCGCTGACCGCCTCAGTACGGGTTTTCGGCTTCGGCGCGGGATCGAGATAGGAGCGGATATGGGCAAGTCCATCCGCCTCGATCACCGGGCCGATGTCGTTGAGAACGATGGCTTTGAGCGCGGCCGGCTGCATCGCGCCGAGCACATGGATGATCAGCCCGCCGCGCGACGTGCCGATGAAGGCCGCTTCCGCGATGTTGAGCGCCGCCAGCCCGGCGAGGATATCGCCCGCTTCGACGCCGACATTGTAATGGCTGATATCAGGGTCGTAGGCGGATTGGCCGCGGCCGCGATAATCGAAAGCGACGATCTTTCGCGGTTTTTCCGATTGCGTCGAGAGGTACAGCGCCAGCTCGTGAAAGTCGCGAGCGTTGCGGGTCAGGCCAGGCAGGCAGACGACCGGCCAGTGTTCGGAGTCCGCTTCGCCATAGACACGGGCATGGAGTGTCAGCCCGTCCGGAGCGGCGTAGAAGAAATCGTAAAAGCCTTCAGTGCTCGACATAGAAAAGGACTCTCTAGCGGATCGTCTCCGACTGCTACAGACGAGGGCTGGGATGGTCAAATCGGAGGTCTTCCCTTCTCCCCTTGTGGGAGAAGGTGGATCGGCGCGCTAGCGCCGAGGCGGATGAGGGGTGTTCCAGCGGAGTGAGGCGTTGGCATTTCCTGGACCCCCCCTCATCCGTCGCCTTCGGCGACACCTCCTCCCACAAGGGGAGAAGGAGAGAAAAGCCTCAGCTCCGGCCGTTCACCAGGTCGCCCACAATGTCGTACTTCCCCGAAATACGCATCTTGTAGACCTCGTAATTCTCCATAACGCGCTGCACGTAACTTCTTGTTTCCGTGTAGGGAATCCGCTCGATCCAGTCGACGACTGCATCGATGTCCTTGCCGCGCGGGTCGCCATACTTCGCCACCCACTGGCTGGCGCGGTTGGGACCGGCATTGTAGCCGGCGAAGGTCAGCACATAGGAGCCGTTGAAGCGGTCGAGCTGCTCGCCGAGGAAGGCGGCGCCCAAGGTCGCGTTGTAGCCGGCATCGCTGGTCAACCTTTCCGGTGAGAAGGTCATTCCGGCCTTCTTGGCCAATTGCTTGGCGGTCCCCGGCATCAGTTGCAGTAGCCCGCGCGCGCCGGCGCTGGACACCGCGCCGATGTTGAACTCGCTTTCCTGGCGGGCGATCGCATAGGCCAGCGCCTTGCCCGAGCCGGAAATATTGGCCGAATCGGGAATGACGCCCAGCGGATGCGACAGCGCGCCGACATCGATACCGCGCGCCCCGGCGATCTTGCCGACCTTCAGCGCCATGAAATGATTGCCCTGCTTTTCCGCCAGCACCGCCAGCAGCGCCAGCTCGCCGGGGCTGGTCAATTGCCCGGCGAGATCGCGGTAGAGCGTATCGGCATAGCGGTCATAGCCCGCTTCCTGCAGCCGCTTGATGGCGCTGACCGCTTCGCGTCCGTCAAAGCTTTGGCGGTCTGCGTTGCTTGGCTCGGGGTAGACGATGTTCAGCGTGCGCAGGCCAACCCGTTCCGCCGCCAACTGGCCGTAGAAAGTGGTGCCATAGGCCGCTGCCTTGGTGAAATAATCCTTCGCATCGCCGGGACCGCCGACTTCCGCCGCGCGGCCAAGCCAGTAATAGGCGCGCGACAGCGACATCGGCCCCTGCGCAAGGTCGGCGATGCGGGCAAAATGTCCGGACGCGATGCCGGGATCGTTGAGGCCTCGCAGTGCATACCAGCCGGCGTGGAATTCGGCCTCGGCGGCACTGGCGGGGCTTTCGGCGGCATGTGCGACAACGATCTTGTAGGCGCTCTTCCAGTCGCCCTGGTCGACCAGTGCGCGCGACAGCACGCGGCGCTCGACCCACCAGGCATCGGGATCGACCAGCGCGTCGCGATCGGTTGGCGCTTTCATTACCACCGCGGCGGCGTCTGCAAACTTCCGCTGCTTGCGCAGACATTCGGCTTGCGCGAAGAAATAGCCGGCCGATCGCTGCGCTACAGGCACTGCTTTCAAGAGCTTGGCCGCGTTCTTGTCGCCACGCGAGGCGGCGGCCCAGGCATCGGCCAGCGGTTGCGCGCCGGCAAGTGCTGCGACCCGCAGCGCCGAATTCTCCCGGTCGGCATAAAACATCCGTTCCATGCGGAAACGATGGTCGGCAGCCGGGATGATGGCGCCAAACTCCTTGACGACGGCCGCTTCGTCTTTGGCTTCCAGCTTTTCGGTGCGCCAGAACGGCGTCAGCACCGAGAGCGCCGTCTTGGTGTTGCCAAGCGCCACATAGGAGCGGGCCAGGATCACCACGCCTTCGAAGGTCAGCGGTTGGCTTCCGTCAAAGGCTTTCACCACCGTCTGCGGCGAAGGGCTTTCGCGGTAGAGCGCGCGCTCGCTGTTCTTGCGCAAGGCAATGGTGCCCGGCCAGTTCGGCAGCATCTTTGCGGTATCGGCAATCTCGCTGCTCGGCACACGGTCGCCGCCATAGAGCGCGATCGCCCAAGCCAGGATATGGCGGTCCAGCGAATTGGCCGGCAATGTTTCGCGCACGGCGCGTGCCGCGGCAATATCGCCGGTCGCCAACGCGTCGAGACCGCCTTTCAACACGACGATACTGGCGGAGGGCGCATCGGTCTGCGCTCCGTCCTGCAGGCCAGGCATCGGGATCGATGAGGTCGTCTGCTCGTCGACGCTCTCGTTTGTCGCAGTCCCCGCTATCAGCAGGGCAACGGCGCCAAGCAATACGAAGCGGAGTGGCCGACTGGCCGGCATGATCCTGATCTTTCCCTGTTGCGGCACATTAAATGGCAAGCCCAGGTGCCTGAGAGCCTAGACTTAGGTCGTGAAGAGCCCGTAAACAAAGGGTTAGCGAGGTCGGTCGAATTGCGCGTGCTGGCACCATGGCAATGCTTGCCGCGCAACAATGTCGAGACTATGGTGCGCCGCTTCGCTTTCGGCTAGAAGGCGCACGACAAACCCAAGAAGACAAAACCTGAGAAGTCCCAAGGAGTTGGACGACATGCTGAGAGGCTCGCTTACTGCGCTCGTGACACCGTTCGAAAAGAGCGGGCGTTTCGACGAGAAAGCCTTTCGCGCTTTCGTCGAGTGGCAACTTGGCGAGGGCACCACGGGTCTTGTGCCTGTCGGCACCACCGGCGAGTCGCCGACGCTGTCGCATGACGAGCACCGCCAGGTCGTCAAGGTGTGCATCGAGGTGGCCAAGGGCCGGGCTCCGGTCGTCGCCGGCGCCGGCTCCAACAACACCGCAGAAGCGGTTGGTCTGGTCCAATACGCCGAAAAGGCCGGTGCCGACGCGGTACTCGTCGTCACGCCGTACTACAACAAGCCGACGCAGCGCGGCCTCTATGCGCATTTCGCCGCGGTCGCTCGCGCGACCACCCTGCCGATCATCATCTACAATATCCCGCCGCGCTCGGTCATCGACATGAGCCCGGAGACGATGGGCCAGTTGGCGCACGACTTCAAGAACATCGTCGGCGTCAAGGATGCCACCGGCAAGGTCGAGCGGGTTTCCGAGCAGCGCGCCACTTGTGGCAAGGATTTCATCCAGCTTTCGGGCGAGGATGCTTCGGCGCTCGGCTTCAACGCCCATGGCGGCGTCGGCTGCATCTCGGTGACCTCGAACGTCGCGCCGCGGCTCTGCGCCGAATTCCAGGAGGCGACGCTGTCCGGCGACAGCGCCAAGGCGCTGGAACTGCAGGACCGTTTGCTGCCGCTGCACAAGGCGATCTTCCTCGAGCCCGGCGTTTCCGGCGCCAAATACGCACTGTCGAAGTTGGGCAAGGTCGAGAACGTCCTGCGTTCGCCGCTGATGACGGTCGAGCAGTCGACCGCCGACAGGATCGATGCGGCCATGAAGCACGCCGGCTTGATAAATTGAGGATGAGGCGCCACCTCTCCACATCATGAATCAAGTCAGAAAAGCCGATCCCAACAACAAAACCGTTGCGGAAAACCGCAAGGCGCGGTTTTCCTATGAGGTGCTCGACACGGTCGAGGCCGGCCTGGTGCTGACCGGCACCGAGGTCAAGTCGCTGCGCCAGGGTCAGGCCAACATCCAGGACAGCTACGCCTCGGTCGAGGGCGGCGAGATCTGGCTGATCAATTCCTATCTGCCGGAATATCTGCAGGCCAACCGCTTCAACCACGAGCCTAGGAGGCGCCGCAAGCTGCTGCTCAACAAACGCGAGATGGCAAAGCTGTCGCAAAGCATCGAGCGCGAAGGCATGACGCTGGTGCCGCTGAAAATCTATTTCAACGACCAGGGCCGCGCCAAGCTCCTGCTCGCCGTAGGCCGCGGCAAGAAACTGCACGACAAGCGCGAGACCGAAAAACAGCGCGACTGGTCGCGCGAGAAGGGCCGGCTTATGAAGGAACGAGGCTAAGAACCTCAGCCCCAGAAAAGCCAGACATTCAGCTTTCAAGGTTCGAACTGCTGCAGCGGCAACGTGCGGAGAAAGCTTGAAGAACCGGATTATCCTATGGAGCGCGGCCAGTCTGGTCGTTGCGGGCATCGTAGCGGCAAGCGGCTTTTTCTATTTCAAGACATTCTCACCGGATCGCGACTCTTATCCGGTCAGGGGCATCGACGTTTCCCATCATCAGGGCGAGATCGACTGGCGACGCGTCGCTGCCGACGATGTTGCCTTCGCCGTCATCAAGGCGACCGAAGGCGGCGACCATGTCGACGATGCTTTCGCCACCAATCTGCGCGAGGCTCGCGCCGCCGGTCTTGCCGTCGGCGCCTACCACTTCTTCACCTTCTGCCGGCCGGGTGCCGACCAGGCGAAGAATTTCATTGCGGTGGTGCCGCGTGATCAGCCGCTGCTGCCGCCGGTGGTCGACGTCGAATTCGGCGGCAATTGCCCACAGCGGCCATCCCCCGAACAGCTCAATGCCGAACTCCAGGCATTCCTCGGTCCTGTCGAGGCGGCATTCGGCAAGACGGCAATCGTCTATCTGACCGACGAGGCTGCGGAGACCTATGCCGGGCAGATCGTCGCCCGGCCACACTGGCTGCGTTCGCTGCTAGCGCGGCCAAGTCAGGATGACTGGATCTACTGGCAATATCACAACCGGGGCCGCGTCGATGGCATCAGCGGCGATGTCGACCTGAATGTTCTTCAGGGCGGGCAGGAGAAGCTGGCTGCGCTGTTTGCAGCGCCTGAATCGGCTCCCGCACAAACCCTGCCTTAGCCCTGAATCAGACGGCTTTGGCCGCAGGTCTGGCGACAGCCGAAAAGGCCATCCCCGCAGCCATGATCAGGATGGCGGCGAACTGGGTGCCGGTCGGCGTTTCATCGAGCACCGTCATGGCGATCAGGACCGTTGCGATCGGCACACATGGCATGAACAGCGATGCCGTCTGCGACCCCAGCCGTCGGACGACATAGGTATAGAGGAACATGGCGGCCGCACCGGCCAAAAAACCCTGAATGGCGATCTGGCTGGCGATCTCGGCCACTGATGCGGCGCGAAGACCGCTCGGTGCAAAGAGATAGAGAATCGGCAGCGGCAGGCATGACAGGAGCACGACCGTTGCGGTCGCCGTAACCGGATCGACACGCCAGCGCCGTACAAGAACGGCATAGGCGGCAAACATCATGCCTGATCCGATGAACAGAAGATCGCCGAAGAGGACACCCTTCATGCCGCTGTCTGTGCGCACCGGCGCAATGAACAGGATCAGCCCGGCAATGATGGCGGCAACGCCGATGGCTCGCTGGTGCGAGGCTTTGTCGGTGGTGGCGATGTGCGACAGCACGAATGAGAAGAAAACGATCGAGGCAGGGCAGAGTGCTGCGCCATGCGCGGCAGGCGCATAGGTCAGGCCCCAGTTGATGATGATCGGGTAGGGCAGCCCGGCCAGTGCCGCCAGCGTCAGCGCGCGCCGCCAGTCCAACACCTTGATATCAGCCAGGCCAATGCGCCAGACCACCGGCAGCATGACCATGCCGGCCCCGACAAAGCGCAAGGTCGCGAGATCCGTCGCCGTCAGATGCTCTCTCAGGCTGAAGCGGGCTGCGACGAACTGCACGGCGTAGATGCCGATCATGGCCATGCCGGCAAGGATTGCCGGCTTCGTGTTTCGGTTCTCTGTCGCGCGCATGCTCATCCCGCTCGATCCTGCCAACGGAGGTTTTTTCTCCGGACGGCTTTCGTTGGAAGCGCAGCCTATTGTTGAAAATGGTGCGACAAAATATGCTGTTTTCGCGATATGAAAGTGCAATTCACACAAATAAGGCAATCCGAACGTGAATCATGAATCCGATCAGCTCGATGCCATCGACCGCAGCTTGCTGCGGTTGCTGCAGGAGGACGGGCGTCGCACCACGCTCGATCTCGCAGCCCGTGTCGGCCTGTCGCCGACCGGCACCAGCCAGCGGGTGAAGCGCCTTTTCCGCGACGGTTTCATCACTGCGGTCCGGGCTGTGCTCAATCCGCAAAAGATCGGCCGCGGCACACTCGTCTTCATCGAAGTCAGGCTCGACCAGGCGGCGCCGCATGTGTTCGACCGTTTCGCCGAGGCGGTGGCCAAAGCCCCTGAAGTGCTTGAATGCCATATGGTCGTCGGCGGCTTCGACTATCTGGTCAAGGCGCGCATTTCGGAAATGGCCGCCTATCAGGATTTCCTCAAGCGCGTGATCCTGCCGCTGCCGGGTGTCAGGGAAACGCACACCTATGCGTCGATATCGGACGTGAAGCCGGACGCGCTGCTGCCGGTGTGAGATGGCGCGCCTGAAGTCAGGCGGCTTGAGAGACCTCCGGCGCCAGCGTCACATTAGCGTCGCCCCAGACTTTCAGGGCGGTGATCACCGGCTCCAGGCTCCTGCCACGCGGCGTCAGGCTGTATTCCACCTTCGGCGGCACCTGTGCATAGACCTTGCGGGCGATGAGCCCGTCCGTCTCCAATTCGCGAAGCTGGTTTGTCAGCATGCGTTGTGTGCAGTTCGGGATGCGCCGGCGAATCTCGTTGAAGCGCATCGTGCCCGCGAGCAGATGGAAAAGCACGACGCCTTTCCACTTCCCGTCGATATAGCGAAGCGTTCCCTCCACGGTGCAGCCGGGGCTGCAGTCGAATCGCTCATGGCGGATGCGCGGCATGACGGTATCCTTTTCGACACTATGTGCTTTATATGTGCATTCTTGCGCTTTGCGAGCATAAGCCGCATCTCTCCCCCCGACAACGCCCAACAGCAATTGCGGAGATAACAGAATGCGCGCCGTCGGCTACCAGATCCCAGCCCCCATCACCGATGAGGCCTCCCTTGTCGATATCGACCTGCCCAAGCCAGAGCCGAAGGGCCGTCAATTGCTGGTCGAGGTGAAGGCGATCTCGGTCAATCCGGTCGACACCAAGATACGGAGGAGCGCCAAACCCGAAGCCGGAAGCTGGCGCGTGCTTGGTTGGGACGCTGCGGGCCAGGTGGTCGCGACGGGTCCGGACGCCAGCCTGTTCAAAACAGGAGATGATGTCTTCTATTCCGGTGCGCTGGCGTTGCAAGGCACCAATGCCGAGTTCCACCTTGTCGATGAGCGCCTTGTCGGCTGCAAACCGAGCTCGCTCCACTATGCTGAGGCGGCGGCGCTTCCGCTGACGGCGATCACCGCCTTTGAGGCGCTGTTCGATCGCCTTGACGTGAAGAAGCCTGTCATCGGCGCCGCAAACGCCATCCTGATCATCGGTGGCGCCGGCGGCGTCGGCTCGATTGCAGTCCAGCTTGCGCGCCAATTGACCGACCTGACGGTGATCGCCACCGCATCGAGGCCCGAAACGCGCGACTGGGTGCTCGGGCTTGGCGCCCATCATGTCATCGACCATTCCAAGCCGCTGGCTGCAGAAATCGGTGCCCTCGGCATCGGCGCACCGGCCTTTGTGTTCTCGACAACCAACACTGATAAACACTTGGCCGCGATCGCCGAATTGATCGCACCGCAAGGCCGTTTCGGCTTGATCGACGACCCCCAGGTGCTCGACATCAATCCGTTCAAGCGCAAGAGCGTTTCGGTCCATTGGGAACTGATGTTCACCCGCTCACTGTTCGAGACGCAGGACATGGCCGCACAGGGTGAGCATCTGAACGAACTGTCCCGGCTTGTCGACGCCGGCACCATCCGCACCACCCTGGGCGAGACGTTCGGTCCTATCAATGCCGCCAATCTGAAGCGCGCCCATGCGCTGATCGAGACCGGCAGCGCCAAGGGCAAGATCGTGCTGGAAGGGTTCTGAAGGGCGCGGCTATTTCCGTAGGAACGCCGCGATCTCGGTGAAGACGTTGACGAACATCGCTTCCGTCAGCACGCCTGTGTTGGTGTTGTAGCGCGAGCAGTGATAGCTGGAAAACAGCGTGATGCCGCCGGCTTGCAGCTTTCCGCCATGCTTGAACGGGTAGGCGGCGACACGCCCACCCAGTGCCCTGACGGTCGACTGGTGGGCGATCGAGCCCAGCGCCAGCACGGCGCGCAGATTTGGAAAGCGTGCGATCGTCGGCACCAGGAACGTCCGGCAGGTGGTAATCTCGGCGCCCACCGGCTTGTTCTCCGGCGGCACGCAGCGCACCGCATTGGTGATCGCCGTGCCGACAAGTTGCAGCCCGTCGTCCGGCCGCGCCTTGAACTCGCCGCGCGCAAAACCGTGTGCGATCAATGTGGAGTAGAGCAGGTCGCCGGCATAGTCGCCGGTGAACGGGCGTCCTGTGCGATTCGCGCCGCGCAGGCCGGGAGCCAAGCCGACGATCAGCAGCCGCACGGCGTCCTCGCCCTGCGGAGGCAGGAAGGTCGGCACCGGTGCATTGAACCAGGACGGTTCGCGCTGCCGCCACTCGGCGATGAACTCATGCAGCCGCGGGCAGAGCGGGCAGTCGCGGCCGGGTTCGGAGGAGGCAAGGGCACTCAAGGCGACCGGCCTCAGTAGTCGTCCTCTTCGACCTCGGCCGGCTCGGGCCGGCGCACCGGCCGTTCGGACGGATCGCGGCCGACTTCGTTCTTCAGCGTCATCAGGTCGATGAAATGGTCGGCCTGGCGGCGCAGATCGTCGGAGATCATCGGCGGCTGCGAGGCCATGGTCGAGACCACCGAGACCTTGCGCCCGCGCCGCTGCAGCGCTTCGACCAGGGTGCGAAAATCGCCGTCGCCGGAGAAGATGACATAGTGGTCGACGACATCGGCAAGTTCGAGCGCGTCGACGGTCAGCTCGATGTCCATATTGCCCTTGATCTTGCGGCGGCCGGTCGAGTCGGTGAATTCTTTGGCCGGCTTGGTCACCACCTTGAAGCCGTTATAGTCGAGCCAGTCGATCAACGGCCGGATCGAGGAGTATTCCTGATCCTCGACCAGCGCCGTGTAGTAGTAGGCGCGCAGCAGATAACCGCGCTTCTGGAAGCTCGACAGCAGCTTGCGGTAGTCGATGTCGAAGCCGAGCGCGCGAGAGGTCGCGTAAAGATTGGCGCCGTCGATGAAAAGAGCGATTTTTTCACGGGGGTCGAACATGGAAAATATCCCTTTTTCGCAATACGCGGCCGTTTAAACGAAAATGCGTGAGTGACTATCGCTCGGCGTTTAATAAACCGGCTGAGCTTTCTTCATCCGAGATAGCGCCAGTTTTACGGCAATCCAAGGTGTGTTGCCGCACTGCAAGCAATTGTGATCGATGCCGTATCGTCGCAGGCGGCCGCACTGCCGGCGAGCTCTTGGCCCGGCGGCCGAGCCGCATTGACCCGCCCCCAGGGCAGCCATCCTCTCCTCCTTGCCATGAAGCTTGTATTTTGGCGGCGTTCAGGTTAAGGACCGCGCCTGTTTTCCATCAAATCCATCGCATGAAAGGGGCAATCCATGGCCCGCGTAACCGTTGAAGATTGCATCGACAAGGTCGACAACCGCTTCGAACTGGTGCTTTTGGCCGGCCACCGCGCCCGTCAGATCAGCCAGGGCGCGCCGATCACCGTGCCGCGTGACAACGACAAGAATCCGGTCGTGGCGCTGCGCGAGATCGCCGACGAGACACTGTCGCCCGACGACCTCAAGGAAGACCTGATCCACTCGCTGCAGAAGCATGTCGAGGTCGACGAGCCGGAAGCCGACGGCGAGGCGATCGCCGACCAGACCGGCGGCGCTGTTGCGGCAACCGATGCCGACGACGCCGAGGACAACGTCACCTTCGACCGCATGACCGAAGAAGACCTGTTGGCCGGCATCGAGGGTCTGGTTCCGCCGGAAAAGAGCGACGACTACTAAGAGCTTTCGATCTGGGGTCGCTGGAACAATCTCCGGCACTTCCGTATCGTCCGTTTCGTGGCTATCTATGACATGCGCCGTACACAAGTGCGGCGCATGTTCCATTTCAGCCCTGTGAGAACCAGCCCATGATGCGTCAGTATGAGCTTGTCGAGCGCGTCCAGCGCTACAAGCCTGACGTCAACGAGGCGCTGCTCAACAAGGCCTATGTTTACGCCATGCAGAAGCATGGCCACCAGAAGCGCGCCTCCGGCGACCCCTATTTCTCGCATCCGCTCGAAGTCGCCGCCATCCTCACCGAAATGCACATGGACGAGGCGACGATCGCCGTTGCCCTGCTGCACGATACCATCGAGGACACCACGGCGACGAGGGCCGAGATCGACGAATTGTTCGGCCCGGAGATGGGCAAGCTGGTCGAGGGCCTGACCAAGCTGAAGAAGCTCGATCTCGTCTCCAAGAAGGCCGAGCAGGCGGAAAATCTGCGCAAGCTCCTGCTGGCGATCTCCGAAGACGTCCGCGTGCTTCTGGTCAAGCTCGCCGACCGCCTGCACAATATGCGCACCCTCGACCATGTGCCGGAGGCCAAGCGCCTGCGCATCGCCGAGGAGACGATGGAGATCTATGCGCCGCTGGCTGGGCGCATGGGCATGCAAGGCATGCGCGAGGAACTGGAAGAGATCGCCTTCCGCTTCATCAATCCGGAAGCCTATCGCGCCGTCACCGCCCGGCTCGCCGAAATCTTCGAGCGCAACAAGGACGTGCTGTCCGAGATCGAAAAGGCGCTGTCCACGCTGTTCGAAAAGCATGCGATCAAGGCCAGCGTGAAGAGCCGCCAGAAGAAGCCGTGGTCGGTGTTCCGCAAGATGGAGGCCAAGGCGCTATCCTTCGAGCAGCTGTCCGACATTTTCGGCTTCCGTGTCGTTGTCGAGTCCATGGAGGATTGCTACCGCGCGCTCGGCGCCATCCACACCACATGGTCGATGGTGCCGGGACGCTTCAAGGACTACATCTCGACGCCGAAGCAGAACGATTACCGCTCGATCCACACCACCATCGTCGGCCCGTCGCGCCAGCGCGTCGAGTTGCAGATCCGCACCCATCAGATGAACAAGATCGCCGAATACGGCGTTGCCGCGCATTCGATCTACAAGGACACCGGCGGCAAGACGAATGGTGCTGCCCATGCGATCTCGAAGGAGACCAACGCCTATGCCTGGCTGCGGCGCACCATCGAGCAGCTTGCCGAAGGCGACAATCCCGAGGAATTCCTCGAAAACACGAAGCTGGAGCTATTCCAGGACCAGGTGTTCTGCTTCACGCCCAAGGGCCTGCTGATCGCGCTGCCGCGCGGCGCGACGCCCATCGACTTCGCCTATGCCGTGCACACCGATGTCGGCGACACCTGCGTCGGCGCCAAGGTCAATGGCCGCATCATGCCGCTGATGACGGAGCTGAAGAACGGCGACGAGGTCGAGATCATCCGCTCCAAGGCGCAGGTGCCTCCGGCTGCGTGGGAATCGATCGTCGTCACCGGCAAGGCGCGCTCGGCCATCCGCCGCGCCACCAAGAATGCCATCCGCAAGCAGTATTCCGGCCTCGGCGCCCGCATTCTGGAGCGGGCTTTCGAACGGGCCGGCAAGACCTTCGCCAAGGAAAACCTGAAGCCGGTGCTACACCGGCTGGCGCGCAAGGACATCGAGGACGTGTTGGCCTCGGTCGGCCGCGGCGAGCTTGCCTCCACCGACGTCATGAAGGCGGTGTTTCCCGACTATAAGGACGAGCGCGTCACGGTGGCAGCGCCCAAGCAGCGCGAGGAAGGCTGGTCGAAGATCCGCAACGCCGCCGGCATGCTGTTCCAGATTCCGGGCCGTGCCGCGCGCAAGGACAAGGACCAGCCGAAGGACGGCGCCGTGCCGATCCGCGGCGTGCGCGGCGACCTGCCGGTGCGCTTCGCGCCGGAAGGTGCCGTGCCCGGCGACCGTATCGTCGGCATCGTGCAGCCGGGAACCGGCATCACCATCTATCCGATCCAGTCGCCGGCCCTGCAGGCCTTTGACGACCAGCCCGAGCGCTGGATCGACGTGCGCTGGGACATTGACGAGCGCACCAAGGAGCGGTTTCCGGCGCGTGTCTCGGTCACCGCCATCAATGCGCCGGGCTCGCTGGCCGACATCGCTCAGGTCGTTGCCTCCAACGACGCCAACATCCATACATTGTCGATGGTGCGCACCGCGCCCGATTTCACCGAAATGCTGATCGATCTCGAAGTCTGGGATCTGAAGCACCTGAACCGGTTGCTGTCGCAGCTCAAGGACAATTCCAGCGTCAGCGATGCGCGGCGCGTGAATGGCTAGACCATGATCCCGAAAAGTGGGAACCGGTTTTCGGAAAAGATCATGGTCAAACAAGACTAACGGGCCTGGGGGACAAGGCAAGATGAACACCGACGAAGTGCTGGGTATTTTCCGCGAGGCCGGCGCCGTTCTCGAGGGACATTTCATCCTGACGTCTGGCCTGCGAAGCCCGGTCTTCCTGCAGAAGGCGCGCGTGTTCATGCATGCCGACAAGACCGAGCGCCTGTGCAAGGCGCTGGCCGCAAAAATCAGCGCCGCTATAACAGGCAAGATCGACTATGTCGTCGGCCCGGCGATCGGCGGGCTGATCCCGGCCTACGAAACCTCGCGCCACCTGGGCGTTCCGGCGATCTGGGTCGAACGGGAAGGGGGCGAGTTCAGGCTCCGACGCTTCGAGATCGCCAGGGGTTCGCGCGTCGTCATCGTCGAGGACATCGTCACCACCGGCCTGTCGATCCGCGAGACCATCGAATGCCTGCGCGAGCTCGGCGCCGAGGTCGTTGCCGCCGCCTGCATCATCGATCGCTCGGCCGGCAAGACCAATGTCGGCGTGCCGCTGATCGCGCTTGCCGAATATGAGGTTCCGGCCTATCCGGCCGACAGGCTGCCGCCCGAGCTCGCCGCCATACCGGCGATCAAGCCGGGCAGCCGCAACATCTGACCGACATGATCGCCGGCATTGATCATTTCGTGCTGACGGTTCGCTCCGTCGACGACAGCTGTACCTTCTATCAGCGCGTTCTCGGCTTCAATCGCCTCGACGAGCCGAACAGGCCGACAGCGCTGCTGTTTGGAACTCAGAAGATCAATTTGCATGAGGCGACGCGCACATTCGAGCCAAAGGCGAAGGCGCCGACGCCCGGCTCCGGGGATTTCTGCCTCGTCGCCGCCCGGCCGCTCGCCGAGATTTGCGCCAGCCTGGCGGCCAATGGCGTCGCCGTGGAAGTCGGTCCGGTTGAGCGCACCGGTGCGCGAGGCCCGATGATGTCGGTCTATTTTCGCGACCCCGACGGCAATCTTGTCGAGGTCAGCGAATACCAGCCCGGCAAGAGGTGAAGGTTCTAGGCGCACTTGGCAAGGGTGATGCCCACCTCAAATCCGCCGCGATTGCGTTGCGTTGGAGACGGCAGCGCCGGCTTCGGAAGGCAGCGGCAGCGCTGTCGCGCCATCGGCCGCCGGTTGTTCTTGGGTCGGCGCGTCGCTATATCAAAGTCGTTGTTGCCTTCTGGTGACCGCAAAGCGCAAGATATGGCTGCTGTAGCGCCTGGCCCGGAATGGCTGGGCATGGTGGTGTTGGTAAACCGGGAACGGGAACAGAGTGCTTTTTCGACGCCGCAAGCCTGATGGTCTTTTCGAGCGGGTGCGTACCTATCTGTGGCCGCGCCGCTCGTTTTCGCGCTCGCTGCAGTATTTTTCCAAGCGCATCCTGCGGCTGAAGGCCACGCCGCACGCCGTGGCGGCCGGTGTCGCGGCTGGTGTGTTCGCCTCGTTCTTTCCGGTGGGGTTCCACTTTGCCATCGCATTCGTGCTCTGCTGGATTATCGCCGGCAATCTCGTGGCGGCAGCCCTCGGCGCCGTGTTCTTCGGCAATCCGCTGACCTTTCCGTTGCTCTGGGGCGCGTCCTGGGAGACCGGCAAGCTGATCCTGCACGAGCGGCTGCCCAAAAACGGACCGCCCGCGCATCTCGGCGAAATGCTGCATACGCTGTCGTTTGCGAAGCTGTGGCACCCGATACTTGAGCCGATGCTGATCGGCGCAGTGCCGCTCGGACTGATCTTCGGGCTCATTTTCTACGGCATCACCCGCTGGGGCATGACCGCCTTTCGCGAACAACGCAGGAAACGCATCGCAGAACGGGCGCAGAAGGCTGGCCACGGCGGACGGGAAGTTCCCGCGGAATGATCATCGGCATCGGCAGCGATCTGATCGATATCAGGCGCATCGAAAAGTCGCTGGAGCGCCATGGCCAGCGCTTCATCCAGCGCATCTACACCGAGGTCGAACAGGCCCGCTCCGAAAACCGCAGGGCACGCGCGGCCTCCTACGCCAAACGCTTCGCCGCCAAGGAGGCCTGCGCCAAGGCGCTTGGCACCGGTCTAGCGCAAGGCGTGTTCTGGCGCGACATGGGTGTCGTCAACCTGGCCGGCGGCAAGCCGACCATGGCGCTGACGGGTGGTGCGGCGGTGCGGCTGGACAAAATCCTGCCGAAAGGACACCGCGCGGCGATCCACCTGACAATCACCGATGATTTTCCGCTCGCTCAAGCCTTTGTGATCATCGAGGCGTTGCCCGTCGAACAAGCGCCACATTGATTGCATCTGACGACCGGCGATTATATCTAACGCCGACATGACGTTGCCCAGCGCGCGCCGAGACTCTATACCAACCAACGCACAATCGAGGACGACATGAGCGTGGCTGAAAAAACTGAGAAGAAAACCGGCGGACTTGGCGAAACCGTCAGCGTCATCGTCCAGGCGCTGCTGCTTGCGCTGGTCATCCGCACGCTGCTGTTCCAGCCGTTCTCGATCCCGTCCGGGTCGATGCGGCCGACCTTGCTCGAGGGCGACTACCTGTTCGTTACCAAATGGTCCTATGGCTTCTCCCGCTATTCGCTGCCGTTCGGGCCGGATCTGTTTTCGGGCCGCATCTGGGGCTCTGAGCCGAAGCGCGGCGACGTGGTGGTGTTCAAATTCCCGCCGGATCCGTCTGTCGACTACATCAAGCGCGTCGTCGGCCTGCCTGGCGACAAGATCCAGGTCAAGGACGGCCAGCTCTTTATCAACGGCGCCGGCGTGCCGCGCGTGAAAACCGGCCAGATCGACAATCCAGACATCACCGAAGAGGATCATCCGATCGATGTGTACCGGGAAACGCTGCCCAACGGTGTCAGCTACGACACGCTGGACATCGCGCCGACCTCGATCGGTGACAACACCCGCGAATTCGACGTGCCGGCCGGCCACTATTTCATGATGGGCGATAACCGCGACAATTCCTCGGACAGCCGCTTCACCGTCGGTTACGTGCCGGCCGAGAACCTGGTCGGCCGCGCCAATCTGGTTTTCTTCTCGATCGCCGGCAAGGCGAGCCCGCTCGAAATCTGGAAATGGCCGTCGCTCGTGCGCGTGTCGCGCCTGTTCCATTTCGTCAATTAGGGTGATGGCAGCGACAAAACGCCTGACTGCCGATGCGCTCGCCGAAGCGCTCATGCAGCGCACCGGCCACGCCTTTGCCGACCGCCAGCGCCTGCAGCGCGCGCTGACCCATGCCAGCGCCCGCTCAAGCCATGCCGGCATCGACTATGAGCGTTTCGAATTCCTCGGCGATCGTGTTCTGGGCCTTGTCGTTGCCGATATGCTTTTGGCGGCATTTCCTGAAGCCGCCGAGGGCGAACTGTCGCTGCGGCTCAACGCGTTGGTCAATGCCGAGGCTCTGGCGGAGATCGCCGAGGATATCGGCCTGCCGGACCTGATCCGCGCCGGCTCGGACGTGCGCGGCCTCGACGGGCGCAAGCGCGTCAATATGCGTGCCGACGCGCTGGAATCGCTGATCGCCGTGCTCTATCTCGACGGCGGGCTGGAGGCGGCGCGCGCCTTCATCCACAAATACTGGCAGCCGCGCTCGCAGGCCACGGGTGCAGCCCGCCGCGATGCCAAGACCGAGCTGCAGGAATGGGCACACCAGGCGGCAACCGCGGTGCCGGCCTACACCATCGACGGCCGCGAGGGACCCGACCACGATCCGCTGTTCACCGTCAGCGTCAAGGTCGGCGCCTTTCCTCCGGCGACCGGCAGCGGCCGTTCCAAACGCGAGGCCGAACAGGCCGCCGCCGCGGCACTTCTGCTGCGTGAGGGCGTCTGGCTCAATCAAGGGAGCGCGGCATGACCGCCACCACTGAAGACACTGCTCCGGCGACGCCCGCCGCTGCCACGCATTCCGGCTTCGTCGCGCTGATCGGCGCGCCCAATGCCGGCAAATCGACGCTGGTCAATCAGCTGGTCGGCGCCAAGGTGTCGATCGTCACGCACAAGGTCCAGACCACCCGCGCCATCGTGCGGGGTATAGCCACGCATGACAATGCGCAGATCGTCTTCGTCGACACGCCGGGCATCTTCAAGCCGAAGCGCCGGCTGGACACGGCGATGGTGACGACCGCCTGGGGCGGTGCCAAGGACGCCGATATCGTGCTGCTTTTGATCGATGCCGAGCGCGGCATCCGCGGCGATGCCGACGCCATCCTCGAACGGCTCAAGGATGTGCGCCAGCCGATGGTGCTGATCCTCAACAAGGTCGACCGGGTCAAGCACGAGGCGCTGCTGGCCCTGGCCGCGGCAGCGAATGAGAAAGTGCCGTTCAAGCGCACCTTCATGGTCTCGGCGCTGACCGGCTCGGGCTGCAAGGATTTGCTCGACTACCTTGCCGAAGCGCTTCCGGCCGGTCCCTGGTATTATCCCGAAGACCAGATCTCCGACCTGCCGATGCGCCAGCTGGCCGCCGAGATCACCCGCGAAAAACTGTATCTGAGGCTGCACCAGGAGTTGCCCTATTCCTCGCATATCGAGACCGAGAAATGGGAAGAGAAGAAGGACGGCTCGGTGCGCATCGACCAGACCATCTATGTCGAGCGCGACAGCCAGAAGAAGATCGTGCTCGGCCACAAGGGCGAGACGATCCGCGCCATCGGGCAGGCCGCGCGCATGGAGATTGCCGGCATCCTCGAACAGAAGGTGCATCTCTTCTTGTTCGTCAAGGTGCGCGAGAACTGGGGCGACGATCCCGAGCGCTACCGCGAGATGGGGCTCGAGTTTCCGCACTAGGCATGATCCCGAAAAGTGGGAACCGGTTTTCGGAAAAGATCATGCCCAAACAAATTCCACTCTAGGTCCATGGACAGCACGCCGAACATTGACGCTGACTTGGTCAGCCGGTTGGTCGCCACGCAATTTCCCCAGTGGGAAGACCTTGCAATCAAACCCGTTGCCGCCGGCGGCTGGGACAACCGAACCTTCCATCTCGGCGACGACATGACCGTGCGGCTGCCAAGTGCCGCACCCTATGCCCTGCAAGTCGAAAAAGAACATCGCTGGTTGCCAAGGCTGGCACCGCTGCTGCCGCTGCCTGTCCCGGTGCCGTTGGCGATGGGTATTCCTGCCGAAAACTATCCCTGGCATTGGTCCGTCTATGGCTGGATCGAAGGCGAGACGGCAAAGCGCGAGCGCATTGCCAGCCTGTCGCAATTTGCGACTGATTTGGCCGAATTCCTGGTTGCCTTGCAACGGATCGATGCCACCGGCGGGCCGGCGCCAGGGCAGCACAATTTCTTTCGTGGCGGACCGCTGAGCGTCTATGACGGCGAGACCCGCAAGGCAATCGCCGCCCTCGACGGCAAGATCGATACCGGCACCGCCATCGCGGTGTGGGAGGCCGCACTTGCCTCGACATGGCATGGCGCGCCGGTCTGGTTCCACGGTGATGTCAGCTGGGGAAACCTGTTGGTCCGGCAAGGCCGGCTGAGCGCCGTGATCGACTTCGGCACGTCAGGCGTCGGCGACCCCGCCTGCGACCTGGCGATTGCGTGGACGCTGTTCGAAGGCAAAAGCCGGCAAGCGTTTCGCGCCGGCCTTCCCGCCGATGCGGCGATGTGGGCGCGCGGTCGCGGCTGGACGCTGTGGAAAGCGCTGATAACGGTCGCCGGGCACATCGACATCCATGCGGTCGAAGTTGAAAAGTCCCGCCATGTGATCGATGAAGTGCTTGCCGATCACGCGCGAGCGTAAGACCGCCGCAGGATGGCGCTATGTCAGCTGTCCAAGGGCCAGCCACACGCCATTGGCAAGATGCTCCGCATCGGCGGCATTTTCGAACGGCAGGCCTGTCCTGGCATAGTCGACCGGTGAGAAATCGGCGCCGTCGGCATTGATCAGCCCGGCATGATGTCTGGCCGCTTCCATGTTGCCGAGTTGCGCATAGCAAGCCGCAAGCCGGGTCCTGATCCACGGCGTTGGCCGGGTCGCCAGTTCCAGCGCCTCGGCGGCCGGCCGGTATTCGCCCAGCATGTAGAGCGCTAGCGAGCGATCGTATTGGTACCAGTGCGGGTGCAGCGGGTTGATGCGGATGGCGCGCGCCAGCCAGGCGAGGGCGTCGACCGGCCGGCCGCGCATGACCAGGAGATAGCCCATCTGTTCGATGCAGTCGGCGTCGTTCGGATTGAGCTTCAGCGCGATTCGCAAATGATGCTCGGCCGCCTCATGGTCGCGCATGTTGAGCCGCACCAGCGACTGGATGCGTTGGGCGGTCGCCTGGTCGGGCGACAGGGCTATGCCTCTTTCGGCAAGCTCGCGGGCTTTCGCCAGCACGGCCTCGCTGGTGCGCCCGAATTCGCTGTTCAGCACATATGTCAGCGCCAGATAGGTGTAGGCGAGGCCATAGGCGGGGTCCTTGGCAATCGCGGCTTCGAACAGCGCTGCCGCCCCTGTCAGGTCGCTCTGCGCCGGATCGCGCAGCAAGGCAACGCCGCGCAGCACCAGCTCATAGGCGGCAAGGCTGGTCAACGGCCGCCGCGAGGCGCGCTGCAGTCCAGCATTGTTGACCCGCACCACCAGCCGGCCGACGATCTCCTCGACAATGTCCTGCTGGATGGCGAACAGCCCGGCATCCTCTGCCTGGTAGCGATCGCCCCAGAGCTGCGTCGCGTTGGCGGCATCGACGAGGTTGACCGCGGCGACGATGCGGTCCGCCTGCCGCCGCACCGAACCTTCGACGAGATAGTCGGCGCCGATGCGCGAGCGGATGGCCGGCCATTGCGCCGGCGAATGGGAGGCAAACGAGAAGCTCGAATTGCGCGCCAGCACCGTCACGGTGCCGAAGCGGGCGAGGCCGTTGATGATGTCTTCGGCGAACCCGTCGACGATCGCCTCATCGGTGGGATCGGCGCTGTCGTTGCGGAACCTGAGCACCGCCACGATCGGCTGCGCGCCCGGCTCAGGCATCGCCTCTGTCTCGGGCACCAGCATGTAGCCGCGCTTCGACACTGTTCGCACCATATCCTCGCCAAGCACCTTGCGGATTTCGCGGATCGACTGCGTCAGCGAATCCTCGGTGACGAAAACGCCCGGCCAGACCGTGTCCATCAGTTCCGATTTTGGCACCACGCGGCCGGTATGGCGGGCGAGGTGCGTCAACAATGCGTAAGCCTTCGGCCGCAGGAAGGCCGGCTGATCGGCCCGGCTGAGCGTGCCTTTGCTCAGATCAAGCGTGAAGCCGCCTAATTGAAAAACCTGATCGGTGGTCGAGACCGGCATCAAAAGGCCCGCTCCCTGAAAGCCATGCCGGTATTGGCCTATGGCTGGCAGGCTGGGTCAAGACCTCGCATGTTGGACCGCCAACGAAAAGGCGCGGCGCCCCCCGGAGTAGGCGCCGCGATCATCGCAATTTGCTCAGGCAGTGCTGGCGACGGCAGACCGCGCTCCCGACCGGCGGACAAAACTTTCGCTGCCGTAGTAGGCAATGATGGCAACCGCGATCACCGCCCAGATCGCGACACCGATCCACTGCTGCTGCACATAGTCGCCGTCGACGAACACCTTGCCGAGGAAGCGCACGCTGTTCTGATGCGTGACATGCATAATGAAGGCGAGCAGCACGCTGCCGGTGTTCTGGTAGAGCCAGGTGAACACCACGCCTGCGAGCAGCACATTGATGGTGCCATGGACGCTGAGGTCGCCGACCAGACCGAGCGGGAAGTGCCAGACGGCCCAGATCACGCCGAGGATCAGGCTGCCTGTCAGCGCCGAATGACCAGCCAGCAGCCGAGGCACCGCAAAACCGCGCCAGCCGGGCTCTTCGCCAAGCGGACCGCTGAAGACGGCATAGAGCGCAATGATCGGCAGCATCTCGCTCATCGCGGGAATGTTGCTCCAGGCGGGCGCAGCGGTGCCAAACAGCGGATTGATCAGGATCGAGGCCAGCTGCGTTGCAAACGGCAGGCCGAACGCCACTAGATACCACACTGGATGCACCCGCCACTTGACCATCGAGGCGAGAATGGCCTTGACCGAACCCCAGCCGCCGGAAAGCGCCGCGACCACGAAGCCGGAGACCATCGGGCCGAAGGTAAACCAGGGAATGCTGTCGCCATTCGACAGCCAGAACGGGATGAACGCCAGCCAGGTCAGGCCAAGCGTCAGCGAAAAGAAGGCGGTCAGCTGGTGCCTTCGCACCAGGCTCAGGAAGGGAGTCATGTCAAATCCTCTCGGCGGGCAGATTGGTCATGAGAGGTCGCCGGGCTGCCCGATCGGTCGACTTGCGTCTGGCCGGCCGAACGGTTTCGGCAGGCCGCGTCGACCGCGTCGGCCAACCCGTCCTTTTTGACGGTTGCGGGCTTGAAAATCCCGAGGGATTTCTGAAAGATTTCCGATATTTCCCAAACCGCCGGCGATTGCATTTCCTGCGCCAAGCGCAGCCAAACTTGATTTTGTCACCGAACCGGTGACAAGTTCTCGCCATGGAATGGCGCGACGAGGGAATCATTCTCGGCACCCGCAAGCATGGCGAAACCAACGCCATTCTCGAGGTGATGACGCGCGCGCATGGCCGCCATCTCGGCCTCGTGCGCGGTGGTCGCTCGCGCAAGCAGCAGCCGGTCCTGCAGCCCGGCAACCGCGTCGACCTGTTGTGGCGCGCGCGGCTTGACGAGCATCTCGGCACCTTCCAGGCCGAGGCGATCGAAATGAATGCCGCCCGGCTGATGGACAGCGCCATTGCTGTCTACGGCTTGCAGACCATGGCCCAGCATCTGCGCCTGTTGCCCGAGCGTGACGCTCATGGCGGCCTGTTCGAGACGCTTGCGGTGATGATCGTCCATCTCGACGACCCGGACGCCGCCGGCGAACTGGTGGCGCGCTTCGAGCTGCTGATCCTAGACGAACTCGGCTTCGGCCTCGATCTCAGCCAGTGCGCGGCGACCGGCAGCAAGCAGGACCTCGCCTATGTCTCGCCGAAATCCGGCCGCGCCGTGTCGCGTCAGGCGGGCGCGCCGTGGCACGACAAGATGCTGGTGCTGCCAGCCTTCCTGCAGCGCGGCTCCGGCCTGCGCGCAGACCCGGCGGCGGTGGAAGATGCGTTTCGGCTGACCGGCTTCTTTTTTGCCCGCCATGTCTATGAGCCGCGCGGCATCGAGCCGCCCGACGCCCGCGTCGGCTTCCTCGCCGCGCTGCGCAAGCACCATGCGCGCGGCAAGGCCATAGCCGGAGAAACCGCCGCATGAGCGAAGTCGCTCAGAAGGGCCGCACGCTTGCGGTGTCGGAAGCGACGCTGAAAGATGCCAATGGCAAGCTGCTGGCTTTCGGCACCGAAACATGCTCGATCTTTCCAGCCGCCAACCTGGCGGCGCGCTGAATTTTTCTGGCCGTTTGGCCGCCGCATTTGAATGTCAGTGACAACTGGCCTGGTTTGGGGGAACCGCCATGTTTGAGAGCCTGATCGGCCTTGTCGTCATCATCGCGATGTTCGTCATCGTCTCGCGCCAGCAGAGCCGCATCGGCCTGATCGAGCGCGAACTCGGCGCGCTGCGCAGCCTGGTTCTGTCAGGCGCGCATGCCGTGCTGCCAGAGGTCAAACCGGCCGAACAGACAGCAGCCGAAGGCAAGCCGGCGGACCCAGCTCCGGCAGCTGCAGTCATTGCCGACCTGGCTACGCCACCGGTGAGCGAGGCGGGCCAAGCACCAGCGACAGCTGAATCCGGCACTGCCGAGGTCGTTTCCGGACCATGGTCCGGCGACGCGGCACCGGTCGCAGCCGAGCCTGCCAAACCGGCGGCAGCGGCCAAAGCCGCGCAAAAACCCGACATCGAAACGGCACTCGGCACGCGCTGGGCGGTCTGGGTCGGCGGTATCGCGCTGGCGCTGGGTGGCCTGTTCCTGATCCGCTACACCATCGAAGCCGGCATTTTTGGCCCCGAGGTGCGGCTTGCCATGGCCGCGGTGCTCGGTCTGGTGCTGATTGCCGGCGGCGAGTTCATCAGGCGAACCGGCTTCAAGGTGCCGGTGCAAGGCGCTGCCGGCGCATACATCCCGGCGATCCTGACTGCGGCCGGCGCTTTCATTCTGTTCGGCACGGTCTACGCTGCGCACGCCATTTACGGTTTCGTCGGTCCGGCCTTCGCCTTCACCGTGCTTGGCGCCATCGGCGTGGCGACGATTGTCGCCGCTCTCGTCCACGGCCAGGCGCTGGCCGGCATCGGCCTCGTCGGCTCGATGGCGACGCCGGCGCTTGTCTCCTCGCAGGCGCCAAATCCATGGGCGCTGTTCGTCTATCTCGCGATCGTGCTGGCCGCCACTGCCGTGATCGCCCGCATGCGAGACTGGAAATTGCTGATGGCGGCCGCCTTCTTCGGCACCGGCGCCTGGACCATCGCCTACATGATGAGCGCGCCCGCCGCCGAGCTTGCCGTCATTCTGTTCATCAATGCGGTGACGCTGGCGGCGCTTGCCTTCATCTGGCTGGGCAGTCGTGTCGGCGAGGCGGAAACTGCGAAGAATGGCTTCGACTGGCCTTCGATCGTGCCGGGCGTTTTCGTTGCGTTTTCGGCGCTGGGCCTGTCCGTCGACTCCACGCTTGTCGCCGCCGGCGATGCTGTGCCGGGCGCGTTTGTCCTCGTCGCCCTTGTCGCCACCGCGCTCTATAGGCCGCGTGCTTTGCCGCTGCTGCATGCCGCCGGCGTGGTGAGCGTAATGATCTATCTCGGCATCATTCCGCCCACCACCATCGGCTCCGGTTTGTCCCAAGGCAATTTGGGCTTTGACGGCCTGCCGGTGGCGACCGGAAACCCTTGGACGCTGCACATCGGCCTCGGCCTCGGCCTGGTCTTCATCGGCGCAGGTTTCTGGGCCGCACGCCGCTTCGTCGCGTCGGCGCAGGTCCGCGCCGCCTCCTGGGCGGCGTGGGGCGTGATCGCGCCGCTGGTCATTCTGCTGGCGCTGTGGTTCACCTTCGGCAATCTCGATCGCGATCTTGGCTATGCAGCGGCCGCCGCACTTCTGGTCGCGGTCTTCGCCGCCGGCGGCGAGTGGATCGCGCGCGGTGAGGCGCCGCCGCTGCAGGGCGGCCCCGCCGTGTCGTTCGCGCTTGGTGGAGCGGCAATCGCCGGACTGCTGATGCTGCACATGGCCTTCGGCTCCGGCTGGACCACCATCCTGCTCGGTGTCGCGGCCATTGTGCCGGCGCTGGCGACGCGATGGCGCAGCTTTCCGGTGCTCGGCTGGATTTCGGTCGGCGCTGTGATCGCCGTGCTCGGCCGTGTCGCTTTCGATCCGACCATCGTCGGCGCCCAATTCCTGTCGACGACGCCGGTGTTCAACTGGCTGCTGCCGGGATATGGCGTGCCGGCGCTCGCCTTCGGCTTTGCCGCCTGGCAGCTTGCCCGCACCACCAATGGCCGGCCGCGCCTCGCCATGGAAGCGGCGGCGGCGCTGTTTGCGCTGCTGACCGTCGCCATGCTGGTGCGCCACGCCATGCATGGCGGCGTCATCGACACGGGTGCGATGACGCTCGCCGAACAGGCCATCTACACGCTGATCGCCATCGGCGCCGGCGCCATCCTGGTCGCCATCGACATGCGCTCGCCAAGCTCGGTGCTGCGCTATGGTTCGATGGCCGCCGGTGTGGTCTCGGTCGCCTTCATCGTTGTCCGGCATTTCGTGGTGCTGAATCCTTTGTTCACCGACGAATCGACAGGCCGCATCCCGGTGTTCAACCTGCTGTTCCTCGCCTATCTCCTGCCGGCGGTCGCTGCCGGCGGACTGGCGCTCTACGCCAGGGACAAGCGGCCGAAATGGTATGCGCAAATGCTGGCGCTGGTGGCGGCTGCGCTTGCCTTCGCCTATCCCACGCTGTCGGTCAGGCGCCTGTTCAAGGGCGAGTTCATCGGCCTGTGGAGCGGCCTCGGTCAGCTTGAAACCTACACCTATTCGGCACTCTGGCTGGTCATCGGCGTGGCGCTGCTCACCACCGGCGTCTGGCTGAAATCGCAGGTGCTGCGCATCGCCTCGGCTGCACTGATCTCGATCGCCGTGCTGAAGGTCTTCGTATTCGACATGTCGGAGCTGGAAGGCGTGCTGCGGGCGCTGTCCTTCATCGGTTTGGGGGCGGTGCTGATCGGCATCGGTCTGTTCTATCAGCGGCTGCTGACGCGGGCGGCGAAGGAAAACGGATAAAGGCAAGCAAGAACAATAAGATTTTCAGTCCGGCCGGGAATAAATCGGCAGCCGGCATCGTTATCTCATTGCTTGGGTGACCGGGGCGGCAGACCGCTTCGCGCTGGCCGCTTGCGCCGCGCTTCGAACGCGCGTTGAATTGGGATCAACAAAGGCGACCTCAGAACCAGCGGTCATGGACGAAAAGAAGGCAGCAATCCTTGGCGAAATACCGCGACTGCGCCGCTACGCACGCTCGCTTTTGCGCGACCGCGATTCTGCCGACGATCTCGTTCAGGACTGTCTCGAGCGGGCACTTATGCGGCTCGACAACTGGCAGACAGGAGAAAGCCCCAGGAGGTGGCTGTTTACGATCATGCATCATTTGTTCATCGACCAGATGCGCAAGGTGAACCGACGCGGCGAGGCCGCGATGCTGCCGCTGGAAGCGGGCGAGGCGCAGGCCGCCCCCGCCGAGCAGGTCGAGAGCATCGCCTCGCGCGAAATCATTGACGCCTTGCAGGCGATCAGCCCCGATCGCCGTGCCGCACTTGTCATGGTCGCCATCGAGGGCTTTTCCTATGCCGAAGCCGCCAACATTCTTGGTGTGCCCGCCGGCACGCTGATGTCGCGCATTGCGCGCGGGCGTGAGGAATTGCGCGGGCTGCTGGACGACACGGCGCGCCGCCGCTCGATAAGGATCGTCGAGAAATGACCCGCCGCGATTTTTCCGAACGCGACATCCACATGGCTCTCGACGGCGAACTGCCGGGCGACGAACGCATGGCTTACGACGCCTGGCTCGATGCCAATCCCGAAATGAAGGCGAGAAGCGCCCGCTTCACCGCGGACCGCGCCGCATTGCGTGCCGCCTTCGCCGGTGTGCTCGACGAGCCTGTGCCGGCGCGGCTCAGGCAAATCGTGCTCGGCGATGCGCCGGCAAGAGTGGCCGTGCCGCGATCGCGCTGGTGGCTTGCCGCCGCCGCCGCGGCGATTCTGGCCCTTGGTGGTGCTGGCGGTTATTTCGCCGGCATCGACGGAATTGGCCGGGAAGACGGAGCCGACGACCGGTTGGCCGAAGAGGCGATTGCCGCCCATGTCATCTATGCCGCCGAACAGCGTCATGCGGTGGAAGTGCCGGCCAGCGACATGGATCATCTGCAGACCTGGCTGTCCAACCGGGTCGGCCTGAAACTGGTCGCGCCGGATCTGGTGGCTGAAGGGTTCCAGTTCGTCGGCGGCCGGCTGTTGCCTGCCGGCCAGGGCAAGGCGGCGATGCTGCTTTACGAGAACGCCGAGGGCGAGCGCATATCGCTGTTCGTCACCGCCGAATCGGCCGAGAAGACCAAGGGCACCTACATGGTGGACGCCGATGGGCCCGAGGCGGTCTACTGGCTGGACAAGGGTTATGCCTGCGCCGTCGTCGGCTCGTTGCCGCGCGAGCGGCTGGCCGCTGTGGCCAAGAGCGCCTACGGCCAGCTTCTGGCCGGCCTGGCCAGTTGAACCGTGCCGTTTTCCGAGGCCGGCGCCAGTATCGAAAGACGGATACTGTTCAGAGTATTTGCGCCGCCTGACCTATAGAGAAACTGTCACAATTCGGCCCTAATCGAGGTGCGATAGCGCATTGATGAATGCCTGTGTTTCGGCTGGTGTTTGCGACGTTTTCGACCAGGGCCTTTTCTACAACCCAATCGAGGTTTTCTGAGCCCGCATGCCTGCCGAGATTCGCACGGCCCGCGCGTCCGACGTCGATGACCTCGCCGCCATCGAGAAGGCCGTTTTCGATAGCGACCGCATTTCCCGCCGCTCCTTTCGCCTGTTGATCGAGCGCGAGACCGCCGAAATGCTGGTCGCCGAAGACGACGGCCGTGTCGCCGGCTATGCGGTTGTGCTGTTTCGCAAGGGCAGCGGCGTCGCCCGGCTCTATTCCATCGCCACCAGCCCCTTTTTCAGTGGCCGCGGCATTGGCCGCATGCTGCTGCAAAAGGCGGAAGAGGCCGCCTTCGAGCACGACCGCATGATGCTTCGCCTCGAGGTGCGCGAGGACAACGCTCGAGCCATCCGCATCTACGAGCAGAGCGGCTATCGCAAGATCGGCCGTGAACCTGAATATTACGAGGACGGCGCCACGGCGCTCCGCTACGAAAAGACCTTGCGCGGCGACATTCCAGTCGCCACCAAGGTGCCGTTCTACCAGCAGACTTGCGAATTCACCTGCGGCCCTTGCTGCCTGATGATGGCGATGGCCAATTTCGATGCCGGCTTCGTGCCCGATCCGATCATGGAAATTCGCCTCTGGCGCGAATCGACCACCGTCTTCATGATGTCGGGACCAGGCGGCTGTGAGCCCTTCGGCCTCGCCGTCTCCGGCTATGAAAGCGGGCTTTCGGCGGAAATCTACGTCTCCTTCTACGGCGCTTTGTTCCTGCAGTCGGTGCGCAGCGAAGACAAGCGCAGGGTGATGGAACTGGCGCAGGTAGACTTTCGCCGCCGTGCGGAACAATACGGCATCCCGGTGAATTACCGTCCGTTCGCCATCGACGATATCCGCAGCGCGATTGCGGAGGGAAAACTGGTGCTGGTGCTGATTAGCGGCTTCCTGATGTTCGGCAAGAAGGTTCCGCACTGGGTGCTGGCCATCGGTGACGACGGCGACCATATCCTGATCCACGATCCCTGGGTCGAGGATGAGAGACAGGAGACCATCCTTGATGCCGCCAATATTCCCGTGCCTTACGGCATCTTCATGAACATGGCGCAGTTCGGCCGCGACGGACTGCGCGCCGCCATCACTCTGGGAAGGCGCTGACAACAATGACCTGGGTCATCCTTACCGGCCGGCAGAGCGATCTCGATCAGGTGGCGACGCCGCACAAGATCATCACCAATCGCGACTATCTCGCGCATCCGTCGCTGTTTCGCGGCCAGCGGCCGAAGGTCATCAACCTGTCGAACAATTACGGCTACCAGAGCCGCGGCTACTATGCCTCGCTGCTCGCCGGTTCGCGCGGTCACAAGGTCATCCCTACGGTCGAAACGATGATCGACCTGTCGGAGCGCAAGCTCTATGAGCACGCACTGCCGGAACTGGAACTGGCGCTCAACAAATGCCGCAAGGATCTCGGCGGCGCCTTTCCGCAAAAGGTCTGCATCTTCTTCGGCATCGGCCCGTCCAAGATTTGGGACCGCTTCGCCAAGCTGCTGTTCGACTGGTTCCGCGCGCCGGCGCTGGAGGTTCACATCAAGGACAGCGCCGAATGGGCATCGATCCGCAAGATCGGTTTTCATCCGCTGGCTAGGATGACCGAAGAGGAAGAAAAGCACTTCATCCAGTGTCTGGAGACCTACACCAACCGCGAGTGGCGCGACACCAAGGGCCGCACGCCGGCGCGCTACACCTTCGCCACGCTGGTCGATCCGCATGAGGAACTGCCGCCGTCGGAGATTTCGTCGCTGCGCTACTGGGCCAAGATCGCCGAAAAGATGGGCGTCGAAATCGAGCCGATCACCCGGAAGGATCTGGCCAAGCTTGCCAATTATGACGCGCTGTTCATCCGCGAGACCACTTCGATCTCCAACCATACTTACCGCTTTGCCCGCCGCGCCCAGCAGGAAGGCATGCCGGTCATCGACGACCCGTTGTCGATGATCCGCTGCACCAACAAGGTCTATCTCAACGAGCTGATGACCTACAACAAGGTGCCGGTGCCGCCGACGGTGATGATCGCCGGCGTCTCCGACCTCGAAGTGGCGGCGCAGACGCTGGGTTTCCCGCTGGTGCTGAAGATCCCGGACTCCTCGTTTTCGCGTGGCGTCAAGAAATGCGAGACCTTCGAGGAACTGAAGCAGCTGGCGACCGAATGGCTGGAGGATTCCGATCTCCTGATCGCGCAGAAATTCATTCCGACCGAATATGACTGGCGCGTCGGCGTGCTTGGTGGCCAGCCGCTGTTTGCCGTGCACTATCTGATGGCCAAGAAGCACTGGCAGATCGTCAACCACAAGGCCAACGGCAAGCCCGACCAGGGCGGCATCAAAACCTTCACGCTGAAGGAAGCGCCGGCCCATGTCGTTGAGACGGCGGTCAAGGCGGCGCGCTGCATCGGCGACGGCCTCTACGGCGTCGACCTCAAGGAAACCAAGGACGGTGTCTTCGTCATCGAGGTCAACGACAATCCCAATCTCGACCATGGCTGGGAGGACTCCGGCGAAAAGGACGAGGTCTGGGTGCGGCTGACGCAATGGTTCCTGGAGCGGCTCGACCGTCCCGGGCGGTAATTCACCGAGGGGAAAAATGCTTTTCATCGTGATCGAGGACTTTACCGGCTGCGATCGCAGGGAGATCTACCGTCGCTTTCGCGACCGCGGTCGCCTGAAGCCGGACGAGCTTGTCGTGCACCACAGCTGGATCGCGGCGGATATGAGTCGCTGCTTCCTGCTGGTGGAGGCCGATGACGTCACGCTGCTGCAGCGCTGGGTCATCGAATGGGCGGATCTGGTGGAGTTCGAGATCGTTCCCGTGGCAACGAGCAAGGACATGGTGGTGGCATTGAGCGGGCACCTCTGAACGGCCGCAAGCCATCACCGGAGCGCCAGCGACCCCACCGATTTTAGGCATTCGTCGATCAGCCATGTACGGAATGCCGCCACCACATCGCGCCGTGCGCTCCGCTCCGGGATCGTCAGGCAATAGGGCTGGCGCAGCTCGATCGAGCGGGCGACCGGCCTCACCAGCCTGCCATCCTCCACCGCCTCGGCGCAAAAGACACCTTGCGCCAGCGCCACACCCAGTCCTGAGACGGCAAGGTCGAGCGCTGCCCGCGACGAGTTGGCCGAGAGACCGCGCTGTGTGGCCCGACCGGGCGCAACGCCGCCCGCCTCGAACCAGGTGCGCCAGGATGGAAAGGACGCGCCGGTCGGCCCCCAATCCGTATGGATCAGCGGCAGTCCGGCGAGACCTTCGGGCCTGATCTCGCCTGCGAGTCCCGGCGCGCAGACGGGATAGACGGCGTCCCTGACGATGTCCTGCGTCGGCTGGTCGCGATAATGCGGACCGTAGGAGAGCCTGATGTCGATCAGCTCGCGGTCGAACGACACCGGGTCATCGTCGCCTCGGAGCGATATGTCGACGGCGCCACGGCTGGCGACAAAGCCGGCGAGACGCTGGGAAAGCCAGCCCATCGCCATCGATGGCGGCACCGACACCACCAGCCTGGGGCGGAACGCATCGCCGCCCAGCTCACGCGAGACGCTGCCGATCTCCTGGAAGGCCATGCTCAGCCTGGGCAGCATCTCGACGCCGGCTTCTGTGAGGACGACGCGCCGGTTGATCCGGTGGAACAGCTTGCGGCCCATCTGCTCCTCGACGGTGCGGATGAGCTGGCTGACGGCGGCCGCCGAGATTGAGAGTTCTTCCGCCGCCGCGGCAAAGCTGCCCGAGCGGGCAGCTGCCTCGAAGGCTTGAAGTCCTTTCAGCGAAGGCAGCATGGCCATTTCGTCGATCCGATAGATAAGCTCAGCTTACCTATTTTGCAGAAATCCTCGTTTTTCGAAAGGTTTCTTGTTGGAGTAGGTTGGCTCCATGAACACATCAGCCCAAAATGAGCCCAGGGATCATCGCGACGTGATTGCATCGCTGACGCAGCAGCAGCGCGACCGGCTGACCGCCAAGTCGGATCGCCTCGGACTGGTCCAGCTCGCTGCGCATTGGGGTGCGATCATCGTCCTCGGGGTGCTGATCGCCGCCAAAGTACCGTTCTGGCCGCTGCTGATGCTGCCGCAAGGCATACTGATCGTCTTCCTGTTCACGCTGCTGCACGAGACGGTGCATCGCACCGCCTTCGAAACGCAGCGGCTGAACGATCTGGTGGCGCGCGCCGCGAGCCTCGCGATCGCGCTGCCGGCCGACTGGTTCCGCTATTTCCATTTCGCCCATCACCGCTTCACCCAGGACCCGGAAAACGATCCCGAGCTGGCCTTTCCGAAGCCTGAGACATGGCGGCAGTATTTGATCCACGTCTCCGGGATTCCGCTGTGGTGGGGACAATTCAAGACGCTCTACGTCAACGCCACCGGCCGATGCAGCGGCAGCTACGTGCCGCCAAAGGGCCACCCCAAGGTGCGCGCCGAGGCGCGCGCCATGATCGCCTTCTATGCCGTCGTGCTTGTGCTGGCGCTATGGTTCAAGGCGACGGTGCTGCTCTATGTCTGGATCGTGCCGGCGCTGCTCGGACAGCCTTTCCTGCGGCTCTACCTGCTGGCCGAGCATGGCCGCTGCCCGCTGGTCGCCAACATGCTGGAGAACACCAGGACGACGCTGACCAACTGGCTGGTCCGCAAGCTCGCCTGGAACATGCCCTTTCATGCCGAGCATCATGCCTATCCGGGCGTGCCTTTCCATCAGCTGCCGCAGTTTCATGCCCTGATAGAGCGCCATCTCAAGGTGGTTGAGCCCGGCTATGTCAGCTTCCATGAAAAATACATCGAGACGCTGCGTTGACTGCTGCAGTCAGACCGTCTGCGGCAGCGTCTGCTCGACGAGGGTGACGAAATAGCTGAGCACAATCGGAACGATCGCGTCGTTGAAGACGTAGCGATCGCCGTGCAGCCCTTCGCCGGGTCCGACATCGCCAGCCCCGATCCACGCATAGCAGCCGCCGGCTTCGCGAATCATGTAGGCGAAATCCTCACAGCCCAGGCTCGGGTTGAATTCCGTCTCGACTTGCTCGCGGCCGACGACGGAGGCGGCGGCCTGAACGGCCCGGGCTGTCGCCGCGGACGTGTTGATCACCGGCGGGTAGCCTTTCCTGTAGCTGAGCTTGCTGGCGAGGGTATGTGCGGCGGCGATCCCTTGCGCGATGTCGCCGATGAGCTTTTCGCAATGGTCCGACAGCGCGGGTTCGAAGAAGCGGCAGGTTCCTTGCAGCCAGACCTTGCCCGGCACGATGTTGCCGACATTGCCGCCATGGATTTGCGTGATCGAGACGACCAGCGCCGTCTGCGGATCGACCGAGCGGCTGACGATACGCTGGACAGACTGGACGAAAGCTCCGGCTGCGAGGATCGGGTCATCGCCGAGCTGCGGCATGGCGGCATGTGCGCCGGTGCCCTCGAAGCTCAGTTCGAAATTGTCGACGGCCGCCATCATCGGACCGGCACGGGTGGCAATCGTCCCCAGTGCTACGCCAGGCCAGTTGTGGACTGCGTACACGCCTTCCACCGGGAAGCGCTCGAAAATCCCGTCCTCGATCATCCGCATGCTGCCGCCTTCATTCTCCTCGGCCGGCTGGAAGATGAAATAGATGGTTCCGTCAAAGGCGCGGCTGTCGCTCAGCAGTTTTGCAGCACCGAGCAGCATCGACATGTGGCCGTCATGGCCGCAGGCATGCATCACGCCTGGCTTTTTCGAAGCGTAGGGCGATCCCGTCTTCTCCAAGACAGGCAAGGCATCCAGCTCGGCCCTCAGCCCGATCGCACGCGAGCCTGATCCGCTCCTGAGAACGCCGACCACGCCGGTGCCGCCAATCCCTTCATGGACTTCATCGAGCCCGAAGGCGCGCAGCCGGTCGGCAACGAAGCGCGCGGTCTCATGCTCGTTGAAGCCGAGTTCGGGATTGGCATGTATATGATGCCGCCAGGCGATCACCTCCGGTGTGAGGGCAGCGACGGGGTCATTGTGCAGCATTGCGCTCTCCTTCCTGGCCGACTTAAAGTCGGCGCGGTTCGGGTCGATGATGTCGCATGGAAATAGAGCGTTGGATCGGCAGCGTCTTGAACAGGATTGACCATGTCGAGAATTCCGGATCCCAAGGCAGAGACGACGCAGTTCTGGCGCCACCCTCGCTTTCGCGATCTCGGCATGCTCAAGGCGCGCTTCACCCGGCATCGCTATGACCTGCACACGCATCCGACCTACGTCATCGCGCTGATCACGCAAGGATGCGAGCGCGTCCGCATCGGGAGCCAGACCGTGGTCGCGCCGTCCGGCACGGTGCTGATCGTCAATCCCGAGGTGTGGCATGACGGCGAGGCGGGTGCCGATGCAGGCTGGGCCTACCGGACCTTCTATCCCTCAGTCCCGCTGATGAGCACGGTCGCCGCGGAACTGGGGCAAGATCGTGCGCCGCTGTTTTCACAGGCGATCACCGATGATAGCGACCTCGTCCAGGCGGTCGGCATGGCGCATCATGGCTCGACATCCGGTGACGCCACGAGCGCCGAAACATCCATGCTGATCGCCTTGCGCAAGCTCATTCTTCGCTATGGCGATTGGGGCGGCCGGCAGCGCGAGGCGGTTGAAAGTTTCGGGTCGCGGACAAGGCTCTCGATCTACGAGCAGGTCATCGAGGACAACCTCAGCGCCGAACTCGACCTGCAACGGCTCGCTCAAGCTGCCGGCGTGACCCGGTTCCAGGTGATCAGGGATTTCAGGAAATTGGTGGGTCTCACCCCGGCGGCATTCATCCGCGATCGAAAATTGCGCCGCGCCAACCTGCTGATCCAGCAGGGCTCAAGTCTCGCCGATGCTGCCTTTGCCGCCGGCTTCTCGGACCAGAGCCATCTCTCCCGCATTTTCCGTGCGGCGCACGGAATGACGCCGGGGATGTTCAGGCGGGCTGGCTGACATGGCGCTCAACCGGATTGGCTGAGCACCACGCTGGTTTTCATCAGACGATTGATGTCCGCCACCTTCGACGGCACGCCGATCAGATAGCCCTGCGCCTCGACGCAGCCATATTTGCGCAGCGTGTCCAGCTGGGCATCGGTCTCGACGCCTTCGGCGGTAACGGTGATGCCAAGCTCCTTGCCAAGCCCGATGATGGTGCGCACGATCGCCGCGGTCTCGTGGCCGTCGATGTCGCGGATGAAGGAGCGGTCGATCTTGATCTTGTCGACGGGGAAGCGCCGGAGATAGCCCAGCGACGAATAGCCGGTGCCGAAATCGTCGAGCGCAATGCGGATGCCGAGATCGCGCAGCTGCCTGAGCGTCTTCAGCACCGTGTCGCTTTCGTCCATCAGCACCGTCTCGGTGATTTCCAGTTCGAGCCGGTTGGCCGGGACGCCGGAAAATGCCAGCGCCGAGATGACGCTGCGGGCAAAGCCACCGCTCTTGATCTGCACCGCCGAGACATTGACCGCGATGCGCAGTCCGTTCGGCCAGGCCGCTGCCACCATGCAGGCTTTTCGCAACGCCCAGTCGCCCAACTGAACGATCAGCCCGGTCTCTTCGGCGACCGCAATGAAGTCGTCGGGCGCCACCAGGCCGCGGGCCGGCGAATGCCAGCGCATCAGGGCTTCGGCACCGACGATGTCGCCAGAGGCGATGTTCATGATCGGTTGGAAATCCAGTGCGAATTCGCGCCGCGGCAATGCCGCTTCGAGGTCGGTTTCAAGTGCCCGCCGCGCCCGCACCATCGCGTCCATGCCCGGCTCGAAGAATCGATAGACGTTGCGGCCTTCGCTCTTGCCCCGGTAGAGCGCCATGTCTGCGTTCTTCAACAGTGTGTCGGCATCCGTGCCGTCATTGGGGTAAAGCGCGATGCCGAGGCTGATGCCGACATGCATGTCGCGGCTTTTGTCGCGAAACGGTTTGCCGATGATGTCGACGATGCGCTTTGCCAGTTTCTCGGCGTCGGCAGCGCCCTTGGGGTTGAACTGGATGATCGCGAACTCGTCGCCGCCGAAGCGGGCGACCACATCGGTTTCGTTGCGCAGGCAGCGCTGCAGCCGCTCGGCCACGCATTTCAACAGCCAGTCGCCGGCCGGGTGACCCCAGGTGTCGTTCACGGCCTTGAAGCGATCGAGGTCGAGCGAGAAGATCGCCAGCAGTGTGCCTTTGGCCTCGCTCAAGGCGCGGTCGAGCCGTTCGCGGAACATCGAACGATTGGGCAGGTTGGTCAGCGTGTCGTGATGCGCAAGATGGGTCATACGCTCTTCGACAAGCTGGCGCTCGGTGACGTCGTCGAACGTCGTTACCCAGCCGCCGCCGCTCATGAGCCGGCGCGTGACCAGAAGCGTCCTGCCATCCGTAAGATGGCGATATGCCGAATGCGTTTTCGTCGCCTTCAGGCAGGCTTCGGTCTTGGTGACTTCGCTGTCGACGTCGATCTTGGTGTAGATGCCCAGTTCCAGCAGTTTTTCGAGCGCGTCGCGGTGCGTCGTTCCGAATGGGAAGTCGGCCGCGTTGACCTGATAGAGCTCCAGAAAACGCTCATTGCGCACGATCATCTTGCCGTCGGCGTCATACATCAACAGGCCTTGCGACATGTTGGCGAGCGCCGCGTCGAAGCGGCGATGCTGCTCCTTCAGCTCCAGCTCGGCGCGTCGCTGCTCGGTGATGTCTTCATAGATCGACACCCAGCCGCCCGGCGCCAGCGGCCGGTGCGTGATGTTGATGACGCGTCCGTCCGACAGCTTCTCCTCGTAGGTCGAGGCTTTCGCCTGGTCGATATAGGGCTTGCGGATGGCATAGAGTTCCGCGGCACTGTGGAAGGCGACGCCGATGTCGACGCTGTGCTGGAGGATATCGAAGAACCGGATGCCGGGCTGTACGACATCGGCATCGAGGCGGAAGATGTCGAGGTAGTTGCCGTTGCAAATGATCATCCGCTCATCGGCATCGAACATGCACAGGCCATGCGACATGTTCTCGACAGCTGCCGAAAAGCGCTCGTTCTGTTGGCGCAGTTCGTCCTCGATCCGTCGCGGCGTGGCCACACCTTCGGCCTCCTGTCCTGGGACAGGCGAACCAACCTCGGTATGAGCGACGGGCATGAGGCGAGCCTGCAGACCGTGAGTAAACACGGATACTTGTCGCCACGCCGGTTAATTTACCGTTTTTTCAGGAACCGGAATGCACCGCAACGGCCGCCTGCCGGCTGGTTTCAAGCGCCGCGAACCGCTTGAGGAAGGCATTCTGCGCCCAGGTCACCGAGCGCGGCGTGAAATCGAAGCGCTCGGCGTTGAAGCCGCGCGGCCGGCCGAAGAACTCCGTAGCCTCGGCGGTCGAAAACCCGGCCAGCAACGTCGCCTCGAAATAGGCGGCGATCTGGTCGGCGCGCTTGATCTCCTTGCGCAGCGTCGCACCGAGTTCCTGCGGCAGCGAAAAGCGCTGATGGATGGCGTGCTGCAGCCGCAGCTCGCAATCCTTGTAGCTGCCGCCCATCACCGATTTGAACGGCGAGATCATGTCGCCGATGACATATTCCGGTGCGTCGTGCAGCAGCGCCGCCAGCCTTGCGTCGGGCGAAGCGTCGGGCACCAGCTCGGAAAACAGCGCCTCGACCAGCAGCGAATGCTGGGCAACGGAAAAGGCATGCTCACCGCTGGTCTGGCCGTTCCAGCGGGCGACGCGGGCGAGACCATGGGCGATATCGGAAATCTCGATGTCGAGCGGTGAGGGGTCAAGCAGGTCGAGCCGTCGTCCCGACAGCATGCGCTGCCAGGCGCGGGGCGGGGCGCCTGCGCGATCGGCCGCCATCAGGCTTCCTCCGCACCGACGGCTTCCCTGGGAAAGCCGAACTTTGCCCAGGCCGGAATGGCAAGCGAGACGGTGACGTCACCGGCCATGACAGGCTGGCCGGCATCGAGCGCCGCCTTAACGCGGTCGATGCGGGCGATGGCAAGGCCGGTCGTGCCGGCAGTCGAACCGAGCGTGCCGACCGGCCGCCCGGCGACCGTCAGTTCCGTGCCCGGAGCGGGCAGGGGACTTTCGCCCTGCACGATCAGCACCCGCCGTCTGGCAGTGCCACGATGCTGCATGCGCGAGACAACCTCCTGACCGACATAGCAGCCCTTCTTGAAGCCGACGCCGCCGGTCTCGTCGAGCAGCACATCGTGCGGGAAGGCGTCATTGAGTTGATAGTCGCTGCCACTTTCGGCGATGCCATGGGCAATGCGCAGGGCTTGCCAGGCGGCGGGGTCACCATTCTCGCCGCCGCCGCCGCCGTAGAGGCGCGTGACGGCCGCGTCGACGAAGCGCGCATCGGCAACGTCAGTTGAATCAGATTGTGAGGCAGTTGAGTCATCGCCCCAGGCGACAGTGACAAGTCCTTGATCGGTCTTGGCAATCTCGACCTTGGCGCGCAATTTGTAGAGCGTCAGCCGGCGCACGAAATCATCGGCAACCTCCGCGCGGCATTCCAGGCGGAAAGCATTGTCACTGGTGCGCGAGATCAGGAAATCGAACAGGATCTTGCCTTGCGGCGTCAGCAGCGCACCCGGCTTTGCCTCACCGACGCGCAGTACGCCGAGGTCGGTGGTCAGAATGTTCTGCAAAAAATGCTCGGCATCCGGGCCTGACACGGCAATGAGGGCGCGGTCTCTCAGCAGGGCAAAGGGCATGGGTGAAAAGCAGCCTGATCTTGCAAAACGGTCGGCCTTTACGTAAGCCGCTGATACTCCCCCCGCAAGAGACTGGAGCCACATGGCCACGACCTACGACCTCATCCTGACAGGCGGCACGGTGGTCAACCATGACGGCGAGGGTTTTCGCGACATCGGCGTCAGCGGCGGCCGCGTCGCGGCAATAGGCGATCTCGGCCAGGCCTCGGCCGGTGAGACGATCGACTGCCGCGGCCTGCACATCCTGCCCGGCGTCGTCGACAGCCAGGTGCATTTCCGCGAGCCCGGGCTGGAGCACAAGGAAGATCTGGATAGCGGTTCGCGTGCTGCGGTGCTGGGCGGCGTCACCGCCGTGTTCGAGATGCCCAACACCAACCCGCTGACCACCAGCGAGGCGGCGCTCGCCGACAAGCTGCGGCGCGCCTCCGGCCGCATGCATTGCGACTTTGCCTTCTGGGTCGGTGGCACTCGCGAGAATGCCAAAGACGTTGGCGAGCTCGAACGGCTGCCGGGTGCCGCCGGCATCAAAGTGTTCATGGGTTCGTCCACCGGCGACCTGCTGGTCGAGGACGACGAAGGCGTAGCCTCGATCCTGAGGAACACACGCCGCCGTGCCGCCTTTCACTCCGAGGATGAGTTCCGGCTGCGCGAGCGCCTCGGCGAGCGCATTGACGGCGATCCGTCATCACATCCGGTGTGGCGCGACGAAATCGCGGCCCTGCGCTGCACTGAGCGCCTCGTGCGCATCGCGCGACAGGTGCGCGCCCGCATCCATGTGCTCCACATCTCGACCGCCGAGGAAATCGTGTTCCTCGAACAGCACAAGGATGTCGCCACCTGCGAGGCGACGCCGCACCACCTGACGTTGAGCGCGGACGACTATGCGCGGCTGGGCACGCTGATCCAGATGAATCCGCCTGTGCGGGCGGCGCGCCACCGTGACGGCGTCTGGCACGGCATTGGGCAAGGCATCGTCGATGTTCTGGGTTCCGACCACGCCCCGCACACGCTGACTGAGAAGGCAAAGCCCTATCCTGCCTCGCCGTCGGGCATGACCGGCGTGCAGACGCTGGTGCCGATCATGCTCGATCACGTCAACGCCGGCCGGCTGACCTTGCAGCGTTTCGTCGATCTCTCCAGCCACGGCCCGCAGCGCATCTTCGGCATGGCCAGAAAAGGCCGCATCGCCGCTGGCTACGACGCCGATTTCACCATTGTCGATCTGAAGCGCCGGCAGACGATCACCAACGCCCAGGCCGGCTCGAAGGCCGGTTGGACGCCTTATGACGGCAAAGACATCACCGGCTGGCCGATTGGCACCGTCGTGCGCGGCCGGCGCGTCATGTGGGACGGCGAGATCGTCACGCCGGGCCAGGGCAAGGCAGTGGAGTTTTCCGAGGCGTTGCCGACCTAGGCTTTTGCCGTTCAATCCCCGGCGACGAAGAACGTCCATTGTCCGGCGGGCGTGATGCCGACGCGGTAGAAGATATAAGCGCCGAATTGCTTCATGTCGTCATAGTCGCCGGCGGTGACGATCTTGAACAGCTCGACCCGCTGTTTCGCGTCGAGCTTGTCCAGCGGCAGCGCGAAGAAATACGGCCAGACATAGAGTTCCTGCGGCGTGCCGACGTCGATATGGACATAGCCGGCATTGAGCACTTCTTCCATGATGGCGAGGATTTCCTGGCCTTCGGTGTCGCCTGAAAGGCCCTTCAGGAAGGCGATCGGGTCGCCGTCGATGTCGCCCAGCGACAACTGGGTCATGGTATCGCCCTTGCCGATCAGCGGCCTCAGCTTCTCGATGTCACCGCTGACGCAAGCCTCGACGATCAGATCGTGCATGCGCCTGACCGGCTCCGGCAGCTTGGAAAGGTCGTAGACGACTTCGGGCAAGGGCGCATCCGGATCGACACGCGGATTGGCCACGCCGCCATCGTCGGTCGGCCCTTCCGGCTCGCTCTGCTCGGGATCGTCGGAAGGCTTCGGTTGATCGGCCGCTGGTGGCGTCGTGCCGAGCGGATCGGGCATCGGCACGGCACTACCGGGCGGCGACATATCGTCGGCGGCGGGTGGCGCGACGGGCGAGGGAAGGTCGTCCCGCTTGATCTCACTCAAGGCATAGGCTGGGCTGCTGGTAAGACAGAGCGCCAGTGGTGCAGCGGCGCAGCAAGCGGCGAGCCAGATGCTGAGGATCAAGCCACGCGGCTTGCCTGACATCGAAAAATTCACCGACTGCTTCTCCTTGGTTCTCAGGCCCTTACAGGTGCCTCGGGCCATACAAGTGCCCAGGCTCGTCCAGATGCCTTGGGCCGAGTGCCCAAGTGGCGCGCCGCCGTCGAAGAACCGGGTCTAGTGCTGCAATCGTCCTGGTTCGAAGGCGCCAGCGATTACCTTTTCACGCATGCGATCGAGCAGGGCAAGGGCCGAGGTTTCGCCATTGGCGCGCAACATCTCGCCGAATGCGGTTTCGAGTGCTGCCTCGGCAATAATTTCCGGCTCGATTCCAGCCGATAATCCTTCCGCCCAGGCCTCGCTGTGGCTTTCCACTGCGGTCAGGCGCTTTTCTTCCCTGACCAACGCGTCGATGTCGCTGACGCCATGTTCCATTGCGATGTCCACCCTTTGCAAGCGACGATCCGAAAGATCTTGGGCTGTCCCTTTTATACGCAGGTCCAAGTAAGTGTTTGTAAATACGACATTTCTGGGGTCGATCTCCAAAAGGTGCGTCGTCTTTAGCAAACCTGCGTTCGATCCGATTCAAACTTAGCCGATTAGGCCGGCCTACGGGGTGAAAACCTTCAGTTTGAGTTAATTCCACATCCGCGCGGTAACGTTTCGTTAATACCGTTGCAGAAGTGCAACACAAGTTTTGCACCAAGACGGCACTGGACACAAGACGGGGAGGGTTCAAAGGCGAATGGCGCCAGGGCGGGAAGCCGCCTTGAGCGCCTGTCAGTTGCCGTAGCGCGAGGCGATGTCGCGCGTCAGCGTCTCGCCTTCCTTCATATAGCGGCTGATGGCTTCGGTCGCCGACGCCGTGCATTGCGTGTAGGTGCCGCCGAAGGAGCGATAGCCGCGGTTGAAGCTGGCGATGAAGCGGGCGCGCCGTTCCGGGTCCGGGTTCTCCGAATCGATCAGCTTTTCCATCTCGCCACGCCACTGGTCGCCTTTCTCGCCGCACAGATTGCGCAGGAAATGCAGCGATCCCAGAACCTCCGCCAGCCGCATCAGCCCGGGCTCGAATGGCGATTCGGCGGCCAAAGCCGGGCGTGCCGCGACAGCCGTGCTGACGGCGAGGCATGCGGCAAGGAACAGCGAGGCGCGGGTCATAAGTCTTTCTGGCCAAACTATTTGTCGCCTGCAAGGCGATTCTCCGGGCTCAAGCTCGGGTGCACTTGGAGCCAAGCAATTCTTCGGCCACGGCAAACACCGAACCGGCGAGGGGCAGCGCCATCATCTCGCTGAGCGTGTAGAACGCTGCCGTCTCGGCATCGTCGCTGGCCACCGCCTCGCCGCCGGCATAGACGGCGCCGAACACGGTCAGCAGGTAGTCGACCGGATGGCCGTCGCTCCTGCCGTCGATGTGGATTTCGCGCAGCGGGCGATAAGCGGTTGCACGTAGCCCGGTTTCCTCCAGCAATTCGCGCTGTACAGCCTGCTCCAGCGTCTCGCCGGTCTCGACCTTGCCGCCCGGAAAGGCATAAAGCCCTTGCGACGGCTGCCGTGCCCGCTTGACCAGCAGCACCGTGTCGCCGCGTACGACGGCGACCGAGACAGCCGGCAGTGTCTTTCGCATCTCGTCCATGGATTCCCGATCGTTCGGCTGCTGTCGTTGTGGACGGCCAATGACAAACAGCTTTAGCGGTTGCGCAACGCCGGTTCCATCGCCACTTTCGCATCGGACCAATTCGCGAGTTTAGCCTCATGTGCGGACGCTTTGCCCTGACCGCCACGCCGGAGCGCACCGCCGCCTTTCTCGGTCTGGCGGAGCTCGAGGATTTTCCGGCCCGCTACAACATCGCGCCGACGCAGCCGATCCTGATGGCGCTCGCCGGTCTGCCGCAGGCGCCAGGCTCGAACCTGCCCGACCGGCAGCCGATGCTGGCGCGTTGGGGCCTGATTCCCACCTGGGTGAAGGACACGCGCGAGTTTCCGTTGCTGTTCAACGCCCGCTCGGAAGGGGCGGCCGAAAGGGCTTCGTTCAAAGCCGCCATGCGCCACCGCCGCGCTCTGGTGCCGGCCTCTGGTTTCTACGAATGGCGCCAAACCGGTGGCAAGAAGGGGCAGCCCTATTGGATACGGCCGAGGCATGGCGGATTGGTCGCCTTCGCGGGGCTGATCGAGACCTATGCCGAGCCGGGAGGTTCGGAAATGGACACCGGCGCCATCCTGACCGTCAATGCCAATGCCGACATCGCCCACATCCATGACCGCATGCCGGTGGTGATCGCGCCTGAGGATTTCGCCCGCTGGCTGGATTGCCGCGCGCTCGAACCGCGCGACGTGGCCGACCTGCTGCGGCCGACGCAGCCAGACTTCTTCGAGGCAATTCCGGTATCCGACCTTGTCAACAAGGTCGCCAACACCGGACCGGAGGTTCAGGAGAGAGGTGTCGTTGGGCCGGAGCCGGAGAAAGTCAGGCGCCAGAAGCCTGGCGCGGACGACACTCAGATGACGCTTTTTTAGCAGAGGCTGTTATTTCAGGGCGCTGATTGACGCCCTCACGCCGGAAACCGCCAGCGGCATGCCAATTCAGGCAGCGCGCGGCGACACGATCTTCGGCGCCGGCTTCTTCTTTTTTGCGGTGTGCAAAAGGGCGGCGACAATCGCGGCCGGGCCGATCGCCCGGTAGTGATTGGCCAGCGCCGGTTGCTGGGCGCGGCTGGTATCTTGCTTGCTTCGAGACATGCTTCTCTTCCCTGGTAACATTTTCGTGTCTGCGTGTGCCGGGCGAATCTGACCGAATCGTGACGTCTGGTGAACTAGCCGGCGAATGTTTCATGACTGTGCCGACATGTTTAATAAAATGTTTCGGCCCTCAATTACCTCTGGTCCAACGACTCTTTTGCCGAAAGTTGCGACTTGACGGCAACACTGGGCGAGGCGATAAAGCCGCCCATGAAAACGTTTTTCGCCATTTGTGGCATTTGCATTATTGGCTAGCCTCGCGCTGGTCCGGACGTTTTCGCCTCATCTTCCTTCTAGAGTGGACAAACGCCCCGGCCAGCAGGCTGGAGCCTGATTTGCGCCTCGGCGCGGAGCTGGCTCCGACCATGTTCGAACGAAGCAACCGACCGGGACGGCACGAATGTCTGACGCATCGAAGGGCCTGCGCCTCTACAACACGCTAACGCGGAGCAAGGAAGATTTCTTCCCGATCGATCCGTTGAACGTGCGCATGTATGTCTGCGGCCCGACGGTCTACGACTTTGCCCATATCGGCAATGCGCGGCCGGTGATCGTCTTCGATGTGCTGTTCCGTCTGTTGCGCCATCTCTACGGCGAGGCGCATGTCACGTATGTGCGTAACATCACAGATGTCGACGACAAGATTAACGCTCGCGCCTTGCGCGATTTCGGTGGCGAGATTTCTTCGGGAAAACTGTCGCTCAACGAGGCGATCCGGCGGGTCACCGAAAAGACCGCCGACCAGTTTCACGACGATGTGGCTACGCTCGGCTGCCTCGAGCCGACGGTCGAGCCGCGCGCCACTGAATTCGTCGCCCCGCGCGCCGACGGCAAGGCCGACATGATCACCCTGATCGAGCGCCTGATCGAGCGCGGCCATGCCTATGTCGCATCCGGCGAAGTGCTGTTCGACACCGCCTCAATGCCGGATTATGGCCAGCTGTCGAAACGCAATCTCGACGAGCAACAGGCCGGCGCCCGCGTCGCCGTCGACGCCCACAAGAAAAGCCCCGGCGACTTCGTCTTGTGGAAACTGTCGTCGCCGGAAGAGCCAGGCTGGGACAGCCCGTGGGGCAGGGGCCGGCCGGGCTGGCACATCGAGTGCTCGGCCATGTCGGCCGCCTATCTCGGCGAGGTCTTCGACATCCATGGCGGCGGCCTCGACCTGATCTTTCCGCACCACGAGAACGAGATCGCCCAGTCGCGCTGCGCCCACGGCACCGACGTCATGGCCAAGGTGTGGATGCACAATGGCTTCCTGCAGGTCGAGGGCCAGAAGATGTCCAAGAGCCTGGGCAATTTCTACTCGATCAACGAACTCTTGGAGACGGAGACCTTCGGCGGTCGCAAATGGCCGGGCGAGGTGCTCAGGCTGGCCATGCTGATGACGCACTACCGCGAGCCGATCGACTTTTCCGTGCGCAAGCTGGAAGAGGCGGAGAACACGCTGCGCAAATGGAAGCGGGCTGCCGATCTGGCCCCAGCGGTGGCAAAGCCGTTGCCTGAAGCCGTGGTCGAAGCCCTGTCGGACGATCTTGCCACCTATGCCGCGTTCCAGGTGCTGACGCAGCTGGCCGGCGATGCCGCCGACGGCAATGACGCTGCTGCTTCGCTGAAGGCCGCCTTTCTGTTCCTCGGCTTCAACGTGGCGTCGGCTGATGTCGATGAAGGCAATGTCGCCAAAGCCATCGCCAATCGCCTGGCGCTGATTGCCGCGAAAAACTGGCCCGAGGCCGACCGCATCCGCGACGAGCTGCTGGCGCAAGGTGTACAATTGAAAGACGGCAAGGACCCCGCCACCGGCGAACGCATCACCACCTGGGAGGTAAAAAGATGATCGACCATCTTGGCATCGACGTTGCCGATTTCGACGCTTCGAAGGCCTTTTACGACAAGGCGATGGCGCCGCTCGGTGCGTCGCTGCTCTATATGGTGCCGCTGGAATACACTGGCGGCGAAAAGGTTGGCGGCTATGGCCGCGACCGGCCGGTGTTCTGGCTGCAGGAAGGCAAGGATGGCCAGAAGGCCCACCAGCACGTCGCCTTCACTGCGCGCAGCCGCGCCGAGGTCGATGCCTTCCATGCCGCGGCCCTTGCTGCCGGCGGCCGGGACAATGGCGGCCCGGGCCTGCGCCCGCACTATCACCCGAATTACTACGGCGCCTTCGTCTTCGATCCCGACGGCAACAATGTCGAAGCCGTCTGCCATGCCCCGGAGTAAGGACCGATGAGCCTCGACAACCGGCCCATTTATACCGGCGGCTGCCAGTGCGGCGCGGTGCGCTTTCGCGTCGAAGGCACGCTGGGCGATGCCTCCATCTGCCATTGCCGCATGTGCCAGAAGGCCTTCGGCGCCTTCTACGCGCCGCTGGTCTCGGTGCGCGGCGCAAAACTCGACTGGACGCGCGGCCAGCCGAAATATTTCCAGTCGTCGAACCATGTCAAACGCGGCTTCTGCGCCGATTGCGGCACGCCGTTGACCTTCACCGCGCCGGACGGCGTCGGCCTCGCCATCGGCGCTTTCGACGATCCGGCGGAGATCGCGCCATTGATCCAGTGGGGCACCGAGGCAAAGCTGCCCTATGTCGACTTGATCCCGCAATTGCCGGGCGAGGACACGTCGGCCGATCTGTCGTCGGCACCCTATCTCGCCGACCTCGTCTCCTATCAGCATCCCGACCACGACACCGAACAATGGCCGCCGGAGGAAAGATCATGACCGAAACGGTACGAACCGGCGGCTGCCAGTGCGGCGCCGTGCGCTTTCGCATCCACGGCGCGCTCGGGCGCCCGTCCATCTGCCATTGCCGCATGTGCCAGAAACAGTTCGGTTCGTTTTTTGGCGCGCTGGTGACGGTTCCCAAGGACGGCGTCGAATGGATCCGCGAGGAGCCGAGCTATTTCCAGTCGTCGGTCAACATCGATCGCGGCTTCTGCGCCCGCTGCGGCACGCCGTTGACCTACCGCCAGCCCGGCGGGCTCGAGATTGCAATCGGCGCTTTCGACGACCGCTCGGATCTCGCGCCGCAGATCCAGGTCAACTACGCCGTCCGGCTGCCCTGGGTGGAGACGATCTTCGATCAGCCCGTGCATCAGGATCCGGATTTCTACACCCGCCAGGAGCAGATCATTTCCTTCCAGCATCCCGACCACGAAACCGCGGATTGGCCGGCACACGGACTGCAGCTATGAGCAGTGGACTGCGCACGCTTTATCCTGAGATCGAGGCCTTTGACTCCGGCATGCTGGATGTCGGCGACGGCCACCAGGTGTATTGGGAGCGTTCGGGTACCAAAGGCGCCAAGCCGGCGGTGTTCCTGCATGGCGGTCCCGGCGGCGGCTTCTCGCCGAAGCATCGGCGGCTGTTCGACCCAAAACTTTACGATGTCATCCTGTTCGACCAGCGTGGCTGCGGAAAATCGACGCCCAACGCCTCGCTCGAGGCCAACACCACCTGGCATCTTGTCGCCGACATCGAGCGGCTGCGCACCATGTGCGGCTTCGAAAAATGGCTGGTGTTCGGCGGCTCCTGGGGCTCGACGCTGGCGCTCGCCTATGCCGAGACCCACCCCGACCGCGTCAGCGAACTGGTCGTGCGCGGCATCTACACACTGACCCGCGCCGAGCTCGAATGGTACTATCAGTTCGGTGTGTCCGAGATGTTCCCGGACAAATGGGAGCGCTTTTTGGCGCCGATCCCTGAGGCTGAGCGCGGCGACATGATGGCCGCCTACCGCAAGCGGCTGGTTGGCTCCGACCGCAAGGCGCAGATGGAGGCCGCCCTAGCCTGGGGCCTGTGGGAAGGCGAGACGATCACGCTGCTGCCGGAGCCGGAGACCAGCGACAAGTTCGGCGAGGACGACTTCGCCGTCGCCTTCGCCCGCATCGAGAACCATTATTTCGTCCATGCCGGCTGGCTGGAGGAAGGGCAGCTTTTGCGCGATGCGTGGAAGCTGAAAGATATCCCCGGCACCATTGTCCACGGCCGCTACGACATGCCATGCCCGGCGCGCTATGCCTGGGCGCTGCACAAGGCGTGGCCGAAGGCGGATTTCCACCTGATCGAGGGCGCCGGCCATGCCTATTCGGAGCCGGGCATTCTCGACCGGCTGATCCGGGCGACCGACCGGTTTGCGGGGAAATGACCATGGCTCGCGAGCGCCTCTATCTCTTCGACACCACACTGCGCGATGGCCAGCAGACGCCGGGCATCGACTTTTCCGTCGAGGACAAGATCGCCATCGCCAAGCTGCTCGACGAGTTTGGTATCGACTATGTCGAAGGCGGCTATCCCGGCGCCAATCCGACCGACACCGCCTTCTTCCAGGAGAAGCGCACGGCGAACGCGAAGTTCGTCGCCTTCGGCATGACCAAGCGTGCCGGGGTGTCGGCCTCCAACGATCCCGGCCTTGCCGCTCTCGTGCAGTCGAAATCCGACGCCATCTGCTTCGTCGCCAAGAGCTGGGACTACCATGTGCGCGTCGCGCTCGGCTGCACCAACGAGGAAAACCTCGATGCGATAAAAGCCTCGGTCGAGGCGGCGATCGCTTCGGGCAAGGAGGCGCTGGTCGACTGCGAGCATTTCTTCGACGGCTTCAAGGCCAATCCCGACTATGCGCTGGCCTGCGCGAAAACCGCCTACGATGCCGGCGCGCGGTGGGTGGTGTTGTGCGACACCAATGGCGGCACGCAGCCGTCGGAGGTGCGCGCCATCGTCGAAAGGGCTATTTCATCCGGCATCCCCGGTGACCATCTCGGTATCCATGCCCATGACGATACCGGCCAGGCGGTGGCGAATTCGCTGGCCGCGGTCGAGGCCGGCGTGCGCCAGATCCAGGGCACGCTGAACGGCATCGGCGAACGCTGCGGCAACGCCAATCTGATCTCGATCGTGCCGACGCTGGCGCTGAAGCCGGCCTTTTCCACGCGCTTCGAAACGGGCATTTCGGCCGAGGCCTTGACCGGCGTCTCGCGCCTGTCGCGCGCCTTCGACGAACTCTTGAACCGCGCCCCGGAAGCCCAGGCGCCCTATGTCGGCGCGTCCGCCTTCGCCACCAAGGCCGGCATCCATGCCTCGGCACTGGCCAAGGAGCCGGCGACCTATGAGCATGTCGAGCCGCAAGCCGTCGGCAACCGCCGCCGCGTCATGGTCTCGGACCAGGGCGGCAAGTCCAATTTCCTCGCCGAGCTGAAGCGGCGCGGCATCGACATGCCGAAGGACGATCAGCGGCTCGACGCGCTGATTTCCGTGGTCAAGGAACGCGAGGCCGAGGGCTATGCCTATGAAGGCGCCGACGCCAGCTTCGAGCTTCTGGCGCGCAGGATGCTGCACGGCGTGCCGGAATTCTTCAACGTCACCTCCTTCCGCTGCATGGTCGAGCGCCGCTTCGACGCCAACGGCCAGCTGAAGACGGTCTCCGAGGCGATCGTCAAGGTGGTGGTCGACGGCGAGGAAAAGATGTCGGTGGCCGAAGGGCATGGCCCGGTCAACGCGCTCGATATCGCGCTGCGCAAGGATCTCGGCAAGTTCCAGAACGAAATCGCCGACCTCGAACTGGCCGACTTCAAGGTGCGTATCCTCAATGGCGGCACCGAAGCGATCACCCGGGTTTTGATCGAATCGCATGACGGCACCGGCGCGCGCTGGTGGACGGTCGGCGTCTCCGAAAACATCATCGACGCCTCGTTCCAGGCGCTGATGGATTCGATCGTCTACAAACTGATGAAGAACCGCGACATGGCCGGGCTGGTGGCGGCGGAGTGAGCGCCCTTCCTCGCTCCCACTTCGTGGCGCGAGGAACTTGCGCCTTGACACTTGAACCATCACCAAAAGTCCATTGATCCATCAGTAATTTGCGATGGTCTTGGCAAGGCGGCTGGGCCATAGCGTTGGGCCATGGTCACAGAAGCAATTCGCCTGGAAGCAGATGCCAAGGCCCGTCGCGGCTTCCTGCTGGCGCTCGCCGCCTATCTCCTGTGGGGGCTGCTGCCCTTCTACATGAAGGCGGTCGCGCACCTGCCGCTGGCGGAAGTCATCGCCCACCGCATCGTCTGGTCGGTACCGATTGCCGCGGCGGTCCTGGTCTGGGCCGGCCGCACGACGGATTTCAAGGCCGCGATTCGCTCGCCGCGCACCATTGCGATGGCCGCGCTGACGGCGGCGCTGATCTCGGTGAACTGGGGCATCTATGTCTGGGCGATTGCGGTGGATCGCACCGTCGAAACCGCGCTCGGCTACTACATCAACCCGCTGGTCAATGTCGTTGTCGGCGCACTGCTGCTTGGCGAACGGCTGGACCGGCTGCAGATCGCGGCAGTGGCGCTGGCGGCAGTCGCGGTCACGGTGCTGACTATCGAGGGCGGCAAGCTGCCCTGGGTGTCGCTGGCGCTGGCGTTTTCCTTCGCCGCCTACGCCTTCTTCCGCAAGACGCTGCCGATCGGCCCGAGCCAGGGTTTCCTGCTCGAAGTGCTTTTGCTGTCGGTGCCGGCACTCGGCTACATCGCCTTCCTGATCGCCACCGGGCAGGACCATTTCGTCTCCGGCACCGCGACCAATACCGCCTTGCTGATCGGCTGCGGCCCGATCACCTCGGTGCCGCTGCTGCTGTTTGCGTTCGGCGCTAGGCTGCTGCGGCTGTCGACCATCGGCATCATGCAGTACATCGCGCCGACCATTGTCTTCCTGATCGCCGTGCTGATCTTCCATGAGCCTTTCGGCACCGTCCAGGCCATCGCCTTCGGCCTGATCTGGGCAGCACTGGCGATGTATTCCTGGTCGATGTTCCGTGGCCGCGAGATCCGGCCGGCGGCGTCGGCTGCAAGCTAAGGGTCCTCAATGTACGTGCTGCATATCGCCAACAAGAACTATTCCTCGTGGTCGCTGCGGCCATGGGTGTTGATGCGCACGCTGGACATCCCTTTCGAGGAGCGATTGACGCCATTTCCGACCGGGTCGAGCTGGGACCTTTACCGTCCGTTCTCGCCCAGCGGCCGGGTGCCGTGCCTGATCGACGACGGCTGGGCGGTTTGGGATTCACTGGCCATCGCCGAATATCTCGCCGAGCGCCACCATGGTGTCTGGCCTGTCGAAGCCAAGGCACGAGCCTGGGCACGCTCGGCTGCCGCTGAAATGCATTCGAGCTTTACTGCGCTGCGCAACCTATGCCCGATGAGTTGCGGCCTGCGCGTAGAACCCTTTCCTATGTCGGATGCGCTGAAGCACGATCTCTTCCGCCTCGGCGATCTCTGGAATGACGGTCTTGCCCGCTTCGGCGGACCGTTCCTGGCTGGCGAGCACTTCACCGCCGTCGACGCCTTCTTCGCTCCGGTGGCGTTTCGGGCGCAGTCCTACGGGCTGTCGTTCGAGGGTGCGGCCGCCGCCTATCCCAGGCAATTGCTCGACCTGCCGGCGATGCGCGACTGGTATGAAGCAGGCCTTGCCGAGACATGGCGCGAACCCGACCATGAGGCGGAAGTTCGTGCCGCCGGCACCATCACCGAAGACCTGCGCGCCACAGCCTGAAGGGCAGGGCGCGATCTCTTTGTTTGACGCAATTCCGGACGGAAAACCGTTTCACACTTTTCCTGGAACTGCTCTAAAACCCTCGTCCGAGCCGGCGTACGAAGAGATAGGTGATCCCGGCGATTACCAGCGACACCGCCGACACCACCCAAAAACCCATCGGCGTGTCCATGAAAGGCAGGCCACCGACATTCATGCCGAACAGGCCTGAGATGATGGTCATCGGCAACAGCACCGCCGTCATCACCGACAGCACGTAGAGCAATTCGTTCGACTGCGTCGTCAGCTTGGCCATCAGTTCGTCCTGCAGCAGCCGGGCGCGCGCCTGCAATTGTTCGCCGTCGTAATGCAGCGTCTGCGCCCGGTGCGACAGCCGCGTCGCCATATCGTTGATCGAGTCCGGCAGGTCGTTGCGGTGCGAATGGTCGAGATGGCGAAACAGATTGGTCAGCGTCGCCATCTGCCGGTGGATCACCACCAGATGCCGGCGTGCGTCGACCAGCGGCTGCCGCTCATTGTGCCATGCGTCGCAGACGATGCGATCCTCGATACCGTCGAGCGTGTCGCCGAGGCCGCCGAGCTCTTTCACCATGCCGTCGAACGACTGACCGATGACGGCCTCAATCAGTTCGGCCGGGGAGCGGAACTTGCGCGATCCGTTCTCGATCGCCTTGCGCACATTGTCGACTGATTCCAGCGGTTGCTTGCGGGCGCCGATCAGCATCGTGTCGTTGAGGGCGAAGCGGAAATGGCCGAGCCCGCGCGCTTCCGCTGAATAGTCGTGGCGCAGGTCCGGCAGGTCGCCATAGAGCCAGTCGTCCTCGAGGTCGATGTGGCAGCCATGGCTCGAGGTCAGGAAGGCTTCGCGCACCGGTGGTGGCAGCGCCGGCTCGCTGGCGATCTCGTGACGGGCGCGCATGTCGGAAAGCTGGTAGCTGCGCCATGTCCAGTGCGCGGCGGCGGCGTCCTTGGTTCGCGCGCCCTCAGCGGTGAAATGATAGATGAAGAACAGCCCATGCTCGTCGGGCAAGAGTGATGAAGAGCTTTCCGGATTGAGGGCGATGTTCATGGTCGCTGCGCCAGGTCACGAATACTGCGCCGCACGATGGCGGCGGCAGAGTCCTAGCATGGGCGGGTCGGGTTCCGTGTGACGGTTTTTTGACAGACGATCACAGTCTGGCCATCACCTGCTATCGAGCCGGACGCTTCCAGTCATTGCCGTCATCGTCCGAACCGGCGTCGCAGCCACCGCAACGGTGCGGTCAGCCGCCAACTGTGTGAGGCAAGCAGCGCGTTGCGCTCCGCAAGAAGAGTACTTTGATCGCGCAGGAGTGAGGCGTGTTCGAGTTTGAGGCCCTGGCGGGCGTCGTGCTCGGCAATCCGCGCTTCAAGCTCCCCGCGCAACCGTTCGGCCTCGGCCACCGCCGCCGAGCCCAGAACGTCGCAGCTTTCATCAAACTTCGCCCGCACGAGGTCCAACCGATGGCGCAGATCAGGGCTGTCGCCGCCGGCCGCCATGGCGCACAGAATGTCATAGGTAGTGCGGACAAGCGGCGTGACGTCTGGATGGTTTTGCAGGTCCTCGATCGTCGCCCGCTGATGATGCAGGTCCGGCGTCAGAAACTGTTCGATCTCGGCTTGAGCCTTGCCAAGGCCCGTCGGCCAGACGACGCCGGTCGCTTTCGCCGCTCGGCTCAAATGTTGCTGCCAATCGGTCACGACCTCTTCGTGGCGAAGGAAATATCGCGGCATGTGCCGTGAATGATGCTCCGCCTCCAGCACATGCCTGAGCCACAGCAGGAGCGATTTGGGCAACGATAAACCATCACGCCGCTCCAGCGAGAGGGCGACCTCGAGGGGATTTCGGACCGGCAAGAAGGCGACCGCCTCGACTTCCATCTCGGCCAGGATCGACGACACCAGCGGAACGAACCGGCAGATCCGCGGATCCTTGACGAAGAAAAGCGGTTGGTCTGCGAATTCGCTTGTCAGGATCGCCTTGATCTTGTGGTGATGACCTTCCGCCGCCGGCGACTTCAGCCACTGCGGATCGAGTTGCCGCCAGTCATGCCAGGTGGAGCCTGCCGCTGCGAGCAGATCAGTGTGTGCCAATTTGAGCAGGCCGCTTTCCCAGTATCCCCTGGGATTGGCGAGGTCGGCATCCAGCAGGTTCTTCGGGCCAGTCGCGCCCAGCGCGTTGAGGGTGCCGCCAAGTGCGGAGGTACCGCTGCGATGCATCCCCAGGACGAGGATCGCCTTTCTTTTCGGTCGCTTCCCGGCCGGCTTCCTGGCCGTCGATGGCGGGTGCTCGACGAGCGGGAGCCGGGCCTGCAGCCATTCTCGTATCCCCGCCGGAAGTTGCAGCGTTCCGTCCAATATCGGGTTTGGCTCGGCTGATCCGGTGTTGAACAGCCCATGGTAGTGAATGTGAACCAGCCGCGATGGATCCGGCCTGGTCAATGGATGAATTTCATGGAGCGGAAAATTGTGCGTCTCCGGCAAAAGGCGCACGCGATGGCTGCCAGCGACAGCCGCCAGAGAGAACGCCGCCTGGCTCGTGCCCCAGAAAGTTGTGGCCTCGCCTTGGTGAGTTCCGCTGCCAGTCATGAAGGCTGGCCTGTCGGCGGACCACGGTGCCATGCCGGCTGCGATCAGTCGGTTGAAGATATTCTCGGTCTGCCGGAACAGCCCGCTCTCCCTTTTTGACACGATAAGTCCGCCATTGTAGCTCGCCCGGACTACGTCGCGGCCGTCCGTCGTCTGGACGACGGGTATATTCTCGTAATCGACGCCGACGAGGGCGCATAAATCCCGCCAGTACATGTCGAACGGATCGCCGGCGCCGGTTGTGCACATCCCCTTGACATCGACCGGGCGCGCGGCCGCCGAACAGGAGCCCAACGAAAAATCGGGCTCGGCAATGAATAGGGTATCGCTGTCAACCTGGACGATAACAGGCGGTCCGGGCCGGCGTTCGACATGCGCGAGCGCACGAACCTTGTAGGAAGGGCCGTATTGGGAGCCGCGGCTGTCGACCTCGATCGGCAGGTACTCGACCCCCAATTGCTTGAATTGGCGCAGCGTCGACGAAGACGGGCGACCGCTGCGCCGTGGCGACACCACCGTTATCGGGGATCGCGAATAGGCGCCGGCGAAACACCTGATGCTTTTGCACAGCAGCAGCGCTTGGGCTTCGAGGAAACCCGCCTCGGCGATCAGCACGAACTCGACCTCATGCCCCGGCTTGTCGGGCGCCCGGGCGCCTGCCCGCCGCAACGCCGGCGCGCCCTGCGTTGGCAGCGAGGAACGCTTTGCCCCCGATGTTGCGATTTTCTGGATGATGAGGTCGTGGCCGCGATGCAACTCGCGGTACTGGCCGGCAATGGCTGACAGGAATGCGTCTATCCCGCCGCCCGCACGGTCGGGCCCGCCAGACCGCAAGTCCCCCTCATGGTGTTCGAAAATAACGATCCCGCTGTCTCGCACGATCGGCCATGACAATCCGGCATCGGTCTCGACATCTGTCCTGCGATTGCCGCTGTCGATGTGGACGAGGTCGAAGCGGCGCTGCGCGGCGGCAAGACTGGCAAGCGCCTGGGGCGCGCCAGCTTTGATCGTTTCGACCCGTTCGCCGAATTCGCCGGGATTGACATAGAGACGGTCTTCCGGATGCCTGGGCTGGCTGCTGCTTTTTTGGCGCCGGTGCTCGGGACTGCCGTCAAACGTATCCACACATGTCAGCTGGCATTTGTTGAGATGGTTGAGAAAGAAAATCGGCGGCCGTCCTTCCAGCGAACCGATTTCCAGGACATCGAGCGTATCGTTTCGGCGTGCGGCCAGCAGCGACGCCCAGATCGGAAAAAGTCCCGAAATATCGACGCGCGCGGCCGTCGGCGGATGGGTGCCTGGCTGACCATGAACGCCCCGTTTTGCCTCAATGGCCCGCGGCCGGGTCAGCCAACGCCGTGTCACCTGCAGGCGGCTCCGCAACCCCAGCGCCAGCCGCGACACTGCTGCGCCGGTCGCGGCGCGCCGGTCGAGCGGCCAGCACAGATAGCAGACGCGCAGCATCTCTTTGATCCGCAACGGCGGGCTGGCAAGCACACGTGCGACAAGACCATGCGCCAGTTGCCTCGCGGCTTCCGCATCGTCTACCCGCGTAAAGGGCCTGGAAGCGGCGAGAAAGACGCGCAGCACGCCCAGCAGCTTGCCGTAGGCGGCAGCGCGCCGCTCGACGGGAATGGTGTCTCCGCGAATAAAGCCGGTAAGTTCATAGGCGAAGACATCGTCATAGAGATCGTAGGTCAGGCCGATCCTGGCCCACAACGCCTCGCGGATCGGATGCGTCCGATTGCGCGCGTTTCTCCTGTGCCTGGCGCTCAGGCCGAGCGCATTTGCCCGGTAGCGTGTCAGCGGTTCGACAAGATTTCGCGCCCGGCAAAAAGGCAACATGCCGAACCACAGATAGTGATCGTGCGAGATCCACTGATCGACTTTGTACCCCCCGGCTGCCTCGAAGCAACTGCGACGATACGCAATCGCCGACTGGTAGAAGGGGGCGTGGAACAGGATCGTCCAACGGATCTCAAGATCCGTTTCCGGCATTCGCTGTGCGCCGATGACATGACCGGCTTCGTCGATCAGCGTCACCGCATTTCCGACCAGGCCGAGTTCGGGGTCCTCGTCAAGTGCGGCGACCAGCCGTCCGACATGCGTGGGCTCCGCGATATCATCCGAATCGAGGCGAAGGATAATGTCGCTGCGGGCAGCTTTGATTCCGAGATTCGCCGCGCCGGCCGGGCCGATGTTGACCGGGCTAGTCACGATACGGATGCGGGGATCGCGACGCGCCAGGGCCTGGAAGGCCGCGTCCAGGCCCGTTCCATCATCGACCACGACAAGTTCGAGATCGTGGAACTCCTGGCAGAGGATACTGTCGACGGCAGCATCCAGGAAGCGCTGGTCGACGTGCACGGTCATGATGACCGACGCGCGTGGCGCTTTGCCTGTCCTGACCGTCGTTCCGTTTTCCACCGATCCGCCCCTTGCCCAGCCCTCCGATAGCCAATTCAAACGGGAGCCGCAAACGGAAATCGCTGGCGCATGACTGCGCAAAGTGACTGTTTTTGGGGGGATAAGGATGGCCGATCGGGCAATAGCCGGCTAGCTGTCTTTCCGAAGCGGCGCAGGCACTCAAAACTGTCCGCCGGCGCCTGGCAAGTCTCAGCGCTTCGGCCCAAACCCGGGGTAAGGGTTGAGCGGCACGACCGCTGCAATGTCCATCATGCCGGCCTTGACCAGCGGTAGAGTGGCGAGATGGTCGCGCACGTCGGCGTCGCTGCCGGCTTCGAACATCATGCCGCTGCCGGGAACATCGCCGCGGTTCCACACCTGGCGCACCGCGCCTTCGGCGTAGAGCGTGCGGCGTTGCTCGGCCTCGCCGGGCAAAAGCGGGGCGAAATCGGCGTCGCTGAACTTTTCGGTGTTGCGGGCGAGAAGGGCAAAAAACTGCATGGCGGTCTCCTGTGTTTGGGATGGCGAAACTATCGCCGCTACTAGTCGGACTGTCCAAGACTGATTAGGCTAGAGTTGAGACCTGATGGGACTTTAATGCCGGGGAAAGAGATGCTCGACCTGCGCCAGATCCGCTATTTCGTTGCCGTCGCCGAAGCCGGCAATGTCGGCCGCGCCGCCGAGGCGCTGCACATCTCGCAGTCGCCCTTGAGCCGGCAGATCATGCAACTCGAGGAACAGCTCGGCGTCACCCTGTTCGAAAGGGCAAAGCAGCGGGTTCATCTCAACGCCGAAGGCCGCGCGTTCCTCACTCAGGCGCGGGCGCTGCTGGCCAACGCACGGCAATTGGAGGAACTCGGCCGCAATCTTGCCAGCGGCGCGGTCGGCCGGCTCGCCATCGGCTATGTCGAAGGTGCGGTGCATGCCGGCCTGGTCAGCCGGATGCTGCGCCAGTTCCGGCGCGACCGGCCGGATTTTCATCTGCAGCTGAAGAACCAGCGTTCCGCCGCGCAACTGGAGGGACTGCGTCAGCGTTCGCTTGATCTCGGCTTTGTCTATGGGCCGCCTGCCGCCGAAGATCCCGATATCATGAGCACGCTGATCCAGCGCGAACCGCTGGTGCTGGCGATGCCGCAAGGCGATCCGCTTGCCGAAGTCGCCGACATCCAATCGCACCATCTCGACGGTCGCACCTGGATCACCGTGGTGCGCCAGCCCGATGACACCAACCGCAGCCAGTTCCTCGCCGCTTGCGCCAAGGCCGGCTTCCTGCCCGACATTGCCTATGAGACGGCCGATCCGTTGACGTCACTCGGCCTGGTCAGCGCCGGCCTCGGGCTGGCGACAGTGCAGCAGAGCTTGCGCAGTGCCGCCCCGGCCGGGATCGTCTTTCGTGACTTGCCATGGTTTGAACGGACGGTGTCGATCCATCTCGCCTGGCGGCGGCAGGACAAGCGGGCGGTGATTGAGGAACTGCGTAGGGCAGTAGGGCAGTAGGGCAGTAGGGCAGTAGGGCAGTAGGGCAGTAGGGCAGTAGGGCAGTAGGGCAGTAGGGCAGTAGGGCAGTAGGGCAGTAGGGCAGGCGCTCCAGGCAATTCACATACTGCCTTACTCCCTTATTCCCCTACATCTTGTCTATCACCGACTGCACGCCCTCCGTCGGCGCATCGACGGACGATCCCGCCACCATGATGGCGGCGACGATCGCTTCGGGGTCGGCGACCACCAATGGCTTGACCCGCTGCGCCGTGTGGATGAAACCTTCCGCCGTCATGTGGTCGAGCAGCGCCAGCATCGGATCCCAGAAGCCCTTGACGTTGGCGAAGACGATCGGCTTGCGGTGATGGCCGAGCTGGCCCCAGGTCATGATCTCGACGATCTCCTCGACCGTGCCGATGCCGCCCGGCAGCGCCACAAAGGCGTCGGATTTTTCGAACATCTTATGTTTGCGCTCGTGCATGTTGTCGGTGATCACGAGCTCGTCGAGCCGGTCAAGCGCGGTTTCGGTTGCTTCCTTGTTGATGAGGAAGCGCGGAATGATGCCCGTAACCTTGCCGCCGGCCCGCAATGCGCCTTCGGCGACGGCGCCCATGATGCCTTTGGTGCCGCCGCCATAGATCAGCCGGAGGCCGGACCTGGCAATCGAGCGGCCAAGCAGGTGTCCGGCCTTGGCATAGGTTTCATCGCGGCCCGGAGACGAGCCGCAATAGACACAGACGGATCGAATCGTGTTCATGCAAGTGATTGGTGATTGGGTCTGAAAGCGTGGTCAAGCCCCAGAGGTGAACAAGCCCGGGCTTTTTCTTGTCGGTCCAGACAAAACGCGCTAGACCGGCATTAGGCGGCTAAGGGGCAAGCAAATACATGGCAATCAATCCATTGAAGGCGTTTTTGTTCGCGGCGGGTGGGACCGTTGCGGTCGCGGGAACGGCCTATGTGTCGGGTGCACTTGACCCGTATCTCAATCACACACCTCCGGCGGAAGTCGCGGCGCTGACACCGCCGGCGCAAAAGCCGGCTGATCCGGGGACCGAGGGACGGCTGCCGCCAGCACCCGCCGCGGCCACCGATGCGCCGGCGCCGGCTGCGCCAGCACCTGCGACGGATGCCGCGGCACCGGCTGCGCCGGCAACGGATGCGGCAGCGCCTGCAGCACCCGCGGCAGCGACCCCGCCTGCCGCAGCACCGGCCGCCACCGGCCCGATTGCGCCGAGCTTCGATGTCGTTCGCGTCGAAAGCAACGGCTCCATCGTCGTTGCCGGCAATGCGGCGCCCAACGCCAAGGTCGAAATCCTCGACGGCTCGACGGTTCTCGGTTCGACGGTCGCCGGTCCCGATGGCGCCTTTGTCATCGTTCTCGACGATCCGCTGAAGCCTGGCGATTACACGATCGCGCTGCGCGCCACGACCGGCGATGTCGTCACCCCATCGGTGCAGACCGCTGTCGTCTCGGTTCCCAAGGATGCCGCCGGCCAGGTGCTGGCGATGGTCGAGGAACCGGGCAAGCCGGCCGAATTGCTGACTGTTCCGGCGCCCGAGACGAAGCCTGCCGCGCCGGCTGCCGAGGCACCTGCGCCCGCTGCTCCGGCGCCTGCCGCAGCTGCTGAACCTGCCGCCCCCGCGCCGGCTGCACCGGCCGTGGTTGAGGCGGCGCCGGCGACGCCGCCGGCGGCAGCCGTGGCCGAACCCAAGATCGTCGTCGAGGCGGTCGAGATCGACGGCAACAAGATTTTCGTTGCCGGCCTCGCCGATGCCGGCCGCAAGGTGCGCGCCTATGCCAACGACATCCTGCTCGGCGATGCACAAACCTCGCCTGACGGCCACTTCCTGGTCGAGGCGACGCGCGACATTCCGGTCGGCAGCTACACCATCCATGTCGACGGCCTCGATGCCGACGGGGTGAAGGTGGTGGCCCGTGCCGCTGTGCCGTTCGAGCGCGAGCCGGGCGAGGCGGTTGCCGCCGTGGCGCCCGCCGAGGCCAAGCCTGCCGAGGTCAAGCCGGCAGCGCCGGCGACGGTGGCCGAAGCGCCTGCCGCACCTGCAACAACCGAACCCGCCGCCCAGCCTGCACCGGCAGTGGTCGCAGAAACGCCCGCACCCGCGGCGCCGGCTGTTGCCGCCGCGCCGGCCGAGACGGCACCAGCGACGACGCCGGCTCCTGCCGCCGAGGCTCCGGCCGTGGTGGCGGCAGCAACGCCGCCGGCCGAAGTGCCCGAGACCGTAGCGCCCAAGCTCGAACATGCCGACGGCGCCGTCATCATCCGCCGCCACGACACGCTGTGGCGGATTTCGCGGCGCGTCTACGGCCACGGCGTCCGCTATTCGACCATCTACCTCGCCAACCAGGACCAGATCACCGATCCCGACCGCATCTGGCCGGGGCAGGTGTTCAAGGTGCCGGAAAAGTCGAAGGAAGGCGAAGCCGCCGACCTCAAGGCGATGGGCGACCAGATGACGACGCCGCCGGCCAAAACGCAGTAGGTCGGGGATTGGCTAATCTCCCCCCTTGAGAGGGAGATGGCCGGCAGGCCAGAGGGGGTCGTCGCGCGTGAAGCGTCGACCTTCTCTTTTCTCCGAGCGACGTCGCGTCAGGACGTACCGACCCCCTCTGTCGCCCTCGGCGACATCTCCCCCTCAAGGGGGGAGACTAGGTCGCTACCCATTGGAGTAGCTTGCCCCACACCCGTTCATCGTCTATCGCCGATGACCGATGACAGAATCTCTCCTCGAAACAAACACACGCTGCCGCGCCCCCGACAGCCGCGCCGTCGCTGCCCGCATGGCCGCTCTTTCGCATCCGGCGCGCATCGAAATCCTGAAACATCTGTCGGCCAGCAGTTCCTGCTGCTGCCGTGAGGTCGTCGACCATCTCGACCTGGCGCAATCCACCGTTTCCCAACATCTGAAGATCCTCGTCGAAGCCGGGCTGGTCCGCTTCGAGCCCGACCGCCAGCGCTCGCGCTACGAGGTCGACCGTGCGGCGCTCGCCGATATCTCGGCATCGCTGACCGCGCTCGTCAATTCCTGCTGCTCCGGCCGCTAAAAAGATAAGAAGAAGGCACCAAAAATGGCCGAAAAAACCGTCTCCGCCGACTCCGGCTCGACCTTCAAGACCTTGCGCAACCTGTGGCCTTACATGTGGCCGGCCGACCGCGCCGACCTCAGGGCGCGGGTGGTGTGGGCGACCGTGCTACTGGTCGTCGCCAAGCTGACCCTGGTCGCTGGGCCCTATTTCTTCAAATGGGCGACCGATGCGCTGGCCGGCGATGCCAAGTCGGTGCCGCCGCTGCCGACATTCCTGCTGGCGCCGGTCATGCTGGTCGTCGCCTACAATGTCGTGCGGCTGGTGCAACTCGGCTTCAACCAGCTGCGCGATGCGCTGTTTGCCCGCGTCGGCCAATATGCGGTGCGCCAGCTCGCCTTCCGCACCTTCGTCCACATGCACGAACTGTCGCTGCGCTTTCACCTGGAACGGCGAACCGGCGGCCTGTCGCGCATCATCGAGCGCGGCACCAAGGGCATCGAGACGATCGTGCGCTTCACCGTGCTCAACACCTTGCCGACCATTCTCGAATTCGCACTGACCGCCGGCATCTTCGCCGTCACCTATGGCTGGAAATACGTGGCTGTCGTTGCTGTCACGGTGCTGCTCTACATTTGGTTTACGGTCCGGGCCAGCGACTGGCGCATCGTCATCCGCCGCGACATGAACGACAGCGACACCGACGCCAGCACCAAGGCGATCGACTCGCTGCTCAACTACGAAACGGTCAAGTATTTCAACAATGAAGGCATGGAGGCCGAGCGTTTCGACCGCTCGATGGCGCGCTACGAGATCGCGGCGACCCGGATCTGGACTTCGCTCGGCTGGCTGAACTTCGGACAGGGCATCATCTTCGGTCTCGGCACGGTTGTCGTCATGTGCATGTCGGCGCTGCAGGTGCAGGCCGGCACGCAGACGGTCGGCGACTTCGTCTTCATCAACGCCATGCTGGTGCAGCTCTCGGTGCCGCTCAATTTCATCGGCTTCATCTACCGAGAAATCCGCCAGGGGCTGACCGACATCGAGCAGATGTTCGACCTGCTCGATGTGCCGCAGGAGATCCTCGACAAGCCTGACGCCAAAGCCCTGGTCGTCGGCACCGGTAAGGTCGAATTCCGCGACGTGCATTTTTCCTACGACCCCAACCGCAAGATCCTCAAAGGCATCAGCTTCGAAGTGCCGGCCGGCAAGACGGTCGCCATCGTCGGACCCTCGGGCGCCGGCAAGTCGACCATTTCCAGGCTGTTGTTCCGCTTCTACGATATCCAGAGCGGGGCGGTGCTGATCGACGGCCAGGACGTCCGCGATGTGACGCAGGAGAGCTTGCGCGGCGCGATCGGCATGGTGCCGCAGGACACCGTGCTGTTCAACGACACCATCGCCTACAACATCCGCTACGGCCGTGTCGGCGCCAGCGAGGAGGATGTGCGCAAGGCAGCCGAACTCGCCCAGATCGGGCCGTTCATCGAGCGGCTGCCTAACGGCTACAAATCGATGGTCGGCGAGCGCGGGCTGAAACTGTCGGGCGGCGAGAAGCAGCGCGTGGCGATCGCCCGCACCATTTTGAAGGCGCCGCCGATCCTGATGCTCGACGAGGCGACCTCGGCGCTGGACAGCCACACCGAACAGGAGATCCAGGCTGCACTCGACCTGGTCAGCCAGGGCCGCACCACAATCGTCATCGCCCACCGGCTGTCGACGGTGATCACCGCCGACGAGATCATCGTGCTGCAGGACGGCCAGATCGCCGAGCGCGGCACCCATGCCGCCCTGATGCACAAGCGCGGCCTCTACGCTTCGATGTGGGACCGCCAGCGCGAAGCCACGGAAGCCGAGGAGCGGCTGCGCCTCGCACGCGAAAGCGACGAGCTGGGCGTCGTCGTGCGCCGCCGCACGTCGGAGGTGAACTAGCGCCGAAGTGATCTCCCCCCTTGAGGGGGAGATGTCGCCGGAGGCGACAGAGGGGGTCGCCGCGCGTGAAGCGCCGGCGCCTTCATCAAGAGGACGACGTCGGCGATTATGTGAGACGACCCCCTCTGGCCTGCCGGCCATCGGCAGCTCCGCCGCCGCGCCATCATCGCCCCACAAAAATCCCCTTGACCTCAACTTACCTTGAGCTTGCAAACCATCTCCGAGCCTCCTGACTAACAAACCTTCCAAATCGGAGATGAATGAAATGAGTACCAAAAATCACCACAATGGCAGCGTGTTCCGGGTCGACAAGTTTGTCGTCCCAGCCGCCGCGCGCGAAGAGATCCTCACCAAGGTCAGGACGACGCATGAATTGCTGCGCCGGCAGCAGGGCTTCGTCCAGGATTTCCTGCTCGAGCAGTTCTCGGGTCCCGGCGAGTTCAACCTCGTCACCATCGTCGGATGGGAAAGCCAGGCCGCCGTCGACAAGGTCGTGCCGATCGTCAAGGCTGCGCATGAGCGCATCGCCTTCAACCCGCAGGAGACGATCGCCCGGCTCGGTGTCCCCGGGCCGACATCGCCAACTATCAGCGCTTGCCCGAGCTGTAGGAGGGCCAGCCCGTGCCTGGTGCCGGCGCCTCGGCGCTGAGCACCTGGCCGGTGCGGGCATCGCTGATCATATGTTCGAAGCCGCGCCACTCCGCGGCGACGATGAAGAGCGTCTTGCCGTCCGGACCGCCGAGCATGCAGGCAAAGCAGCCGCGATCGACGTCGACGCTTTGCAGCACGTCGCCGCCTTCGCGCACCCGCACGCAATGCCGGTTGGGCACGTCGGCATACCAGACGGCGCCCTCGGCATCGATGCAGATGCCGTCGGGAAAGCCGTCGCCGAGATCGGCCCAGACCCGCCGGTTGGCAAGGCTGCCATCGGCACCGATGTTGAAAGCGGTCAGCCGGTTGGCGTGCGATTCGGCGACGATCAGCGTCCTGTTGCCAGGCGTCACCGCCATGCCATTGGCAAAGGCGATGTTCTCGGCCACCTGGCGGACCGAGCTATCAGGTGTGATCAGCACGATGGTACCCGGCCCGAAATGCTCGCCCGGAGCAGGCGCAGGCCCGCCGCCATTAACATAGATGTTGCCGCGTCCGTCGACGACGATCTCGTTCCACGGGCTCTTTGAAAGCCCTCTCAGATCGGCATGAGTGACCAGCGTCCCGTCAGGCTCCTGTCGCAGCAGCAGCCCGTCGCGGCCGGAGACGACGAGCAGGCGCCCGTCCGGCAGCCAGTCGATCGAATAGGGCAGGACGGCCGGCACGGTGAGCATGATTTCGCTGTTGCCGTCGCCATCGACAGCGACGATCTCGCCCGTGCCCCAGTTGCAGACCCACAAGCGTCCATCATGCCAGCGCGGCGATTCCCCGAAGGCGAGGCCAGTCGCTACGATACGCGCTTCATGGACTGCTGATTTCGGCGACGGCATTGCGGGCTCCATGGTTGGTTCGGCAGCGCTTCGAAGGAGCGCTATCTCCCAAGGACGAGCGAGCGTGGCTCGCCCCGACAATAGCGTTGGTTTTTGTCAGCCGGCCAGAACGCATCTGTCCCATGCCTTGGGCGTCGCCCATTGTTGCGTTGCGACGACGGGGGCTTTCCGCTATTGAGGCCGGACCTGAAACAAGGGTTGCCCCCATCCCATGAGCCTCGTCGACACGATCAAGAATGTGTTCGTTCCGATCCATCGCGAGGGCTATCCGTTCATCGCCGCCTTCGGCGCGGGCACGCTTTTCCTTGGTTATTTCTCCTCGATCCTGTTCTGGATCGGCCTCATCCTGACGGCCTGGTGCGTCTATTTCTTCCGTGACCCCGAGCGCGTCACGCCGGTCGACGACCGGCTGGTGGTCAGCCCCGCCGACGGCATCGTCTCGGCCGTCGGCCCGGCCGTGCCGCCGCGCGAACTTGGCCTTGGCGGCGCCGAAATGACCCGCATCTCGGTGTTCATGAATGTCTTTTCCTGCCATGTGAACCGCGCTCCGGTGCGCGGCCGCATTTCCCGGATCGAGCATCGGCCGGGCAAATTCCTCAACGCCGAACTCGACAAGGCCAGCACCGAGAACGAGCGCAACGGCTTGATCATCGACAGCCCCAACGGCACCGTTGTCGCGGTGCAGATTGCCGGGCTGGTGGCGCGCCGCATCGTCTGCTGGGCCGAGACCGGCGGCTCGATCGCCATCGGCGAGCGTTTCGGACTGATCCGCTTCGGCTCGCGCGTCGACGTGTTCCTGCCCTTGACCGCCGTACCGCGCGTCGCTGTCGGCCAGACCGCTGTCGGCGGCGAAACCGTGATCGCCGAATTTGGTGGCGTTGCCGGAACGCCGCTGGTCAGGATTTCGTAGGCGATGGGCGCGCCGTTCAAGAAATTCGAGGCGCATGGCAGCGGTGGCCCGCGCATCCGCGAAATTCCTATGCGCATGGTGCTGCCCAACCTCGTCACCGTGCTCGCCATCTGCGCGGGTCTGTCCGGCATCCGCTTCGGCTTCGAAGGCCGCTTCGAGCCGGCGGTGGTGATGGTGCTGCTCGCTGCCTTCCTCGACGGCATTGACGGGCGCCTGGCGCGGATGTTGAAGGCGACCTCGAAATTCGGCGCGCAGATGGATTCGCTGGCCGACATCGTCAATTTCGGCGTCGCGCCCGCTTTGGTGCTCTATGCCTTCCTGCTCGACCGGGCGGGATCGCCGGGCTGGATCGCGGTGCTGCTGTTCGCCATCGCCTGCGGGCTGAGGCTCGCCCGCTTCAACGTTCTCGACGAGGACCACGATCGCCCGATCTGGCAGAGCGAATATTTCGTCGGCGTGCCGGCGCCGGCGGGTGCCGTTCTGGTCATGCTGCCGCTTTATCTGTCGTTCCTGCGGGTTGGCGTTGAGCCCAGCCGCCCCGCCGCCTTTATTGCCACCGGCTTCACTATCCTGGTCGCCTTCTTGCTTGTCAGCCGGCTGCCGGTCTATTCCGGCAAGAGCCTGAAAGTGCCAGGCGACAAGGTGTTGCCGATCATCCTCGCCGTCGTGCTCTACATCCTGCTTTTGATGACCTATCCCTGGTATACGCTGACCGCGTCGGTCGCCGGCTATCTGATCTTCCTGCCGTTTTCCGTACGGGCGTACTCGAAACGCGCCAAGCGCGAGGGCGAGAAGGTTCCGCCTTCGGATATTGGGTAGGGTCCTTCGTCATCCTAGGGCGGAGCGACGCGAAGCGGAGCGGAGACCCTAGGGTCTGCGCCGCGTCGCTTCGCTCCTTGCTTCGCCCTAGGATGACGAAGGCGAGGTTGCTACGCCGCCACACCCAGCCCCAGCTTCTCAATCGCCAGCTTCCGCGTCGAGACATAGTCGGTTTTGCCCGAGCCTAGCACTGGAATCTCCTCGACCTTGACGATGTCGTTGGGCACCATCAGCTCGGCAGCACCCGCCTGTTTGCCGAACTTGCGCAACTCGTCAGGATTGGCGTCATCGGCGGTGGTGACCAGCACGATGCGCTCGCCGCGCCGTTTGTCCGGCACCGCGACCGCGGCATGCCGCTCTTCCGGCCACAGCGATTGCACCAGCATTTCCACCGCGCCCAGTGACACCATCTCGCCGGCGATCTTGGCGAAGCGCTTGGCGCGGCCGCGAATGGTGATGAAGCCTTCGCGGTCGACCGCGACGATGTCGCCAGTGTCGTGCCAACCCTCGAGCGGTTGCAATTCGCCCGGACGGTCCGAGGTCATGTAGCCCATCATCAGGTTGGGTCCGTCGAGCCACAACCGGCCAGCATCCTCGATGCCCTCGACCGCCTCGAGCTTCATGCGCATGGCCGGCAGCAGCCGCCCAACCGTGCCGTCGCGGCCATGGATGGCGGTATTGACGGCAACGACGGGTGCCGCCTCGGTCAACCCGAACCCTTCGATGATCTCGGCCTGGAAACGCTCGCGGTAGACGCGGCGCGTCTCCGGCTTCACCGCTTCGGCGCCGGCGACGACGAAGCGCAGGCTGGAGAAGTCGCCATCCTTGGCGGTGCGCGCATAATTGGCCAGGAACGTGTCGGTGCCGAACATGATCGTCGGCTTCACCTTGCGGGCGATCTCGGGGATGATCTTGTAGTGCAGAGGCGAGGGATAGAGAAACAGTTTTACCCCGGTGACCAGCGGCAGGATGGTGCCGCCGGTCAGCCCGAACGAGTGGAACACCGGCAGCACGTTGAGCAGGATGTCGACCGGCGAGATGGTGACGCGCGCCTCTGCCTGCATGGCGTTGGCCACAAGGTTCTTGTGCGACAGCACCACCGCCTTGGGCGTGCCTTCCGAACCCGAAGTGAACAGGATCACCGCCGGTTTGGCAGCGTCCTGCCGCTGCAGGGGCAATCGCCACAGCAAGGCCGCGGTGAGCTTCTCCAGCGTGGTGACGCTGGTCCGCACATCCTCCAGCCACAGCAGTTTGGCGCCGCCTTTTTCGACCGCCGCGATGATGTCGGCGAGGTCGGCCTTCTCGACGAAGGCACGTGAAGAGATAACGGTGCGGATCACCGCCGTGCGCACGGCGGCGGTGACGCTGGCCGGGCCGGCGGTGTAGTTGATCATCGCCGCCACCCGGCCGGCCGACAACAGGCCGACGAACGACAGCACCACGCCATTGGCGTTGGGCAGCAAGATCCCCACCGCTTCGCCCGGCGCCGTCACCGCTTCGAAGCGGCGGCCGAGCACCCGCGCGCCGATGAACATTTTGCGGTAGCTCAGCGCGCCTGAGATGACGTCCTCGATGATCGGATGCGAGGCGCCGGCCCGGTCGGCGGCATCGCGCATGGCCAGGAACAGGCCGCGATTGAGATTCGTGCCGAAAAGCCGGGCCTCGGCGACACGATCGAACAGTGCGTTGGTGTTCGAGGCCTGGTCGGGGTTTTGCGCCAAAAGTTCGGCGATGGTCATTGGCTCCAGCACGCTGATCGACAGGCGCGGAAACCAGTGCCGTGGTGCCTTGTCGGCCTGCGTCAGTGACACCGGCAGGCTGCGCGCGCCGCCGATAAAGATCGGCACGATGCGGGCATCCGCCTGCATGGCGATGCGGGTGACGGCGCGAAACAGCCGAAACGCCTTGACGTCGGGCTCGACCGCGTCGGGCAAATAGACGGCGAGACGGCCCTTACCCTTTAGCACCCGCACCAGCCTGCGGCTGACGAAGAGATGCTCGGCATTGAAGGCAATGGTGCGGCCAAGCTCGCGCCACGGCTCGAGCCATGGCGACCGCGCCGAGACCTCGTCGAGAATGTGCAGCGTGTCCTCCGGCAACAGCGACAGCATCAGCGCCGGTTCGAAGCGCGACTGGTGCGAGATCACATAGATGACCGGCGCCGGCGCCGAGCGCGCGATCTTCATCCGATCGTCTTCGATCCGGTAGGCGAGCTTGAACGGCACATAGAGCAGCGCCTGGGCAAAGCGCAGGCCAAGGCGGAATTTCTCCACCACGCCGATCAGCAGCCAGGCCACAACCAGACCCGCAAGCAGCGCCAGTGTCAGGAACATGCCGCATCTCTCCCAGCGTTTACACGCTGCGGCTCTTTTCGGCCGCTTCGGGGCAGAGCCTAGCCGAAGTGCGGGCAAGGTCAATGTAGATGAGTGCGGTCTTCCCTTCTCCCCTTGTGGGAGAAGGGAAAGAGGCGCTACGCCGCCTTCAGCCGCCCACTAATAAAGCGGAACTCCTGCGTCTTGCCGCCATAGCCATAGGCTGCAGCCGGCACTTCGTGGACGAAAGCATAGCTCTCCTCATGCACCGCGCCCAGCAGGCGGTCGAAAGCGGCGAAGATCGCTTTCAGATAGGCTTCCAGCTCAAGCTTGGTGTTGGTGCCGTCGACCACCTTGATGTCGAGCCAGAAGGTGTTGGCGCCGTGTTCGGCCAGCGACTTGCCGCCGGCGAACCAGTGCTCCGGGTCGAGATAGGTGATGGCGACCGCGGTGATGGTCGGATCCTTGCGCAGATGCGTCGCGGTCAGTTCGGTCACTTCCTTGGCGATTGTTGCGGAAAGGGTGGCGTTGGGCTTACCGGTGACGCTCACATTGATGATCGGCATGGTCTTGTCTCCCTTGGTTTCTCGCGGCATCTGTTCGCCGTTGGAGAGACCATCTCACAGCCCATGAATCAAAAAAATCGAATTGTTTTTAACTTATAATTCGATATGATCGAATTATGCAAACACTCGATCCCGACCTTCTGAAAACCTTCCTCGCCTTCGTCGATGGCGGCTCGCTGGCGCAGGCGGCATCGACCGTCGGCCGTTCGCCTTCGGCGGTGACGACGCAGATGCAGAGGCTGGAGGAGATCGTCGGCGAACCGCTGCTGATCGCGCAAGGCCGTGGTCGCGGCCTGACGCCGGCTGGCGAGGACCTTGTCGGACATGCCAGGCGCATCCTTGCCGTGCATAGCGAGGCGTGGCTGGCACTGAAGGGCGCGCGCGCCGATGGCCGCGTTGCCATCGGCACGACGCAGGATTTCGCCGACAGCGGCCTGCCGGACCTGCTGAGAGCCTTTGCGGTCAGCCATCCGCGCGTTCGGATCGAATTGCGTGTCGGCCGCTCCGCCGAACTTGGGCAGGGGTTGCAATCCGGCGCTCTCGACCTGGCGATCGCCATGCGCCAGGCCGCGACGCCGGACGAAGTCGGCGTGCTGCGCGAGCCGATGATCTGGCTCTGTTCGCAAAAGGGGCTGGTCCCGCGCCAGGACGAGGTGCCGCTGGCACTGCTCGATCCGTATTGCGGCTTTCGCGAAGCGGCGATTGCAGCATTCGACGCCGCCGGCCGCCGCTACCGCATCGCCGCCGGCAGCGCCAGCCTGGCCGGCTTGCGCACGGCGGTGAACGCCGGCATTGCGCTGACGCTGCGGACGGCGCGCTTTGCCCATTCCGGCATTGTCGAAGCGCCGCGCGAGCTTGGCTTGCCGCCGGTTCCTGTCGCCGAATTCGCCATCCGCCTGCGTGAGGATGCCGACCGGCCGGCGCAGCATCTTGCGGCGCTGCTCAGCGGCAACCTTGCTTTGTCGGCCGCTCCGGCCTGAACGCAAAGAAAAAGCCGACCTTACGGTCGGCTTCAAAGTAGGACGGGCCGAGGGGTTTGGGGGGACTTGGGGGTGGCCCGTCGCACCAACAATGCCCGAGTCTGATGATGGTTCCGTGACTTCGAAAATTTTTTTCAGGGAACATGCGCGCTTTGCGTGTCGACCACTCTCTGTCTGGCCACCAGCCAGTCGCGGCCGGCATGCGCGAACACCGCGCACAGCACAATGGCGCCGCCGATCAGGCTGGCGGCTGGCGCAATCTCGCCCAGGAACAGGAAGGCAAACAGGATCGCGAACGGCACTTCGGCCGAGCCGAGCAGGCCGGATTCAGCCGCCGGGATGAGCCGCGCGCCCTCCGTCCACAGGATCGAGGACAGCGCGAAGCAGGCGCCGAACGTGACAAGCAGCACGGCATCTCTGGACGAGACCGCCAGCGGATCGGTGACGAACCAGCCGAGCACGAACAAAAGGAACGCCGACACCGCGCCGGCCCACACCACCGGCGTGTCGCGGAAGGCGCGCACCATGATCATGTAGAGCGCGCTGCCGATCGTCATCAGCAGCGCCAGTCCATCGCCAAAGAGATTGCCGCTGCCGAAGCCCGACCACACCATGATCGCCACGCCGCAAAGCGACACGGCGGCGGCGGCCAGCGTCTGCAGGCGGAACCGCTCGCCGACCAGCAGGAAGGCAAGCAGCGCGGTGACGAAGGGCACCGTGGCGTAGATGATGGCGACATTGGCGACGAAGGTGAACTTGAACGCCGAGATGAAGGCGATGCTGGCCAGCGCCCCTTCCACCGCCAGCAGCCAGCCGCGCCAGCCCAGCCGCAGGCGTTCGCGGCCGCCGGAACGGTGTCGCCGCCACAGCACATAGAGTGCGACGAGGATCGAGCCCACGAAGCCGCGCCAGCAGATGATGGTCAGCGGTTCCGCACGGATCGACTTGGTCAAGACACCGGTGAGGCCGAAGACGGCCGCCGACGACGACACCAGGATGATGCCCAGCGTGCGCTCTGCGGCAGGGTCGGTGATGGCTGGCATGCTCGTCGATCCCGTCATGTCACCAGACTACGCTGCTCCGTCCTGACACCATACAGTCAGCAGGGGTGGCCTAAAACCGCTTGCGAAAATGCTCGTTGCCGATGATCAGCAGGCCGGCGGCAATGATCAGCGCCGCACCGAGGAACACTTCACGGCGCGGCACGTCGCCCGCTTCAGCATCGCTTGGTCAGGCTATACGGGCGAAACCGTGCGCAACGCTGCGCCAGCATCGGGCTTGCGTTGGGGCAGGGGCTGGCGATGATGCTGTCGGGATGCGATGCAAGGCTACTTGTTGGAAAGGACTGAACATGGACGCCACCGAGCTGAAAGCCATGCAGGCGCCGCTGAAGGAGGCCTATCGCGACGACGCCTCGCGGGCGCTGATCACGCTAAAGGCCAAAGGCTCGATCGACGACCAGTCGATCGCCTGCAAGGTCGAGACGGGCAGGGCGCTGGCAATTGCCGGGCTGCATCCGGCAACCGGCGGCTCCGGGTTCGAACTGTGTTCGGGCGACATGTTGCTGGAGGCGCTGGTGGCTTGCGCCGGCGTGACGCTGAAAGCGGTGGCGACGGCGCTGGAATTCAAACTGGGTGCTGCCACGGTCGAGGCCGAAGGCGATCTCGACTTTCGCGGCACGCTGGGCGTGGCAAGGGACGCGCCGGTCGGCTTTCGCGCCATCCGGCTGAATTTCGGCCTCGACACCGATGAGCCGCAGGAGCGCATCGACGCGCTGATCAAGCTGACCGAACGCTATTGCGTGGTGTTCCAGACCATCAACACCAAGCCGGAATTGACGGTGAGTGCGCGCCGCTGATCTCCCCCCTTGAGGGGGAGATGTCGCCCAAGGCGACAGAGGGGGGCGTTGCGCGTAAAGCGCCAACCTCCATCTGCCACAGGAGATCGAGCCCGGTCGAACCGACCCCTCTGGCCTGCCGGCTTTCGTCGCTCGGAAAGCCAAGCAATTGGCTTTCCGTCCGCTACGCGAACCGCTTCTCAACCCCCTCAAGGGGGGAGATATGAATTACTGCGCCGCCGGCTCTTCCGCATCACCCTCGTCGGTGAATGGCGAGGCGCTCGGCACGCAGTTCACCGCCCACCCGGCCGGCGTCGGCTGCTTCTGATATTCGGTGACGGCGTTGGTGCACTGTTCGCGGGTGTCGAAGGTGCTGGGCAGCACCACCATGCCGCCTTGCGGCCCGGCGATCACCAGATACCAGACCAACGCTACGCTCGGAGCAGCCATGGGAATTCCTCGCTTGCTTGTTGTGGGAGTCGGGTTGATCCTATCAACTTCGCACCGATGGCGAAAGCGTGGCCGTCGCGCAGCCTTCCACGATGACATCACAGCCCCGTGATGTCTGGCACCCCAAAGCTGGCCTATTCTGGCTGCCGGTAGGCGACGAACCGGTTGTGCTTGGCTTGGAAGATCAGCCCGGTCTCTTTCAGGTCCGGGCTGGCCAGCGGCACGATGCGTTTGGCGATTTCGGATGGATGCGGCAGCGTCTCCGGGTCTTCGCCGGGCACGGCTTGCGCGCGCATCGCCGTGCGGGTGGGGCCGGGGTCAGCGGCGTTGACCCTGAGCGGCAGGTTTTCCGTCTCATGCGCCCAAGAGCGCATCATGGTCTCGACCGCCGCCTTCGAGGCCGCATAGGGCGCCCAGAAGGCGCGCGCGGAATGAGCTGAATTGGCAGACAGTAGGATCGCGCGGCCCGCATCGGAGAGCCGCAGAAGCGGGTCGACCGAGCGGATCAGCCGCCATGTCGAGGTGACGTTGATGGTCATCACCTTCTCGAAGGTTTTTGCCTCGACATGGCCGATCGGCGAGATGACGCCGAGCACGCTGGCATTGGCGACGAGGATGTCGAGCTTGCCCCAGCGCTCATGGATGGCGCCGCCCAACCGGTCGATGCCAGCCATGTCGGCGAGGTCGAGCGGCACCAGCGTCGCCTCGCCCTTGCCGGTCTTCGCGCGTTCGGCCTTGATCTGGTCGTCGAGCTCTTCCAGCCCGCCGACCGTTCGGGCGACCGCAATAACGTGCGCGCCGGCGGCCGCAAGCTCCTTGGCGATGAAGTAGCCGATGCCACGCGAGGCGCCGGTGACGACCGCAACGCGGCCGGAAAGGTCGAGGGTCATGCGATGGATTCCGGAAATCTGACTAGGGAAAATGGCCGTCCGGCAATCCTATGCCCCGCTCGTCGCCAGCAGCGACAGAGTGCGCACATTGTCGTGGCCTTCGAAGTCGAGCAGGCGCGTCGGGTACTGACCGGTGAAGCAGGCGTCGCAGAATTGCGGCTGCTCATTGTCGCGGCCCGCCTCGCCGACGGCGCGGTAGAGCCCGTCGATGCTGAGGAAACCGAGCGAATCGACGCGGATGAACTCAGCCATCTCCTCGATCGACATGCGCGAGGCCAGAAGCTTCGACTTCTCCGGCGTGTCGACGCCGTAGAAACAGGAAGCGCGCGTCGGCGGCGAGGCGATGCGCATATGCACTTCCTTGGCGCCGGCGTCGCGCACCATCTGCACGATCTTCTGGCTGGTGGTGCCGCGCACGATCGAGTCGTCGACCAGCACCACGCGCTTGCCCTCGATCATGCGACGGTTGGCGTTGTGCTTGAGCTTGACGCCCATATGGCGGATCGAATCGCCCGGCTGGATGAAGGTACGGCCGACATAGTGGTTGCGGATGATGCCAAGCTCGAAGGGGATGCCCGCGGCCTGGCTGAAGCCGATCGCCGCCGGCGTGCCGGAATCCGGCACCGGCACGACGATGTCGGCCTCGACAGGGCTTTCCTGCGCCAGCTCGGCGCCGATGCGCTTGCGCACCTCATAGACGTTGCGGCCTTCGACCGACGAATCCGGGCGTGCGAAATAGACATATTCGAAGATGCAGAAACGGGTCTTCTGCGGCTCGAACGGGAACAGGCTTTCTATGCCCTTGCTGGTGACGACGACCATCTCGCCCGGCTTCAGGTCGCGCACGAACCGCGCGCCGATGATGTCGAGTGCGCAGGTTTCGGAGGCCAGGATCCAGGCGCCGTCGAGATCGCCGAGCACCAGCGGGCGGATGCCGAGAGGATCGCGGCAGCCGATCATCTTCTTGGACGTCATTGCCACCAGCGAGAAGGCGCCTTCGACCTGGCGCACCGCATCGATGAAGCGCGAATTCAGGTCGCGCTCCTTGCTGGTGGCAACCAGATGCAGCAGCGTCTCGGTGTCGGAGGTCGACGAAAAGATCGCACCCTGCTTCTGCAACGCGCGCTGTACGGTCATGGCGTTGGTCAAATTGCCGTTATGGGCGACGGCGAAGCCGCCATCGGCAAGTTCGGCGAAAAAGGGCTGGATGTTGCGCAGGCCGGCGCCGCCGGTGGTGGCGTAGCGCGTGTGGCCGATGGCGCGGTTGCCTTGCAGGCTGTCGATGACGCGCTGCTTGGTAAACGTGTCGCCGATCAGGCCGACATGGCGTTCAACATGGAATTGGGTGCCGTCGTAGGAAACGATGCCGGCAGCTTCCTGGCCGCGATGTTGCAGCGCATGGAGGCCAAGCGTGACGATCGCCGCAGCATCCTGTCGGCCGAAAATGCCGAACACGCCGCATTCGTCATGAAAATGGTCGTCGGCTTCGGCGGAAAGCACGTCGTCTGCGTCTGCCTTCGAAACTGCCATGGGGCTCAAGCTCCGCTAAAATCGCCATATAAGGTGATAGTGCGTCGAAAGCAACGCATGCTGTGCGCCGTTCACATGATCGTCAGTCGCGAGATGGCGCCGTCTGGCAGGCGCCACCTTGCCCAAAAGTCAGTTTGCCGGCGCAGCCGGGGCCGGAGCGGCCGGTGCATTTTCGGCCGGAGGCGCGTCGGTCTCGCTGTCGTCAGGCGCCGGCGCATCGGCATCGTCGCCGGCTGCCGGCGCATCCGCGGCCGGCGCGTCGGCTGCAGGGGGCGTCTCCGGCGCGGCCGGCTGATTCGGATTGAGCTTCTTGAGGATGGCGTTTTCCGGATCTTCCGGCAGCAGGCTTTCGAGCTTGGCGCCGATCGATTCCAGCAGCGGCTTCGACTTGGCGTTGGCGATCCAGGCCGGAGCCTTGGCGCCGGCCAGCCAGTTGAAGAACAACAGCGCCACTGCAACCACCAGGATGCCGCGCGCCGCGCCGTAGAGGAAGCCGAGCGTGCGGTCGAGCGCGCCGATCCTGGAATCGATGATCCAGTCGGCGAGCTTCATGGTGATGACGGAAACGACGATCAGCGCGATGACGAAGACGACGCCGGCGGCAGCCGCCATGGCGATCTTGTCGTTGTCGACATAGGGCTGGATGTAGGGCAGCACCGGCTTGTAGAAGAAGAACGCCGCCGCTGCCGCCGCTGCCCAGGAGATGACGGACAGGATCTCGCGTGAAAAGCCGCGAACCATGGCGAGCATCGCCGAAACCAGGGTGAAGCCGACAAGAATTCCGTCAAGCAGCGTAATCGGCATGTCTTTCGCCCCACTCCGATTTCTTTTTCACGACTCGGGCGAGCCGCGTCACTCTTCCTCGTCGACACGGCTGCGCCGTGAGCCGGCTATGCGCGCCACGAGATCGGCAAGCTCGGTGGGCTGGAAAGCGCCGGCCCCTATCCCCCCGGCAAGTTCCTCGCTGCCCAAGGGCAGAACCGCGCTTGCGAAACCCAGCTTTTCGGCTTCCTTGAGGCGCTGTAGCGCATGCGCCACCGGTCTCACGGCCCCCGAAAGGCTGATTTCGCCGAAATAGACGCAATCGGCGGGAAGGGCAAGACCGGTGAGCGAGGAAACCAGTGCCGCCGCGACCGCGAGATCGGCGGCGGGCTCGGTAATCCGGTAGCCACCGGCGACGTTCAGATAGACGTCATGGGTGCCGAAACGCACCCCGCAATGGGCTTCGAGCACCGCCAGGATCATCGACAGCCGGGCGCCGTCCCAGCCGACGACGGCGCGGCGCGGTGTGCCCAGCGACGACGGTGCCACCAGCGCCTGGATCTCGACCAGCACCGGCCTGGTGCCTTCCATGCCGGCGAAAACCGCGGCACCCGGCGATTTCGCATGGCGTTCGCCGAGGAAAAGCTCGGACGGGTTGGCGACCTCGCGCAGGCCCTTGTCCGACATTTCGAAGACGCCGATCTCATCGGTCGGCCCGAACCGGTTCTTCACCGTGCGCAGGATGCGGTAGTGGTGGCCGCCTTCGCCCTCGAAATAGAGCACCGCGTCGACCATGTGCTCGACGACGCGAGGACCCGCGATCTGACCTTCCTTGGTGACATGGCCGACCAGCACGATCGCCGCCCCTGTGGATTTCGCATAGCGGATCATCGCCTGGGCGGAGGCGCGCACCTGGGTGACGGTGCCGGGCGCCGAATCGGCCATGTCGGTCCACAGCGTCTGGATCGAATCGAGGATCACCAGGTCCGGCCGCTTGCCGTCGGCTATTGTCGCCAGGATGTCCTCGACATTGGTCTCGGCGGCGAGTTCGACCGGTGTGTCGGCGACGCCGAGCCGCTGCGCCCGCAGCCTGATCTGGGCGACCGCCTCTTCGCCCGAGACATAAACGATGCGGTGGCCTTTTGCAGCGAGTGCGGCGGCAGCCTGGGTCAAAAGCGTCGACTTGCCAATGCCAGGATCGCCGCCGACCAGAAGGGCCGAGCCGCGCACGAACCCGCCGCCGGTGGCGCGGTCGAGTTCGCCGATGCCGGAGATAATGCGCGGCGCATCCTCAATGTCGCCCGACAACGTGGTCAGCACAACGGCGCGGCCTTTGCGGGCGTTGCGCGTGTTGGCCGGACCCGAACCGATGCCACCCGAGGTGCCTTCCTCGACCAGTGTGTTCCACTCGCCGCAGGCATCGCATTTGCCGGCCCAGCGCTGATGCACCGAGCCGCAATTCTGGCAGATGAACTGCACGCGGGATTTTGCCAAGCTGCTACCTTCCCGCCAATTGGCGAGCGTCGTGATCCTTCGCGCCCCCCTCTGTCCTGCCGGACATCTCCCCCACGAGGGGGGAGATTGGCAGTCGCCCGCGGCGGCGCTCTTTTCTGCAACGTTGAAAATTGGCGAAACCCGACGCGCAGTCCGATCTCCCCTCTCGTGGGGGAGATGTCCGGCAGGACAGAGGGGGGCGCCGTAGAGCGCTGCCGTCCCGCATCTTTGTCTCGACGCCCGCCAAGCGCCTACTCAAACCGATCCGGCAAATGATGCTCTTCGGCCAGGTCGGAGAAGCGGGTGAACTCGCCCTGGAAGGCAAGGCTGACCGAACCGGTCGGGCCGTGGCGCTGCTTGGCGACGATGACTTCCGCCTTGCCGCGCATCTCGTTCATCTCGTGTTCCCATTTGATGTATTCGTCGGTGCCGGGCTTCGGCTCGCGGTTCTTCAGATAGTATTCCTCGCGATAGACGAACATCACCACATCGGCGTCCTGCTCGATCGAACCGGATTCACGCAGGTCGGAGAGCTGCGGGCGCTTGTCTTCGCGGCTTTCGACCTGACGCGACAGCTGCGACAGCGCGATGATCGGCACTGAGAGTTCCTTGGCCAGCGCCTTCAGCCCGGTGGTGATCTCGGTGATTTCCTGCACGCGGTTCTGCGAGGACTTGGCACTGGAACCCTGCATCAGCTGGATATAGTCGATGACGATGAGGTCGAGGCCACGCTGGCGTTTCAGGCGACGCGCGCGGGCCGACAGCTGCGCGATGGAAATACCGCCGGTCTGGTCGATGAACAGCGGAATCTTCTGCATGGTCTGTGAACAGGCGACCAGCTTTTCGAAATCCATCTCGGAAATCTCGCCGCGGCGGATTTTTGACGACGAAATTTCCGTCTGTTCGGAAATGATGCGGGTGGCGAGCTGCTCAGACGACATTTCCAGCGAGAAGAAGCCGACGACGCCGCCATTGGCGGCCTTGAACGAACCGTCGGCCTGCTGCGCCGGCTGATACATCTCGGCGATGTTGAAGGCGATGTTGGTGGCGAGCGATGTCTTGCCCATGCCCGGGCGGCCGGCAATGATGATCAGATCCGACGCCTGCAGGCCACCCATGCGGCGGTCGAGATCGCGCATGCCGGTGGCGAGGCCCGAAAGATGGCCGTCGCGCATATAGGCGGCATTGGCCATGTCGACGGCGGTCTTGACCGCATCGGTGAAACTTTCGAAGCCGCCATCGTAACGCCCGGTCTCGGCCAGTTCGAACAGGCGCCGCTCGGCATCCTCGATCTGTTCGGACGGTGACATGTCGACCGGCGCGTCATAGGCGATGTTGACCATGTCCTCGCCGACGGTGATCAGCGCGCGCCGCGTCGCCAGATCGTAGATGGCGCGGCCATAGTCGGTGGCGTTGACGACGGTGACGGCCTCGACGGCGAGGCGCACGACATATTGCGCCACCGTCATCTCGCCGACCTTCTCGTCGGCCGGCAGGAAGGTTTTCAGCGTGATCGGCGTCGCCACCTTGCCCATGCGGATGAGCTCGGCCGCGACCTCGAATATCCTGCGATGCAGCGGTTCGTAGAAATGGCCGGACTTCAAAAAGTCGGAGACGCGGTAGAAGGCATCGTTGTTGACGAGGATGGCGCCGAGTAGCGCCTGCTCGGCCTCGATGTTGTTCGGCGCCTCGCGATAGAGCGGTGTTTCCGCCACGCCGAATTTGCGCGCTGCCTCAGCCATGATGTCCCCGATTTCGATCCCGGCTTCTCGATATCAGAACGCGAAAAATCCGGTGCTGACTTATATGCATCACTCGCGTCCAATCAGCGTTGATGCCCGCGATTCACAGCCAAGATATTTCGGTGGAAAGAATCGCCATTGACTCGAATCGAGTTGGGGAGCGTAGCGTTTCTCGAAGGAGAACAAAACAAGAAAATCCACATCTATGGCTTATTCGGGCAGCGCATCGCCCCAGTCTAGGCGTCGCGCGCGTTTGAACGTCTCGCCATCGCGCTTGGTGAACAGTTTCTCGTCAGCGCTGCTGTCCGGCTGGCAAAGTTTCAGCAAGACCTTGCCGGAACCCGATTTCGGCGGTGCGATCACGCGCGCGGGGTGTGAGGACGCGGGCTGCCGCGAGGCGGCGACGTAGATGAACTTCTCGTCCTCCCACGGCACGTCGGCGTCCTTGGCCAGCCGGTGCAGGCGCGAGCGGGCGACACGGCGGGCGAAGTGGCACCAGTCGGGCGGGCTGACAGGGCAGGGCGCGTCATGCGGGCATGGGGCTAGCACATGCGCGCCGGCCTCGATCAGCTGCCGGCGCACGGCAAGGATGCGCTGCCAGCCGGCCGGCGTGCCCGGCTCGACGATCAACAGCGTATCGGCGGTCAGCTGCCACAGCCGGTCGACGAGTTTGGGCAATGACGCCGGCGGGATCTCGTCGAGCACGTAGGCGCAAGTGACCAGTTCGGCCAGCTTGAGATCGGCAAGGTCGATGGTGACGTCGCCGGCCAGCCAGGCGACTTTGGTGGTCATCGCGTCCGCGGCAAGGGTCTCGCCGACTTTGCGCACCGCGGCACTGGCTTCCAGCAGCACTGCCTGTTCGAGGTCAGGCCAGAGATCGGTCGCAGCCCAAAGCACCGTGCCGGGGCCGGCGCCGACGTCGAGCAGGCTCTTTGGCGCATAGTCCGGCCGTGCTGCGCTCAGCGCGTCGAGGCTGGCGCGGACGGCGGCATAGGTCGCCGGCAGCCGCGTCGCCAGATAGGCTTTCACCGCCATGTGCTCCGCCATGTGCAGGCGGCCGTCGCGCAGTTCGGCGCGGTAGCGGTCCGAAAGCGTCTTTGCCGCTTGCTTGAGGACCGGCAACGGCACCTTTTCGAGAATGCGCTCGACGCCTTGTCGCAGTGGGGCAGGCAACTCCATCGTTCAGGCGCCTCGAGGTGCGAGCAGGAGGACCGAGGCGCCGACAATGCAGAGCGTGGCCCCAGCAAGGTCCCAGCGATCGGGACGCACGCCTTCGACCAGCCAAAGCCAGGCCAGCGACGCGGCAATGTAGATGCCGCCATAGGCGGCATAGGCGCGGCCGGCTGCTGACGTGTCGACCAGTGCCAGCAGGAAGGCGAATAGGGCCAGCAAGACGAGGCCGGGCAACAGCCATAGCGGCGAATTCTCCAGCCGCCACCACGCCCAGAACGAAAAACAGCCGGCGATCTCGGCCAGCGCGGCAACGACGTAGAGGAGATAGGTCATGAAAAAGGTCTCGCGATAACGAGACCTTTTTCATGGTTGGGCGGGCAATGGCAAGAACAATGGCCGATTGCTTGCCTCGGCGGCCTATTCCTGATCCGCCACCTTGCGGCGGCGGGCCGGCTTGGCGACCGGCTGCTGCTGGCGATGCCCGATCTCGCGCATTTCCAGCGCCTTTTCGCATTTGGCCATGTAGTCGCGGGCCATCGGCAGCGTATCGTTCGTCTTGGCGATCTGGATCTGGAAGATCACCAAATCCTGCCAGCGGAAGGCGGCTTCCGAGGCGGCCAGGTAGAACTCCCACATGCGGCAGAAGCGCTCGTCATAGATCGCCTTGGCCTTGTCGCGGTTGGCGGCAAAGCGCTGGCTCCAGTGCTTCAGCGTGTCGGCATAGTGCAGCCGCAGGATCTCGACATCGGTGACGATGAGGCCCGACTTCTCGATTGCTGGCATCACTTCGGAGAGCGAGGGGATGTAGCCGCCCGGGAAGATGTATTTGCGGATGAAGGCGCTGGTTGCCCACGGCACGCCGGAGCGGCCGATCGTGTGCAGCAGCATGACGCCGTCCGGCTTCAGCAGCGTCGCCGATTTGTCGAAGAAGGTGCGGTAGTGGTTGACGCCGACATGTTCGAACATGCCGACCGAGACGATGCGGTCAAAACGCTCGTTGAGCTCGCGGTAGTCCTTTAGTTCGAAATGCACGCGGTTTTCCAGGCCTTGCGCATGAGCGCGGTCGGTGGCGACGCCGTGCTGTTCGGTCGACAACGTCACGCCTTGCACGTCGACGTCGAAGGATTTTGCCAGGAAGAGGCCAAGTCCGCCCCAGCCGGAGCCGATGTCGAGCACCGTCTGCCCGGCCCTCAGCCGAAGCTTGGCGGCGATATGGCGCTTCTTGGCCGCCTGCGCCTCGTCGAGCGTCATGTCCGGCTGCTCGAAATAGGCGCAGGAATACTGCATGTCCTCGTCGAGGAAGAGCCGGTAGAGATCCCCCGACAGATCATAGTGGCGCTGCACGTTGCGGCGCGCCCGCGTCGCGGTGTTGATCTGCTGCAGGCGGCGGAAGGCGTGGCGCAGGCCTTCGATCGCCTTCGCCCAGGTGGCGTCGATGCCGCCGCTGCCCATGTTCTGGAAGGCGATGCGCATCACGCCCAGGACGCCGCCCTCGATTATGTCGAGCTCGCCGTCCATATAGGCTTCCGGCACCGCCAGCATCGGGTCGAAGGTGATTGCGCGCTCGGCATGCGCCGTCTTGATGTGCATGTGCACCATCTCGCCACTGCCGTCGCCGAACACCACCGTCGAGCCTCTCGGCCCGGTGACCTTGAGACTGCCTGTGCGCACTAGGCGATCGAGAACGCGCTTGAGCAGAATATTCATGACCAATTGTCCCCTTTCGGTCAGACAGCCTGTCTAAATTCTGCACCAATATATAGGGTTTCGAAAAGTTCCGCTTGGCACAAAATGCCCGGGCGAGAGGCCCGGGCATTGGTCCACAAAGGCTGGATGCCGACAAAGTGATGAGGGAGCGCCGGTCTGGCGCTTCCTCATGCTTGATCAGGCGTTCTCTTCGCCGCCTTCGAACTCGGTGTTCGGGTCGAAGAAGTTTTCCGGACGGGCGTTGTCGTTGATGTCGTCGCCATAGATGGCTTCGGCGGTGGTCAGCGTCTCGCCCTTGGCCTGGCGCTCGGCTTCGTCGGCCGTGCGGGCGATGTTGAGCGTGATGGTGACTTCGACTTCCGGATGCAGCGCGATCGCCACATTGGTCAGGCCGATGGTCTTGATCGGCTGGTTGAGCAGGATCTGGTTGCGGTTGACCGAGAAGCCGCCAGCCGTCAGCAGATCGGCGATGTCGCGGGTCGACACCGAACCGTAGAGCTGGCCGGTTTCACCAGCCGAACGCACGGCGATGAAGCTCTTGCCGTCGAGCTTTTCCGAAACCTGCAAGGCTTCCGACTTGCGCTCGAGGTTGCGGGCTTCAAGCTGGGCGCGCTGTCCCTCGAACTTCTTCTTGTTGGCCTCGTTGGCGCGCAGCGCCTTGCCCTGCGGCAGCAGGAAATTGCGGGCGAACCCGTCCTTGACCTTGACGGTATCGCCCATCTGGCCGAGGCGGGAAACGCGTTCGAGAAGAATGACTTCCATGGTTTTGTTCCTTCAGTTTGGGTGCCAATCCATGGGATCGACGCCGAATTGTTTGGAACAGGTCAGGAAGCTTCTAGCGCCTTTGGCGCTGGTGTCGCTGTCCTGCCTGTCGCGGCAGTTAGAGGTCTTTGACCTCAACCCGGGATTTGAAGAGAAACCCTGCGGCGCCCGTCGCCGTGGGAGAAAAAAGCGGGCGGCGAACCGCCCGCTCGAAAGTCTTAGCGAACCACGTATGGCAGCAGGCCGAGGAAGCGGGCGCGCTTGATCGCCTTGGCGAGCTCGCGCTGCTTCTTCTGGCTGACGGCGGTGATGCGCGACGGCACGATCTTGCCGCGCTCGGAAATGTAGCGCTGCAGCAGACGCACGTCCTTGTAGTCGATCTTGGGCGCGTTGGCGCCGGAGAACGGGCAGGTCTTGCGGCGGCGGTGGAACGGGCGCCGGGTCGGGATCTGATTGATGTCGACCATTATTCTGCACCCCCTTCAAAGCCTTCGCGCGGACGGCGCGGACCACGATCGGCACCAGCGTCGCCGAACGAGCGCGGCGGACGATCGCCACGGTCGCCGCGATCACGGTCGCCGAACGAGCGCGGACCACGATCGCCACGGTCGCGGTCGCCGAAGCCGCCGCGTTCCGAGCGCTCTTCGCGCTTCTGCATCATGGCCGACGGGCCTTCCTCATGCGCCTCGACCTTGACAGTCAGGAAACGCAGCACGTCCTCGGACAGGCCCATCTGGCGCTCCATCTCGTTGAGCGCGGCCGGCGGGCAGGTGAGGTCCATAAGCGTGTAGTATGCCTTCCGGTTCTTGTTGACCCGGTAGGTGAGGGACTTCAGTCCCCAGTTCTCGACCCGGCCGACGGACCCGCCATTCGCGGAGATGACACCCTTGTACTGTTCGACAAGCGCATCGACCTGCTGCTGCGAGAGGTCCTGCCGGGCAAGAAACACATGTTCGTATAGAGCCATAGTGGTTCAGTGCCTTTCTTCGTTTCTCTCCCGGTTCCCGGCGGCAAAAGCCTCTGCAACTTCTCTGACCCGCTGATCCCAAAAGGGGGCGGGGAAGAAAGGAGCATTTCGAGACGGTCGAGAGCGGAGACACGGGAGGCGGAAGCGCTTCTGGCTTCACACGAAGGTTTTGGATAAAACCTCCGGCCCTCCGTTCAGCCCCCAGCAAGGACCGGCAGATTGCGGGCGTCTATACAGCAATCCGGCTGGAAGGCAAGCACAAGCAGCGTTGCAGGCAGCATCCTTGGCGTCGCAGGGCCGAAAAACGCCGGCGTTCAGCTCGTATGAGCGACGAGCTTGTCGACCGTTTCGGGGAAGAAGTCGGGGGCTGCGTGGCGTTTGCCGAACATCATGTCGTATTGCAGCAGGCGGAAATCGTTGATCGCCGGATCGATCGTCTTCTGCCGTGCCCAGTCGGGCGTGGCGTCGCCCGCCGGCGTCAACAGCAGATTGCGGTCGACGACACGGTAGTGCTCGCGCAAGGCGCCGAGGAAGCCGGTGTAGTAGGGGTGGCTGATGCCGGCCATGGTCAGGATATGGTAGGGCAGGAAGGCTGGGCTGACCGCGCCCATGTCTTCGGCCGGACCCGTCCGGTTCGACCACAGGATCAGCGGCGTCTGGTGATGCTCGAGCGCCGCCTCGGCCGACGGTTCCTTGCGCGGCGCGACATTGTCCTTGAGGAACCCGGTCTCGACATAGACCGGCCCGAGCGGCGGCAGATGGTCGCCGAAAAAGGCGATGACGGTCGGCCGGTCGCGCTTCTTCGCCCATTCGATCAGCCGCTCGAGGCCGCGGTCGGCGTCGGCGGAGCCTTCGGCATAGCTTAGCAGCGATTCACGCGCCCACGGGCTGATCCGCGCGTCGACCTTGTGGGTCGGATTGTAATAGCGATGCGGCTCGTAGGGGCCATGGTTCTGCAGGCTGACGGCGAAGAAGAACACCGGATCGTCGCTGGCGTCGGCCTCGCGAATGATCTCGTCGGTCATCGCCGCGTCGGAGGCCAGGGGGCCGCGCTTTTCCAGATAAGGCAGGTTCTCTTCCGACTTGAAGTCGTTGAAACCGAAATCGGCATAGACAGCACCGCGGTTCCAGAACCAGTTGGTGCCGGGATGGATGGCGCGCGCCCTGTAGCCCTCGCTTTTCAGGAACGTCGCCAGCGAAGGCGTCGGGGTGCGTACATATTGCTGGTAGGGAATGCTGCCGGCCGGCAGGAAGGCGTTGGAAAAGCCGGTCAGCGCTTCGAACTCGATGTTGGCGGTCATGCCGCCGAATTCGGGCGAGAACATATAGCCGGAGCGCAGTGCCCGCACATTGGGGATCGGGTCGGGCGTGATGGTGACGCCGGGCAGTTTGGTCGGATCCCAGAAGGATTCGCTCATGACGATGATGATGTCGGGCTTCTCTGCCGGCACCGACGCCGTCACGTCGGATCTGTCGATCGCCGCGATCGCCTTTTCGGAGTAGCCCGCCGGCGCCGAGACATGGGCCATCGGCACGTTGAGCGCGAAGGCGAGCGCAAAGCCGTTGGAGGCGTAGTTTTCCTTCTGGTCCCACATAATCGGGATGATCTGCAGCCGGTCGCGGGTCCACGAGAAAGTGGCATAGTCCATGATCGAGACGACGAAGGCGAGCAGCGGCACGGTCAGCGTCAGTCGGGCGAGCCGGCCCTTGTGGCTGAGCGCCGGCACCCGGCGGCGCCATAGCCGCCAGCCATAGACCAGCAGCGACAGCCCGCCGACGATGCCAACCGCCATCATGATGGCGGTTCCCGGGCGATCACGCACCAGAAGCGGCATCAGCGCCACGATCTGGCGGGAGTAGAGGAAGTCGGTGGGATAGAGCGGGTCGCCGAGATAGAGCGACTTCTGGTGGCCGACAAACGCCAGCGCCAACGTCAGCGGCGCGACGATCATCAGGCTCTGGTGGCTGCGGCCGAGCACGGCATCGAGGCCGATGAGGATCAGCGCGAAGATGATGATGGTGGTCCAGCCCGGCTTGAACGGCTGCAGGAAGAAGCCGACCGTGCCCATGAAGTCGCCGCGCACGATCAGTTCGATTGCGAAAACCAGGATTGCGGACGCGAGCAGGCTGAGCAGCCCATAGCGGATGACAGGCCATTTCCGGCCCGGCAGATAGCCGGTGGACGGATCGCCTTCCAGAAACTGCGGCGCGGCCTTGCCAGCGCGCTTCATACGGTTTGCCACCTTAAAATCCCCGGCCCGCAACAAATGCGTCATCGAATTGTCATCGAACTGTCACGCAAAGCTAGCGCCTGTGGCGAAAATGAGAAGAGCCAGCAAACGAATCGTGTTCGGTTTTCATCATGAGTGATCGCCAAAAAGCCTTTTGGATCAGGCACTCGCCCGCTGACGCCGTGCCGAAACCGGTCGCGAATGGCCCCCGGTGGACTTGACTTGGCCGCCCGCCTTGCGTCACAGGCAGGGAAAAACCAGCCTCTGGAGCCTCACATGGCCGTCGCATTCACCTTTCCGGGACAGGGCAGCCAGGCTGTCGGCATGGGCAAGGACCTTGCCGACGCCTTTCCTGAATCGCGCCAGATCTTCGAGGAAATCGACGAAGCGCTCGGCGAAAACCTGTCGAAGCTGATCTGGGAAGGACCGGAGGAGACGCTGACGCTGACCGCCAATGCCCAGCCGGCGCTGATGGCGGTGTCGCTGGCGGCGGTCCGGGCGCTTGAAGCGCGCGGCTTTTCGCTGAAGGACAAGGTCGCCTATGTCGCCGGCCATTCGCTCGGCGAATATTCGGCACTTGCCGCCGCCGGTTTCGTGTCTGTCGCCGATGCCGCCCGGCTGCTGCGCATCCGTGGCAACGCCATGCAGGCGGCGGTGCCGGCCGGCGAGGGCGCCATGGCGGCGATCATCGGCCTGGAGCAGGCCGATGTCGAAGCCGCCTGCGCGGAGGCCGCCAAGGGCTCAGTCTGCCAGATCGCCAACGACAATGGCGGCGGCCAGCTGGTCATCTCCGGCGCCAGGGCCGCGGTCGAACTGGCGGCCAAGCTGTGCACCGAAAAGGGTGCCAAGCGGGCGTTGATGCTGCAGGTCTCGGCGCCCTTCCATTCGGCGCTGATGGCGCCTGCGGCCGAGGTCATGCGCGAGGCCCTGGCAGGCGTGACGAAGAACGCGCCGGTCGTTCCCGTCGTCTCCAACGTGTCGGTGACCCCGACCAGCGATCCCGACGTCATCGCCAGCCGCCTGGTCGAACAGGTGACCGGCCGCGTGCGCTGGCGCGAAACGGTGGAGTGGTTCGGCCAAAACGGCGTTACCACGCTTCACGAAGTGGGCGCCGGCAAGGTGCTGTCAGGATTGGCGCGGCGCATCAACCGCGACATCGCCACCGGCGCCGTCGGCACGGCGGCCGATGTCGAGGCGGCGCTGGCGGCGCTTGGTTGAGACTGGCGATTTGATCGCACTCGTGCCAAGGGTGTTCTCTGAGATCGGGAGACAAAAATGTTCGAATTGACCGGCCGCAAGGCACTCGTCACCGGCGCTTCGGGAGGCATTGGCGAGGCGATCGCGCGGGTGCTGCACGCGCAAGGCGCCATTGTCGGCCTGCATGGCACGCGCGTCGAGAAATTGGAGACGTTGGCCGCCGAGCTCGGTGATCGCGTCAAGCTGTTTCCGGCCAATTTGTCGAACCGCGACGAGGTCAAGGCGCTCGGCCAGAAGGCGGAGGCCGATCTCGAAGGTGTCGACATTCTGGTCAACAATGCCGGCATCACCAAGGACGGGCTGTTCGTGCGCATGGCCGACGCCGACTGGGACAGCGTGATGGAGGTCAACCTCACCGCCGTGTTCCGGCTGACCCGCGAACTCACCCATCCGATGATGCGCCGCCGGCATGGCCGCATCATCAACATCACCTCGGTGGTCGGCGTCACCGGCAATCCCGGCCAGACCAACTATTGCGCCACCAAGGCCGGCATGATCGGCTTTTCCAAGTCGCTGGCGCAGGAGATCGCCACCCGCAACATCACTGTCAACTGCGTCGCCCCCGGCTTCATCGAATCGGCAATGACCGACAAGCTCAACGACAAGCAGAAAGAGGCGATCATGGCGGCGATCCCGACCCGGCGCATGGGCACCAGCGCCGAAGTCGCCTCGGCTGTCGCCTATCTCGCTTCCAACGAGGCGGCCTATGTCACCGGCCAGACCATTCATGTGAATGGCGGCATGGCAATGATCTAACAGTTGCGGGAAAACACCCCATTTCGGCTTGGACGCGCGCTATTTTTCGTGTAATGCGGCCCGCAACCCGGCGGTTCGGGCAAAAACCGGTCCGTTGTCGTTGCGTTTCCGGCAGGACCATCTTTCAGCTTGATTAGCGGCATTCTGCCCGCTAACGAAGACAGACAAACAAAAGACGAGGATGCCCCAAATGAGTGACACCGCAGAGCGCGTCAAGAAGATCGTCATCGAACACCTTGGCGTCGAAGCCGACAAGGTGACGGAGCAGGCGAGCTTCATCGATGATCTGGGCGCAGACAGCCTCGACACGGTCGAACTCGTCATGGCGTTCGAAGAAGAGTTCGGCGTCGAGATTCCGGACGATGCGGCAGAGACCATCCTGACCGTCGGCGACGCTGTGAAGTACATCGACAAGGCTTCGGCCTGAGGCTTTTCGCAGGCATCACCGGGGAGGACCTGCGATGAGGCGTGTCGTCGTCACGGGCCTTGGCCTGGTTTCGCCTTTCGGCATGGGCTTCGAGCACAGCTGGAAGCAACTTCTGACCGGCCGCAGCGCGGCCAAGCGCGTCACCGAGTTCGAAGTGGAAGATCTTGCCTGCAAGATCGCCCACGTCATTCCCCGCGGTGACGGCTCTAACGGTACGCTCAATCCCGAAGCCGTGCTCGAGCCAAAGGAACTGCGCAAGATCGGCGACTTCATCCTTTACGGGATCGCGGCCGCCGATGAAGCGCTGAAGGATTCCGGCTGGGAGCCTGCAAACGAGCAGGAGCGCTGCGCCACCGGCGTCATGATCGGCTCCGGCATTGGCGGCCTTGAAGGCATCGCCGAAAACGCCATCATCCTGAAGGAACGCGGCCCGCGCCGCATCAGCCCGTTCTTCATTCCTGGCAACATCATCAACCTTGTGTCCGGACAAGTGTCGATCCGGCATGGGCTGAAAGGCCCCAACCACGCCGTCGTCACCGCTTGCTCGACCGGCGCGCACGCCATTGGCGATGCCGCCCGGCTGATCATCTTCGGCGATGCCGACGTGATGCTGGCCGGCGGTGCCGAATCGCCGGTGACGCGGCTTTCGCTTGCCGGCTTCGCCGCTTGCCGGGCGCTGTCCACCGAGCGCAACGACACGCCGGAAAAAGCCTCGCGTCCCTATGACCGTGACCGTGACGGCTTCGTCATGGGCGAGGGCGCCGGCGTCGTCGTGCTGGAAGAACTCGAACACGCCAAGGCGCGCGGCGCAAAAATCTATGCCGAGGTCACCGGCTATGGGCTGACCGGCGACGCCTATCATATCACCGCGCCTGCCGAAGATGGCGACGGCGCGTTCCGCTGCATGACGGCGGCGCTGAACCGGGCCAAGCTTACCCCGTCCGATCTGGACTACATCAACGCCCATGGCACTTCGACCATGGCCGATACGATCGAGCTCGGCGCCGTCGAGCGGCTGGTCGGCAATGCCGCGTCGAAAATCTCGATGTCGTCGACCAAGTCGTCAATCGGTCATCTCCTGGGGGCGGCCGGTGCCGCCGAGGCGATCTTTTCGATCCTTGCCATCCGCGACAACATTGCGCCGGCGACCATCAATCTCGACAACCCGGAGCGCGAGACAGCGATCGACCTGGTCGCGAACACACCGCGGGCTCGCCAGATCGATGTGGCGCTGTCCAATTCCTTCGGCTTCGGCGGCACCAACGCCTCGCTCGTCTTCCTGCGCTACAATGGCTGACCGGCCCGCCAACAGCCTGTCGTCAATTTTGCCATATTCGCCCCTACTCTGCCCGAGGGGATTCGTTGAGAGATCAAACGGCAGGGCGCTATGAACACAAATCCGGCAGGCAACGGGGAATTTGGGCAGCGACAGGCTGCGCCCGGTCCGATCGTGCCGAAGACGGCCAGCGAGGCATTGCGGCCTGAAGCCGGCACGCCACCGCCGCGGCGTTCGCGCGCCTCGCGCAGCCAGGTCGTCGTGTTCATGAACTTCGTCATCTCCTCGGTGATGCTGATGGTTCTGGCGGCCGGCATCTCGCTTTATTTTGGCAAGCAGGCGTTCAACGAGGCCGGCCCGTCGGTCAATGGCGACACCTTCCTGGTCAAGTCGAACTCCGGCGTCCAGGATATCGCCGACCAGCTCGAGCGCCGCGGACTGATCAGCGACGCCCGCATCTTCCGCCTTGGCGTGCGCGCCTACGGCAACGATTCCGCGCTGAAGGCCGGCGAATACGAGATCAAGCCCAAGGCCTCGATGCGCGAGATCATGGAACTTTTGAAGAGCGGCAAGTCGGTGATGTATTCGCTGACCATTCCCGAAGGGCTGACGGTCGAGCAGGCGATGCAGCGCATCGCCGATCAGGCCGCGTTGACCGGCGACATGCCGGCGGCCTTGCCGCTGGAGGGCAGCCTCGCCACCGACACGCTGCGCTTCACCCGTGGCGCCACGCGCCAGCAGATGGTCGACAAGCTTCTGGCCGACCAGAAGAAGCTGGTCGACGACGTCTGGCAGCGGCGCGCGCCCGACTTGCCTCTGGCCAATGTCGAGGACTTCGTCACGCTGGCCTCGATCGTTGAGAAGGAGACGGGCAAGGGGGATGAGCGCTCGCGCGTCGCCGCCGTCTTCCTCAACCGGCTGGCCAAGGGCATGCGGCTGCAGTCGGATCCGACCATCATCTACGGCCTGTTCGGCGGCAAGGGCAAACCCGCCGATCGTCCGATCTACCAGTCAGACATCGAGAAGCCGACGCCCTACAACACCTATCTGATCAACGGCCTGCCGCCGACGCCGATTGCCAATCCCGGCCGCGCCGCGCTCGAAGCCGTCGCCAATCCGTCGAAAACCGATGATCTCTATTTCGTCGCCGACGGCACCGGTGGCCATGTCTTTGCCGCGACGCTGGAAGAGCACAATGAGAACGTTGCCCGTTACCGGGCGCTGCAGAAGAAGCAGGCAGACGATGCCGCCAAGGCAGCCCAAGGCACCGACCAGACTGGCGCCGCCAAGCCGGCCGAAACCGGCGATGACGGTGACGGCAGCGATACCGGTGACAATGGCGACGCTGGCGGCGATGCCGGAGCCGCCCAGTAGCGCTGATTTCTAAAGTCGCCCCTCGCGTGTCCATTTGAACGCGCCAGGGACGCTCTAAAACTTTATAAGAGCGCCCGGCGTCGCATTAAACACGCATGGGACGCTCCGGCATTTTGAAGCCAGGCATGTCCGGAGCGTTTTCGGGGCATGCCGCCAGGGGGACGTACGAAAACCATGAGTTTGCAGAGCATGACCGGTTTTGCGCGCGCTGTCGCCGAACAGGACGGCACGTCGATCGCCTGGGAGGTCAAGTCGGTCAACGGCAAGAGCGTCGAGGTCAGGCTGCGGCTGCCACAAGGTTTTGAGCGGCTGGAGCCGGCGGTCAGGCAGACGCTGCAGAAGCGCTTTTCCCGTGGCAATTTCCAGGCGACGCTGACCATTGGTCGCGCCGCCGGCGCGCAAGTCCAGCCGGTGGTCAACGAAGCCTTCTTGAAGGATCTGGCCGGACTGGCCAAGCGGCTGCAGGAGCAGTTCGGCGTGGCACCCGCGACGGCTGACGGGCTGCTTGCGCTTCGCGGCGTGCTCGACATTCCCGAAAGCACCGAAACCGAAGAGGCGCGGGCAGCCCTCGATACGGCGATCGTGTCGGCGCTGGAAGTGGCGCTGGGCGGGCTGGAGCTGGCGCGCCAGGGCGAGGGCGCGGCACTTGCCTCATTGCTGTCCGGCCACATCGACGCCATCGAGGCGCTGACGCTGCAGGCCGAGGCCGATCCGTCGCGCGAGCCGGCGGCGATCCGCGAACGCATCGCCGAGCAGGTCCGACTGCTGATGGATGCGTCGGCCAATCTCGACGCCGGCCGCCTGCACATGGAGGCGGCATTTCTCGCCACCAAGGCTGACATCCGTGAAGAGATCGACCGGCTGAAGACGCATGTGGCGTCGGGCCGGGCACTGCTGGCAGGGGGCGGCGCCATCGGCCGCAAGCTCGATTTTCTGGCGCAGGAATTCAACCGCGAATCGAATACGCTGTGCTCGAAGTCGAACGCCGCGGCGGTGACCGCAATCGGGCTGGAGCTGAAGGCAGTGGTCGACCAGTTTCGCGAACAGGTCCAGAATCTGGAGTAACCCCGATGGCCGCCAAGGATGTAGGTTCCCGCATTCGCCGTCGGGGGCTGATGCTCGTGCTTTCGTCGCCGTCCGGCGCCGGCAAGTCGACGATCGCGCGCAATCTGCTGGAAAGCGATTCAAGCCTCGAACTGTCGGTCTCCGTCACCACGCGGCCGCGCCGCGGCTCAGAGATCGAGGGCGTCCACTATCACTTCCGCACGATGCGCGAGTTCGAGCGGCTGCGCGATTCCGACGCGCTGCTCGAATGGGCGGAGGTGCACGGCAATTGCTACGCGACGCCGCGCGAGCCGGCCGAACTGGCGCTGGCGCAAGGCCGCGACATGCTGTTCGATATCGACTGGCAAGGCGCCCAGCAGCTCAAGGAGAAGATGCGCGCCGACATCGTCTCGATCTTCATCCTGCCGCCATCGATGAAGGAATTGAAGGCACGGCTGAAGCGCCGGGCCGAGGACCAGGAATCGGTGATCGAGATGCGGCTGAAAAACGCCCGCAACGAGATCGAGCACTGGAAGGAATATGATTTCGTCATCATCAACGACGATCTCGACCGCGCCTTCGCCGAGGTGCGCGGCATCGTGACGGCAGAACGGCTTCGGCGCGATCGCCGGCCGGGCCTGTTCGACTTCGTTTCAGGGCTGTTGGACGAGAAAACGGAGTGAATCTTCCTTCTCCCCGTTTGCGGGGAGAAGGTGGCCCGAAGGGCCGGATGAGGGGCGGCGCCGTGCCTACGAAAGTTTGCGCTGCCCCTCATCTGCCTGCCGGCATCTTCTCCCCGTGAACGGGGAGAAGGGGGCTAGACTGCATTCGTCAGCCGCACGAATTCCTCGACGCTGAGCGTTTCCGCCCGCCGCGTCGGATCGATGTTGGCGCGCATCAGCAATGCCTCGCCGCCGAGGCTCTTGACACTCTGCCGCAGCATCTTGCGACGCTGGCCGAAGGCCGCCTCTGTGACGCGGCCGAGCTTCTTCACCTCGGTGGGCAAGGGGCTGGCACGCGGCACCAGATGCACCACCGAGGACGTCACCTTGGGCGGCGGCGTGAACGCTTGCGGCGGCACGTCGAAGGCGATCCTCGCCTCTGTCCGCCAGCCGGCCAGCACGCCCAGCCGGCCATAGGCGTCGCTGCCCGGGCTGGCCACGATGCGCTCGGCCACCTCGCGCTGGAACATCAATGTCATCGAGACATAGAAGGGCGGCCACTCGGCAATTGTCAGCCAGCGGATCAGCAGTTCGGTGCCGATATTGTAAGGCAGGTTGGCGACAATCTTCACCGGCCCCCCGCTTCCATGCATGTCGCCGTCTGACCACTCCTGGGCAAGGGCGGCGAAATCCGTCTTCAGTGCATCGCCGGCAATGATCTCGAGCCGGCCGGGATAGTGGTCCGACACCGCTGCAAGCGCCGCCAGGCAGCGCTCGTCGCGCTCGATGGCGACAACGCGGCGGGCGCCGGCAAGCAGCAGCGCCCGGGTCAGCCCGCCGGGGCCGGGGCCGACCTCGATCACGGTACAGTTTGCCAGCTCGCCGGCGGTGCGCGCGATCTTGCCGGTGAGGTTGAGGTCGAGCAGGAAATTCTGGCCGAGCGCCTTCTTCGCCTGCAGCCCATGGCGCTCGATCACCTCGCGCAGCGGCGGCAGCCCGTCGATGCTCATATCCGAGGGCTCATGCGGCAGCGACCTTCGTTCCGGTATTGGCCAGCTTGCGGGCGAGGACCAGCGCCGCGATCAGGCTCTCGGCGCGCGCTATGCCCTTGCCGGCGATGTCGAAGGCGGTGCCATGGTCGGGCGAGGTGCGGATGAAGGGCAGGCCGAGCGTCACGTTGACCGCCTCGTCAAAGGCTAGCGCCTTGGCCGGGATCAGGGCCTGGTCGTGATACATGCAGATCGCCACGTCGTAGCCGGCCCGGGCCCTTGCATGGAACAGCGTGTCGGCCGGCAGCGGCCCGAAAGCGTCAATGCCAAGCGCGCGCAACATGTCGATCGCCGGGCGGATGATGCGCTCGTCCTCGCTGCCCATCGCGCCGCCTTCGCCGGCATGCGGATTGAGCCCGGCAATGGCGAGCCTTGGCTTGGCGATGCCGAAACGACTTGCCAGGTCGGCGGCGGTGATGCGGCCGGTGGTGACGATCAGCTCCGTCGTCAGCGCCCTCGGCACCTCGGCCAGCGCGATGTGAATGGTCACCGGAACGGTGCGCAAGTCGGGACCGGCAAGCAGCATTACCGGCGTCACTTCGACGCCGCCGTGAAGCGACGCCAGATGCGCCAGATATTCGGTGTGGCCGGGAAAGCGGAAGCCGGCATCGTAGAGCGGCTTCTTGGCGATCGGGCAGGTGACGACGGCCGCGGCCCGGCCGGCAAGGCAGTCGGCCACGGCGCGGCCGATGGCCTCGATGGTGCCGGCGGCATTGGCCGGGTCCGGCCGGCCGGGACTGTCGACGAAGCGGGCAACCAGCGGCACGACGGGCAGGGCTCGGTGAAAGACACGCGCCGCTTGCGCCGGCGTTGTCTCAACGATCGCCACATCGGCCCCGAGCCGACGCGCCCGCGCGGCAATCAGCGACGGGTCGGCGAGAAGGTAGAATGGCGGTACGCCAGCGCTGTCGCGCGCCTGCCACGCGGCAATGGCGATCTCCGGCCCTACGCCGGAAGGATCGCCGACGCTCAGCGCCAGCGGAAGTTCTGCGTCAAGCACGGCCAAGCCAGCTCAGCGCTGGACGATGCGGGCTTTCTTCCGCAACTCCTCGACATATTTCTCGCTGAGCGCGTCGGCGTTCTTGTCGGTGGAACCTTCGCTCTGGAACACCATCTGGGCGACCTTGTCGTCGGAGACTTCGCGCGACGAGCAGATGCCGATGAACTCTACGCCGCGGTCGGTCGCGCGCGTAGGCGTAGCGCCGCCGACCTTGGTGGCCTTGACCTGTTCAGCCCAGTCCGGCGGCAATTGCGGCGCCAGCACTCGGCCAAGATCGCGCACGGTGACGTCGATCAGGCCCTTGGCGAATTCGCGCGTGGTGTTGCAGCCGTTGAAGCGGGCGCGCATGGCGTCGGCCTCGCGTTTGCGCTTGGCCAGCGTGGCGCTGCGCTCGGCCGCCGGCACCACGAAGATGACCTGCTGCAGCATGTACTCGGTGGCGCTTGGCTTGGCGCCGCCTTTCTCGAGCATCTTCTTGACAAGATCCTGTTCGCTGACTGCCCCGTCCCCGCCACTTTCAGCACGGTAACGCGCGCTGAGCGCCTGGTTCCAGGCCATCTGGGCGCGGATGAACTCCTTGAAATGCTCTTTGCTGACGCCGGACTGCGCCATGACGCCGTCAAGCTGCTTGAGCTGCATCTTGTTGGTCGAGGCAAAGCGCTGATAGGCGGCCTCGACCTGGGCGTCGCTCACGCGGATGCCGAGGCGCCTGGCTTCGGTGACGCGCAGCGTCTGGTCGACCATTTCCTTGGCGGCGTCGCCCTTCTTGTGCTGCAGGCGCAGGAACGCGGCCCGGTGCGCGATGTCACCGGTGGTGATCGGTACGTCGTTGACGACGTATTTGATCTCGCTGGCGAAAGCCGGCGGCGTCATCATGGTGATCGAGACCGAGGTCGCCGCCACAAGCAGCGCGAAACCTGCCGAAAAGAGGTATTTCCTCATCGAAAGCATCCCAAATCTATCCCGGTTCCCGCCCAACCCCATGCCAGGGAGCCAAAACCCGTGCCTGCTTTATGCGGCAAAACGATGTCGCTGAAGCCGCGTGCGCCCACCCCTGGACGCGCAAGATCGCCTGTTACTGGATCGTGTCGACGGCGCTGGTCGACGAACCGAAATCGCCCAGCGTGCGGAACGACAGGTTGAAGCCGACATTCTGCGACACTTCCTTGGTGACCGAGTCGCGCGATTCCGAGAACGTCATCAAATAGGTGAAGCAGGAATCATTGTAGGCAAAGCCGACCCCGTCCTTGACCAGCACGCTTTGCTGCAAGTCATAGGTTCCGGTGCCGAAGATGCGCCAGTTCTCGTTAAGGTGCGTCGAGGCACCAAGCGTGACCTCGTGACGGTCGGTGGTGAAGCCGTAGAGCGGCTGCGCCTGGATGAAGGCGTATTTTGCACTCAGCGAAACCGGCAGGCCGGAATAGGCCGCCTTCACCTCGGCGCGGCGGACCTCGAAGCTCTGCTCGTCGAAACGGCCGCTGAGCGAACCGGAGAAGCCGCTGGGGCTGTTGAAGCCGACGAGGCCGACATAGTCGGAGGTCGGGGTCTCGAGACCCGAATAGGCACCGACATTGACCAGGTCCGGCGCGGCGAACGAGTTCTGTCCGCCTAGCTGATACGATTGGCCGAACAGCGCGTTGGTGCTCCAGCCATTGTCGTAGGCGCCGGAGTAGCGGAAGCCGACATTGGCGCGGCTGCCGCCTTCCATGCGGTCGTAGCCGGAGAATTTGTCGCGTTCGAACAGCGTCGTGGCATCAAAGACGAAGCTCTGTGCGTCCTCGTTGGGGACGCTGAGGCCGCCGACATATTGCTCGTTCGGGCGCACGAAGAGTTGTGCCATCGGTTCGACGATATGACTGGAGCTGGGCATCGAGAACAGCACCGGCCAGCGCATTTCAAGCCCGGCGGTTGCCATGTAACGGGCCAGCGACGAACGCATGTCGTCGTTCTCGCCGAGGTTTGTCGCCATCTGGTTGATCGCGGCGAGTGAGGCCGAAGATGCATTGAGGTAGCTGGCGTCGCCGCGTAGCGCCAGCAGCGGCGTCAGTTGCAGCCCGCCATCGGTGGTGAAGGTGCGCTTCCACTCGGCCTCGGCGGTGAGGCGGCCGGATTGGCCCTCGATGCCGCGCACGCGCTCGACGTTTGAGGCCGAATCAAGCGCCTTGTCCAAGCTGTCGCGGCTGATGACCCGCGCATTGACGTTGAGCGACAACTGGCCGCCGGCCACCGACATGTCGGGGATGTAGGCATAGTCGAGCGATGGCAGCACCCAGGGCTGCTTGCCGGCGCGCGCGGTCGGATCGTTGACCAGCGTGTTTTCCTGAACCTGGAACCGCATGGCGCGCACATCGAAATAATTGCGGCCGTTGAGGCCGGTCAGGTAGACCGTCGACTGATGGACGGCGTCTTTGTAGCCGTCGATGGCATAGGTACGCGAGAAGTTCTTGTCGGACTGCAGCAGGACGTCCCAGCCGAAATCCCAGCGCGGGTTGATGGCGAACTGGCCCTTGGTGCCCATCATGCCGCGGAACTTGTTCGGGTCGCCAGCGGCACCGGAATTGACGTTGTGGCCACTGCTGTCGATGAATTCGTCGGGATTCTCTTGCCGGATGCCGGCGATCTTCAGGCTGTACTCGCCATTGTTGAAGCGCTGGCGCCACTCGGCCTCGCCGAGGAAACCCTGCTTGGTATAGCCGCTGCCGGTGACGGTGAGGTCGTAAGTCGGCGACAGCGCGAAATAATAGGGGATTTTGACGCCGACACCGAGATCGGTGTTGTAGGTGATGCCGGGGATCAGGAAGCCGCTCTTGCGCTTGACCGTCGGGTCAGCGATCTCGAAGGCCGGGAGGTAGGCCAGCGGAAAGCCGAAGAACTCGAAATTCGCGTTCTCGAAGCGAACCGTCTTCTTCTCGCCGTTCCAGATGATCTTCCTGGCCTTGACGCGCCAGGTCGGCGCCTTGTCCGGCTTGTCCTCGCACGGCTCGCAGGCGGTGTAGACGCCGTTGTGGAAGGTCGTCAGCACGCCGCCCATCCGCTCCGCGCTCTCGGCGGCGAAATAGGCCTTTTCCGGCGTTTCGACGCGCAGCGCATTGACGAAGCCGTCGGCGAAATCGTCGGTGATGTCGATATGGTCCGAATTGATCTTGGTGCCGTCGCTGTTGATGATTTCAACAGCGCCGCTGGCAACCAGGCGCTTGGTGTTGCGGTCGTACACGACCCGCTGGGCGACCAGGCGATTGCCGCCATAGTCGATCTGGACGCCGCCAACGGCGGTCACGGTCTGGTTGTCGTTGTTGTAGACAAGCGTATCGGCGGCCAAAAGCATCTGCGTGCCGGCCGGAACCTTCGACGCCATGTCGGTGACGTCCTGCGCCAGCGCAGGGGCCATCGGCACGGCGCAGGCGAGCAGGCATGCCAAGGCGCTCGCCCCATAAAGGCGTGCCAAACCGGCCTGCCTATGGCTGCGCAAAACCGCCTCCCTCACTAGCCGTCTTCCTTGTATAGCAGGAATGTCACCCCAAAGAACATAGCCACGACAACCGGAACCCATGCAGCCACGGCTGTGGGAACGAATCCCGCCACGCCGAATGCCTTGACCAGCACCGAAACGACATAAAGCAGAAAGCCGGCCAGGACGCCACCCAGAATCATCGTTGCCGACTGCCCCATCCTCGCAAATCGCATTGATACTGTTGCCGCAATCAGCGTCATGGCGACAAGCAGGAACGGCAACGCCACCAGCGAATCAAACTGCATGGCGAAGGCATTTGCCTTCAGGCCGAAGGAACGGGCAACCTCAATCTTGCTCGGCAGCTCGTAGAAAGGGATGGTTTCCGGGCGCGCCAACCGTTCCTGCACGAATTCCGGCTTGAGATTGGTCACCACCCGGTCGCTGGCCAGCGACCGGACGGTGCCATTCTTGAACACCTTGACGTCCTGCAGCTCCCAATAGCCGTCGCGCAGGAAGGCGCGCGCCGCATCCTTGCGTTCGACGATGTCGCCTTGCGCAGACAGGACGAAGAAGACGGCGTCGGACATCTCCAGTCCCTGACTGAGAATGGCGCGGGCGCCGATGATGGTGTCGCCGGAGTTGGTTTTCTGCCGGATCCAGGGCGTCGCGTCGGGCGAAACGGCGTTCGATTTGCCGGAGCGTAGCTCGGTTTCGATCTGTTCGGACCAGGAGAAGGCGTGCGCGGCTATCGGATTGATGATGCCGACCGACAACACCCCGAACAAGAGCGCGCCGATGCAGCACGGCAAAAGGAACTGCCAGGCCGAAACGCCGGCCGATCGCGCGATGACCAGCTCGTATTTGCGGTTCAGCGACACCAGCGTCGCCATGGCCGAGAACAGGCCGACGAACGGCACGGTCTGCAGCATGATCATCGGCATCCGCAGCGCCGAAATGGCGAAGGCCGAGCCATAGGTGAAACCCGGCAAGCCGACGATGCGGCCGGAAAGCTCGGTGAAATCGATCAGGAACACCAGCGCCAGCAGGCCGATGAAAAACCACACCGTGATCGCCACGTAGCGGAAGAAGAAGTAGCGGCCCAGAGTCCAGCCCATTAGCGAGTCCAGCCCATCAGCCGATTCCCTGCCCGGACGCGCCGCGCCTGGCGAAGCGCAGCTTGATGGCGGTCCAGCCGTCGCTGAAGCGGCTGGCAAGATTGGTCATCCAGTCGGCCCAGGCGCCGGGCAGTTCCATGGCCCGATTTGAGACGATGAACCAGATGGCAATCAATGAAGCCACGATCGGCACGCCGTAGACCATATAGGCGTATTGCGGGATCTTGTCGGCCTTGCCGGCGGCGAAGAAGCCGAGCCAGCGCACGAACAGTGCAACCGCAATGGCCGTGATCAGCGGATGGATGCGCGCCTCGCGGTGCGAGCGTGCGTCACCGGCCACCGCCAGCGCAATCAGCGCGAACACCAGCGAGTACGACCATTCGGAAAAACGCTGGTTGACTTCGGCGCTGTAGCGGCTTGGCTGGCGCTGGAACATCTTGTCGTTGGGGCTTGGGTTGAGCAGGTACTGGGTCGTGCGGTCCTTGGGCAAAAGCGTGACCTCGTTCGCCGCCGCCATGAAGGCGGACAGATCGAAGGCATAGGACGAAAAGCGGATGACCGAGAGGTCGCCGGTCAGTGTCTTGCGATGGATGACGCCGTCATTCATCATTAGCACCTTCTCGTTGCCGCGTTCGACGACGCTGCCCGTCTTGGCGTAGTAGACCAGATTCGCGCCTTCCTCACGCGAATCGGCGACGAAGATACCGCCAAGCCGGTTGTCGGGAAGCCGCTCGCCGATCTGCAGGAACAGGCCCTCGTCGATCTTGCGGAAAGTGCCTTCCTGGATGATCAGCGACAACAGATCGGCGCGCGACGACGCCACCAGCTCGCGGTTCTTCTGCCGCGCATAGGGCTCGATGCCATTGTCGACCGCGAAGGAAAAGACCGCCGCCGCCAGCGCCAAAAGCATGATCGGCCGCACGATGGTCCAGCGCGAGGAACCGGCGGCGTTGATGACGGCCAGTTCCGAATCGGAATTCATGACGCTGAGCGTCTGGGCGACCGCCACCACCAGGGCGAACGGCACCACGATCGGGATGATTGTCGGGATGATCAGCGCCGCGACCTCGAAGAAGGTCAGCGCCGACTGGCCGCTGTCGGTGACGAGGTCGATCTTGGCAAGCACCTGCGTCGTCCACACGATGGCCAGCGTCCACACCAGCGCAGCCAGGAACACCGCCAAAGCGCGACGCATGATGTAGCGTTCAACGACCTTCATTAAGGCTTTTCTCGATTTTGCCGAACGGCATCATGCCTGCCGACAAGGTAGTCGTCCGCAGGCGCCTGTACAACTGCTTCCATCCGGCGGTTCGATCCGGTCCCGTTCCACATCGCCGTCCCGCGTGCCGGAGTGTCGGCGGCAATGGATAAGAAAGGGCGAACATCAATGGTTAACAACAGGTTGCGGCAAGAAGCGGGGCCGTGCCGCGACGAATCGTCATCGATTCAACCGCGCATATGGGATGCAATTTCGGCAAAGTCTTGCCAAATGCCGGAAAACGACCAAATGTCGCGCACACTTCCCCTAGAGCTTAGCCGTTTCCCGAAAGCAGGACCTGATGAATTCGAGACCTTCGATCGCCTTCGCCAAATTTGCCGCGCCCAAAAAGGGCAGCACCTTCGTGCTGGCGGCTGACGACGGCAGCCTTGGCGAGCCGGCAAAGGCCTGCGATCCGGCGAAAACCCTCGACCGGGCGTTCCCGGTGGCCGATTTCACCGGCAAGTTCGCCAGCCTTGTCGAAGTGCTGGCGCCGGAGGGGACAGCGCTCGACCGGCTGGTGGCGATCGGCGCCGGCAAGGTGTCCAACCTCGACGACTATGCCTGGCTGAAGCTTGGCGGCACCGTCGCCGCGTCGCTGCGCAAAGCGACGGAGGTGGCCGTCGTGCTCGATGTGCCGGGCGCCACCATTGCCGGCAGGCAAGCGGCGAGCGTTGCCGCCGGCATAATTTTGCGCAGCTATTCCTTCGACAAGTACAAGACCAAGAAGGACAAGGATGACGGTAAGAACGAGCCGAAGAAGCCGGTCAAGGTGACCATCCACACCGCCGATCCTTCCGCGGCGAAAAAGGCTTTTGCCGAAGAGGTGGCGGTGATCGACGGCGTGCTTCTGGCGCGCGATCTTGTCAATGAACCCGCCAATGCGCTGGGGCCGGTGGAATTTGCCGCCCGCGCCAAGGAGCTCGAGGCGCTCGGCGTCAAGGTCGAGATCCTGGCCGAGAAGGAGATGAAGAAGCTCGGCATGGGCTCGCTGCTCGGCGTCGCCCAGGGCTCGCCGCGCGGCGCCCGCATGGCCGTCATGCAATGGAATGGCGGCAAGGCCAAGGACTCACCCGTAGCCTTCGTCGGCAAGGGCGTCACCTTCGACACCGGCGGCAATTCGATGAAGCCGGCGTCGGGCATGGAGGACATGAAGGGCGACATGGGCGGTGCTGCGGCCGTCACCGGGCTGATGCACGCGCTGGCCGCGCGCAAGGCGAAAGCCAATGTCGTCGGCATCATCGGGCTGGTCGAAAATGCCGTCGACGGCCATGCTCAGCGCCCTGGCGACATCGTCACCTCGATGTCGGGCCAGACCATCGAGGTGCTCAACACCGACGCCGAGGGCCGCCTCGTCCTGGCCGACGCGCTGTGGTATTGCAACGACCGCTTCCAGCCGAAGTTCATGGTCAATCTGGCGACGCTGACCGGTGCCGTCATGGTCGCGCTCGGCCAGCATTATGCCGGCCTGTTCTCCAACAATGACGAACTGTCGGAGAAGTTGACGGCGGCCGGGCAGGCGACGCAGGAGCGGCTGTGGCGCATGCCGCTCGGCGCCGAATACGACAAGCTGATCGATTCCAAGAATGCCGACATGAAGAACATCGGCGGCCGCTATGGCGGCGCCATCATCGCCGCGCAGTTCCTGCAGCGCTTCGTCAAGGAGACGCCGTGGGCGCATCTCGACATCGCCGGCACCGCGATGGGCTCGCCGCCAAGCGAGATCAACCAGTCATGGGGCTCCGGCTTCGGCGTCAGGCTGCTCGACCGATTGGTCCGCGACAACTACGAGGGATAGGCTTTCAATCCTTGTTTTTACGCAATTCCTGACGGAAAACCGCTGCACACTTTTCCTGGAGTTGCTCCAGAGGCGCAATCATGGCCGACGTCCTGTTCTACCACCTGACCGAATCGACGCTGGAGGACGCGCTGCCCGGCCTCTTGGAGCGCAGCGTCGATCGCGGCTGGCGCGCCGTGGTGCAGACCGGCACCGAGGAGCGGCGCGACGCGCTCGACCAGCATCTGTGGACGTTTCGCGACGATTCGTTCCTGGCCCATGCGATCGACCGCGAAGCCTTTCCGGCGGAGCAGCCGATCCTGCTGACCACCGGCCAGGAGAATCCCAACGAGGCAAAGATACGCTTCCTGGTCGACGGCGCGATGCCGCCTGAGCTTGGCGGCTACGAACGCGCGGTATTCATGTTCGACGGCCACGACGCCGCCCAGGTCGAGGCGGCGCGGGGCCACTGGAAGACGATGAAGGAGGCGGGCCACGCCGTGACCTATTGGCAGCAAACGCCGGACCGCCGCTGGGAACGCAAGGCTTAGTAAGGGCGGTGTCTCATTTCAGTTCCGCCAAGAGTGAATCAATCGCGGCATCTACCGGAATACAATCATGGTCACCAATCTTCCTGGATTTTTCGAGGGCACCGAAATGCCTACCAGCGGCTGGTGGGAAGCACTGTGGCCCGACCCTGATGGTGTGCTCGCCGCAGTAGGGCTCGAACCGGGTATGGATGTGGTCGATCTGTGCTGCGGTGATGGCTGGTTCACGCTGCCGATCGCCAGGATCGCGCTTCACGTTACGGCTATCGACATCGACCCGCATTTCCTGGAGTTGGCGCGCAAGCGAGTGGCCGAAAACGGCGTGACCAATTGCGACTTTGTGGCGGGCGATGCTTACGGGCTTGCCAGTCTGGTTTCGCGGCGACCTGACTTCGTCTTTATGGCGAACGCTTTTCACGGCGTTCCCGAGCGGCTGCGCTTGGCTCGTGCCCTGCGTGCAACGCTCAAGCCTGGTGGCGCCTTCGCCATTGTCAACTGGCATCGCCGCCAGCGCGAGGAAACGGTGATCCTGGGCGAACCTCGCGGACCAAGGACCGAATTGAGACTGTCGCCGCAACAAACCATCGAGGCGGTCGAGGCGAGCGGCCTGCGGCTAAGGCATGTGGTCGAAATACCGCCCTATCACTATGGCGCCGTGTTTGAGCAGCCAACGGGCTGAGAGTATCCCAACTGCCAGTCAGTGCCGGGCATGTTCGCATTGGCTGTGATCAGCCAGCACCTCGATCACCCGGCATTCGCCGACCTTCCCATGCCGGCAGCCTTCGACCATCAGTTCCAGCTCGGCTTTCAATGCCGTGAGGCTGCGGATTCGCTGAACCACGTCGGCCAGCCGCGCCTGGGCTATGGTGTCGGCCGTTGCGCAGGGCTGGCTGGGATTGTCCTGCAACGTTAGCAGGGTGCGAATGGCTTCGATGTCGAACCCCAACTCGCGTGAATGGCGAATAAACGCCAACCGGCGCAAATCGCTCGCCTCATAGTGCCGGCGATTGCCCTCGCTGCGAACAGGCGCGGGCAGCAAACCGATCTGCTCATAGTAGCGGATGGTCGGCACTTTCACCCCGCTCCGTCGTGCCGCTTCGCCAATCGGGACGCTGCGCATCATTTTTCGCTTGCTCCTCTAGCCGCTAGAGAATGTAGCGTCGGACTGGAATGGTTCAAGGAATGAGACGATGGCTGCAACCGCCGCACAAACCCGCTATCGCGTCGAAGGCATGGATTGTGCCGGCTGCGCGACGAAAATCGATGGCGCGGTGCGGCGCATGCATGGCGTCGAGGATGTGAACGTCTCGGTCACATCAGGCACCATGACCGTCAGGCACACCGCGGAAAGCGATCTCGCCGCGATCGAAAAGAAAGTGACAGGCCTCGGCTATTACGTGGCTCAGCTCACAAGCGAGGCCGGACAGAATGCCAAGCTGGCCGGGCACGGCGCCAAGGGCGGTCATGACCACGCGGGCCACGACCACGCCGGCACGGCCAAAGATGACCATGACGGAGATGTGGAGGGCTTGCACGGCCACGAGCACACGCCCACCTCGGGACCGTGGTGGAAAAGCGCCAAGGGGCGACTGGCCATCGCCAGCGGCGGGGCATTGGCCGCAGCTTTTGCGATTCACTATTTCTGGCCGGCCACCGGCGTCTGGGTCTTCATTGCCGCCATGCTGATCGGCCTGGTGCCGGTTGCATGGCGGGCCGCGATGGCTACGCTCGCCGGCATTTCCTTCACCATCGAAATGCTGATGACCATCGCTGCGGTCGGCGCCGTCATCATCGGCGCCGGCGAGGAAGCCGCCACGGTGGTCTTCCTGTTCCTCGTCGGCGAGTTGCTGGAAGGGGTGGCCGCCGGCAAGGCTCGCTCCAGCATCCAGGCGCTGACCACGCTGGTGCCCAAGACGGCCTTGCTGCAAGAGAATGGCGCCACGCGCGAAGTTCCGGCCGAAGCCCTTAAGGTTGGTGCCGTCATTCTGGTGCGGCCTGGCGATCGCATTCCAGCCGATGGCAGGATTGTCGAAGGCGAAAGTGCCATCGATGAATCGCCGGTGTCGGGAGAAAGCGTGCCGGTCCGCAAGGGCGTCGACGCCAACGTGTTCGCCGGCACCATCAATGGCGATGGCGTGTTGCGCATCATCGTGACAGCGGCAGCCTCCGACAACACCATTGCCCGCATCGTCAAGCTGGTCGAGGAGGCACAGGAGAGCAAGGCGCCGACGGAGCGCTTCATCGATCGTTTCTCACGCTGGTACGCGCCCGGCGTTGTCGCCGTCGGGGCTCTAGTGGCCATCGTTCCGCCGCTGGCCTTTTCCGGTGACTGGAACGAATGGATCTACAAAGGTCTGGCGTTGCTGCTTATCGGCTGTCCCTGCGCTCTCGTCATATCGGTACCGGCGGCCATTGCGGCATCGCTCTCGGCCGGCGCCAGGCGCGGCCTCTTGATGAAAGGTGGCGCGGTGCTGGAAGGCCTCGGCAAGATCACCGCCGTGGCGTTGGACAAGACCGGAACGCTGACCCTCGGCAAGCCACAAGTCACCGATGTGATTTCTTTTGGCCGTCCTGACGCAGACGCGTTGCGTCTGGCCGCTGCCCTGGAAACCGGCTCAAGCCATCCGCTGGCACTCGCTATCCTCGCGAAGGCTGCTGCCGAAAAGGTAAAGGTGCCACCGGCATCCAAGGCGCAGGCGCTGGGCGGCAAGGGCGTGAAAGGCACCGTGGAAGGTGCCGAAGTGTTCTTGGCGTCGCCGCAGGCGGCCAGCGACACGGTCGAGCTCTCGGCCGAACAAACAGCCGAGATTACAGCGCTTAATGATCAGGGCAAAACGGTTTCCATTGTGCTCATAGGCGAAGAAATCGTCGGCGCCATTGCAATGCGTGACGAGCCCCGGCCGGATGCGTTGGCCGGTCTCAAGGCGCTGACAGATTCCGGCATCAAGACCGTCATGCTGACCGGCGACAATAAGCGCACGGCAGCGGCTATCGGCAAGCAGTTGGGCATTGAGGTCCGGGCTGAGCTGCTGCCTGAGGACAAGCAGCGCATTATCAGCGAGCTGAAAGGGCAGGGGCTTTTCGTCGCTAAAGTAGGCGACGGCATCAATGATGCGCCTGCGCTCGCGGCGGCCGATGTCGGTATCGCCATGGGTGGCGGCACCGATGTCGCCCTGGAGACTGCCGACGCAGCGGTGTTGCATGGCCGCGTCGGAGACGTCGCTGCGATGATAAGGCTGTCTCAAGCGACCATGGCCAACATCAAGCAGAACATCACCATGGCGCTGGGGCTGAAGGTACTGTTTCTGATGACTACCATAGCTGGCATGACTGGTCTGTGGCCCGCTATTCTCGCCGATACCGGCGCGACGGTGCTAGTGACAGCCAACGCCATGCGGTTGTTGCGCTGGAAGGGCTCCACGTAGGTTGCGACGGTCGACGTGCGTCGTATCACATCCGCCAGTGCAACCCAACGGGGCGAATGAACCCACGGCTGCGCCGGCCAAGGGCGGCTCTACCCGGTTCTCACGCCGCCGCACGGTGTTCTTCACGGGCAGCTTCCCACACTTCGCGGGCCGCATCGGCGTTCATAACCGCGATCCCTAAACCCACTATTAAATCGGGCCAGGCGGAGTGCCAGAGCAAAGCCGTGACCAGCCCGGCGACAATAATGGCGATGTTGGCAAAGGCGTCATTGCGGGCCGACAGGAAGGCCGCCTTTGTCAGGCTGCCGCCACGGTGACGGTACGCGGCGAGCATGTAGGCACAGGAGAGGTTGACGGCCAGAGCGCCCAGGCCCGCCAGGGTCAAGGCGATCGGCTGCGGCGGCACCGGCACGTTGAACTTCTCCCACGCCGTCCAGAGCGTGGCCAGACCGGGCACGAGTAGGATGAGTGCCAGAGCCATCCCCACTCGTGCGCGAGAGCGGACTGACCAGCCAAGTGCGAGCAGGATAAGGAGATTTACAGAGGCGTCTTCCAGAAAGTCGATGCTGTCGGCGAACAGAGACACTGACCCTATGGTGAGCGCCACCGCGAACTCGAGCCCGAAATAGGCGAGATTGAGCAGCGCGACGATAAGGACGATGCGACGGAGGGGGAGGTTCATCTTCTGAACGTAAACGAGACCGCTGCATTGGGCCACCGGCTTCGCGATGCTTGGCGAGAGGAAACAGACCCCACCCTTTCCGGTCGGATTGACTGGGCCGTCGCCTTCCGATCTTCGGGCGCTGCCTGTCATCCAACTTTCATATTGCGGCGATAAGCATCCTTAGTTCCGGATTTATGGATGCATGGACAAGACAACAGCTCTTCTTGCGCTCGCAGCGCTCGGCCAGGACACCAGGCTTGAGGTGTTTCGCCTGCTGGTGCAAGCTGGCGCCGAAGGCGTGCCGGCCGGTAAGATCGCGGCGCGCCTGAGTATCGTCCAGAACACCATGTCGGCGCATCTGAAGGTTCTCGACCATGCCGGGCTGGTTCGTGCCGAGCGCGAGGGCCGCACCATCCGCTATGTCGCCGACATGACCGGCTTTCGCGACCTGCTTGCCTACCTCATGGAGGATTGCTGCAACGGCGCGCCTGAGCTTTGCCAGCCGGTTGCCCAGGCCGTGACTTGCAGGTGTTAGGGGAGGAAGCCGTGAGCGAGTTCTGCAATCTTCCGAAGCCGGTTGAGTCCCATGGCCACTGATCTGTCACGCCGCCTCGTCGCCGAAGCGCTCGGCACCGCTCTGCTGGTTGCCGCGGTTGTCGGTTCGGGCATCATGGCCGATCGCCTGACCGATGACGTGGCGCTATCGCTGCTCGGAAACACCATTCCGACCGGCGCGATGCTGGTGGTGCTGATCACCATTCTGGGGCCGATTTCCGGTGCGCATTTCAATCCGGCGGTGACGCTGGTGTTTGCGTTGCGGCGGGACATCGGGGTCAATGCAGCGCTAGGTTATGTCGCTGCACAGATCCTCGGTGGCATTGCCGGCGCGTTCCTGGCGCATGCCATGTTCGAATTGCCCATCCTGCAGATTTCCCAGACCGTGCGGAGCGGAAGCGGCCAGTGGATTGCCGAACTGGTGGCCACCTTCGGTTTGGTCTTCACCATCCTGGCCGGCCTGCGCTTTCGCAGCAACGCCATTCCCTGGCTGGTCGGGCTCTACATCACATCGGCCTACTGGTTCACCGCCTCGACCTCGTTTGCCAACCCGGCCGTCGCCACTGCACGCGCATTCTCCAACACGTTTGCCGGCATCAGGCCGCTCGATGTCCCGGCCTTCATCGGCGCTGAGTTGGTCGGCGCGCTGCTCGCCATGGCGCTGGCTGGCTGGCTTCTCGCCGAACCCAAAACCACGGCAGAAATGAGAGCTGCGCAATGACCATCACCATCTATCACAACCCTTCCTGTGGCACGTCGCGCAACACGCTGGCCATGATCAGGCAATCCGGCGAGGAGCCGGAGGTGATTGAATATCTGAAGACGCCGCCGTCGCGTGAAAGACTGGTCGAGCTGATTGCGGCGATGGGAATGACACCGCGCGAACTGCTTCGCGAGAAGGGCACACCTTACGCCGAGCTCAATCTTGGCGATCCCAAATGGAGCGACGACGAGATTCTCGATTTCATGCTGGCGCATCCGATCCTGATCAACCGCCCAATCGTGGTGACGCCGCGCGGCGTCGTTCTGGCGCGGCCGTCGGAAGCGGTGCTCGACATCCTGCCCAATCCCGATATTGGCCCCTTCACCAAGGAAGACGGCGAAGTCGTCATCGATGCCGGCGGCAGCCGGGTAGTCTGAAGCCATATTTCGAGATTTATCGAAATAGGACTTGACCGCCGCGATCGTCGGCGTATGCTATTTCGGTGAAACTCGAACAAGCAGCCAAACAACTCGAAGCGCTCGGCAATCCGACGCGGCTCAACCTCTATCGCACGCTGGTTCGGGCGGGCGCAGCGGGCAGGCCGGTCGGCACTCTGCAGGAAAGCCTCGGCATCGCCGCCTCGACGCTGTCGCATCATTTGCACCGTCTCATCCTCACCGGACTGGTGACGCAGGAGCGGCAGGCAACGACACTGATCTGCCGCGCCAATTACCCCATCATGAACGAACTCATCGGCTTTCTCGCCGACGAGTGCTGCGCCGACGCCGCTTGCAATTCGACCGCGGAAGAGGCCGCCGCCTGATCTCTCTTTTTTGCCAGCTATTTCGGTAATCCCGGAAATATGGAAGGTGTAAAATGAACTTGCGAGATGATCTTCCTGTCGCCGTCATCGGCGCCGGTCCTGTCGGTCTGGCGGCAGCCGTCCATTTGCTGAAGCAGGGCCTGCCGGTGAAGCTCTATGAGGCAGGCAGCAGCGTTGCCTCCAACCTCAGGGACTGGGGCCATGTCCGGGTGTTCACGCCCTGGCGCTATTGCGTCGACCAGACAGCCCGAGCACTGCTAGAATCCCATGGCTGGGAAATGCCGGAGCCCGAGACGTTTCCGACCGCCAATGAGCTTGTCGCGCGCTATCTCAAGCCGCTTGCAAACCTTCCGGAGCTCGCGCCATCGATCGAAACCGGCGCCCGAGTCGTCGGCATCTCGCGCTGGGGCGCCGACAAGGTTGTGAGCAAGCAACGTGAGACGCGGCCCTTCATGCTGGTGGTCGAGACCGCCGATGGCACAAGGCGCGACAGCGCGCGCGCCGTCATCGACGCCTCGGGCACATGGCGAACGCCCAATCCGCTCGGCGCCGGCGGCATCGCTGCCGAAGGTGAGGAGGAATGTGCCGATCGCATCGCCTATGGCATCCCCGACATTCTCGGCCGCGACCGAGCGCTTTATGCCGGCCGCACGACGCTGGTTGCCGGCTCCGGCCATTCGGCCGCCAATGCCTTGCTCGACCTTGCCAGGCTGGCGGATGTCGAGCCGGACACGGCGTTCATCTGGGTGACGCGCGGCACCGATCTCGTGCGCATCTATGGCGGCGGCGATGCCGACCAACTGCCGGCGCGTGGCGAGCTCGGCGCCGATTTGCGCGACCTCGCCGAAAGCGGCCGCGTCACGCTGGTGACCGGCTTTGCCACCACCGCCATCCGCATGGTCGACGGCCGTCTGATCGTCGACGGTGAAACGAAGGATGGCTTGCGGCTGATCGGTCCCGTCGACCGCATCATCGCCGCAACCGGACAGCGGCCTGATCTCACGCTGACACGCGAGCTTCGATTGGACCTCGATCCGTGGCTCGAAAGCGTCAAGGCGCTGGGGCCGCTGATCGATCCCAACGAGCATTCCTGTGGCGACGTGCCGCCGCATGGTCACCGCGAGCTCAGCCATCCCGAGCCCGGTTTCTACACCGCCGGCATCAAGAGCTATGGCCGCGCGCCGACCTTCCTGCTGCTGACCGGCTATGAGCAGGTCCGCTCTGTCGCAGCGGCGATCGCCGGCGACATCGCTTCCGCCGACGCCGTGCAACTGGTGCTGCCGGAAACCGGCGTCTGCACGGTGCCTTCGTCTACAGTTGGCGAGGCTTCCAAAGGCTGCTGCGGCGGTCCGGCGCCAAAGCAGGCGGATGCTTGCTGCGTCGCCGACGCCGAGGCCAAAGCCGTCGGCAAGGCTGGTTGTGGCTGCGGCGTGGAAAAGTCGAGCGCGATGGAAGCCGCGGAGTGAGCGACCGCAAGGTTCCCCCTTCGGCGATCTGGGCGCTCGGCGTCACCCAGATCATCGGCTACGGCACGCTCTACTACAGCTACAGCATCCTTGCGCCGGCCGTCGCCACGGAGTTGGCATGGTCACCGAAATGGGTGTTCGCGGTGCTTTCGGCATCGCTGCTGGCAAGTGCTGTTCTGGCACCCATTGCCGGCAGCCTGGCGGACAGATATGGCGCTGCCCGCCTTATGGTGCCTGGTTCGCTGGCCGCGGCCGGTGCGCTGCTGCTGTGCGCACTGGCGCCTGGACGTATCGGTTTTGCCGCCGGGGTGCTGGCGATGGAACTGGCCTCATGCTTCGTGCTCTACAGCACGGCGTTCGTCGCCATCGTGCAACTGGGCGGTCGCGGTCGCGGCATCACCCATCTCACCTTGATCGCCGGCTTTGCCTCGACACTGTTCTGGCCGCTGACGACGGTGTTGCACAACCATCTCGGCTGGCGCGAGGTTCTCCTCCTCTTCGCCGCGCTCAATATCGGCGTCTGCCTGCCGATCCACTGGTGGCTCGCGCGGTTTTCCCGCAGCATTGGCGAGAAGCACCGGATCGTTCCCGCCACTGCCGGCATCTCGACGCCCACGCAACGCGATGGCTGGTCGCCGATCTTCGTCCTGATGCTGGTAGGCTTTGCCATCGAGGGGTTCATGCTGTCGGCGATCCTGGTCCAAATGGTGCCGTTGCTGACGATGGTCGGGCTTGGCGGAGCAGCCGTGATTGTCGCCAGCCTGTTTGGCCCCTCGCAGGTGGCGAGCCGCCTGGTCAACATGCTGTTCGGCCATGGCCTGTCCCAGACATGGCTGGCGCTCGGCGCCACTGCGGCTTTGGCTGGCGGTCTTGCGGTGCTGCTTGTTGCGGCGCCGTCAGTGCCGGGCGCCGTCCTGTTTGCCGTGTTGTTCGGTTTCGGTTCGGGCCTGATGAGCATCGTCACCGGCACGTTGCCGCTCGAATTGTTCGGCCACGCGCGCTACGGCTCCTATGTCGGCTGGATCACCGCGGCGCGTCAGTTCTGTTCCGCCTTCGCGCCGTTTGGTCTGACTTTCATGATTGCCGCCGTCGGCGTCTTTCCGGCGCTTTGGCTCAACGTGCTGGTCGGGCTGTGTGGAATTGCGGCGTTTGCCGGGATTGCCTTGCTCAGCCGGAGCCAGAACAAATCGCGCAAGACTGCGGATGAGACCACCGCGGCACTTGGTGCGGAGATCGTCTGACGAGCGTCCTTGTCAAGACAGGCGACGGCCCGCTTCTCCGGGCCATCGCTTCCCTGTCTTCAAAACCTCACTGCCCGCCCATTTCCTTCTTGAACGTGTCGAAATCGATTTGCATGCCGTTGAAGACGGTGCTCCAGTGGCGGGTCAGCGCCGACACGGCCACGGCCTCCTGGATTTCCTCGTCGGTGGCGCCGGCGCGCTTGGCATCCTGCGTGTCCGACCAGATGCAGTAGGTGCACGGGATCTGCGCTGCGACGGCCAGCGAGATCAGCGACTTGACCTTGGGCGGCAGCGCCGTCTTGTCACTCAACTGCAAAGCCTTGACCTCGGCCCACGCGCCGGGCACAGCGGCTTTCGGAAACTGTTTCACGAAGCTTGGCACGCCGCCCATCGTCGCCTGCATGTCCTTGATGGCTGCGTCATAGTCGTCGGCATGGGCCGGCGCCGACAGCGCAAGCGCGCAGGCGGCAACGGCGAGCAGGGACGCACGGCGGATGGAAGACGGCACGGATGAAAGAATGCGGTAAGCAGACATGATTTTTCTCCTCTGGTCTTTGTTAGCCTTACGATGTAAGGTGATGCGGAAAATGAACCTTACAGTGTAAGTTGTCAAGCGACGCCATGGACTCATCGATCAAAAAAACGCGAACACGTGGGCGGTTGTCCCGACAGATGATCGAGGATGCCGCCTTCGAGGTGATCGAGCGGGAGGGGCTTGCCGGCTTTTCGATGCGCAAGCTGGCGGCAGCGCTCGGCTGCGAGGCGATGAGCATCTATCATCACTTTCCCTCGCTGGCGCATCTGCAAGAAGCGCTGGTCGACCGGCTGGTCGGCGCGCTCGAAATGCCCGATGCCGGCCTGCCGTGGCGGCAAAGGATGCGCACGGCCATGCAGGATTTCCGCCGCGTCGGCCGCGAGCATCCGGCCTTCGCGCCGTTCCTCGTTACCTACCGGATGAATTCGCCGACCTGCCTCGCCTGGCTGAACAGCATTCTCGGTCTGTTCGAAGCCGGCGGCTTCAGCGCCGAGCTGGCGGCGCGGCTGTTCCGCACGGCCGGATACTACCTGATGGGCGCCATCCTCGACGAGACATCAGGCTATGCCAAAGGTCCGTCGGCGGTCAGCACGGTGAGCGACGAGCAACTGGCGCGTGATTTTCCCAATGTCATGGCCGCCGGCCCCTTCTTCGGCACCGCCGAATTCGACGCGACATTCGAGCTCGGCCTCGACATGCTGCTGGATGAGATGGAACGTCTGCGCGACAGCGCCGATGCAAGGTAGTGGTCAGGCAAGGTGCGGCAGGCGCCAGAGATTTCGCGAACCGTTACATCAGGGACGCGGTGGCCAAACGACTGCGAACGACGTTCGGTTTCTGGTCGCCAACGTACTCGACTTTGGTGTCCACCATACGGTCGCTGTCGATCCCGGCTGCGGTCAAGATATCCTCGATCGCCTTCAGGCGCTGCTTGGCCAGTTGCTTGTTCGTCTTTGCAGCGTCGGCGCCGGTGAATTCCGTGGCCGCGAAGGCCGTCAGGGCGGCCGCGGCGAAAGACACTGCGCTTCCGGCAATGACAACAAACGCCAGACCAAGATTCAGGGATTTCCTCATGGTCCTGGCGCCTCCACGCGGACTTAATCTACTGCCGCACTTAAACGTCGACAAGGCACGACCGGGTCCCGATGACCCGCGCCCATCAGTCCCACAGCAACAACAACTTGCGCCAGAAAGCATTGGACGGCGTCGGCTTCGAGCCGCGTGGCAGCCGGATTGCCAGATAGATCGTCAGCCACTTGCGATCTATCTCCCGGATCGAAACTTTCAGGTCATGCAGTTCGAAAGGTCTCGAAACGCGCGTCCATCCGGAGAATGACAAGGCGCCCACCGGAGCATCGTGTTTCCACACGAGTTTTTCTTCCTGCCTGCCCAGCGCCATGGCGAACTCGAAGGGGGAGGCATCCTCGTGAGCTATCTCCACTGTCGCCATGATACTTCTGGCAAAGGCGGGGAAAGCCGAATTGAGGGCGGCAACAACAATGCCATGCGTGCTCGGTCGCAGGAAGATGCCGCCATTGTCGCCGGCGACGAGCAGTGTTGGCAGCTCGGAGGGATAATCGGTCACGAGCGTTGCACGCTTCAGTTCATCATCGGTCATCCGGCGGATACGTTGGCGCTGTTGCGGCGCATTGAGGCGCGGGCGCGTTGCACCGACCGAAACGGCATGGCGGATCTGGATGCCTGAAAAGCCGCCGAGTACGCGCCCGCTCGGACTGCTGCCGCCGCACCTCACCGCCAGCAACAGATCGCGCCTGCCTGATGCCGGCGAACTGACTGTCGCCCTTATTTCGCGCGCCTCGCGCGCTCGGCGGAGATCGGCCCAGCCGCTCCCGTTGCCGCTTTCAAGGAGCTGGGCGAGATCGCCGACGGCCTGGTTTTCCGCGTCTACGATGACGAGCTGAAATTGAGCAGGGTCCGCCAGCTCCTCGTCGAGGTAAACCCAGCAGCTGGCGCTGGTGACGCCCGGTGGGCAGACGCCCTTCAGCAAAGCCATGGTGACATTGCTGCCCTTGGCTTCGAGAAACAGCTGGTCCGGCGATTGTTCGACATAGCTCAGCAGGTCTGGATCGGCATCCGGATGCGAACTGACGTGAGCCAGACGCAGGGGCTCGGCGGAGAGATACTGCTCGCGGTAAAGCGAGGAGAGTAGCTCCGGCACCGTCTCGTCGGCCGCCGCGTTGAGCATTTCGACCACACCCAAGGCGAAGTCGATTCGCCCTGTATGAGCGAGAAGCGAAATCGCCGTATCGGCCCTGCCTTCGCGCGCCGCGATCTCGGCCAGCAACTGCATTGCATCATCGCTGTTGGCGGAGCCCGTGCTTAGCTTGAGATACCGTTCGTCGTTGACCCGCAGCTCCAAATTCCAGAGGTTGAGGTCCTTCTCATGATTGGCAGTGTTCGAGTTGATGCCGAGTTGCACGAACATGTCCGTATTCGCGAATCTATGCTTTCGGAAGACCGCGATGATCGGCTTGCGGTTCCTCAGCCACTCGGCATTGCGGTTCATGCTCGTCGGCGATGACCGGTACCAATAGAGCGGCTCTGGAATGGGGACGATCTCCAGGCCTGCCAGGTCCGCCCGAAGGAAGAATTCCCAATCGCTTGCGGAAAAGCCCCGCTCCTCATTCAGGTAGCCTATCTTGTCGAACACCTCACGCCGGAACAACGCATTGGCATCGCCATATGGATTGTTGAGCAGGGCGATGTCGGTAGGGCCACCGACGGGGAAATAGAGCATGTAGCCGGCTTTTGTGTCCGGCGGCACGAAGGGCTCGTTGAGCCACTTGGCGAAGGTCGTGCAGATATCGGCGCCGGACTTTTGCATGCCGGCGACGAACGTGCTGACGGCGTTCGGGAAAAGTGCGTTGTCGTCGTCGAGGAACAGGATCAGCGAGCCCTTGGCGGCGCGGATTCCCGTGTTGCGTGCCTTGCCGAGGTAGCCGTTCTTCTGCCGGATGATCTGCCAGCCACGCTGCCCGAACTCCGGCTCGAGCTCCGCCAATAACTGGATTGCGTCCGGGTCGGTGCTGCCGTCGTCAACGAGCACCAATTCGATGTTGGGATAGTCCTGGCGCCGAACAGAGGCAATCGCCTGCGGCAACAGGCGCGCCCGGTTGTAGTGCGCGGTGATGATCGAAACGAGCGGCGGCCGGCTCGGGCTGCGGCTGGAGACCTTACCGGGTTCACGGGAGAATTTTGCGTGCAGCCGGCTCCAGGCTTTGTCGCGCGCTTCCCGTCTTTGCAGCGGCTTCGCCGGGCCGAACGATCGGCTTTCCAGAACCGACGCGATCTTGGCTGCTATGGCGGAAGCGGATGCCTCCATCATGACTTCGTCGGCGGATTTCGGATGGAGCATGTCGCGTATGCTGCCGACGTCCGTCGCGACGAACGGGATTTCCTCGTCGAGGCAGGTCACCACATCCAGCGGGAGCTGGGCAGCCGAGTGCGTAATCGCCACCAGCGCATGGCTCTGGCGCAGATATCGGAAGATCTCAGGCTCATCCCGAATGGGCAGGAGCTTCAATTTGAACGGCCATTGCCGCGCCCGACGAACGACCATCCCGCCCGAATGCTCACCCAGGACATGACCAAATGCGCCGACAACCGTCACCGCCAAATCAGTGACACCTTTGTCGGCCAGACGATCGAGCGCATCGCAGAACAGTGTCAGTCCATCACGCGCCTCCGTGCCTGAGAAATGAACCACTTCCGCGGTCGGCCGCTCTCGCGGCCTGTAATGATCGACGACGAAGTTCGAACGCCACTCCAGCGGCTCAAGGGGCGCGGCAATGTGAAGGCTGGCGGGCAGCTTCCAAGCTGCCTTCGCCATCCAGTCGAGCAGCGACTGGCCGATGACGACAAGATGGTCGCACGTTTCGGCCGACGTCCTTTCCATGTGCGCGACGGTCATCTGCTCCTTGCGTTCGACCGCCTGGGCATTGGCCTCCAGCTTCCACATAAGTGGTTCATGCGCGAGCACGACGATCACGGGAGGATTGGGAAAGACGCCCGTGCGCTTCGCAAGGGTAGGGAAATGCGCCAGTCCGCCCTCAAGCGCAAAATAGACGACGTCGGAAGCGTTCTGCTTGAGGTAGTGGTAGACAGCCAACGAGTTCTTGTCGCTCGACTCCGGGCCCCGCAGCAAGTCGGGTGACGGTGGCAACAATTCCAGCCTGACCAGGAAATTGTCGAAGCACCATTTGCCTACCTTGGCGATCTCCTGATCATCGGGCTGGCTGCCGAGCGGGCTTGGCACCCAAAGCAATGTCACAGTGTCACCTGTTGCCGCCAGATGCTGAGCCAGCGCGTAGGTCGCCGACCCGGGATCGGCGGTCACCGTCGAGCCGAACTCGACCTCGGAGACGATACACACATTGCGGGCCGTCTTGCTTGCCTGCCGCTTATCCCCGGACACCGCGCCTGTCTTGGAGCGAACGCTCAAATCAGTCCTCCTTTGTCGGCCTGCCTCGCAGGAACAGTCTTGCCGACTGTACGATAATACTTCGATAACTATCTCGCGGAGCTCACCATACCGCACTTGCCTTTCGCGTGAACGGACTTAATGGTTTTCGGATGGTCCGTTCCCCAAAACATCTCGCGCGACTGGATGATCGGCCGATCGACATGGCCGATGGAGAGATCCTGTGCTTTGTCGGGCTGCGCAACGAAGCAACGTTGCTACCGCAACTTCTCGAGCATTACCGCGGCCTCGGCGTCGACCGGTTTTTCTTCCTGGACAACGGCTCCACGGACGGGACGCGCGAGCTGATCCTGGAGCAGCCGGACAGCCATTGCTTCCACACCGAAGGATCGCATTTCGCGGAAAACGTCGATCCGCCGCGATGGACCAACACGCTCATGAATGTCTTCGGTACCGGCCATTGGTGCGTTTCGGTCGACGCCGACGAGCTTCTCGTTTATCCCGATTGCGAGCGGGCAAGCCTGCGGCAGCTTTGCCGCTATCTCGACTCCACCGGCGCCGAAGCTGTAATCGGCTCCATGATCGACATGTACGCCGACGGCCCGCTGGCCGAGTGCCGCTATGACGGCACGATCCCGCTGGTCGAGGCCTCACCCTACTTCGACCCGGAGCCGGGGTGGCTACGCGCCCGCGACGGCAAGTATCCAGCGGAGCAGATGTTCGGTGGCGTGAGGGAACGCGCCTTCTGGCACGGCCGGTTCAAGCAAACGTTCCCCCCATGCCTCACAAAAGTGCCGATCGTACGGTGGGGGCGGGGCAGGCATTATAACGTCGCGCAACACACGATAAGCGAAGTCCGATTCAGCGAACTCCGCGTCGCATTGCTCCACTTCAAATTCGTCTGGGGCTTCCGCCAGAAATCGGTGTCGTCCCTTAGCGAGAATGCGGCCGTCAAGGAAAAAGGGCTTGAGGAGCGCGCCGCTTGTATGGAAGCCTTGGAGCGTAATCCGAAGCTGGCGCTCCGTAACGATCGCTCTGTCCGCTATCGCGGTGACGCCGCGCAACTCGTGGAGTTCGGCTGGATGAAAACCTCGGAGCGCTATGCCGGATTCGTGTCAACCCTGACCATGCCGCAACAACGCAGGGACGAGCCCACCTGATGTGCCCAAGCTATCAAGGGAAAAATCCGGCCGATGCTTATCCGCCGTAACGGTGGCCACCGTCACCACCGTTGCGGGTCCCGCCACCTGGCCCAAACTGCGACAGGCTGTTGAGAGCAAGCGCCTTGCAGGCTGACGGAGCATCCGGGTAACGGTGCAGATAATCCTCAAGCGCCTCTATGGTGCCGAGTTTAAGAGCCTGCTCGCAGGCGAGCTCGGCTTCCTGAACACCAACATTCATTCTCGCCTGTGCCACGCCGGAGAAAGCGACGCTCAACCCCAGCAGACTAAGGCCGCCCAAAAGCAGCGATTGGACCTTGCGCATAATACCACCCCACACACTAAATAACCCACTGGAAATATTAGCATCTGTTAACGTTTTGTCAACCATTTTGGCAAGGTTGAGCCAACATGGTTAACGCGCGCAATTGATCGGACCGGGGCCTCGCTTGCGCTCAGGGGCCTCACCTGCTTTGCCGGATCGCCGCTAATCACCGAACAGTGTCAGCCTGCGAAAGAAAGCATTGGTCGGAGAGCCATTGGACGTTCCAGCGAAGCGAACGGCGAGAACGATTGAAAGCGGCATTTTCCGTCGTGTGCGAAGCGCTGCCACCAAGGGATGGCGCACGAATTTGTCTTCGACGCTCATCCAGCCCGAAAAGGCGATCGTTTGCGCGGCGATGTCCTGTTGCCAATCTATGGTTTGATCGGGGCGAACAAGGGCAAGACCGAAATCCATCGCCGGCGCATCGGCATGAGCGACTTCGACGATTGCTTCCACCTTCCGGAAGAAGGCTGGAAATTGATGATCAAGCGATGCCGCGACCGCGCCGTCCGTATGCGGACGCAGGAACACCCCGCCATCATCCGGTGCGACAAGCAGCAGCGGCAGAGCCGCGACGCGCAGGGTAAGCAACCGTGCGCTCCTCAGTACGTCGTAGCCGAGGGTGAGCGAACTGCCGCCGGCATCAGGACGATCCGGGGCATCGTGGTATGCGGCGGCGGCGGGGCGTCCAAGCAAGGTGGCAGCCGTATCGGGGCGGCCGATCGATCCAGCAATGCTCGCGAGTTTCTCTATGGCCGCATCGCTGTTCGGTTCGATGTCGCACAGCTCCAGATATTTTCGATTGCCGGGGGTATATTTCAGGTTTTCGCGGGCACTTTCCATTTCGGACCGCTGCGTGTTCTGGGCGATGGCCAAATGATACAGCAGGCGGACGTCAACGGATTGGCTCGACCTGAACGCCTCCAGGACAGGAAGCCGGTTGTCGTACCAATTCGACGTCCGGAACATTCCATCCGGTTTCGAGCGATACCAGTATAGCGGCTTTGGAATCGTCCTGATCTTGAGTCCGGCGAGGGAGGCTCGCGCAAATAATTCCCAGTCGTGCATGGCGTAGCCGGGCTGTTCGATCAAGAACCCGATCCGCGAGAAGACAGATCGGCGCATCATCGCATTCGCGTCACCGTAGACGTTGTGGATCAGGCCGAGCGCGTCGGGACCACCCAGGGGCAGGTACTGGATCAGCCCGTCGGCGCGATCCTCGGGCACGAGATCCTCGTAGAAGATCAGTTGGAACGCAGTGCAGATGTCAGCGCCCGATGTTGCCATGGCACGTACGAAATGATCGACGGCCTCCACAAACAGCGCGTTGTCATCGTCGACGAAAAGGATCAGCTCGCCTTGCGAAGCGCGGATGCCGGCATTTCGCGCCGCGCCGAGATGCTTGTGCGGTCGGCGAAGGATCTTCCATCCGCGCTGACGGAAAGTCGGTTCCAGCGCATCCAGCAACCGCCTGTCTTCGTCCAGGTCGCTTCCGTCGTCGACCAGAACCAGTTCCAGGTTATCGTAGGTTTGCGCCTCGATCGCTGCGATTGCCTGTTTCAGATAGAGCGGCCGGTTGCGGTGGGCCATGACGATCGAGACCAGTGGCGACGACCCGGCACCTTTATCGACGCGCCTGCGCTTGGCTGGCGTCGGCAAATTGCGCGTATCCAGCCAGGATTGCCGACATTGGCGCAGGCTGTCGACAGGCCGTGGGCGAGGCGGGTCATTGAGAGCCGCCGAAATCGCCTGCGCCAATGCCGCAGCGTCAGGATCGACCAGCCGCGGTTGCCTCGCCTGCGCATTCCAGGTCTCGGCGTTCGCGTCGACATTGGTCGCAACGAAAGGCAGCCCCGCCTCGATACATGCGGCGATGGCGCCGCCCGTCGATGCGGCGCGGGCGGGGATGACAGCGAGCGCGCCCGTCCGCGCGACGTAATCGAGCTTTGCGGCGGGGCTTGCGCGCGCCAACAGGTTGAGCTTGAAAGGCCACCGCTCGGCGCGTCTCAGAAGCAGTCCACCGCTGTGCTCGCCCATGATCTTTCCGAAGGGACCGAATGCGGTGACCGTCAGCCCTTTTGGCGCTGTTGGCGCGATGATGTCGAGCGCGTCGCAAAGCAGCGTCAGGCCATCGCGGAAGCGCCACCCGGCCAGGACGACAAGTTCTCTTGTGCTTCTCGTCGCAGTCGACGGCCGCACTCCGGCTGGGCCGAGGCGGTGCTGCAACAGCAACATCGGCGTTACTATCGCCTTCTTCACTTTCCAGCCCTTCGACAACATCCACCGTCGCAAGGCGGCCGACACACAGATCGTCCTGTTCGCCATCTCGGCGCAGTATTTCTCCATGTAGGCGACGGCAACCGCCTTGGTGCTGCCCATGAACGCCTTGTCGGCTTCATGTTCCCATTCTCCCGGTGCATGGGCGACGACCACGATCGGCGGCGCGGCAAAGGCAGCAGTCTCGACCGCCAGCAGCGTGTAGTAAGGCAATCCGCCCTCAAGCGGCGCGTAGACCAAATCGTGGCCGGACCGTTCGAGATAATGCAGCACCGCGGCGGACCGGCTCTCGGGCGTCGCCAGCGAAGGAAGCAGCTGGTCGGACTTGTCGAGAATTTCCAGTCGCACCGAGGCCGCCTCCAGGTCGCGATGGTGCGCCGCCTCCTCTTCGAGAGATGCTGCATCCCTGCCAGGAACCCATAGCAGGGTGACGTCGTCGCCATCTTTGGCGAAAAGCCTGGCCAGCTCGACCATGGTGGCGTCTTCGCCACCTTGGTCGATCACATTCGTCACGACACAAACGCGGCGAGGCTTGCCTTCAGATTTTGACGGCGTCTGCGCCTTGCCACCAACGGCCATCCAACGTCCTCTGATCCAATTCCGCCGCGTGCGCTTCCGCACGGTCGATCGGCAATGATGCCCGCGCCGGGTTTACTTCTTAGTGATCATCCTTCTGCGCCATTAGTAAACCAAATCGTCAAGCAGGTCCTAAAATGGCTGTACAATCAACCGACTGATACAACTTTAGCGACGCGGAATATTCAATCTTTACGCCTCCCAGCTAGTCATTGACGGCATAGCAGGAGGCGCAAATGAAAACGATAATGAAGTTTCTCGGTGCGCTCGGTTTGATGGGCGCAATGGTCTCGGCGAGCTCCGCAGGTGAACTGCTGCGACCGCGCATCAGCCTTGGCACTGCCAACGTCAAGACGGTCAGTGGCGATCGCGGCGGATATGTGATCGACTATGCCATCCGTGCGCTGAAAATGCGCCGCAGCGGCACCTTCGTGCGGTTCAACGGTGCGTGCGACTCGGCCTGCACGCTGTATCTGTCGATGCCCAAGAGCAAGATGTGCGTCACGCACAACGCGTCGTTCGGCTTTCACCTGCCGTATGGCGCTGGGGCGCGGGGCAATCAGGTGGCCGCGAATTTCATGATGAAAAACTACCCTGGCTGGGTTCGCGGCTGGATCGCCAAGCGCGGTGGGCTGAAGGGTTCCATCGCGACGATGACATACGCGGATGCGAGCCGCTTTCTGCCGACGTGCCCGTCCGAACAGCGGGGCACGACAATCGCGAGCCTGAGCCCGACGCGGTTGCGTGGCGGCTGATTGCTGGAGCCAATACTGAAACGTCACGACGGCGGGTGCTCGACAGCGCCCGCCGTCGCTGAACCATGCGGCGATGCCCAATTGATTGAACAGGTCATTGGTGTATTTTCGGGCGTCTCGGTCGTCTCGAACTTGGTGCGACATGCAGTCTTGTCAAAAGTTCGTCCTTCTCGCTTCGCCCCGAACCGGGTCTCAAGCACTCAATCGCCATCTCAATCAGTATGAAGGGATGGTGATGCACGGCGAAGTCTTCAATCCGAACTTTGTCGGTTTGCGCTTCGACTACCACGAGAAAATGAATCTGCAGCGCGAAAGCGTTGACGTGCGGGATGCCGAATCCGAGCTGTTCATTGCGCGGATTTTCGACGATCCCTCTGCCCGCTTTGTCGGGTTTCATATATTTCCCGATCAGGTGCGTCCCGCCATTCTTCCCGTGCTAGAAGATGAAAGCGTCAAGAAGCTCTGGCTTGTCAGGAACCCGATAGCTTCCTTCGTTTCGTTGCTCGAGGCTGAAGCATCCGGGGTCTGGCTGGTTCTAGCCTCGGAACCATTGCCTGCCGGCCGTCGCCGGAAAAAGGTGTATTTCGACATTCACCGGTTCAACGCATATCTCTCTGACCTGAACCTGTTCCGGGCCAAGATCAGATCCGTGCTGTTCAAAACAGGGCAGCCCTATTTCCCGATCCATTACAATGATATCGCCGACCCTCTGGTCGGAAACGCCATAATCGCCTATTTCGGCGGCGCCCAGCGCCTGGACCATTTTGAGACCGAGATCCTGAAGCAGCCGTCGCGCCCGTTTGTCGAGCGCATTGAGAATTACTGGGAATTCACCACCTATCTCACAACTGTCTCCGGGGACGATTTCTACCCGCTCGGGTGACGTCTGGATATCATTGCCAAGGACGTTGTCCTGAGGCGTTGCGACAGATGCAGCCGGTCTCACAGGAAGGTTGACATCTTCGCGCGGCAGTCAATAGCATGCGAGATACTTGACGGTTGCGGCGTGAAGCCAATCACGGCCACATGTCAACGCAGGACGGACCGGGCCCGTTCTTGCGGCATGCTCGGCTGGTCGACGCCCGCTTGGGAAGCGAACATCGAAATGCGATCGCTCAGCATGACGACCCGGACCGGATTGCCATCTGAGTTAACGAGCGGGGCAAGGTGCCGTCGACTTGCCAGGCGTGTCTCCCTTGCGCCCCTCTTGGCCATTTGGTACCAGATGGCGCTTTGCGGAGCCGCGTACGCAGCTGCCGCCCAAGACAGCGCACCTGCAGATGCCGTTACCGTCCCGACGGCTTTCGAGCTTCAGCTTCTCTACGCTGACCGCACATGGTTGTGGAATGACGGAGCAGCCTATTTCGGACAGAAGGATCGACCGGTCCGGGCCTGGACCTCCGTACAGGACACGGCTTCTGTCGGCGAAGGCAGATGGGCATCTGACCAACGATGGCAAGATGTGCATGGATCTCGTCTGGCGGTCCAAGACCTACGCCGCGGCGCCCATTCGCACCTGTTTCAGCCACCGCATCCAGGGTGGGACCCTCGAGCAGCGCAAGGATCCGGACGGAACCTGGTACAGTTTCAGGCACTCTGCGGAAGACCCTTCCGACGAGCAGCGGAAATTCGAGGAAGGCGATACAAGGGGCGCGCAGTTCGACAAGATCCGTAGCCTGATCGATTCCAAGAATTGATGCATGCGGCCCAAAAGCGCGCAGCGATTTTTGGTATGACGGCATGCATGAAAAGGCTCGCTGAGAAGCCCCACCCACCTCAGCGAGCCCACGTCCCGACACACTACAAACAGGGACGACTACCAGCTTTTCGAGCTGGTATAGCTTTCCGATGCATTTGACATGCCTGGCGCAGTTGACCGGCGGCGGTTCGCCGTCGGCATCGGAATTGTGGATGCGGCGGCCGCCAGTCCGAAGAATGGGGCGGCCGTCCTGACGATCGTATCGATGTCGGAAAGTTCCGGCGCAAAGCCGAGATGTTTGAGTGCATTGGCTGGGTCTGCATAGAGCTCTGCCGGGTCTCCCGGACGCCGGGTTCTGAAGACGGCCGGAACCGATTTTGACGTCATCCGGGTGACCGCCTGGAGGATCTCCTTGATGGACACCCCGCGTCCGGTGCCGAGATTGACCGACAGGCTTTCGCCACCCGCCTCCAGATGTATGAGGGCTTTCAGATGCGCGCGCGCCAGATCGCTGACATGGATGTAGTCGCGCACGCAGGTGCCATCAGACGTGTCGTAGTCCGTGCCGAAAACCTCGATCTCGTCGATGATGCCGGATGCGGCCATGAGCACTCGCGGGATCAGGTGCGTTTCAGGCGAGTGCCACTCACCGAGCTCACCGTCGGGATCGGCGCCACAGGCGTTGAAATAGCGCAGGATCGCATATTTCATTCCGTAGGCGCAGGCATAGTCCCTGATGATCTGCTCGCCCATCAGCTTGGTCCGGCCATAGGGGCTGATTGGATTTTGCGCCGAGGTCTCGCGAATGGGCAGTGTTTCGGGCACGCCGTATGTCGCGCAGCTGCTTGAAAAGATGATGTTTTCGATCGAGTTCGCGCGCGCCGCATCAAGCACCGCGATGGTACCCGAGACATTGGTCGAAAAATATTCTGCGGGCTCATGAACGGACTCGCCGACATAGGCCAGCGCTGCAAAGTGGATTATCGCTTTCGGCTGATACGTCCTGATCGCCTGCTGCAGCGCCTTCCTGTCCCGAATATCGCCGACCACAAGCGGCCCCCAGGCAACGGATTTCTCGTTGCCGCGGCTCAGATCGTCGAAAACGACGGGCAGGTAGCCGGCGGCTGACAACTGCTTGCAGGTGTGGCTGCCGATGTAACCGGCCCCACCAGTCACCAGGATTGCCGGGCGGTTCATTTACATCGCAGCCCCTTTGACGGGCCGGCGCGCGTAGAGCAGGGCGTCAAAATACGCCGCGGTATGCGCAAGCCCCTGGCTCAGGCTGATCTTTGGCTCCCAACCGAGATTGTCCCTGGCGAAGGAGATGTCCGGCTTGCGCTGTTTGGGATCGTCGACGGGCAGCGGCCGATGCACGATCTTCGACCGCGAGTGGGTGTATTCGATCACCTGTGTCGCCAGCTCCATGATGGTGAATTCGGCAGGGTTGCCGAGATTGACCGGGTGCTGCGGCGCGCTCGGTGCATTCATCAGCCGGATGAAGCCTTCGATCAGGTCGTCGGCATAGCAGAATGAACGTGTCTGCTGGCCGCTGCCGTAGACGGTCAGGTCGTCACCGTGCAAAGCCTGGACGATGAAGTTCGACACGACGCGGCCATCGTCTGGCTGCATGCGGCGGCCATAGGTGTTGAAAATCCGAGCGACGCGGATATCGAGGCCGAACATTCTCGAATAGTCGAAGAACAGCGTCTCGGCCGACCGCTTGCCCTCGTCATAGCAGGAACGCGGACCATGCGGGTTGACGTTGCCGAAGTAACCCTCCGGCTGCGGATGCACCAGGGGGTCGCCATAGACCTCGGACGTCGAAGCCTGAAATATCTTGGCATTGTTGCGCCGCGCGAGTTCCAGCAGGTTCAGCGAACCAATCACGCTTGTCTTGAACGTATGGATCGGATCTGCCTGGTAATGCGGCGGGGAGGCCGGGCAGGCGAGGTTGTAGATTTCATCGACCTGAAGATCCGAAGGCAATGCATCGACAATGTCGTGCTTGATGCACGTAAAGCGCGGATTGCGCAGGATGGCATTGAGATTGTATCTTTTGCCGGTGTGGAAATTGTCCAGCACGACAACGTCGTATCCATCCAGCAAAAGACGCTCGCACAGATGCGAACCCAGAAATCCTGCCCCACCGGCAACCAGGGCGCGGCCCCGATTGGTGTTGGCGCCCCTTCGGCGGTTCCCGGACTCGAGTTTCAGAACGTTGACAGTTCTACCCATATTCCACCCCATCGCCCTAACGCACTGAGCACGCTACCGCCCGGACCGGACATAGCGTTGCCCGGCCACGTCCCTGCGAACGTCGCAAACCCTCCGCTTCTGCGGAATCGTCACTCCTGATGTCCGTTGATTGCTTTTTGAGTTCGCTGGGCGACGCTATGCGGCTATTGGCTGCCGTTCAGCATTCGATTACGCCCCGAAATCGCGGTTACGCGTCTGGTGCCACCATCGCCCATTGCTCGCCCAAATTGCACATCCCAACGTATCAAAAATATACCTGTGGAAAGCATAGTCAACTAAATTAGCGAATCGTTAACCGTAAACGTTGGAGAGTGGTTAATCATGAGGCCGGCAGCGTCTGCCGCTGAAGTTCGAGCATTGGTCGCACAATTCCCAATATACCAATAGAAAATACGAATGTTTATGGGATTTTTGGATGGTAGAAGCCGGTGATATAGAAAAACAATCTTAGATTATGAGCGAGATACGTCAGTAAAATACCAGCGAATGTCACATATGATGCATATTATATTTGAAATGCTCCAATTTGTAAAACACAGAAAACAGCGTAACACCGGGCTTGCTCCATAAATTCTTAGAAAACGATGCGATCGGCGCCCGAAACGGCGCGGGCTAAAAATGTTCGCGGCATTGCCAATGTAGGGGTTCAGGTTCACCCCATCGGTTGGAGAAGGCGCGTTCGTGCTCTTTATTGACCGACCTATATCAAGATTATCTACATAGGAATTCAATGATTATAGGAAAATTTAACAGTGCGGGCGCGTAATTAATAGAATCTTGTGGCTGATTACAGTTGCGATAAAACTCATGTGACTGTGAAATTATGCATGAAGATCGGTATCGAAGGCATTTCGGATTGAAATATGTGCCATCGTGCTTCTTGTGGACTTTTGGATTCGAAATCCCTCGGGCACAATATGCCCCTCAATAATCAAAGTCGTGGAACGGTCCTGGCCCCATCCATTTATGTAGCAAATTTCTAATTTAGCGATGGCTTTTGAGCGCATAGGTAGAAATCCGTCAGTGTTGCGACGCAGCCATGACGCGATGCAGTTGGGGCGGCGGCCAACTCGCTTTGGCCGATTCCGCACAATTCCTTTGGCGATTATCCTTTGTCTTGGACAGGCGAGGCCCGCGGCGCAGGGCCATCGCCTTTTGATCCCTAGAGCGCTATTGGCAAGCTGGTCGAACACTCGGGTGACTCAATGCGCTTTCTGTTTGTCCTGATCCTGCTTGCCGGCGCCGGCATCGGCATCGTCTATCCGTGGGCGATGAGCAATTTCTCCGGCCATGAGATCGGCACATGGCGGGTTTACGAGCAGGGCCGCTTCAAGCCGGTGACGGTGCCGCTGGCCGGGCGTGACGCGCCGGTGCGCGTGCTGGTCGATCTCACCGCAAAAGCCGAGCGCATTGTTTCGCAGCAGCGCACGGTGCTGACGCTGACCGCCGCGACAGGTGGCAAGACGGTGCTGGCCTCGACGCTGCAGTTCAACCATTCCGACAATCCGCGCCAGGTCAGCCCGCAACTGCCCGACAAGATTTTTCGCGACGAGGCTGGCGTGATCGCTGCCGTCAGCCCCGGCCCCTACGTCTTCACCGTCGGTCCGGGCGACGCCGATGGCATCGAGATACGGGCGGCGGATCTCGTGCTGCGCTCAGGTGCCGGCGCGATCGACAGCAGAGCCCGGCCGGTCGGCTTCTCGCTGATGGCCGCTGGCCTGATCGGGCTGTTGCTGGCCAGGCGCTTTCGTGGTGGCGGTGGTGGCCGGCCGGAAAATCCAAACTCGCAGCCGCCACCGCCGCGGTGGGGCAGGGGCGCCACTTGAATTACCGCCACGCCTATCACGCCGGAAATTTTGCCGATGTCGTCAAGCATGTCGTGCTGGTGCGGCTGCTCGATTATCTGAAGCAGAAGGACAAGGCGTTTCGCGTCATCGACACCCATGCCGGCATCGGCCGCTACGATTTGTCGTCGGTAGAAGCGCAGAAGACCGGCGAGTGGCAGGGCGGCATCGGAAGACTGATCGATGCCGCGCCCGGCGGTCCGGCGGCGACTCTTCTTGCGCCCTATCTCGATGCGGTGCGTTCGCTCAACCCCGAGGGCGGCGTCGAGAAATATCCCGGCTCGCCGCTGATCGCGCGCCACCTCATGCGCAAGCAGGACCGGCTGTCGGCGATCGAGCTGCACCCCAAGGACGTCACCAGGCTGAAGACGCTGTTCGCCGGCGATTTCCAGACCCGGGTGATCGAACTCGACGGCTGGCTGGCGCTCGGCGCGCATCTGCCGCCCAAGGAAAAGCGCGGCCTGGTGCTCATCGATCCGCCGTTCGAGGAGGAGGGCGAGTTCGAGCGCCTCGTCGACGGGCTGCAAAGAGCGCACAAACGCTGGCCGGGCGGCATCTATGCGCTGTGGTACCCGATCAAGGACCGCAAGGCGGTCATTGCCTTCAGGAAGGCGCTGAAGCAATCCGGCATCCCGAAGCTGCTCGACATCGAATTCGAGATCAGGCCGGCCTCGCGAGAGCCTAGCCTTGATGGCAGCGGCATGCTGGTGGTCAACCCGCCATTCACGCTGGAGGGTGAATTGCGAACCGTGCTGCCGGCCTTGCACAAATTGCTGGCCGTGGAAAAGCCGGCGCATTGGTCGCTGGAGTGGCTGGCCGGCGAGTAGCCACACAAGCGCCGGTTTTCACGCGCTGGCCGCTTTGACGGCTGGCGATGCCCGCGGCGACGACGCAAAGTCGCTAAAGATTTCGACAGCCGGGTGCCAACCGCAAATGCTCCGCAGAGCCAGGAAAGCTGCAGCCTCTTCGCTTTGAGCGAAGGCTGGCGGCAGGCGCGAAAAAGCCCGCCTTCCTGAGGGGTCGGGAAGGCGGGCTCTTTAACGACCCAAGTCTTTGGGTTCTCGGATCTGGACGTCAACGCGCCGAAGCCATTCCGGTTCCATGCCGGAGGCGCGGGCCTGCCAAAAGCAATTGCGAACTGGAAACCATCATCAGTGCAACCGCTTGACCGCGCGTGAGCGAATCCGCACAGTGGACGCAATCGACCACAAGAGGCTGCCATGACTCGCTTCGCCAGATCCGCTCTTGCCGCACTCATCGCCCTTTGCACGCCGCTCGGTACCTCGCTTGGGCTCACCCAGGCGGTGCAGGCGGCGGACCTCGGCGTCTATTCCGACGATGACGACAGTGTCTGCGGCCAGGCCTGGGTGCTGAACAAGATCACGAGCCGCTTCTCCTACCAGGTGCATCACGTGCCGCATCTGCCCGATGTCGCGATCACCGATTTCCGCCGCATCCACCAGCATCGCTATCTGCCGGCCAACGACACCTGGCCGATCGGCCGCCGCTATTGCGGCGCCACCGTCAGCCTCTCCGACGGCCGCGCCCGCACCATCTGGTACCTGATCGAGGAAGGCCAGGGCTTTGCCTCGATCGGCGACAATGTCGAGTTCTGCGTCTCGGGCTTCGACCGCTGGATGGTCTACAACGGCCGCTGCCGCGTCCTGCGCTGACGCAGTCTTCCAACCACGAAATTTTCGTGCTGTTGCTCGGCAAGATGCCAACGCCGCCCCGGCGCTGCTGGTGACTGCGCTTGTTTGCGACAAGATCGACCCCGATAGACCGCCGTCTCACCGCTGCGTGGTTCTGTGCCGTTCGGCAAGGTAAGCGCAGATCAGTTCGACCAGCTGCTGTTGCAACTCGGGTGAGTCCAGCATGTCCCGTCGCGCTGCGTTGTGGATAACGCCCTCGACTGCGGAGGACAGCACGCGCGCGACGGTTTCAACATCGGCGTTCTTTCTCGGCTTGCGATAGACGGCGACGGCCGCTGCATAGTGACTGAGATAGCGCGACTGGAACGACGCATGGGCGGCCCTTGAGCCGCGGTCGCTCGGCGCCTCGTCAAGCAGCACCTGGTGCAATGTCGGGTGGATGCTGTGCGCCGCGATCATGCCACGTACCAGCTGCTGCGCGAATCTCTTGAGCGGCTTGTCCCCTTCGACCGACTCGGCAATGACCGACAGCACTTGATCGAAGTGACGGCGCCGGATTGCCTCGACCAAAGAAAGCTTGTCGGGGAAATACTGGTAGAGTGAGCCGATGCTGGCGCCGGCCGCCTCGGCCACCTTGTTGGTGGTGAAGCCGGCCCATCCGAGATCGCTCAGAACGTGAGCACCCGCCTCAATGATCGCCTCGACGGTCGCTCTGGAGCGCGCCTGGCGCGGCTCCTTGCGCATGCGCACGCGCGGCTTTGCAATGCGAGTAGACATGTCCGCTCCATCCCGCGAGAATATGAACAAGATACTCACATTCTCCGCAAAGGGATACCGATCATGAGTGTCCTGGTTTTGCTTCGCAGTCTCTTCGCCTATCAGACGTGGGCCAATGACGAGTTGCTGGAGAAGCTTGCGAAACTGGATCCGCATGCGCACGCCAAGGAGCGCCACGTCGCGACACGGCTTCTCAATCACAGCCACGTGGTGTCAAAAATATTCGCGGCGCATCTCACAGGCGCGCGCCACGGCTACAGCGCCGACAACACAGAGGAAACGCCGGCGCTCGACGCGCTGCGCACCGATGTCGCAGCGATGGATTGCTGGTACCTGGAATATCTTGAAGCCGTGTCGCCAAGCCAATTGTCCGAACCTGTGCCGTTCATTTTTACCAATGAAGACAAGGGCTTGATGTTGCGTCAGGAAATGCTGACCCATGTCGTTCTGCACGGCGGCTATCATCGCGGCGAGATCGGCCGCATCCTGGTTGGGCTTTCCCTCTCGCCGCCATGGGACACCTTCGCCGTCCATCTCCACCGGGCCGAGCCGGAGCGCCGGCTGCAGACGGTACGCGAGCCGCTCGGCGTCTGAACGTTTTTTCGCGAGCGAGGTGATCTCTAAGGAATATGAGCTAAAAGCTCACTTTCATCGTATGCCTCAAGATGATGCAACGACACGCCTGTCGTGTTGCTTTCGTCTTCGCGCTTGTTCGTCGCGACTGGATAAGACGAAGCGTGCGATCCGGCAACTCTTCATGATCTTTGCGAGCGGCTGCCGGTGTCTGCGGTCGACGCCGCTCGAAAAAATCCTGAGCGTGTCGACAAGATCAACCAAGATAGAGTGCGAAGAATTTCCGCCGCAGACTTCGTTACGCGATCAAAGATTCAGCACGATCGCTTTGCGGTCGTAACCGAAACTTAATCTGCTAAAATCACTGTAATGCTTCGCTGGCTAGACACGCGCGAGTCAGATATGCATTGACGCGCCGGGTCATTAACGGCCATCGGCACAACTAAAGGGGCATCGCATGGCTAAGCAGTTATCCAAAGCGCCGGCGTCCAAGGCACCGGCAAAGAAAGCACCTGTAAAAGCAGTAGCGGCGAAGGCTGCGACTGCAGTGAAGAAAGCAGCGCCCGCTGCCAAGCCGAAGGCCGCGGCGGCCAAGGCAAAAGCAGCACCGGCCAAGAAGCCGGCTGCAAAGGCTGCGGCAAAACCCGCAGTGAAGAAAGCAGCGCCTGCCAAGAAACCGGCTGCCAAGGCAGCACCGGCCAAGAAGCCGGCCGCAAAGGCAGCGGCGAAACCGGCAGCGAAGAAAGCAGCACCTGCCAAGAAGCCGGCCGCGAAGGCTGCACCGGCAAAGGCAGCGGCAGCGAAGTCTTCGGCACCGGTGAAGAAAGCAGCGCCGGCGGCCAAGAAGGCAGCGCCCGCGAAGGCCGGCAAGAAGTAAGCGCGTTTCTTCCCTCGCCGGGGGACAGTGCCAAGCAGTCAAGGGCGGTGCCGGACAGGCGCTCCGCTCGCTGGTCGGCTTGGTATTCGGAAGGCGAGAACAGAGGCGGACGGAGGATATCTTTTCGCAGCTCCCAGGACTTCGCCGTCAGGCGAAGTCCGGTGGGGCTTTTTTTGTTTTCGCTGCAATGCCGAGACCTGTCCGGTCCTAAAAAATCACCGGCGGTTTCTGGTGGCTGGGTTTTTCGCTTCTGGCCATTGCTCGGCTGCGCCTGATCGGTCAACACTGCCCCATCGGCAAACAGGAACCCGACCATGCCCAAGCTGCTCTACGCGTCGTCCTCTCCCTACAGTTCCAAGGTACGCATGGCGGCAGCCTATGCCGGCATCGCCATCGATCTCGTGCCGCTCAGGACCGAGGACAAGCCAGCCGAACTGATGGCCGCCAATCCGCTCGGCAAGATCCCGGTGCTGGTCCTCGACGACGGCCGCTCGATCCACGACAGCCGTGCCATCACCCAGCACCTCAACCGTGTATCGAAGAGTGCGCTGTTTCCACGCAATGCCGACAAGCGCCTTGAGGCTGAGGTGCTGGAGGCGCTGGCCGACGGCATCTGCGATTGCGCGCTGTCGATGGTCTATGAGCGGCGCGTGCGTCCGGAAGATGTGGTCTACCAGCCCTGGCTGGACAAGCAGTGGTCGAAGATTACGGCGGCCCTTGATCTGCTCAACGCCAATCCGCCGAAACTGCCCAAGAAGATCACCGCCGGCCAGATGGCGCTGCGCGCCTGCCTTGGTTATTTGTCGCTGCGCTTTGCCGGAAAGTGGGAAAAGGGCCGCGGCCGGCTGACACGCTGGGCGGCGCGCTTCGACGAGAAGTTTCCGGAGCTGAAGCCGGCGGTACCGGCGTAGTCACTCCTCCTTCTCCCACAAGAACGTGAGAAGGAGTTGCCGCAGGCTACACCCTCACTTCCTTGTTGATCCCCCGCCTGCTTCCGTGCTTGCCTGACGCCACGCAAATCGCACACAGGTGGCGAACATGCCGAAATCAGCCAGCACAGCGGACCCCATGGTCGAGCGCCTGCGTGCCGCCCTTGGCCAGCGCGCCTTCACCGAACAGAAGATGTTCGGCGGCACCTGCTTCATGTTCAACGGCAACATGCTGATCGGCACCTCGAAGCGCGGACTGCTGGTGCGTGTCGGCAAGGCGGCGCATGAGGCGGCCGTCGCGCGTCCGCATGCCCGCCCGATGGAGATGGGCGGACGGGCGATGGAAGGCTATGTCCATGTCGCGCCGGAGGGTACCGCGACCGAAGCCGATCTCGCCGGCTGGCTTGATCGCGCGTTGGCTTTCGTCGAGACGCTGCCGCCGAAATCGAAACCCACCAAGGTCGCAAAGCGACGCGCTTGAGGCGATCGCGCTGGCTATCCTGCGCCGGTCGATGTTGCAGCCCGGCTCTGAGGCGCAGCCGGCGGGAGGTCGCAATGGCATTTCTAACCGGACATTGTATGTGCTGGGCAGTCGCCTGGACATATTCCGGGCAACTCACACGCAACCTGGTCTGTCACTGCGCCGATTGCCAGCGCGCCACGTCCGCCCCTTTCACGGCCTTCCTGGGGATGAGGCCGGAGCATCTGACCTGGACAGGGGACATCGTGCATTACGAGAGCAGCCCCAACACATTTCGCGGTTTCTGCCCGTCCTGCGGCTCAAGGCTCTATTTCCGCTCCGACAGATGGCCCACCGAGATTCATGTTCACGCCGCCACGATGAGCAGCCCGGGCGAGTATCGGCCGGATGCGCAGGTTTTCATACCGTCGAAGGTGGGATGGCTCGACCGACTGCCGTCGATCCCGACCCATGACGGTTTCCAGCAAAAGCCGTCGATCCACCCACACAGCTCGTGACCCGGATGAGTTGGCGACATCCAGGAAACCGGCCATAAAAAAGCCGGGCGCGAGGCCCGGCTTTTTCGTGTCGTGGCTTGAACGACTTAGAACTTCATACCGACGCCGAAGGTGACGCGGTTGTCGGTGGCCTTGACGTTACCGATGCCGCCGCCGAAGTCCTTGCTGCCGAAATCGGTGTAGCGATACTCGACGCGACCGAACACATTGTCGGTGATCTTGATGTCGGTGCCGACACCAGCGGTCCAGCCAAGCAGGGTAGCGCTATCGCTGGTGCCCAGGTTGCTGTCTTCCACCTTCAGGTTCTTGCCGGCGAGACCGCCAGTGCCATAGAGCAGGATTTCAGGGGTCACGGCATAGCCGAGTCGGGCCCGCAGCGAGCCTTCGACGCCAGCCTTGGAGTTGATGCCGTTATCGTCACCCTTGACGCCGCTGTAGCCGAGTTCTGCTTCACCGCCGTAGACAAAGTTTTCTTGCTGCCACTGATAGCCGCCGAAGACACTGCCGACGAAACCCTTGGTGTCGGTTTGAACGCCGAGATCCCTTTCCTTGGTATGGCCGCTAAAGCCATAGCCAACATTGAGACCGGCATAGGGGCCTGCCCAGGAAGCGACGGGAAGTTCCGCAATCGGGGCCGGCGCCGGCGGCTCTTCCGAGACGACGTCCGCGGCAAAGGCGGTTCCACTGAGGGCGAAGAGCCCAAGCGCCACCGCAAGAGGTCGCGCAAATTTAAGATTGGCTTGCATTGTTCTTTACTCCTTAAGCCACAGGACACAGGCTTGTTTGTCATGAGCGCCATCGACCCGTCCGGGGGGTGAAACGGATCTGGCGTTCAACAGTTCCAAATGTCGTGTCAAAATGCGGCTGAAGCGAACCTGAACTTGGGTCATTCCCCGGCACGAATGAGGCTGAACCTTGACGTTGCATCTTCGCAACAGCGAGATGTCAGCAAGCTTGTAATGCTGCGCTGCACACGGCTTGGTGCAAGGAGTTCAGCGCCCTATATTGCGGTTCGGCCCATCCCGAGTCTTGGCAGGCTCGGAGAGCCGATAGGGCCGTTCGCCACAATCCCGCCCCAGGTGGAAACGGCATTTAGCCCCTGGCGGGCCATATTTGCCGGCGCACCGGAATCGAGACCGCAATTTGAGGATTGACAGATGAATGAAGCGGCCGGGACCGCACTGGTAACGGGCGGCGCCAAGCGGATCGGCAAGGCGATCGTCGAGGATCTTGCCGCGCATGGTTTTGCCGTCGCCATCCACGCCAACAATTCGCTGGCCGAGGCCGAGGCACTTGCCGCCCGCATCAGCGACGCCGGTGGCCGCGCTGCCGCACTTGCCGCCGACCTCACCGATATGGACGCCGTCGGCGATCTGGTCGGCCGCGCCGGGGCAGCACTCGGCCCGGTCACGCTTTTGGTCAACAACGCCTCGCTGTTCGTCGACGACACTGTTCAGGATTTCGACTGGCAGGCCTGGGATCGCCACTTCGCCGTCCATATCAAGGCGCCGGCGTTGCTGGCGCAGGCCTTCGCCCGCGCCCTGCCGGAGGGGCAGGAGGGGCTGATCGTCAACATCATCGACCAGCGCGTCTGGCGGCTGACCCCGCGCTATTTCTCCTACGCGCTGTCGAAGTCGACGCTGTGGACGGCGACGCAGATGATGGCGCAGGCGCTGGGTCCGCGCATCCGCGTCAACGCCATTGGCCCCGGCCCGACCTTGAAGAACACCCGCCAGGACGACGACGATTTTGCCGCGCAGGTCGACGGCCTGATCCTGAAGCGTGCGCCGGACCTGTCGGAATTCGGCGCCACCATCCGCTATTTGTGGGCGGCGCGCTCGGTCACCGGCCAGATGATCGCGCTCGATGGCGGCCAGCATCTTGCGTGGCAGACGCCGGATGTGACAGGCATGACGGAATGAGTCCCGTAGAGCAGAAACACAAACGTGGCGGCGGCGCCGACGACCTGCCCCCCGAAATCGACCTCGAGGACGAGGCGGCGGAAGAGATCGTCACGCCGGCCGGCCCGGACGTCGCCTTCACGGCAATAGACTGGACGCCGCATGCCGGTGACGCCGACGGCATGGTCGGCGCCGAGGTCATCCAGACGCTGGTCAAGCGGCTACCCAACGCACCCGGCGTCTACCGCATGATGAACGCTGCCGGCGACGTGCTCTATGTCGGCAAGGCGCGCAGCCTGAAGAAGCGCGTGACCAATTACGCGCAAGGCCGGTTCCACACCAGCCGTATCGGCCGCATGGTGCGCGAGACCTCGACGATGGAATTCGTCGTCACCCGCACAGAGATCGAAGCGCTGCTGCTCGAAGCCAATCTTATCAAGCGCTTGCGGCCAAGATTCAATGTACTGATGCGGGACGACAAGTCGTTCCCCTATATCCTTTTGACCGGCGATCATGTCTCGCCCGGCATTTACAAGCATCGCGGCGCGCGCTCGCGCAAGGGCGACTATTTCGGCCCCTTCGCCTCGGCCGGCGCCGTCGGCCGCACCATCAATTCGTTGCAGCGCGCCTTCCTCTTGAGGAGCTGCACCAACTCCTTCTACGAGAACCGTACCCGGCCGTGCCTGCTCTATCAGATCAAGCGCTGCGCCGGCCCATGCACCGGCGAGATCTCGCATACCGACTATGCCGAGCTGGTCGGCGAGGCCAAGGATTTTCTGTCGGGCCGCAGCCAGAAGGTGAAGACGGAAATCTCATCCGCCATGCAGCTGGCTTCGGAAAACCTCGATTTCGAGCGCGCCGCCATCTATCGTGATCGGCTGGCCGCCCTGTCGCATGTGCAGAGCCACCAGGGCATCAACCCCGCGACCGTCGACGAGGCCGATGTCTTTGCCATTCATCAGGAAGGCGGCCAGGTCTGCATCCAGGTGTTCTTCTTCCGCACCGGCCAGAACTGGGGCAACCGCGCCTATTTCCCCAAGGCCGATCCGGCGCTCGAGGCATCGGAAGTGCTGGGCTCGTTCCTGGCCCAGTTCTATGACGACAAGCCGACGCCGCGCGCCATCCTGTTGTCGCATGGAGTCGAGGATCAGGAGCTTTTGGCCGAGGCGCTCTCCACCCGGGCCGGCCGCAAGGTGGCGATCTCGGTGCCGCAGCGCGGCGAGAAGAAGGATCTGACCGACAACGCGCTGCAGAATGCCCGCGAGGCGCTTGGCCGGCGGCTGGCCGAAACCTCGACGCAAGGGCGGCTGCTCGCCGGCTTTGCCGAGACCTTCGGCCTGGCAAAGCCGCCGGTGCGCATCGAGGTCTACGACAACTCGCACATTATGGGCACCAATGCGGTCGGCGCCATGGTTGTGGCCGGGCCGGAAGGTTTCGTGAAGAACCAGTACCGGAAGTTCAACATCCGCTCGACCGAGATCACCCCGGGCGACGATTTCGGCATGATGCGCGAGGTGATGAAGCGGCGCTTTTCGCGACTGCTGAAGGAACATGGCGATGTTGCGCCCGACGCTGCGGTTGCGGCGGAAGCAGGCGACGACATTGAAGACGACATTTCCGGCAGTTTCCCGGCCTGGCCCGACGTTATCCTGATCGATGGCGGCCAGGGCCAGATGTCGGCGGTTCGCAAAATCCTCGCCGATCTCGGCATCGAGGACCGCGTGGTGGCGATCGGCATTGCCAAGGGCCAGGACCGCGATGCCGGCCGCGAGCGCTTCTTCGTCCGGGGCAGGGACTCGTTCTCGCTCCCGGTGCGTGATCCCGTGCTCTATTTCGTCCAGCGGCTGCGCGACGAGGTCCACCGCTTTGCCATCGGCTCGCACCGGGCGCGGCGCAAGAAGGAGATGGTCAAGAGCCCGCTCGACGAGATCAGCGGCATCGGTCCCGGCCGCAAGCGCGCGCTGCTGTTGCATTTCGGCACCGCCAAGGCGGTCAGCCGCGCCGCGATGGAGGATCTGATGGTGGTCGACGGCATTTCCGAGCAGGTGGCCAAGCTGGTCTACAATCATTTTCATGAAAGTTGATGGCTTTAGGGGGTATATTCAGCTGGCTAGTCGAATCTGGCCTGTTGACCCCCCACATTCGCTTCTGATTTGAGTACGCAGGAAGAAAGAGTCCCCCCGCACATGGCCAAGCGCGCGTTCAACCTGCCCAACATGCTCACCTACGCCCGCATCATCGCGGTGCCGCTGGTCGTGCTGTGCTTTTTTCTCGAAGGGCATCTGAAGTCGAGCGACTTTGCCCGCTGGTCGGCGTTGATCATCTTCCTGCTGGCCTCGATCACCGATTATCTCGATGGTTATCTGGCGCGCGCCTGGCAGCAGACCTCCAACATCGGCAAGATGCTCGACCCGATCGCCGACAAACTGCTGGTCGCCACATGCCTGTTGCTGCTGGCGGCCGACACCGACCGCCATGCCGGCATCGCCGGCTGGTCGCTGTGGGCGGCGATCATCATTCTGTGCCGCGAAATCCTGGTTTCGGGCCTGCGCGAATATCTGGCGGCATTGAAGGTCTCGGTGCCGGTGACGCAGCTGGCAAAATGGAAGACCGCCATCCAGATGGTCGCCATCGCCTTCCTGCTGGCCGGACCGGCCGGCGACAAGATTTTCCCGCTGACCACCCAGACCGGTCTGGTGCTGCTGTGGATCGCGGCTCTGGTCACGCTCTACACCGGATATGATTACTTCCGTGCCGGCCTCAAGCACATCATGGACGAGTGAGATGACGAAGCTCATCTATTTCGCCTGGGTGCGCGAGCGGATCGGCAAGCCGGAAGAGGATGTCGAACTGCCCGCCGGCATCGAGACGGTCGCCGACCTGTTGCGCTGGCTGAAATCGCGGGGCGAGGAATACGAGCACGCGCTGCAATATCCCGATGTGATCCGCGTCGCCATCAACCAGGAACATGTCGAGCACCACGAAAAAATATCAGGCGCGCGCGAGATCGCATTGTTCCCGCCGATGACCGGTGGCTGACATGCCGTCCCCAGTGGCGCCTGTCGTGCGCATCCAGGCGCAGGATTTTGACATCGCCGCCGAGATCGCCAGGCTGACCGCCGGCCGCGCCGATATCGGCGCCGTGGTGACGTTCTCGGGCCTCTGCCGCGACGAGCAGGGCGCTTTGTCGGCGCTGGAACTCGAACATTATCCCGGCATGGCTGAAGCAGAGATCAGTCGCATCGCGGCAGAAGCGATTCAGCGCTGGCCGCTGCAGGGGCTCACCGCCATCCATCGCCACGGCAAGATTGCGCCCGGCGAAAACATCGTGCTGGTGGTGGCCGCTTCGGCGCACCGGCAGGCGGCATTCGAAGCGGCAAATTTCCTGATGGATTATCTGAAATCGCGCGCACCGTTCTGGAAGAAGGAACATCGTGCCGACGGCTCCGAAGGCGCCTGGGTCGACGCCAAGGAAACCGACGACAAGGCGGCGCGCCGCTGGAAACAGCCGCCGTCCGAATAATATCGCGCCGCAGTCATGCATTGACCGCAATCCTTTGGCCAAATCCCGTTCGGCCCAAATCAGATTTGGCAAGGGGAGCAAGGTCATGCTGGACAGGATTGCCGAGTTCTTCATATTCGGCTTCGTGCCTCTGGTCGTCGGCGTGCTTGCAGTGCCGGATCTGTCGGCCGCTGCCGAGAAGACCCTGAAGGGCGAGGTGATCTATCGCGAGCGCATCGCGCTGCCGCCCAATGCCGTGCTGTCCGTGCAGCTTGCCGATGTGTCGCTGGCCGACGCGCCGGCCGCAATCATCGGCGAGCGCAAGGTGGCGCCGGCCGGCCAGGTGCCGATCAAGTTCGAGATCAGTTTCGACCCGGCAGTGATCCGGTCCAATCTGACCTACGCGCTGCAGGCGCGCATCACTGCCGACGACAGGCTGCTGTTCATCACCGATGTCAGCTACCAGGTCGACCCGCTGAGCGATGCGCCGCAGGCCATCGTGCTTAAGATGGTGACGCCTCGCGACACCCCGACGGCGGCCGCGGTGATCGGGCAGAGCTGGCTGGTCGAATATATTGACGGCATCGGCGTCATCGCCGAGCCGCAGGCGACATTCAGGATCAGCGAGGCCGGCAAGGCCGGCGGCAGTGGCCCGTGCAATGTCTACTTCGCCACCGCCAAGGTCGATGGTTCGACGATCGCCATCAGCGACATCGGCTCGACCTTCAAGGCCTGTGCGCCGGAGATCATGGCCGAGGAAAAGGCGCTGTTCCAGGCGCTCGCCAGGGCGGCGTCATACCATGTCGACGCCGGCAAATTGACCATCGCCGACAAGGACGGCCGCGATATCTTGCGCTTCAACGCCGCGAGCTAATGGATTTTTCGATCGCCACTGGTTTTCCGGAATAATTCGGGCAAGGGAAGCGTTTCTCTCCCAGACAGGCGGGTGAGGCAAAAGGGATATTTTCGAATGTCCCTTCGTCGAAGCCGCCAGACCTGCTGCGGCTCGTTCTGGCTTAACTCAAAGGAGTCCAGAGATGAAAACGCATGCGCTTATCCTTGCTGCCACAGGCGTATCGCTCCTTGCTCTTACCGGTCTTGCCAAGGCGGACGACCATCTGTTCAACGCGCTTCAGCATGGTCTCAATGCCGACAGCCAGCCTTTCCAGACCAACAAGGCCGGCCATGGCGGCGACCTCGCGCCCGGGCAGGGCAGCCCATTTGTGGGTGCTGATACCAAGACACCGGCGACTGACACCGACGCGGCCAACATTCATGCCAATATAAAGGAGCGCCAACCAAAGTGACTTGAAACCGCCGCGAGAGGGCGGGCGACCAATCGGAGTCCCGATGGCCGATGAATGAAAAGGCCGGCGAAACGCCGGCCTTTTTGATCAGAGTGGGTGAGTTCGGCTCAGCCGACGATCTCGGTGTCGGAGAACCAGTATTTGATCTCTTCGGCGGCGGTCTCCGGCGCGTCCGAGCCGTGCACGGAATTCTCGCCGATCGACAGCGCATGCACCTTGCGGATGGTGCCTTCGGCGGCGTTGGCCGGGTTGGTGGCGCCCATCACTTCGCGGTTGCGGGCAATGGCGTTCTCGCCTTCCAGCACCTGGACGACGGTCGGCGCCGACGACATGAACTCCACCAGCTCGCCGAAGAAGGGACGATCCTTGTGGACGGCATAAAAACCTTCGGCTTCGCGGCGGCTCATCCACACCCGGCGTGAGGCGATGACGCGCAGGCCGGCCGCTTCCAGCATCTGGGTGATGGCGCCGGTGAGATTGCGCCGGGTCGCGTCCGGCTTGATCATGGAAAAGGTGCGTTCGAGCGCCATGGGGTCGTCCTTGTTCAAGAGAATGGAATTGAGGGTGGCGGGCTCTATACAAGCCGCCCGGCCCATTGCCAAGTGGAGCATGTGACGCGGGTCAGCGCGTAATCACCATCGAGGGCCGTCGGAACTCCCAGCCTTCGCGCTCCAGCGTTGGCGTGATGTGCTCCTCCGAGGGATAACCGAGGCAGAAATAGCCGATCAGCGTCCATTGCGGTGGCGCGTCGAGGATCGTCGCCATCTCGACCGGGTCGAGAATCGACACCCAGCCCATGCCGATGCCCTCGGCGCGCGCCGCCAGCCACAGCGTATGGACCGCCATCACCGCCGAATATTCGATGGTCGCCGGCATCGTCAGGCGGCCGAGCCCATGCCCTTGTTCCGTTGTGCGGTCGGCGAAAACCGCAAACTGACAAGGCGCCTCGTTCAGGCCGGCGAGTTTGAGCCGGGCATACAGAGCGGCGCGCTCGCCGCAGAACGATGATAGCGCTTCCGCATTGCAGCGTTCAAAGCACGCTTTGACGGCGTCACGGCAATTGGCACTCTCGACCACGACAAACCGCCAGGGCTGGCTGAGCCCGACGGACGGCGCGATGCTCGCAAGGTCGAGCAGCCGCTCCAGCGCCCCTTCGGGCAGCGGCGTCGGCCTGAATCGCCTGACATCCCGGCGCCACCGGAAGAGGTTGATGAGCTCCGCACGAAAATCGTCGCGGAATTCCGGGCCTGACGTCATGGCGTCGCGCTGCCTTGTTTCGATTGCCCGGTCACGGGATTTTTTTGTCTTCTTTGCCCCGGATCAGGGCGATGGTGAGGCGTTTGAAACGACGCTTGTGCATCCACATTGTCGCATTTCGTTGGCGATTGGCGAAAACCTGCGAGATCCGCGTGCCGTCCTAGGCGGCGGCAGCCACCTTGCGGCCGAGCCTGCCGTGCAAGTCGAGGCAGCGTTCGAACCACTGCGCCACGACATCGCCGTCGTCGAGTAACCGGTAGGGCGTCGCGATGCGCGCCCATTGCAGCGCACCGAAGACGATGTAGTCGGCAAACAGCGGTGATGGACCGCCGATGAATGGCTGATAGGTAAGCATCGAGCGCAGCGGCTCCAGCGAAGTCCGAAAAGCCCCAAGTCCGGCGTCGCGGGCGGCCATCACCTCTTCCAGCCGCTTGCCGAAGCGCTGCTCGCGATTCTGCCGGAAATAGGCGGCATTCGCCTCGTCCTGCATGGCGTGAAGATCCATGATCGCGGCGGTGGTGACATAGGGATGGATGGTCAGCTGCGACCAGCGCTCGATGAAGCGCGCCGCAGCCTTGCCGCCGTCGCCGCAAAACAATGTCGGCCGTTCAGGATAGGTCTCCTCGAGATAGAGCGCGATGGCGAAGGAATCGGCGACCACATGATCGCCGTCGCGGATCACCGGAACGAGCTTCGAGACGCCGCCTTCGACGGCAGGCACTTCGAGAAAGCGCGTCGGCACGCTGGAGATGTCGAGCCCCTTGTGGGCGAGCGCCATCGCCGCCTTCCAGCAATGCGGGCTGAAGGGACGCGCGGCATCGCGTCCAACGAGTTCATAGAGCAGAATGGTCATTGGCGTGGTCGCCCCTCGGGTTTAGGTAGGCTCGGGATTCGATGCGAGGCTGGTGAAAAGATGAAACAGCATTTCATGATGTTTGCGGCCTACAATCAATGGGCCAATGGCCGCATCTACGATGCCGCCGGCGACCTCAACGACGAAGAATTCAACCGCAATGTCGGCGCCTTCTTCAGCTCGATGATGGGCACGCTCAATCATCTGCTCACCGCCGACCGCATCTGGATGAAACGCTTCACTGGCGAAGGCGACGCACCGGCCAGCCTCGACGCGATCATGCACCGCGCCTTGCCCGTATTGCGGATGGCGAGGGAGTCCGAAGACAGGCGGATCATCGACTGGGTCGTTGGCCTCAGTGACAAGGCGCTGTCCGGCCGCTTCACCTACATGACCGTCTCAGACATGCGCACCGTCTCGCAGCGGCTGGCGCCGGCGCTGGCTCACGTCTTCAACCATCAGACCCATCATCGTGGCCAGGCGCACGCGATCCTGACGATCCTGGGCCGCCCTTCGGTGCCGCTCGACCTGATGCTGTTCCAGCGCACCGAAGAAGGGCGCGTCTACGCCTGACGTTGGTATACGCGCCGCTGCCATCCTGAATTCCACAAGAGAGCAGCCGCTGGCATTGGCGCCTGTCTCTCCGGCCTGGCGGCAGCTGGTTTTCTCTCAAACGCCTGACCATGCGGCTCCGGCTTCGCCAAGGGGCGGCAACCAGTGGGCGCAAGGGCGTCCTCACCCCGCACATTTGGTTTTCGCAAGTATCTGGACCCGGTCGTCGGCATTTCGGACAGGTTCGTGGGCCTGTTTGGCCGGATATTCTTCCCGAGCGCCGAACAGCGGCCCGCAGTGCCCGATTTAACGTGCAGTTTTTGTTGTAGGATTCGATAAAATTTAAATCTTTAAGAAAAATCATATTCTTTTTTAGAACAACTATGAAACAGTTGAGAACTAAGTTCGATAGGTCAAAATAAAATTAAGAAACTTAAAGGACTTCCCGTACGTATCATAAGGTGCACAAGCAAAGAGGCGGGGCTTGATTCCAGTCTGTTGCAGTGCAGCAAATAGAAGGACAACACAGGAGAGTGTCATGGTAGATATCACCAAGAAAATCGCTAGAACACTGGCGCATGGTGCGATTATCGTTATTCTTGCCGTGCCTGCCAACGCCCAAAGTATTGGCATTGGTGGCGTCGGCAGCGCTTCCGTTGGCAATAGCGGAGCCAGCGCGAATGTGGGCGGCGCCAACGGTGCCAACGCCAGTGTGTCGTTGGGTGGTAGCCGCACCAGTGCCAACGCTTCGATCGGCGGCGCTGGCGGCGCAGATGCGAACGCCACCATTGGTGGCGGCGGTGCCACGGCATCCATCGGCACAAACGGCACCACTGCCAACGTAACCGTTGGTACCAACAATGGCGTCAATGTCGGCGTCGGCGTCGGTATCGGCGGAACACCCGGCACTCCTGGGACTCCCGGTGGTCTCCCCGGCGTCGTCGCCGACATGTCCAGCACCGAGATCGCACGCATGAAGAAGCGCTGCGTCGACGTGCTCGCCAGCGAAGGCACCTATGATCGCGACCTGCGCCAGCTCTGCCTGCTGATCTCGCGCCGCTAGCGCATGAAGGTGCTGCACCCGGCGCGTCCAGAGCGGACGCGCCCCACTGTAGGGCCGGTTAACTCCGGCAGAAGTGTCGAACCAGCCGGGAGGCTTCGACGGCACACTCCTGGCCTCCGGCCAGTCGGAAAGCTCGCCACTCAGGTGGCGGGCTTTTTGCTGCAGACGAGGGCTGCGCGGGCACATCCGTGCCCCTTAACGCGCGGTTAACCACATTCGAGTTGGAAGCCAGGTCTTAGGAGTTCGTTTGCGTTGCCGCTGCAAGATGGCCGACGTAGTGGGAGCAACGGCATGCGGATCGATTTGTCCCCAACAAGCTGGGGCAGGGTCATAGCTGTAACCATAGCCGGCACGGCGGTTTGCATTGCCGCCGCCTTCTTCGTCGACTCCTTCAATTTTCCGTCCCTGTCGCCTGACGCATTGCGCTGGGCGAAGCTCACCGATCTGCTGCTGCCGCTGGTGCTAGGGGGATCGTTTTTCTTTTTCCTGATGTACAAGATGCGCCAGCTGGCCATTGCTCAAAGGGACCTGAGCATTGTCGCCGCGACCGACAGCCTGACGGCGGTGTTCAACCGCGGTGCGTTTTCCATGCTTGTCGAGGCCTATCTCGACCAGGCGCGCAGCCATTCCGTCGTCAATGCCGGCGCCTTGCTGATCGTCGACGCCGATCATTTCAAGACCATCAACGATCGCCTCGGCCACGATTGCGGCGATCAGGCGCTGAAGCTGATCGCCAAGACGATCCAGGGGCAACTGCGCGGTGCCGATATCGTCGGACGAATTGGCGGCGAGGAATTCGCGGTCTTCCTTCCCGGCGCCGACTCCTCGCAGTCATGGCTGGTCGCCGAGGGCATACGGCGGCGAATCCGCGAAGCCGAGTTCGCCCCGGGCGGGCGGCCTTGCCCGCTTTCGGTAAGCATTGGCGGCATCGCCTTCAGCGGCCCCACCACCTATGCCGAAATGTTCCTGGTGGCGGACAGACATCTCTACAAGGCCAAGTCGAACGGCCGCGACCAGGTCAGCTTTGAAACAGCAGTTTCGCGCAGCCAGCAGGCCGGCGACCCGACAGTGATCCACTAGACGGCTAGCTTGGCGAAGCTGCGGTTGGGATCGGCCTGGCCAGGGGGTTCCACGTCCGAGCCATCAGCTCAACGGGCTCACACCGATGTTCGGGAGTGTAAATGGCAGGCTGGAACTCAGTCCTGTTCAGCATGGCTCATTCCAATCGTGACGAAGGTTTGGCGTACGCCCTGCGGTCGCTTCTCGAACACGACGACGCTGTCGCCGACGGCGATGGAGGCTGCCGATCGGGTGAAGGTGGAAACAGGATCGCACCCCTCGTATGCGGCGCGTTCATCTCATCGAGTCGCCTTCGTCGCGGCCGAGATGGAAAGAGCGAAACTGCGCCGTGAACGGCGCAAAGGCCGGCAAGCGCCCGATTAGGTTTATCGACCGCGTATCCTTGCCAACGAGCTTGAAGGGCCGCCGAGCTTGCCGCGTTTCTGAATGACCGCTAGCTTCCTGGAATCATGACAGATGTTTTCCAGCACACGCTAGTCCACCCGATGGGGAGCGAGGCTCCCGCCCTCCCGTTCGGCAGGAAGGACGCCAAATGGAATCCGGAAATGGTGGCGACCTCTCGCCGTTTGATCGCCGCCTATAAGGAGACCATGTCACAAGACAGCCCGCTCAAGCAGATCACAGGCGATGACCTCTGGTCAGCATTGACGCGTGACCATTTCGGTCAAATGCTAAACTTCCTGCGTACCGAGGACGCGGACCAACTGTCTCGCTACCTGGTCGATTTCGGCAAGGAATACACATGGTTCGGCGGAATTACGACCGGGATCGATGGCTATACTCATTGGGACCGCAACGAGCAGTTCGTTGCATACAGCTACTTCGACAAATTGGTTTGTTTGGGCGAGGCGCTCGGCGTTCTGTCGGTGGAAAGTCCTGAACAGGGGATCGGCGGAAAATGGGGCAAAAACATTCAATTGGCCCCAAGCGAGATCGTGGACGCGATAGAAACGCAACTCGGCATACACATCGTCCCGCCGGAGGGCCCGGTTCATGTCGCCGGCCTGGATGTTAGGGGTGGCCTGCTACATTATCGGCACATCAACGCACTCTATTTGGCGACGCGCATTCGCGAAGTTGCCGCACCCGAGGATCGCATTTGCGAATTTGGAGGGGGGCTCGGGCTTGCTGCATTCTACCTGAACCGGATGGGTCGCAAGGATGTTACGGTTTTCGATCTACCGATCGTGAACATCCTGTCGGGTTACTTCTTGATTGGAACACTGGGCCAGGAAGCCGTTTCCCTCGAAGGCGAACAGCCGCGCAGGGATGCAACAAAACTAAGGGCGAACTGGAATTGCGCCGATGAGATAGATGGGGCCTTTCGGGTCGCCGCCAATCAAGATTCATTTCCCGAAGTCAATCGCCGCATCTTCGATGAGTATGTGCGGCAGATCAAACGTATCTCATCGGACTTCTTCCTCAGCATCAATCACGAAGGCGAGCAACCCATCGCGGGAGGCGCGCGGCACCTTCACGTTTCAAGGCTGTTGAATGCAGACCCGAGTTTTCGTCGCATCTACAGGAGTCCCTACTGGCTCCGCAGGGGTTACGTGGAGGAACTGTATAGGATTGAAAACGGCACGTCGGCGGTCGCGGCGAGAGCCGGTCGAGACGGCTGATATGCCGCTGGCGACTGAATTTGGGCGTATACCTTTGTGGCATTTCGGCAATTGAACATCCGCCATCCGGCTTCGAGAGAGCTCACTGGCGCGCGTTTCGGTTGGGCAGCGTGAAAGCGCCCCGGGCGTCTTGACGAGCGCTCGCGCCGGCGCTGGACCATGTTGCATAACAGGCAGACTCAGCTGCGACGCGCAAGAAACGGCCGGGAGCAACCTAAAACAGAGTAGGCAGTTCTGATGGCCAAATAGGTTGCACCAGCCTTCGTCAAGTGGCCAAAATCGGGGAAGATGAGCTTATCTTGATCATCCATAAGACGGCATCGATTCAGGCACATTACGTGTGCAAGGTTGATGGTCTCTGCGGCTGCTGATTACTTCTTCCAATGGCGGCTTGTTCACCTCGTCGGCAGGGTGCCGATGCGCGAATACGAACTGCTTTGCCGTAGGCAAAGCACTTGCCTGCTCGAACCGTTGGATTGCGCTCCTCCCGCATGTCGTTTGCGGACTTGATGTTCTGCAATTCAGGCGGGACCCGGAACCTGGGCCCGTCGCTGTGCAAGGCATTCCCAGACTCTGGAAGCGCCCCCCCATTTTTGGCCGGCCGCTTCCTATGGCGCGCAAGCGCCTCGGCCGTCCTGGTACTCGCTGGGGCTAGAGCTCGCAAGGGTTGCTGTCGACCGTAAGCAAATTGTGGGGAATAAGTAAGAACCCGGACGGCGGACGATTGATGTTACCAATAAATGATGCGAAAAGCGAAATTCAAGAGCCAAGAAGTTCTCCGCTTTGGGGGAATCATGCCGAAAGTATTCTTTTCGATTCAAGGTCTACGTGGGATTTCGGCGCTTTTTGTCGTTTTTCATCACTACAACGGCGTTTATGTCGAGATTAATAAACTTGCGGGCGGTGACACCCCGTGGCTCCTGTCGTACGGCCATTTGTCGTTTTTTGGCGCGGTTGGTGTTCCTATCTTCTTCGTGATCTCAGGCTTCGTCATCGGTATGCAGCGCTTTGAAACCGGCGCAGCCGGGGTCTATGGCTTCATGGCTAGGCGGGTTGCTCGCATCGTCCCGCTATATTGGTCAGCAACGTTGATTTTCGCCTGTTTTGTTGAATGGACGCCAGCCCGGCTGGTTCGATCCCTGCTGATGGTAGAGGGGCCGACAAACGGTGACTTCCCTGTGCTGGGTCCGGGCTGGTCTCTGGAATACGAGATGTTTTTCTACATCTGCTTCGCCGTATTCGTGGTCTCCGGCATGGCGGGGTCCAAGCGCGCGGGCATTGCTATTCTGATCGCGCTCTTCACGCTCTTGGCTTTGGCGAAAATGTTGACCAGTGCGCCGGTGCTTGGTTTTTTCGACCCCGTAATTCTGGAGTTCTGCGGCGGTCTGGTCATTGCATCCACAGTTCAGAACCGGAACGTGACTAGGCCTTGGCCGCTCTATCTCATGATAGGAGCGGTGGTGCTGATCATCTCGACGACACTGCTGGTCACGCAGTATCCAATCATCCGAACCATGTGGGGCGTTGGCGCCTTCTTTCTCGTCCTGGGGTTCGTCTCGGGCGAAATTCGGGGCTGGGTCTTTATGCGGAGCCTGCCGTTTCAGAAACTCGGTGCCGCCAGCTATGCGATCTATCTCGTCCATCTCATTCTAGCTTTTAGTTTGTTCAGATGGCCTATCTGGCATTGGCACTGGTACGCAGTAGTCGAGCCTCATCTCGGGCTGGTGCTTATGGTCGCCTGCGCCGCCGCTTGCGGACTGATCGTCCATTTCTGCTACGAAATGCCAGTTAATGCACTGCTGAAGCGGTGGCTGCTGCGCCGCTCGCTTCTTGTTGCGCGGCGTCCGCTTCAGCAACTACGCCTACATCAACTGCTCATAGATCGGCTGAACCAATGGCAGCTCTAGAAGTCGGCTCAAAATCACTGAACGAGAGACCATCAATGAGAGAAGCAATAATCCGGAGTGTGGCGTCGGATTTTTCTGTTGTTTCTTCTATCCATCAAGATGATCACATATTCAACTTCCTGATCAACCATGCTGGATTCATATCTGATGAATCCAGGATCAGCTACTACTTCAGAGATGGGCAAACGTCCGCAATGAAGGTCAAAGGAATTTTGGCGCGGCATCTGGGCCGCGGCCCATTTTCACTCTTTGAGTTCGCGTCAGGATATGGCTGCGTTACACGCCACCTTGTGAAGGATGAAGACATCGACCTCGTCAGTTGCGATATTCATCCGCAGGCGATTTCCTTCCTGACGAACGAATTCAAGGTTAAAGCCGTTCAGTCACGATCGATACCGGAAGAAGTGCATCTTGGCCGACTTTATGACGGAGTCTTTGCACTTTCGTTCTTTTCCCACATGCCCATAACGACTTGGTCGCGATGGCTGGTTCGTTTGTTCAGCTTTGTTCGACCTGGTGGCATTTTGATTTTCACAACTCACGGTCCGCGATCACTGCCTTTTCTTGGCATGGAGACACCTCCGAGTGAATTTGGCTTTCGGTTCGCATTGAAGAGTGAACAGGCCGACATCCCGCTCGAGGAGTACGGCCTAATGGCTATGGATCCCGGGTTCGTAGTCAAACATCTCGAGACGCTTGCCAATGCTGAGTTGCTCGACGATGAAGTGGGCCTATGGTGGGATCACCAAGACGTATTTGTCGTCAGAAAACTCAGTTAAGAGACTCGGTTCCTGAACCTGTTGTCGGCTTTTTCCGACAATGGGCTGCTGACAGTGCCGCATTCTCGAAATCCACTGCGGACACGGTTGCCTCTCTCGTCACCTCGGGGCTGATTGGCGCAAGGCCGAGATACCCGACATCGATCAGTGCGCCGCCGAGTTCTGTACCAGCGAACCTCGTTCATGCCGGGCAGGGTGCCGGAGAAATACGGCGCCGACAACCCGGTTCCGCCGCTCTATCATCAGCAGCTTGCCTATCCCGCTTGTTGGCAACCGAGCGCTGTCGCCGCCGGTGCGACTGGCCGAGACGCCGAAAAGAATTGATCCAGGGACCGGCGGAAAATCGGAGTGTTTCCCGCTCGCTGACCTGCGCCTTGCAGCCCGCGGCCGGTCGCAAGTTCCGCCGCGCCAAGGCTATTCCATGTCGGGCACGTCACCGCTGCTGAACAGCACTGTCGGTGGTCCGTAGTCGCCAAGCGCCGGGTCGGCATCACGGCTCCAGGCGATCACGCCGACATGTTTTGCGGCGAGCCCCTTGGCTGTTCGGACGGCGCGGTCCTCGCTCTGCTGGTCGGCCGGCCCGAAGGCCGCGAACAGTTCGCCGTCCTCGCCGCGGTCAAAGGCGACAACAACGATCAGCTTCGGGTTCTTTTGGCCATCAGACATGTTGGGAACCCAGGGTCTGTTGAGTACCGACGCACGAGGCTGCGGCACGGTGCGACGATGTCAACAGATCCCTATCATAGTATCGCGAATTAAGTCGCGTTCGGCTTCAGCTTCTGCTGAGATGGCGCCATGCGGGATCAGCATTTCGACGAGCCGGTTCGGGTCGCGCTCGGCCGATCGGGGAACATCATCTTTACCGTCGAGCGTGTCGCCCAGGCGGCCGACATCCTGCTCAATCGCTGGCCGGCCAAGACCGGCCGCTTTCACATTGCCGCCCGCAAGGCCTGCCTCGCTACGCTGGAAGGGCTGAAGGAAGCCCGCTACGCCCGTGCGGCGTTCATCAATGCGGCAATCGAAGCCGACATCCTGGTTGAGCGCGACAGGATCGTCTAGAGCGGCGGCGAGATCAGCCTGGATGTCAGGCGGCGTAGCCGCCATAGCCGCGAGCGACCGGCTTGACCGAGATGATCGGCGCGGCGGCAGGCCACAGCACGCCTGCCGTGACGGCAAAGGTGATCAGGGCATCCCGCGCGGCTTCGGTCGAGATATCTCCGGCACTTGCCGCCTCACACGCTTTCACGGCCGCGCCATAGCTCAGGCGACGGCGCGACGGCGGAAATTCGGTCAGGAACTCATGCATTTCGGAGAGCGAAGCGAGCATGCGCTTGTGGCCGGCCCCAACGGTGACGGCAACCGGGGTGAAGAACATCCTGTCGTACATTTCTGGCCTCTCGAATTGGGCGGAGGTGACGGCGATCGCCGCTCTCCGATCAGGGTCGGACGCCGGGAAACGTCGATGGCGGCCTGAGGTTCCAAAAATATCGAGATTTTTCACCGGCGACATTCAGGTCAAACGACATTCGTCGGTCGGCGCCAACAAGACTACTTCCACATGCCGCGCATACGGGCGCCGAGGTCGACCCGCACCTGCGGCTGCCGGCGCGGATCGTCCGTGGCTTGCACACTGGCCCATGACGTCTGTTCGAAGGCGCCAAGGATCGAGGCCGGGATGAAGCGGGTGCGCGAGGCATAGACGTGGCGGTCGCCGCGCGCCGCCTGGCCGTGGGTGAAAAAACGCTGCGGCGTCACCAGATGCAGGCCGTCCTTGGCCCGCGTCATCGCGACATAGAGCAGCCGGCGCTCTTCATCGATGTCTTCCTTGGTGCCGACGCCGAGATCGGCCGGGATGCAGCCATCGACGGTGTTGAGCACGAAGACGTTCTTCCACTCTTGGCCCTTGGCCGAATGGATGGTCGACAGGATCAGATAATCTTCGTCGCGATGCGGCGGCCCGGCCTGGTCGCTGGTTGCGTCCGGCGGGTCGAGCGTCAGTTCGGTGAGGAAACGCTCGCGCGAAAAATAGCCGGCGCCGATCTGTTCCAGCTGCAAAAGATCGGCCCGGCGCGTCGTCGCGTCCTCATGCATGCGTTCGAGATGCGGCTCGTACCAGAGGCGCACCTGTTCAAGATCGGCCGGCCATTTCGCGCCGGCGCGCAGGCCGGAAAACAAGGCGACGAATCCCGGCCAGTCCTGAGCTGCACGCTGCGGCGGGCGATAGCGGGCAAGACCCATCGCCTCGTCGAGCGACGTTGCCATGGTTTCGACGATCTGCGACGCCGCCGAAGGACCGATGCCGGGCAGAAGCTGCAGCACGCGAAAACCGGCGACGCGGTCGCGCGGGTTTTCGGCAAAGCGCAGCACCGCCAGCACATCCTTGACATGGGCGGCATCGAGGAATTTCAGCCCGCCGAATTTGACGAACGGGATGTTGCGGCGCGTCAGCTCGATCTCCAGCGGCCCGCTGTGGTGCGAGGCGCGAAACAGCACGGCCTGCGTGATGAGCGCCGTGCCGGCCTCGCGTTCGGCCAGGATTGCCTGGCAGACATAGTTCGCCTGTTCAGCCTCGTCGCGAACGCTGACCAGCTTCGGCTTTTGCGACGATTTGCGTTCCGACCACAGGTTTTTGGTGAAGCGCTCGGAAGCCTCGGAGATGACCGCATTGGCTGCGGCGAGGATGGTCTCGGTCGAGCGGTAGTTGCGCTCCAGCATGATGACATCGGCGGGCCGCGCGAACTGTTTTGGGAAATCGAGGATGTTGCGCACTTCAGCGGCGCGAAACGAATAGATCGACTGCGCGTCGTCGCCGACCACCGTCAGCCCGGCACCGTCCGGCTTCAGTGCTGTCAGGATCGAGGCCTGCAGGCGGTTGGTGTCCTGGTATTCGTCGACCAGCACATGGTCGAAGCGCTGGCCAAGATGGGCCGCAATCTCCGGCTCGGGCGCCATCTGCGCCCAGTAGAGCAACAGATCGTCGTAATCGAGCACGTTCTGTGCCTGCTTGGCCTCGACGTAGCTGGCGAACAGCGTCTTCAACTGGTCGGCCCAGCCCGCGCACCAGGGAAACGCCGACCCCAGCACCTCGCCGAGCGGCGCCTGCGCGTTAACAGTGCGCGAATAGATCGCAAGGCAAGTCCCCTTGGTCGGAAACCGGCTTTCCGTCTTTGAAAAACCGAGCTCGTGGCGGGCAAGGTTCATCAGGTCGGCGGAATCCTCGCGGTCGTGGATGGTAAAGGCTGGATCGAGGCCGATCTCCAGCGCGTAGTCGCGCAGCAACCGGGCGCCGATGCCGTGAAAGGTACCGGCCCATGTCAGCGCATCGGTGATGATCGAGGCATCCCGGCCCAGCACCTCGCCGGCGATGCGCTGGACCCGCTTGGCCATTTCCGACGCGGCCCGGCGCGAAAACGTCATCAACAGGATGCGCCTTGGATCGGCGCCCCTGACGATCAGGTGTGCGACGCGATGCGCCAGCGTGTTGGTCTTGCCGGAGCCCGCACCCGCAATCACCAGCAGCGGTCCGGCTATCCGGCCGTCGCCATGCTCGACCGCCAGCCGCTGCTGGTCGTTCAGCCTGGCGAGATAGGCCGGCTGAAAAGTCGAATCACTGATGGCAAGGGTCATCGCCCATCAAGCATCGTTTCCGCTTTGTTCGCAACGGGGGCAGCGTTCGCAGAGCGGAGAGCCGAGAAACGACACGGCTGGCTAGCGCATGGGGTCGACACCCATTGCCGCCGACTGCCGCCGCAGCGCCTCGCGATTGGTCTGTGACGGCATCAACAGCGGATCGACATTGCCCGGCACGTCGTCGATCAGCTGTTTGGTGACGCGATAGGCCACATAAGCGATGGTTCCAGCGATGAGCAGACGGATCATGGTTGCACCTCCATTGGTTTAGACCAACCGGGGAGGCGGCGTTTGGTTCCGCGATTTCGTTGCAGCATCGAGCCCGCGCAACCAATCGGGCACCGCCTCGTTACCGAACGAGAGGAGGTTGTGATGAAAAAGCTCTCGATCTTGCTCGCACTGGTGGCGGCGCTGGCTGTCGCGAGTTGCGACAACAATGTTCCGCCGACCAACGCCGCTGGTGTCGATCAAAACCTTCAGGTCGCTCCCGTGCTCAAGCCGGCAACAGGTGAACCGGCGACGCCACCCGCGCAATGACGATCGGGGGGCAGGGTGGGGAAGGAGGCCGGCGCCGCTTGGGAGGTTGCCTGATAGCGCCGGCCAGGCGGATATCAGGTCCGCCGCGCGGCAGAGGATAGCTGAGTCTTTCCCTTGCGTCATGGTGCGATTGCGGACGGTCGTCTGACCGTTCGCAGCAGGGTCAAGCCCCGAGAAAACCTGGCAACGCGGCGGCCTGTTTCACCCAGCTCGCCATCTGCGCCTCGTCGAGTTCGTCGCCTTCGCGAATGTCGATGTAGCGCGTGTCCTTGCTCTTGCTGGCGCCGGGCGGGACCGGTCGCAGCGACGTGCCGCGGAAGAAGGTCACTTTGACGTAGTGCGTGAAGCAATGGACGCCGAGGAACCAGCCTTGGCCTTCCATGCCGTACAAGGGCGAGTTCCATTTGACGGCCTTGCGCACGTCGGGGAGGGTACGCACGATGAGCGCGTCGAGGCGGTGCCCGACATGCCGTTTCCAGCCTGGCATTGCCGTGATGTAGGCCTGCACAGGGGCGTCGCCATCCGCCTTCGCGATCTGAGGGTTGCCGCCCGAGAGGAGCTTCATAGGCTCGGCCTTCGCGCCTGCCTTCGGCAGCGCCTTGGCCTTCATCGCCTTGGCTGCTTCCCCAACACGCTTCATGTCGTCTGCTTCTGTACCTTCGCTCGCGTGCCCGCTGGCGCTTTCTTCTTCGATTTGGCCTGATTGAAATCAATGGCGGCGCGGACGAGATTTTTCAGAGCCTGCCCATCAATCTCATCACCCTCGAAAACATCGATGGCTCGCCACATCTTGCCACCAAAACCGGCGTTGAAGAGCTTGTCGGGATCGGGAAGGCTCGCGCCATGGGAAAAGGTGAGCTTCACCTTGTCCTTGTGGGCGTTGCCGACCGCGATCATTCCGTCGCGAGACCACACCGGGCTTCCCATCCACTTCCATTCCTCGATGATACCAGGGTCGGTTTCGAGGATGCTCTTGCGGATGGCGGCGAGCTTTTTGCCACGCCAGTCCGTGAGCCCGGCGATCAACTGGTCGATTTGTTGTGATGGGTTCATCGTAGGCCTCGAATTCTCGTCTCTCGATGCGATTTGCCTGCGGCGAATTTCGCGATTCCCGCAGCCTCGCCGTCGGTCTTCCCAGGCGTCTTGCCTGCCATCGCATTCAGGCTCCGGCGCGCCGCTCGCCACGCCATTTGGTGGCATAGGGTAGCACGAACATATAGAGCCCCGTGAACAGCAGCAGGAAGAGCGGCAAGAGCGGCGCGTAGACCACCCAGGCGGGAGGCTGCCCCAATCCCATGGCGACGAAGTTGGCGATGACGGTCACCGTAAAGGCGATGGACAACCAACGGTGACTCTGCCGGATCCAATTGTTCCAGTTCAATGCAACCTCCTCAAAAAAACGAACAGGCTCGACCTACCAGCGCGCCAGCTGGGTGATTTGGATGAGGTTGCCGCAGGTGTCGTTCAGCTGGGCGATGGTCGAGCCGGTCACCTCGGTCGGCGGCATGGCGAACTCGGCGCCGCGCGCCTTGATGCGCTCGTAGTCGCCCTTGACGTCGTCGGTAAAGAACATGACCGCGGGCTGACCCTGCTGAAATATGGCCTGCTGGTAGGCCTTGGCTGCCGGGTTGTCGTTGAGCGCGAGTTGCAGCTCGGTTCCATCAGCCTCGTCGGGTGAGGCCACGGTCAGCCAACGATAGGGTCCGTTGCTGAAATCGGCCTTTTTGGCAAGGCCCAGCACGTCGGTGTAAAAGCGCAGAGCGTTTTCCTGGTTGTCTACATACACGCTGGTCAACTTGATCTTCATTGCTATTGCTCCGTTGTCAGGTTCGGGTGCGCCGCTGTGGAGACAGGGCTTGGGCTCTGCCGGCAGACTTCACTCTGTTCGCGCCAGGACCTGCTCCAGGTTTGCAAAGAACTGCCGCCACCCGGCATGGGCGCCGCCATAGGCTTGCTTCTGATCCGGCCGGAAGCCGGACTGCTCCATGCGCAGGTGAGTCCCCGCGCTCGTTGGCGTGAGCGTAAAGGTCACCACGCTCTCCAAATTGTAGGCGGCATCGTCGTGCGCAAAATTCCAGGTGTAGGAGAGCGTCTTGTTCGGTTCGACGGCGAGGACCTCGCAGTCCAGCACGCCGCCCCAGTCTCCGGTCAGATTGAAACTGTGGCCCACGACAGGCTTGAAATCGTTCTTCATCAGCCACTCCGCGATGAGGTGCGGTTGCGTCAGCGCGCGCCAGATCTTTTCCGGCGGATAAGATATTTCACGTTCGACAATGACCGAACGCCTTTGCGTTACGGTATTGCTCATTGGTCCATCCTTTTCAGCAGGTCTTCGAGGTCGTCGAACCGGCTTTCCCAAAACCCGGCCATCTCACTTGTCCAGTCGAGCAGCGGTGCAAGCGCATTGAGCTGCGCGCTGTAGTGGGTCTGTCGTCCTTCATGGCGGTCGCGCACCAACCCGGCCTGCCTCAGCACGCCGAGATGCTTCGACACGGCCGGTTGTGAGACCCCGGACTGCGCCGTCAGAGCCCCCACTGTCTGTTCGCCCTGGCGGCACAGGCGCTCGAAAATCCCCCGACGCGTCGGATCGGCCAATGTTCTGAAAAGCGTATCGTGAGCGTTCGTCATTTGAGATCGATAACCCGCTGGCTATTGATTGACGTATAACCGCCGGGATATATATGAGTCAAGCGAGAACGTCGGACGGCGCATGATTCTTGTCAGATGCGGGGCATACCGGGTGGCTGGTGGCCCCGCCTCGGCGAGCACTTTTTCAAGCTGCCGTCTCGTCTTCAGCTGCAGCATCGCCTTGCGCCAGGCCACTCGCAGCTCTCAACTTCAGATTTTCTTTGGTTCGTCGCATCTTGCCGGCAGGCAATCAATCCGATGCTGACTTAAGCAGATGGCTGCCGAAGGCGGTCGCCGTTGAGCCGCTGATCTCGAGATCCAGCTGGCTCTGCATCATCGCCGCCTCGGTCATCACCCAGTGCTTGAACAGCGCCACCTTGCGTGCGGCAAGCATCTTGTCCGGGCAGACGAAATACCACCCGGCCGTATTTGGGTGGTGGATGGCGAACGGAGCGACCAGCCTTTCGGCGAGGACGTCGCTTTCTATGTAGGCGCGGTTGGCCACGGCAAATCCCAGCCCGGCATTGGCCGCCTCGTAGGACATCATGCACGAATCGAAGAAGATGCTCCTGGCTTCTTCGAGTACGGAGCTGGCGCCGGCGAAGCCGAGCCAGGATTCCCAATTCTGGGTGCAGGTGTCGGAATGCAGAAGGGTGAAGTATCTGAGATCGTCCGGTGTCACTTTCGACAGCGGCTTGTGGCCGAGAACCTGATGGAAGAGTTTGCGGCTGCACACCGGCGTCAGGTCTTCCCTGAACAGCAGCTCGGATTGCAGGTCGGGAAAGCTGCCGTCGCCATAGCGGATTTCGACATCGAATTCGGACGTCGCGAATTCGTGCGTCGCATAGGAGGTGGCTATGCGCATCTCGATCTCGGGATATTGCTGCTGGAACAGCGGCAGGCGCGGAAACAGCCAGCGCGTCGCAAATGTCGGCAGCACCGATATTTTCAGCACATGTTCCTGCGACTGCCCGGTCGCTTCCATGCTCGCCGCGACGATGCGCTCGAGCGCTTCGCGAACCCGCGACACATAGGTCTCGCCCTCGGGCGTCAACGAAACGGCATTGCCCCCGCGCAGGAAAATCTTGAAGCGCAGCTGGTCCTCAAGGCTTTTGACGCGCTGGCTGACCGCCGAAGCGGTTATGAACTGCTCTTCGCCGGCTCGCGTGAAATTCTTGTGCCGCGCAGCACTCTCCACGATTTTCAGCGAATTGAGGTTGACCTGACTGAGCAGACGCACGGGTTTCGACCTTAAGCTTGGCTTACGGTAGCACCAGCATTCCTAATTTTACAGGGGGGGCTAATTTATTCAACTGTCATTTAAGTCCCGCCCCCATCCTGGAGAAGTAACATGAACGCACATAGCATTCCCGAATTGCGTTACGCGATGAGTCGTGAAGCCATCATCGGTCACGAAACCGCCTGGAAGATTTCGAGCTTCGGCGTCGCGCAGTATCGCCATGGCTATGATCCGGCACTGCTGGCCGCGATCGAGGAGGCTGCGCTGAAGCTCAAGAGCAGCCACGCCGTTCACAAACATCTCGATCTCACCTTCATCACCGGCGCCGACCGCTTCATCCCGGAGATCAAGGAACTCCTGCATGACAAGCTGCGTCTGGAGCGGCTGTCCGACATGATGGGCACGAAGCTGGAGCCGTATCCGCTGTCGATCGTCGGCTCGACCGTCACCTTCATGAATCTCAGGGATGGCGCCGTCGACTGGCATTGCGACGGCGTTCCGGTCACCGAGCTCATTCCGCTGTCGATCAGCGATCCGCTGGTCGGTGGTCATCTCGAAATCTACTGCGACGATTCGGAGACCGGCCGTGCCATTCTCGAAACCGGCCGCGAGATCCCGCGTAACCGCGTCATGCGCATCGACCACAAGATGAACTACGCCACGCTTGGCCAGTTTCTCGGCGTCCTGCATCGCACTGCCCCCATCCAGCTTGGCGAGCGCGTCACATTGGTGCTCAACCAGCGTTCGGTGGCCAAGCCCTATGTCGACGACAACCGCATGTTCTATCTTGCCGCCGACAACGATCATGACCGCGAATGGGTCAACGAACTGGCCGAGGACGTCTGGACCAACCAGCTGCCAGCCTATCGCCGGTTCGAAGAGGAACGGCCGGTGCCGGTAGCCGCGGACGCGGCGGTTTCGGGCGGGGCAAGGGACACATGGTAGCCAAATCCGCGCTGGTCTTTGCCGCCGGCGCGGTCGCCTTGTGGTCGACCAACGCGCTGGTCGGCAAGTCCTTGCTGACAAGCTATCCGGTGTCGCTGGTGCAGTTTCTGCAATTCGTTGGAGCGGCACTGGTCTTCGTCGTTATCCGGTTGATGTTCAGGGAGAACGTCAGGCCGGAAAATGCCTTGCCAAAAGACACCGTCACGGTGGCGAAAGCCGCTCTGGTGCCGGTCTCGGTCGGCTTTATCGGCCTGGTCGGCACGATGGTGCTGCAATACATCGCTTTCGCCTCGATGCCGGTGATCGAAGCCAATCTGGTCGCCTACACCTGGCCGTTGATGGTGGCGGCGGCGGTGATCGTCCTGGAGCACCCGCGACGCCCGGTGCTTCTCGGGCTGACCGCCGCAATCGGTTTTGTCGGCGTGGCGCTGGTGATTTCCGGCGGCCGCGAAGCATCCTGGTTCCAGGGCAATCTCATCGGCTACCTCGCCGCATTCGGTTCGGCGCTGTGCATGGCGTTCTACTCGATCTTCGTCGGTCGCCTTGCCGCTTCGCCGGACCGCCTGCTTTTGCCATCGGCCCTGATCGGAGTGGTTCTGACGCTGCTGTGGTGCGTTCATGACGGCTTCGTCTGGCCGACCGGCGCGGGTCTCCTCCTTGGGCTTTATCTCGGGGCCGGCCCCATGGGGCTCGGCTACTACTTCTGGTCGCATGCCCTCAAGCTCGAAAGCGGCGGCAAGGTTGCGGTCGTCGCCTATCTTACGCCGATCGCCTCGACACTTCTGCTGACGCTGTCCGGCGAAAGGCTGACGATGACGGCGATTGCCGGTGCCGTCCTCGTCATCGGCAGCTGCATTGCGGTGGGCGTCGAACGCTCGGAGGCTGGAAACCATGCTTGACGACGATGAACGGCTCGCCAGACAGGAAGCGTACTGGCTGATCAGGGAGTTCGGTGCCGAGGCGCCACTCTATGCCGCAATGAAGGCGGAAAAGGCGATCGAACAGAGAGATTTCGGTCGCTGCGCCCATTGGAAGCGTATTCTGGAGATACTGGCCGACTCCAGTCCCRCCAAGTCTGCGGATTCAAAGTCTGCCGCTGCCAAGTATTAGATTTTCTAATTTGCACGGCCCGAGTCTTCGGTAGAAACATCGTCTCGTTCCGAGTCTTGATGGTTTACTGAGATTTGGGCGTCCCGTTGGGGGGATGAATTTGAATCGATACATCAAGAAAACTCTAGAAAAAGTCGGCGATTTACAACCGACGGGAGAAAAAGAATGTCTGGTATCGACAACAAGACAGCTATCGAACTAACCGCCGACATCGTCTCTGCCTATGTCGGCAACAATCCGCTTCCGGCATCCGGCCTGCCGGATTTGATCGCCAGCGTCAGCGCATCTGTTCGCAAGCTGGGCAGCATCGCCGAGGCGGAAAGCGTAACCCTCACTCCAGCCGTCAACCCGAAGCGGTCGGTGTTTCCCGACCACATCATCTGCCTGGAGGATGGCAAGAAGTTCAAGTCGCTGAAGCGGCACCTCAGCACCGACCATCATCTGAGCCCGGACGAATACCGGGCCAAGTGGGGTCTGCCGCCGGACTACCCGATGGTGGCGCCAAACTACTCCGCCACCCGCTCGGCGCTGGCAAAATCCTCGGGGCTTGGCCGCAAGCCGGCCACGCCTGCCGCTGCAGCCAAGGTGACAAAACGCAAGGCAAAAGCCTGAGCGCCCGACGACCGCTGAAAAGCGGTCGTCGCTTGCAAGACCAGTTCATAAACGGCGCGCTGTCGGCGCGCCGTTTTCATGCGTCATGCGGCCAACCCGGAGCGAACTTGTTCGTCTCTTGGCCCGCAAGGCCTTGCGAAGCGCCGGTCTCCCGTGCAAAAGCGCCGCTATGCTTGTTATTTCAGACCTTTCGCTCCGCATGGCCGGACGCCTGCTTCTCGACCATGCCTCGCTGACTTTGCCGGCCGGCACCAAGGCCGGGCTTGTCGGTCGCAACGGCACTGGCAAGACGACTTTGTTCAAGGCCATCACCGGCGACCTCGCTTCCGAGACCGGTTCGATCAGCCTGCCCAAGAACACCCGCATCGGCCAGGTGGCGCAGGAAGCGCCCGGCACCGAGGATCCGCTGATCGAGATCGTGCTCAAGGCTGACCTTGAACGCTCGGCTCTGCTCGAAGAGGAAAAGACCGCCACCGATCCGCACCGCATCGCCGACATCCACATGCGATTGGCCGACATCGATGCGCACTCGGCCGAGTCGCGCGCGGCCACCATTCTCGCCGGTCTCGGCTTTGACGATGCCGCGCAGCGGCGCCCCGCCTCGTCCTTCTCCGGCGGCTGGCGCATGCGCGTTGCATTGGCCGCGGTGCTGTTTTCCGAACCGGACCTCCTGCTGCTCGACGAACCGACCAACTATCTCGACCTCGAAGGCACGCTGTGGCTGGAGAACTATGTCTCGAAATACCCGCACACCGTGCTTCTGATCTCGCACGACCGCGATCTGCTCAACCGCGCCGTCAACTCGATCGTCCATCTCGACCAGAAGAAGCTGACCTTCTGGCGCGGCGGCTACGACCAGTTCGAGCGCCAGTACACCGAGCAGAAGGAATTGCAGGAGAAGGGCAGGGTCAAGCAGGAAGCCGCGCGCAAGCACATGGAGTCGTTCGTCGAGCGCTTCCGCGCCAAGGCCTCCAAGGCCAGGCAGGCGCAATCGCGCATCAAGGCACTGGAGAAGATGAAGCCGATCGTGGCGATCGTGAACGACACGGTGCGGCCGTTCTCCTTCCCGGAACCGGTGAAAACGGTGGCCTCGCCGATCGTTGCGCTGAACAATGTCAATGTCGGCTACACCGAGGGCCAGCCAATCCTGAAGAAGATGACGCTGCGTATCGATGCCGACGACCGCATCGCGCTGCTCGGCGCCAATGGCAACGGCAAGTCGACCTTCGCCAAGCTTCTATCGGGCCGCTTGAAGCAGGAGAGCGGCACCATGACGGTGGCGCCCGGCCTCAAGGTGGCGATCTTTGCCCAGCATCAGCTCGACGATCTCAGGCCGGAAGAAAACGCCTATGAGCACGTCCGTCGGCTGATGCCGGAGGCGCCGGAATCCAAGGTGCGCGGTCGCGTCGCCCAGTTTGGCCTGACGACAGAGAAGATGAACACCGCCGCCAAAGACCTGTCGGGCGGCGAGAAGGCGCGGCTGTTGATGGGCCTGTCGGCCTTCGAGGGGCCGAACCTGTTCATCCTCGACGAGCCGACCAACCATCTCGACATCGACAGCCGCGAATCGCTGATCCATGCGCTGAACGAATTTCCCGGCGCCGTGATCCTGATCTCGCACGATCGTCACTTGCTCGAGGCGACGGCCGACCGGCTGTGGCTGGTCAAGGATGGTGCGGTCAATCCTTACGACGGCGATCTCGAGGACTACAAGACGCTGGTCACCGGTGTATCAGGTGATCGCCGTGGCAAGCGCGAGGCAGACAAGGCATCAAAAGCCGACCGTCGCCGCGATGCGGCGGCACGGCGCGCCGCCTTCGAGCCGCTGGCCAAGGAAATCCGCGCCACCGAAGCGCTGATGGACCGCATTCGCAAGCGCATCGACGGCATCGAGGACGAGCTTTCCAATCCGGCGGTCTATGAGAAGGATCCGTCGACTGCAACGCGATTGGCCAAGGAGCGCTCGCAACTGGCCCAGACACTTGCCGGCCATGAGGAAAAATGGCTGTCGATGTCGGCGGAGTATGAAGAAGGCACGGCGGAGTAGGCTATGTCGAAGGACTTGTGGATCGAAGCCGGGACGATTCTGGCGGCTGATCCTGCGGCTGCCGTGAAATGCCCTGATTGCGGTGAGGCAAACCTTGACGTGTCCGACACCAAGGTTGGGACGGCTCACGTCGAGCGCAATATGAGCTGCCCGAAATGCGGCTCCCACAACGCGTTGCTCAAGAGAACCAGCGAGATATAAACGGTCGGCCGCGGTCCAATACAGAACAGGCGTCACCGTTACGGGAGGGCGCTCAGGCTCCGCGCGGCCTGACGCCGATTAGAAAACGCATCTTCAAAGGGCGGATTGTTCAGCAGAACTGGCCCTACGCGCCGTCGTCACAAACGGCTAGTTTGCCCTCATGAACCAACACGCCAAGCTCAGAATCGGCCATTCGGCCTGTCCGCATGATTGCCCGTCCACCTGCGCGCTCGAGGTCGAGTTGCTTGACGACAAGCGCATCGGTCGCGTCCATGGCGCCAAGGCCAATAGTTACACGGCCGGCGTCATCTGCGCCAAGGTTGCTCGCTATGCCGACCGCGTCCACCATCCCGACCGGCTGCTGAAGCCGCTGATCCGCGCTGGCGCCAAGGGCGAGGGTGCCTGGAAGGAAGCGAACTGGGAGGCAGCCCTCGATCTCGTCGCCGAAAAATTCATTGCGGCTGAGGCAAAATACGGCTCGGAAACGGTGTGGCCCTACTACTATGCCGGCACAATGGGGCTGGTGCAGCGTGACGGTATTGACCGGCTGCGCCATGCGAAAAAATACTCCGGCTTCTTCGGCTCGATCTGCACCAATCTGGCCTGGACCGGCTGGATGGTGGGGGCGGGCGCTCTGCGAGGTCCCGACCCGCGCGAGATGGCCAAATCCGACTGTGTGGTGATCTGGGGCACCAATGCCGTGATCACCCAGGTCAATGTCATGACCCACGCCATCAAGGCGCGCAAGGAACGCGCAGCGAAGATCGTCGTCATCGACGTTTATGAGAACGCGACGATGAAGCAAGCCGATCTCGGCCTGGTGCTGAAGCCCGGCACCGACGGCGCGCTGGCCTGTGCGGTCATGCATGTGCTGTTCAGGGAAGGGATGGCCGACCGCGCCTATCTGGAAAAATACACCGACGACCCGCAGGGGTTGGAAGCGCATCTCAGGACAAAGACGCCCGAATGGGCCGCCGACATCACCGGGCTATCGGTCGCCGAGATCGAGGCCTTCGCCCGCCTCGTCGGCACGACCAAGAAAACCTATTTTCGCCTCGGCTACGGCTTTGCGCGTCAGCGCAACGGCTCGGTCAACATGCACGCGGTGTCCTGCATCGCCGCGGTCACCGGCTGCTGGCAGTATGAAGGCGGCGGCGCCTTCCATTCCAATTCCGGCATCTTCAAGCTCAACCAGGATGTGCTGGAAGGCACGAAGATGCGCGATCCCAGTATCCGCCATCTCGATCATTCCCGCATCGGCCCGGTGCTGACTGGCGCCAAAGACGCGCTCTATGGCGGCCCGCCGGTGACGGCGATGCTGATCCAGAATACCAACCCCGCCAATGTCGCGCCGGAGCAGCGGCTGGTGAAGCAAGGTTTCCTGCGCGACGACCTTTTCTCTTGCGTGCACGAGCAGTTCATGACCGACACGGCCAAGCTCGCCGATGTCGTGCTGCCGGCGACGATGTTTCTGGAGCATGACGACGTCTACAAGGGCGGCGGCAACCAGCACATCACGCTGGGGCCGAAACTGATCGACCCGCCGGAAGGGCCGCGCACCAACCATTTCGTCATCGAGGAACTGGGAAAACGCCTTGGCGTCGCCGACCGGCCAGGTTTCGGCCTGACCGAGCAGCAGCACATCGACATCATTCTCGGCAAACGCGGGCTGGGCAGCTTCGACAGCTTGAAGGAAGACAAGTGGGTCGACCTGCAGCCGGATTTCGAGGCTGCGCATTTCATCAACGGCTTCGGCCACGCGGACGGAAAGTTCCGCTTCCGCGCCGACTGGACCGGGCAGGCGGCACCCAACCGGCCGCCGAAAAGTATGGGCCTGTTCGGGCCGGTGGAACAACTGCCGGAATTTCCCGATCACGTCGATCTGATCGAGGTGGCGGATGAGGCGCACCCGTTCCGGCTGACGACTTCGCCGGCGCGCAACTTCCTCAATTCGACCTTTGCCGAAACGCCGGTGTCGAAGGCCAAGGAGGGGAGGCCGGAGCTGCTCTTGCACCCCGACGATGCGGCGGCCCTCGGGCTCGCCGATGGCGGCCGCGTCGAGGTCGGCAACACGCGCGGCGAAGTGGTCCTGCACGCCAAATTCTTCGACGGCATCAAGCGCGGCGTCGTCATCGCCGAAGGCATCTGGCCCAACAGCGCCCATGAACGCGGCGAGGGCATCAATGTGTTGACCGGCGCCGATGCGCCTGCGCCCTATGGCGGTGCGGCACTGCACGACAACAAGGTCTGGCTCAAGGCGCTGGATTGAATCATCTTCGTAGGGTTAGCTCCTATCTTGTTGGTTAAGCCCGACCTTTCCAAACCGGAGGCGTGTTGCCCCAACCCCTCAAGATAGCCATCGCCGGCGCGCTCGGCCGCATGGGCCGGGAGATGGTGGAAGCCGTCGAGGCCGATGCGCGGCTGGCGCTCACTGCCCGCTTCCATCGGCCGGGCACAACCGGCGAGGGGCTGGTCGGGCGCGACGAGGCGCTTGTCCTTGCCGACGTCGTCGTCGACTTCACCACGCCGGCCGCGTCGGCAGAGCTCGCCAAGGTCTGCGCTGAGCGCGGCGGGCCGGCGCTGGTGATCGGCTCGACCGGTTTCGACGACGCTGAATTGGCCGCTATTGCCGCTGCCTCGCAGACCGTCGCCATCGTGCGCTCCGGCAGTTTCTCGCTTGGGCTCAACGTGCTGGTCGGGCTGGTCGAGCAAGCGGCGAGGGCGCTCGATCCGCAGACCTGTGACATCGAGATTTTTGAGGCACACCACCGACAGAAGATCGATGCGCCGTCGGGCACGGCGCTGATGCTGGGCGAGGCCGCCGCCAGAGGCCGCACCGTCGAGCTGGATGCCGTCGCCAGGCGAGCCCGCGACGGCATTGTTGGTGCACGCCCGACTGGCGAGATCGGCTTTGCGGTGATGCGCGGCGGTAGCATCGTCGGCGAGCACAGTGTCAGCTTCTGCGCCGATGGCGAGGTGCTGACGCTGAGGCACTCGGCCAGCGACCGCTCGATGTTCGCCAGTGGCGCGATCGCCGCCGCCCTTTGGCTGGCGGGCCGCCCGCCCGGCCAATACGACATGCGCGACGTGCTCGGGCTCAACAAAAAGGCAGCACGCTGACCGCGAATCCCTCTCTAGGTTGCCATGGTCGCAGCGCCACTTGTACGAAATCGAACCATTCGGTTCGATTTATGTTGACGCACTGTATCGTGTTCTGTGAACGACGGCCGGCGATTGGCCGCGTCATATAGCCAGTGCTATAACCTAACTACATGATATCTCAATAGAAAATTGTGGCCGCAGCGTCATTTAGTGAATTTCAAGATCGAACCGAACGGTTCGGTTCACACATTTTCGTGATTGGTAATGGCACCAAAGCAGGCCCATCTCGGGGTGGTCCGAGCGACGCGAATTCCTCCCAAGGCACGCCACTTGACGGACAGAACATTAGAAATACTGGAGTACTTAAAATGACCAAGATCGCTCTTACCGCCGCCGCCGCCATCCTCGTTGCCACGGGCACCGCTTTTGCCGACGGGGGCGACCATTCCGGCGCCAACCAGCCGGTTGCTGCTGTCTCCAGCGTCGACAGCACGTACACCGCTTCGATCCAGAAGTCGGATGCGGCAGTCGCGCAGAAGCCGGCCATCCAGAGCAGCGAACAGAACCTTTTCGGCAACCGCTAATCGCGTTTCTCGAACCAGTTCCAATCAATCAAATCTGAAAAATCAGGAGTACATGAAATGAACAAGATCGCTCTTACCGCCGCCGCCATCCTCGTTGCCACGGGTACCGCTTTTGCCGACGGTGGCGACCATTCCGGCGCCAACCAGCCAGCTGCCGCTGTCTCCAGTGTCGACAACACGTACACCGCTTCGATCCAGAAGTCGGATGCGGCAGTCGCCCAGAAGCCGGCCACGCAGGGCAGCCAACAGAACCTTTTCGGCAACCGCTAATCGCGTTGCTCGAACCAGTTCCAATCAATCAAATCTGAAAAATCAGGAGTACATGAAATGACCAAGATCGCTCTTGCCGCCGCCGCTTTCCTCATTGCCACGGGCACCGCTTTTGCCGATGGCGGCGACCATTCCGGCGCCAACCAGCCGGTTGCCAACCAGTCGGTTTCCGATATCGACACCTTTCACACCGGCTCGATCGTGAAGTCTGAAAAGGCGCAGGGTGACGCCAATGCCAAGGTGCCGGCTCAGTCTGGCCAGGGCATCTGGGGTCGTTGATCCCACCTATCTTCGACCACAAAGAGCGGCGGGCTTGGCCCGCCGCTCTTGTTTTTTGCAGCCAATGCCTCGTTCCATCCAGACTTGAACCACTCCAGATCGAAGAGTCTACCCCAGATCCTTCGGCCTACGCCAAATCCTTCGGCCTGAGGCAATGCGTCAGCCGCGCCTCGCCAAAGGCGAGATCCGTCCAGTCGGTGCCAACGACGAAACGGGCCAGCGCCGTGGTCGGGAATTTTTCCGCAAGCCGGTTCAGCGCCGACCGATCCGATTGCGAACCGGCAAGGCGCCGCGCGAATTCTTCCAGCCCGGGATTGTGGCCGAGCACCAGAACGGTGTTGGTCGCGGCACTTGCCTTGCGCACCGCGGCGAGAATGTCCGCCGCCGTCGCTTCGTAAAGCGCCTCGACAAATTCGGCAGGCACTCTCGCCGGCAATTCGGCCGCCACCAGCCGCCATGTGTCGCGGGTGCGCAGCGCCGGCGACACGAGTGCCAGATCGGGCAGCCAGTCGCGCCTCGCCAGTTCGCGTCCGATCAGTGGCGCCGTCTTCAGCCCACGCCCGGACAGCGGCCGGTCGAAATCGGCAAGACCGGGATCGTCCCAACTCGACTTGGCGTGGCGCAGGAGGAGCAGCTGCTTCATCGGTTTCGACTTCAGACGATCAGCTTGTCGGCGGCCTCGCGCAAGACCTCTTCTCCCCACTGGTTCAGGCTCTTGCCTGCGACTTCCGCGGCCAGCGCCACTTTCGAGTGGACTGACGGGTCGACCCGCAGCATGAGATTGCCGGAATAGGGCTTTTGCGGCGACTTGCCGATTTTCGCGCAGGTTTCGACATAGTCGTCCACGGCCTCATGGAAGGCCGCTTTCAGCCCCGCGACCGTTTCCGCGTGGAATGACACACCGTCGCGAATTCCGGCAATCCGGCCGAAGAAAATCTCGTCGTCATCGTCATAGTCGACACGGGCGGCATAGCCCTTGTAGGTCATCGCATTCATGGCTTCACTCCGATCCTCGACAGGAATTGGCGAGCATCTCTCACTTGATATCGTTTCGCTTCTTTTGACGGGTGCGGCCGATGGAAGGTCTCGACTTCGCCGTTGAACACAAACCGCACGCGCGAGCCACTGCCCTCGATCACCTGGCATCCGACCGCTATCAGCAAGGCTTCGATGGCGATCCATTCGATACTGCCTGAACCAGATCCGTGAAGATCGCTTTGAGCACGCGCTTGTGCTTGCTGTTCATGCAAGCACAAATAGGCGAGCATGATGCAAAATGCAATCAAATTATGATTGCAGACAAAGCTTTCACGGCGTAATCCGCGCCAGCTGCTCGAGATCGCGCTCTTCGCGCAGCGGGTCGGGCGCCATCACCACCGACGTGCCGTTGTCGGCATCGTCGGCGAAATGGGCGAGCACGGTGCGGCCGCTTTCCATGCGTGCCTTGCCTTCGGCGACCAGCCCCAGCGCCAGCGGATAGAGCCGGTGCTCGGCCTTGAGCACGCGAGCGGCCAAGGTATCCTCATTGTCGCCGATCATTACCGGCACAGCTGCCTGGGCGATGATCGGCCCGTCATCCATGTCCAGCGTCACGAAATGCACCGTGCAGCCATGAATGCGGATGCCGGCGCGCAGCGCCCGCGCATGCGTATCCAGGCCCTTGAAGGCCGGCAGCAGGGCAGGGTGGATGTTGACCATGCGCCCCAGCCACTTCTCGACGAAACGGGCACCCAGGATGCGCAGGTAACCGGCCAGCGCCACGATCTCGGCGCCGAACCCGACCAGGGCCGCGTCGATTGCCCCGTCATGGGCTTCCTTGCTGGCAAAGTCGGAGCGCTGGATGACCTTGGTGGTGATGCCGCGCGCGGCTGCAATGCCGAGGCCGGCGGCATTGGCCCGGTCGGAAATGACGCCGACGATCTCTGCGGGATAGGCCGGGTCGCTGGCCGCGGCGATCAGCGCCGTCATGTTGGAACCGCGTCCCGAAATCAGCACCACGGTGCGTTTCTTGTTCATAGTCCGATCGAACCCCGATAGATGACGCCGGCATCGCGGCGCGGCACAATGCGGCCGATCGGCGTTACCGTTTCGCCGGCCTCTTGCAGCACGGCGGCGACTTGTGCGGCCTGGCCGGAGGTGACGACGAGGATCATACCGATGCCGCAGTTGAAGGTGCGCATCATCTCTTCCGGTGCCACGCCGCCGGTCTTGGCCAGCCACGAGAACACCGCCGGCACCTCTATCGCGTCGAGGTCGAGCTCGGCGGAAAAGTCTTTCGGCAGCACGCGCGGAATGTTTTCGGGAAAGCCGCCGCCGGTGATGTGGGCCAAGGCCTTGATGCCATGCGTGTTGCGGATCGCCTTGAGGATCGACTTGACGTAGATGCGGGTCGGCTCAAGCAGCGCCTCGGCCAGTGTCGCCTCATCGTTGAAAGGCGCCGGGTCGTTCCAGGCAAGGCCGCTGACGCCGACGATGCGGCGGACCAGCGAAAAACCGTTGGAATGCAGGCCGGATGAGGCGAGGCCGAGCAAAACGTCGCCCTCGACAATGTCGTCGGTCGGCAGAAGCTGGCCGCGTTCGGCGGCGCCCACGGCAAAGCCGGCAAGGTCGTAGTCGTTGCCGTGATACATGCCGGGCATTTCCGCCGTCTCGCCGCCGATCAGCGCGCAGCCGGCCTGCCGGCAGCCTTCGGCGATGCCGCCGACGATCGCGGCCCCCTGGTCGGGGTCGAGCTTGCCGGTGGCGAAATAGTCGAGGAAGAACAGCGGCTCGGCGCCCTGCACGACGATGTCGTTGACGCACATGGCGACAAGGTCGATGCCGATCGTGTCGTGCTTGCCGGCGTCGATGGCGATCTTCAGCTTGGTGCCGACGCCATCATTGGCGGCGACCAGTACCGGGTCGGTGAAGCCGGCGGCCTTGAGATCGAACAGGCCGCCAAAGCCGCCTATCTCGCCATCGGCGCCCGGCCGGCGCGTGGCGCGCACCAGCGGCTTGATCTTCTCGACCATGAGATTGCCGGCATCGATGTCGACGCCCGCCTCGGCATAGGTGAGCCCGTTCTTGCGCTTGGCTGTATCGCGCTTCGTCATGTCCGGCTCGTCGCTGTTTCCCTTGCGGGCTCTTCGCATGAACAGTTTCGGTCTGCAAGGATAACGGCCAAATGCCGGTCTTTTGCCCTCGATAAAATCGTGGACAGCGGCCCCTGCGCCCTTGGTCCTTGCACGCATCCTCCGTCTCCATCATGTATCAGTAAAACAAAAGCGACGGGACATGCGTTTGACCATCCCCAACATGATTACGATCATGCGCTTTGTGCTGGTGCCGGCGGTGGTGCTGGCCATGTTGAAGATGCGCTGGGACTGGGCCTTTGCCGGCTTCCTCGTCGCCGGCATTTCCGACGGCGTCGACGGTTTCATCGCCCGCCGTTTCAACCAGCATTCCAGGCTTGGCGCCTATCTCGATCCGATGGCCGACAAGCTCCTGCTGGTCTCGGTGTTCGTGGTCATGGGCTTCATCGGCGAGCTGCCGCTGTGGCTGGTCGTCACCATGGTGTCGCGCGACGGGCTGATCGTCTGCGCCGTCGTTCTGTCCACCGTCATGGCCCACCCGGTCGAGATGAAGCCGCTCTTCGTGTCGAAGGCCAACACCGCCATCCAGATCGTGCTGGCGGCGGTGGTGCTGGGCGAGCTCGCGCTTGCCATCCACCTCGACCCGCTCAGGCCGGCGCTCATAATCCTGTCCGGGGTCTTGACCGTGGCTTCGGCCGCGGCCTATCTCGTGGCTTGGCTGAGGCATATGAGCGGCTATGGCGAAGGCTCCACCCCGAGCACCTGACCAAGGATCCATCGAAGCGGCTGCTGAAGCGGCTGTGGCCAGCGAAGCTGCGTCTCTGGCGTTTCGGCGTCAAATCTTCTTCTGGCTGGCCAGCGCCGTCCTGCTGGCGCTGTTCCTCTATGTCTTCTCCAGCATCCTGTTGCCCTTCGTCGCCGGCATGGTGCTGGCCTATTTCCTCGATCCCGTGGCCGACCGGCTGCAGCGGCTCGGCCTGTCAAGGCTGATGGCGACAGTGGTCATCCTCATCGCCTTTATCATCATCCTGGTGCTGGCGTTCGTCATCCTGATCCCTGTGCTGGCGACGCAGATGGCCGATTTCGCCAACAAGCTGCCGGAATATCTGACCCGGCTGCAGAGCCTGATCACCTCTTTCGATCCGAAATGGATCGAACAGAAATTCGGCGTCAACGCCAACGGCCTGCGCGACGGGCTGAACTCGCTGCTGACCTCCGGCTTCGGCCTGCTCACCACCGTGTTCACCTCGATCTGGAGCTCCGGCGTGGCCCTTGTCTCGGTGGTCAGCCTGTTCGTGGTCACTCCGGTCGTTGCCTTTTACATGCTGCTCGACTGGGACCGCATGGTGGCGATCGTCGACAGCTGGGTGCCGCGCGACTATGTCGAGACCGTCAGGGGCATCGCCAAGGACATCAACACCGCCACCGCCGGTTTCGTGCGCGGCCAGGGCACGCTCTGCCTGGTGCTGGGCGCCATGTATGGCACCGGCCTGACACTGACGGGTCTCAATTTCGGCATCCTCATCGGCCTGTTCGCCGGGCTGATCTCCTTCATTCCTTATGTCGGCTCGTTGACCGGGCTGGTGCTGGCGGTCGGCGTCGCCTTCGTCCAGTTCTGGCCCGACTGGACCATGGTGGTGGCGGTCGCTTGCGTGTTCTTTGTCGGCCAGTTCATCGAGGGCAACATTTTGCAACCCCGGCTGGTTGGCAAAAGCGTCGGCCTGCATCCAGTGTGGCTGATGTTTGCGCTGTTTGCCTTCGGCGCGCTGTTCGGCTTCGTCGGCCTTTTGATCGCCGTGCCGGCCGCTGCCGCCATTGCCGTGCTGGTGCGCTTTGCCATTGCCCGCTATCTCGAATCGCCGCTCTACAAKGGCCACGGCACCGAGCCTGTTCCGCCGCTGCCGGCCAGCCGCCGCAGGGGCGGGCCGCGCGGTTGAGCCTGATGGCGGACCAATCCGAAACGCCGCGTCAACTGCCGCTCGATCTCGGCCATGGCACCGGCTATTCGCGCGACGATCTCGTCGTCTCCGGCACCAATGAACAAGCAGTCGTGCTGGTCGACCGCTGGCCGGACTGGCCCTCGCCGGTGGTCGTGCTGGCCGGCCCGGCGGGCTCCGGCAAGACCCATCTGGCCTCGATCTGGTGCGCCCGCGCCAGCGCGATGAGGGTCGACGCCCGGCGCATCGGCGACTGCATGGCAAATCTTGGCGCGCGGCCGGCCCTGATCGACGATGTCGATGCCGGCCCGGTCGACGAAGCCGGATTGTTCCACTTGATCAACGCGGTGCGCGGCGCCGGCTCGCAGCTTTTGTTGACCGCACGGCGCTTTCCCGCCGCCTGGGGCGTTGCGCTGCCCGACCTTGCCTCACGGCTGAAGGCGGCGGCGACGGTCGAGATCCACGAACCCGACGATCTCTTGCTGGCCGGCGTCATCACCAAACTGTTCGCCGACCGCCAGGTCGAGGTCGAACCGCATGTCGTGCAATATCTGGTGCGCCGCATCGAGCGCTCGTTGGCGACTGCCATGCGCGTGGTGGAGCGGCTGGACCGCACGGCCCTCGAGCGCAAGACGCCGATCACCAGGGCGCTGGCCGCCGAGACCGTCAGCGCCATGGACGAAGGGCAGGGCGAGTTCGAGATTTAGGCTGTCGTAGGCTTTGGTGTGCCGCTGCCAAGAGGCGTAGGCTGTTCTACTTTCGCGGCAACTTCTTGCAATGTCGCCATCAGCCTGTTGATTTGCGACAGAGTGGTGGTCATTTCCGGACCGTATCGCGTGACTAAATATTCTCGGTTGCCGGTAAGCAGGGCAAGGTGGTGTGCGGTGCGTTTTCGCAGGACCAATCCCGAGCTGATCGCTTTAGCGGTGCGTGCGGCGAAATCATGATGCAGGCCACGCACCGTCCTATGATCGGAACCATTCAGAAGTAGATGGGCATTCAGGTAGAGTTCGATTGCGTGAAGAGCCGCGAAGCGACAGGGAACCAGGGAAATTGCATTGCCCTTGCGACGATGTTCCAGCAGACGGATCGCTGCACATCTAAATTCACTGGCGAGTCCAAGTACCTGTTGGGCCGTTGCCTCTTCACCTGGATATGAAACACTCATTCTACTTGTCAGCCATAAATCGCCGCCCGAGCCGTTTTTCGAAGATGACACTAAGTTGAGTACCACGTCAAAGTCCAACCTTCGGCTTTTAGAACGCTGGAGCGATAAATCTGACGGCCACTGTCCCATTTTGGGATGTAATTGCTGGCATCCATCTTGCTGCTATCGCCTTGCCGGCTAACCCCGGTCCTGATTGCGTTCCAAATCAGGTTAGTAGGCTCGTCGGGAATGAGGCTGTTGGGGTTCTCGCCCGGCGAGCTTGCCTTCAGATCGAGTGGTCGCCAGAGCGTCCTGCAAAAGGGCGCTCCCTTCACGCCCACAGCCCGGCCAGATGCTGGACCACCAGATAAACCGCCGTATGCGCCGCCACATAGCAGACGGCGACGACGACAAAAAACATCAGGTTGGTGAACCGTGACCGGGCGGCGCTGCCGTCCTGCTTCTTGCTTGGCCGGTTGTTCCACATCCACAGGGCGGCGCAGACAATTGCCCAGACGACCATGACCGGAATCGTGAAACCGTAATAAGAGAAGTAGGCAGGGCCAATCAGCGACAGCCACGCTTCAAGACCAAGCATCCAGAATCCCCTCCTTTGCCGAAGTCTAGACCGGCGACAGCGATGGAAGCGAGGGGGTTGTCGGTGCCGCAGGTGCGCTCGGTCCGGGGGAGCCATTCGCTTGCCCAAGCTCAATCGCAGCCGCAAGGCAGCACTCCGGCCAGCGAAGCCCGGCCGGAGCAAATCTCGAATGATCAGGTCAATTGCAGACCCTGACCTCCTCGATCACTCTGTGATGATGGCGCCAGTGCTTGATCAGCTCAATATGGCACCGGTGATGCCTGTGCTGGCGCTGCCACTGCCAGTCATTGTTCTGGTCGTCGCCGTAATTGTCATTGTTGTCGTTGTAATCGATGTGGCGATTGTGATGACGGCGAATTTGTATTTCACCATTGTCGGGAAAATATTGATCGCCGTCGTCGGATTGGATGATCACACTGGCAGCTTGCGTCGGTGCCAGGACAGCGGCCGATCCGGCAAACGCGATCATGGAAGCGAGTATCAGGTTCTTCATTGTTAACTCCTTGGATCCAACAACACACAACTCGCGGAATGAATTCGCGTTCCAAACCAAATCGGCAGTTCAGCCGGCGAAGACCTGGTGAAGTTCGCATTCCTGGCGCGCATAGAGCCGCAAACCGGCACTGCCATGCGCCATGCCGGCGCGCTCCTTCGGGCGGCCGTTTGCGTCAGCCAATGGGTTGGTTTTCCTGGCCGCGCCCCGTACGGCGAACGCTATGGCGCTATCGGCCACGATGGGTCTTTTTATCACTGAGAGAAAGAATGGTCGGAGTGGAGAGATTCGAACTCCCGACCCTCTGGTCCCAAACCAGATGCGCTACCAGGCTGCGCTACACTCCGAGCTTTGCGGCGTATAAGGTTCCGGGCGCGGCTGTGCAACCCCTAAACCGCGAACGGCAACGAACGCGACGCGCTTTAGCCAGCCGCGCGCCATCGCCGTGACCGGACAAATCCCTTGAGCGTCTTCAAATCCATTGCGGCGCCGAAAGCGTAGCCTTGCAGCATGTCGCAGCCGAGCGTCTGCAGGATACGGACATGCTCCATGGTTTCGACGCCTTCCGCGACAACCTCGATGCCAAGCGACCTGCCGATCTCGATGATCGATGCGACAAGCTGCCTTTGCTGTTCGGATTCGACAATCGGGCTGATCAGCTGGCGGTCGATCTTCAGGCGCCGTGGCCGCAGCTTGAGCAGGCTGACTATGGAGGCATAGCCGGTACCGAAATCGTCAATCTCGATGTCGATGCCGAGATGCTTGATCTGCTCGATGTTCCAGGTCACGAGATCGTCACTCTCATCGAGGAAGATCGATTCGACGAGTTCGAAGGAGACGGTTCCGGCCCTGATGTTGAGGTCGCGCAGGCTCTTGATCAGTTCCTTGTCCTGGAGCCGCCGTGCCGACACGTTGACCGATACACGGGGGATCTGGAGTCCCTCAATCGCCCACTCGTCGAAGCTGGCCAGCGCCTGCTCGAGCACCACCTTGTCAATCGTCGAGACGACGTTCAGTTCCTCGGCGATGCTCAGGAAGTGGTCCGGGGGCAGAATTCCCATTGTCGGATGTTTCCAGCGCGCCAGCGCCTCGACGCCTGCGATCTCGAGTGTCCTTGCGTCGAACTGAAGCTGGTAATAGGCGACGAATTCCTGGCGTTCGAGGCCGCCCAGAATCTCGTCGGCAACCCGCTTTGTGTTGACGATCTTCTCTTGCAGGGCATTGGAGAAGAATTCATAGCGGTTGCGGCCATTGCTCTTGGCCCGGTAGAGCGCGATGTCGGCATTGACCAGCAGGTCCTTGCCGACGAGGTTTGGGCCGTCGTCGGTGGCAATGCCGACGCTGACGCCGAAGCGGCATTGGTGCCCCTGATAGTAGACCGGCTGGCGCATCTCGGCGATGATCCGCTCGGCGAGCTGGGCGAGTTCCTTGTCGTCGCAATTCCAGCTGACCACGACGAACTCGTCGCCGCCGATGCGGGCGACAAAATCATGATCGCGAACATTGGCGCTCAGCACTTCGGCGGCATGGATCAGCATCGCGTCGCCGGCTGCATGGCCAAGCGTGTCGTTGATCTGCTTGAAGCGGTCGAGGTCGATGTGCAGCAGCGCGATACGGCCATCACCCGGCTTGCGGGAGAAGCTCTCCAGCATCTCGTCCAGAAATCGCCGATTCGGCAGGCCGGTCAGCGAATCGTGCATCGCATTGTGCTCGATGCGCGACTTGGCGAGTTCGAGCTCGGAGTTGCGCGTCTCCGCCAGTTGCCGAGCCCGTTCCAGGTCTTGGTTCAACAGCACATCGGCAGTTACGTCCCACTCGGCGCCGATCATCTTTGGCGTGTCGTTGCCGTCCTGGAAGAATGCTGCCCTGGTGCGCAGATAGCGGATTTCGCCATTGGGAAGAACGATCCGGTAATCCGACGAGTAAGGTCCTTTGGTGGAGGCCGAGCGATCGAAATCTTCCAAGGCCCGGGGCAGATCGAGCGGATGGATGGCGCCGGCCCAGTCCTCATAGCCGCGCGGCTTGCCGTCTGGTTCCTTGCCGTAGATCTCGTTGACCCGGTCGTCCCACACCAACGAGCCGCTGGCGATATCGTGCTCCCAGACGCCGATCGCAGACGCTTCCATCGCCAGTTCCAGGCGTCGCGACAGGCGCCGCAGTTCGGAGTAATTGCGCTGCCGCTCGCCGACCAGCCGGCCTGCTACAAGGATCGGTATCACCATCGCTGCTGCGGCCGCTCCCATCACCGCGCGCAGCCACCAGACCTCGGCATCCATCGACGTCCAGCCGCCCTTGGGGATCGCCGCGATTTGCCAGGATCCGGAGGGAAGCATGACGTCGGCCGTCACCGGATTGTCCTGGCCGACGCTGTCGTCGCCGAAGAAGCGCGCGCCGGCAACGCCGGTCGCATCCTTGCCGGTGAGGGTGATGTCGAGGCCGAGATCGGGGTCGAGCAGGCCGCTGGCTTCGTAAAGCCGGTCGACATCGATGACCGCCGAAACGATACCCCAGAAACGGTCGCTGTTGGCGGCCCCTTTGACGAAGACGGGAAAGCGCCCGATGAAGCCCTTGCCGCCCTGCTTGAGGTCGACCGGGCCGGCCAGGATCAGCGTTTTCTCATCGCGCGCCCTGAGCGCGGCTTCGCGCTGCTTTGGATCGGTGCGGTAGTCGAGACCTATGGCCTTTTCGTTGCCGGCCATCGGGTACATCAGGGAAACCACGAGATCCGGCGCGGCGGCGATGTTGCGCAACAACGTGTCCTCGCTGAGCACATTGCTGGCCAGCTGGGCGAAACGCTGCTGGCCCATATAGGGTTCGGTCACAATCGTCGCGACCAGGCCCCTGACCAGGTGCAGGCTGCCACTGATATTGCCTTCGAGCTTGGTTCGCACAAGGTTGACCCGCGCCAGCACATCAGCCCGCGCCGCCTGCTCTGCGACTACTCGATTTTGATGGTCGGCAAACGCGGCGCAGATCGCGATGACCACAACAGCAATCACCGCCGGAATGTTGGCCGGTGAAAACACGGCCTGACGAATGCGGCCGAAGCTGGTGTTGAAAGCAGTCAATTGCGCGTCGACCTGTTTTGCCTCCAGGCCCGAACAGGGCCGCAGTCACGTTAGCCCGAACTACTTAACTTTGACTTGCCATAGCGCCTGGAAAATTTCGAGACCTGCGGCGCAAACATGCAATTATCGATGTTTTGCATGAATCCGCGGGGGTTTGAGCCTGATTGCCGGTACCTGGTCCTTAAAGGATCGGCGATATCGCATCCGACCCAAGCAGAGCTTCGACAAGATCGCCGATCAAGTGCGGCAGCACTTCGAACGCATAGCCGACATGCAGCCGTTCAAGCCGCGTGTGATAGTCGCGTCCCCATGGCCCTGCGTTGATTGTTGGAATGTTGCCGACCCCGTTCTTGTCTGGCCAACGCACGCCGGCCCGCCACATCGGCGTGTTGCGGGCAACAACGTCGATATCGCGTTCGTCCGCCTCGCCAAGGAAGCTCATGTCGGAGATGCCGGCAAAATAGTCTGTGCAACCGATCGCGACGCCGTAGCGGGCCTCAGCAGTGGAGGCGATCTTCAACGCAATGGCGCGCAGCCTTGCAGCGGCCGGACTGTCGGACAGGTGGGTCGGCAAATAGGGGACTGAGCCGAACCCGGTGACGACAGCTGGGCCGGGCAGCTGGCTGAGGCGCCACGCCTGCTCGGTCATCACTAGGCATTGTTCGGGCAGCGACAGTCCGCCAGCGGCGAGCGCAACGCCGGTCGCCTGCAATTCTCCCCGGTTGCCGGGATTGACCCTCACCGCCTCCGCTTCCACCTGTTCGTAGCGATGGATCGGGATCGCCGTACCCAGCGCGTTGGCGGCACCGGCATGGCCGGACTGGGCGATCCGCTGGCGCAACTGGTCGAGATGGGATGATGCTGCCTCTCGGCAGAGCCGGTCGAAACGCTCCAGCACGTCGGCCGGCGTGCGGCGGTAATTCAGCACGTTGAAGGTAACGAACGCCGTCGCCGGCGTCGTCACGTCATAGCCGGACTTGCCGTCGCGCATGCTGAGCATGCTTGGCGGCGTGCCCGGCAGGGAGGCTTGCGCATCGGTCAATTCCGAGGCCCATTCGACGCGCGCCGCGATTGCCGCGGCCAGCGTTGCCGCGTTGACGCCGTTCAGCGGAAAGCCGCTATGGGTCGGAATGCCGACGACGCAAGCCGTCGTCAGCACCTTGCCGACGGTGCCGAGCGCGATGATGCGGCCCTGGCTGCCGTCGCCGTCATCGGCGATGGCATCGAGATTGATCGCGGCGACGAAATCGAGGTCGCGTTCCCCGGCGATCCGCGGCAGTTCCTGTGCCGCACGCCGCGCGCCGGCCGAATTGTTCTCTTCATCCGGGACGGCAAGGAAAAGGACGTTGCCGGTCTTGGTGACGGCTTCGCAGAACGCCGCACTCGCCGCCAGCCCGGCGGCAAGACCGGCCTTCATGTCGAGCAGGCCGCGCCCCGGCAGGAAATCCTGCGTCGAAAAGTCGGCCTTGGCCCGCAAGGCTGCCGGCGTATCGGCGCGCTCGGCCAGTCTTTGCCGCAGGCCGTCCAACAGCCGCTTGGGATCGGTCGCCACCGGCCGCAGATCGCCATAGTCGTCGATCGACACGGTGTCATAGTGGCCGGTGAGAATGACGGTGCCGCGGCCGCTGCCGCGCATCAACATCGCCACGCATTGCCGCGGATCGCCGTCGGCCACAGGGATGGTCCAGATCTCGGCGCCGTCAAAGACCGGATCGATGCGCAATCTCTCAGCAAGCCAAGGTCCGAACGCGGCCTCGCCGGGCGTTCCGGTGACGCTCTGCTGCAGGGTCAGTGTTGTGGCCCAGTCCCTTGCGTGGCTGGATAGTCGTCGGGCCTGGTCGATGCTGCGTCTCCAGCCTGAATGGCTTTTCGCGAAGTTTGAAGTCAAAGCCGCAAAAGTTCAAGGCGCCCGATCCGGTCGGCGATCGCCTTCGCCTGGATCACGGCGTTGGCAAAACAGCCGCGAATGCTCGGCCGCATGCCGGTAAACCACAGGCCGGGCAGCTTCGGGTCGCTGTCGGCGCCGTTGAACAGCGGCACGCCCTTGCCATCGAGCACGCCGAGCTTGCCGACCATGGTCTCGAGCCCGGTGCGGTAGCCGGTCGCGGCGATAACGATATCGGGTTGGATCAGCATGCCGTTGTCGAGAACGACACCGTCGTGGGTGAATTCCCGAATTTGTGGCACGACGATGATCTTGCCGGTCTTGATGGCGTCGACGGCGCCGTCGTCGGAGGCGATCGCGGTGTAGTGCGAGGTGAGGCGGCTCGCCCCGCCCGAAAGTGCTGGTGGCATGCCGAATTTCCTGAGATCGCCGAAGACCAGCCGCTGCGTCGCCGCAATCACCGCATCGGCGAGCCTGAGCGGGAAGCGCGCCAGCAACGGCGAGAACCGGTGGACGGCGATCCGGCCGATGCGCTTAGGCAAGAGCGCGGGGCCGTGTCGCGCCGACAGCCAGATCTTTGCGGTGTTGGCACCCGCCAGGTGATTGAGCGCGTCGAAGCCGGAGTTTCCGGCGCCGACCACCAGCACCTGTCTGCCGGCATAGTTCTCGGCCGCGCCGAAATCGGCCGAATGGATGATCCGTCCGGCAAAATCCCTCATGCCTTTCCAGGCCGGGATGAACGGCTGCCGGTCGCGCCCGGTGGCGATCACCACGTGGCGTGCCAGTCGCGACCCGCCACTGGTTCGCACCAGCCAGTGGTCGCCGTCGAAGACGACCTCCTCGACCGCGACGCCGAACTCGACCGGCAGCCGGTGCATTGCGCTGAACGCGTTCAGATGGCGAATGACGGCGGTCCGGTGCGGGAAGGCGGGGGTGTCGGCAGGAAAGGCGACGCCGGGCAGCGCCGAGAGATCGCGATGCGTGTTCAGGTGCAGATGTTCGTGCCGCCGGTGCCACGGCTCGGCCAGCCGTGTTTCCTTTTCCAGCACCACCGTCGGCACACCGGCCTTGATTAACGCTTGGGCAGCGGCCAGCCCGGCGCCGCCGGCGCCGATGACGATCGTGCCGTCGAAAATCGCTTGCTGGCCGGTAGGAACGTGCAAGATCCCTGATTCCAAGCCTGTATCTGTCACCGTCGTCAGCATAGCCCTGATTGGCACGCCAGTGTATCTGGCCGATGCCGCTTGGCGGAGGCGCGGGATGCGCCGCCGTTGCAAAGCCTTGCCGCCGGGACCATTGCACAGTATTGACGGAAACAAGGCGGCGCAGCCGCCTTGACCCAGCAACGAGGTGCCCATGTCAGCGCGCATTTTCAGCCCAGCCAAAACCGCGATGCAGTCCGGCAAGGCCAAGACCGGCCACTGGGTGCTGGAATTCGATCCGGAATCGCGCAAGAAGATCGACCCGCTGATGGGCTATACGACCTCCGGCGATATGAGAAGCCAGATCAGGCTGACCTTCGACACCAGGGAAGAAGCGGTGGCCTATGCCGAGAAGGAAGGGCTGGCCTTCCGCGTCGAGGAGCCGAAGGAAACCAAGCGCCGCCAGATTTCCTATGCGGAGAATTTCCGCTATGACCGCAGGACGCCCTGGACGCATTGACCGGCATCGCCGGGCAGCGCCAGCGCCAATGGAAAGATCAGCCGGTCCCTGGGCCGGCCCCAGTGGTCCCGTAGCTCAGCTGGATAGAGCACCGGCCTTCTAAGCCGATGGTCACAGGTTCGAATCCTGTCGGGATCGCCAATAAAACATTGATTTTGCTACATTATTAGCTTCGGGCGAACGTCGCATAAGATGGCTTTTGCGGTCGTGTCAGCACCGTGTCAGTAGACTTCAAAGAAAAGCCCGCCACCGTGAGGCAGCGGGCGATCATGACTTCTTACCGCCGTTTGGATTTGGTGACGGTGCCTCTCGCACATCTCGCGGTGGCGGATCGACATGTTTAGGCTCAGGCGATGCTTCCTTGTCGGGATGACGGACAGGTGTCTTCTGCGGATCGGGCTGCTTGGGTGGCGGATCTTTGGTTTTGTTTTGCATATCCAGTTTCCTCCCTTCTCTCCAACTGGATCGCCGCTCTCTTTGTTCCCATTTTAGCGCCGTTAAAATGCCCGCCACCTTGAGGCAGCGGGCTTCAATTGGGTTCGCAAGGCTTCCGGTGGCAAGTGCCGGTCGGCAGCTTCCAACTGTCGACCGGTGCGCCTACGATGTTCCCAATCTCAGGAATCGTCAAAGCGCGGCCTTGGCGCGGGAGGAAGAGTTGTCCGAACTTCCAAAAAAGCAATCGGCCGTCGAAGCGCTAAGAATGGGCTTCGAGACCCACAAGTCGCTTTCCGGGCACATTACCCGAGCAGAGCGCAACAACATGATCGCCCGGAATATCCTTCACGAGGACCTCGGCTATTTTTCTGACGCGCTGACGTCCTATAGCCTTGACGAAGAGACGCGTGACCGGCTGATAGCACATGGCAGGCAGGACGCCGCTCATGCACTGACCAATACGATCACGTTGATGGAAGGCCAGGATTCGCAGAAGTGGACGAACCGGCTGCTGATGATCGTGATTATTCTTCTAGGGTACATAGCTTACAGGGTCAGCGCCTAGCTCACGGCGGCGACCGCAGGTCCGATCAAAGTGCAAACTTGCATCTTGATCCCCAAGCCCCGCTAGCGTGCGTTTTCGGCAGGGATGGCAATCGCCGGCTAGGCTGTCGTTAGCCTTATTCGTAGCGGAATTCGCGGGCAGCATAGTCCTCAAGTTGCTTAAGGACTACCTTCAACGTCTGATAGAACGGCTTGAACACGTCCACGATACCGTCCCCAAGGGTGTCGACTTTGCCAGCCGCGCGCTTTTCGGCGGCCTTAAACATCCAACCCTCATATGTTCTTGCTGCAACCTCGAGTTCATTCAAGGACTGATCGAACTGGGGAAAAATATATGGACGAAATGGCTCGGACTTTCGACAATGGCGAAGGCGGATGCGTGTCCTCGTGCCCAAACACTCGGATATTCTTCACGAGATCGAGCCAGTGTTCGTACGCGTAAATCGCATCCATGAGCTCTTCGAATTTTTCGACCTTCTGTTTCTTCTTTTCCGATCGTTCGCTCAGCCAATAAGACAAAGGGGGGCCGACCAAACCGCCCAGGATGCCGATAACACCACCTACGATCACCGGAATGAGTGTATCAAGCATGTTTCTCCCCCCGTTCGACTCTACACTGATCATAGCGATTCGGGTTCTCAATGACACGCTTCCCCGGTGACGTCCGCTTGATCATTAGAGCTTCTTTTTCGGCGTGATCTCCTCGATCTGCGCCTTTACGCCGTCCTGAATCATCGTCGGCGTCGAGTTCATTCCAAGAGAGCGGCGGCGGCGCTGGCGTCAGGTTGCGGAAGTCGCCTCCGCCTTCCAAGTAGGCGCGTCTGACGCCTGTATCATTTTAATACAATCCCCAATTGCTAGACTCTCGCCGTGCACAGGCAGTTAGTGCAACGTCAGGCCATGGAGGGGAGGCCGCGCGGCGGGAGGAGCAACGGTGGCGGTGCAAAAGGAAGACTATCGAACGAATAGAGCCGACTATGTGATTGCGGCGAAGCGTGGCCAAGCGACCGCTGATGACGGTGCTCGAGCTGAGCTACTGGCAATGAAAAAGAAGACTCTTTGGCTGAAAGACCGGCGATCCGCCAAATTGTCTGAAAACCCGGCCGAAAGTTCGCCAGGGCCGAAAGGCAGACCGCGCGGTTAGCTCGGCGCCATGCGGACAGCACCCACGACATTGCACCCGGCGGAAATATAAACAGCCTGTTCGTTTTGAGATGTGCTAGTCTCTAGCTTGGCGCTAACCCCCAGTTTCTGGGGGAGCCGGCGACGGGGTTGGCGGCTGGGCGGCCGTCAGCCTGCCTTACCTAAAGTGGCCCTCCCAAGAAAGGAGCGCGCTATGCCAATCAGCGAAGCTGATTTCATTCACCTAGAGAATATCAAGCACTTTGAGAAGAAGCTTGAAACGGAAATAGACCCGATCAATCGCGCCCGGCTTTTGAAGCTCCTCGCCCAAGAGACGGCTTGGATGCTCCCTCACGTTGCGGCTGTTTCTAAGATCTAGATCAGTGCCGGCCTGTGGCTGATTATGACTTTGGGTTTGTCAACGACATCATCACCCTTGGGTAGCTGTCCGTCAGCGCTTCTTCGGCTTCGGCGTGATTTCCTCGATCTGCGCCCTCACACCGTCCTGAATCATCGCCTGTTCAAGCGCCTCGGCTCCGGCCTTGTCTTTGGTCGTCAGGATGGTGGGCCAATACGGCTTGTCGAACACGCTCACGATGTAGATCGTGGCAGGCTTTTGCTGCTTCCATCGTTCGTACTGATAAGCCCCAATTTTTCAGCAAAGGTATATATTTTAGCCAGCCGGACGCGCCCGTTCTCAAGGCCGCTGCCGGTCAGGCCCAGCGGCCTTCCGCTGCCAGTCCCCCTAGCAACCAAGCCGCTGGGCCGCCCGCCCTAAGTCTCCGGCTTGGTGCTTTCGCAAGTCGGTTTCCAGTCGCGGTTCCTGCGCTCCTGGTCGCGGTCAAATGCCAAGGGCTTAACGCGCGCTTGTCCTATTCCACCCTTTAGTTGCGTCCTTCGTTCATTTGGTTGTGTTCCGCCTATATTAGCAGGCGCGTATATCTCCCATCAGCCGGCGCCGCCCTCTTGATGCCCCTGCCGGTTAGGCCCGGCACTTGCTGGCCTACCCCGCCCCAGGTGCCGGGCCGCTGCTTCCGCGCTGCCGAAGCAGGCGGGACTGCTTACGGCGCGCCGACAAGTGCCTCAAGTTCATTACGCGTAAATTCGATCAGGTATCGGTACCTCGAATCGTCCGAGTAGATGCCCTCGGCTTCAATCGATATCACCGGGCCGCCTGTTCCAGATTTGACATCGCCAGCGATCAACGGTCGTTGGAAGATGATCCGAGACACGCCTTCCCGCTTGGAGGGCCCCACCAGAATCCGCATTGCCTTACCCCGTTCTGTCGCTTCGCGATGAATTGGCGGACCCTCACCCACCCCCAACACATATCTGCTCTGTGCAATTGCGATGCCAACTAACTGATCCAATATGGGTCACGTTGGCAACAGAGTGGACCCAGCGTTGATCCCGATATTGAATCGGCCACAGGACGGAATTATTATTGCCAGTCACCATTTTGTTCCCAGCCCTTGGATGGGAGGTTTCACCATGGATAAGCTGGCTGTTTCGGTATCAGCTTTCGACCGCGACGTACTGCGCAGTGCCTTCAAAAATTCCGTCTATGAAGATGGTATCCCCGAGGATCAATGGCGCGAATACGCGGCGCAAATGATCCGCGATTTCACCGGGACGGAGACGGTCGATCCTGACTTGGTGGAATGGATCGTGCGACGTAGCCAGAATGCTAGAGTGGGCGCATACTCAGCCGATGAAGCTGCCAGTTCCAGCTGATCTCGCCAACGACAACGGCAAGCCAGAAGATCACCTAGCCGTGGTCGTGGTGGCGCTGCACGATGCCGTCAAAGGGCTGACGCGCCCGTTGAGTTGCTTGAAGCACCTCCGAAGGGAGAACCCCCACGGTGGCCTACACGGTGATCTGGTATGGGAGGCAGGGCATCTTTGAGAAGACGCCCTTCGAAGCCGAAAAAGCTGCTCGGGACCACGCACTCGCCACCTATCCTTCTCGCAAGGAGGTTGATGGTATCGTGGCGATGGAAATTCGGAACGGTGACGGCAAGGTTGTCTTCAGTTTGGCGGGATAGCCAGACAGCGCCAACAATACCCAGCCATAGGGGAATGGCCGGTGCGGTTGGGGCGAGTTTGGGGCGGCGGCCACACCGGCCATTGCGGGAGGGGTTTGACGCTCCCCGCGCTGCCTAAATTATGAGCATATTAGCAATCGTGCAATTAACCCCATGGCACTTTCAAGCTAGGCTGGCGGCCTTTCGTTCGTGAAACGTCCATCAACCGTTCGTACCTATATTAGCTATCGCTAGTGCGCTGCACAGACCCTGTCCCACCATTCCACCGGATGAACGACGCATCCTTGCCCGATTGTAATTGGCCGGCTTGTCGGTCATTCCGTTGCCTTCCGGTAGGCGTTCGGAGTGATGTCTGGCGTATAGATCAGCCCGACTCTCTTGCCGTCGCACTTGGCGCATTTCAGCTTCGGCGTGAGGTCATCGGCCATCGCTGGCGCATCTGGGCCGAAGCGGTCGCGGAGCTTCACCAGGTCGAGCTTTTGGCTATGGTTGCACGGCGCATGATGGCAGTGCGCCGTCACCGTCATCTTCTCATCGATCAGACTTTGGAACGTCCAGCCTTTGCCCGCCATATGGCCGATATAGCGCGACCCAGCGAAGCCCGCCACCTCGCCTTTTAGTCGCCTGGCGGACTGAGAACCCCGTAGTCGACCGAACGGGCGCCTGCTTCTACATCATCTCCGCTCGCGGCTAGGCCTTGGCGAAACAACTCCCGAACTGCGTCTGATCGGCTTGGCATTCTTTTCTCAAAGCGCCAGGCGTCCAGGACCGCGAGTTCCTCGGCATTGAGCATGATCTGTAGACGGAAGGTTCGCTCGCGGGGCAAAGGGGTGCTCTCCCTTCAGAATTCAATCTGCCATACCGGCGTCGTGGTGCACGATCGCGTCCAGGATTGCCTCGTAGACGCTGCCGGTTTCTTCCTCGATCTCCATGCTGCTGATACCGATTGCCTTGGCGTCGGCGAATAGCTTCTGGGTCAGCTCGGCAACAGAGATGATGTCGGCGCCGACCGTTTCGGGGACGTTGCTGGAAATCCATTTGTACACAAAGTCGGTTCCGCGTGTGCTCATGAGCAGATAAAGCGCGTTCCGTAAATTAGGTTCCGCTCATCTTGGGCTGGCGCTGGATTGCAGAGCCCTTACCATTAGCGTAGCCTAATTGTGGAGCCGATATTTTGGAGCAACAAGGGAGAGGGTTATGGGCAAGCATCTGTGGCTAGGCTTGATGTTAGCGTGCTCAGGAACGCTTTTGAGCAGCGTGGCCGAGGCAAAAGCCTTTAAAACCTTCTCAAGCAAAGAGTGCAGAAACGACTACAAACGGCTTTGCCCGGGGAAACCAATTGGCCAATGTGATCTTCAAAGCATGATCGATCAGCTATCCCTCCCATGCAAAGCATTAGTCGAGAAGCACAAATAAACGTCAATCCCCTTCCCGGAAATCCTGCAGCGAGACATGCCGCAAGTCTTCCTCGCCGCGCAGGTGCTTCACAGTGACAACGAGGCCCGGCTTGATCCATTGCGTGGCCGGCCGCTTCATGCCCTTGGGCGCCGTCCCTTAAGCGCGGAAGGGACCACCGACCTTCCTAAGCCTGCCCCGCATTCTCATGCCCTCGTCAATAGTTGCGCTCCTTGTCGACTCGGATCCTGCTGTCGGAGAGAGAAGGGCGAAACGATAGACCTTCAAAGCAGGTTGCTTGGCCTCTTGTCTGACAGGTCGGCAGAGCGCGCGGGAAAGTGCTTCGGCAGTGCGCCGGTCGAGTTCAAGCATGACGTTCTCGTATGTGTCGGAAATGCCGCAATTGGGGCAACACAAGAGGTCCGACCCGTGCGGCTCACCGACGCCTAGAGGCACTTTGC